>DLDU01000062.1:0-25328 GCA_002481295.1 Prevotella sp. UBA7764 | reverse complement strand
GCCACGTACTCCGGCGAGCGCTTGGCGATGCCGGTGCCGCGGACCTTTGCTGCGTCGGCGATGGTTTTCAGTATGGTGTCGACATATTTGATATGACTTTCGTCGGCCACCATTACTTTGATTTCTTCCATGGTGTTGTTATCTATAATCTTGTCTTATCCGAATGTTTATTCCAGCATGATGTCGTTGAGGCATTCTGAAATGGCTTTTCTGTCCGTACCCTCTTTGAGGACGATGATGATGGTGTCGTCACCGGCGATGGTGCCCAGTATCTCAGGGATGTCGCTGTTGTCGATGTTATATGCAATGGAGCTGGCATATCCCGGTCGGGTGCGGATGACACCAATGTTGCGTGAGAAGCGTATCGATTGAAAGCCGGAGGCTCCCATCATTTCTCTGGCAGGCAGCGGTTTGTGCACGCGCTTGTACATCGTTTCGTTGGGCAGCACATAGACGTAATGTCCGTTCATGCTGGCAGCCTTGGCGACTTTCAGCTGCTTGAGGTCACGGCTCAGTGTGGCTTGGGTGAGCAGAAAGCCTTCTTCCTTTAGTTCATCCAGCAATTCTTCCTGGCTGCCTATCTCCTTACTGGAGATGATCAGCTTGATAGCTTCGAGCCGTCGGTCTTTTGTCTTCATATATTGGATATTTATTCTTTTATGGTTGCAAAAATACGCAAAATAATCGTATAAACCAAATAATATCTTACTTTTCTATTAAAAACAATGATATTTTGATGCAGAAGATGTATGCGTTTACTTATATTTATCCATTATTATCATTTCACCAAGCGTTTGGGAGCATGGCAGTGTGCAGGCTTCTTGATAGTACAGAGTTGAGATGTTTATTAAGATTTTAGCGCTAAAGCTTGCTTTTCTTTGGCAGATTGGAAACTTTTTATTAAATTCGCAACATCAACTATACACATTATATAATATAATCGTTCGGAAGATGAAACAAGAAGAAAAGACAAAGATAGAGGAGCGCATCGTGGATGTGCTGAAAACAGTGTACGATCCTGAGATTCCGGTAGACATTTGGAACCTTGGCATGATTTATAAGATAGACGTGAAAGACGACGGCACTGTCGACATGGACATGACTTTCACGGCTCCATCCTGCCCCGCCGCAGACTTCATTCTTGAGGACGTCCGCACAAAAGTAGAGAGCGTTGAGGGTGTGAAAGCCGCCAATGTCAACCTGGTCTTTGAGCCTGCCTGGGATCAGAGCATGATGAGCGAAGAAGCAAAGGTGGAGTTGGGACTGGACTAAGGCTATGCTGAAGGTTCAATGTTGAGTGTTGAATGAACACAATGTTGAATGTTGAGTGAAGAAGGAAATTGAATGTCTAACAAATCTTTGACAGCTATGAGAAAGAACATATACTTTTTGTCCGACGCGCACTTGGGGTCGCTGGCTATTCCTCACCGCCGTACCCAAGAGCGACGCTTGGTGCGTTTCCTTGACAGCATCAAGGACAAGGCGGCTGCCGTGTATCTGCTCGGCGACATGTTTGACTTTTGGAACGAGTATAAATATGTGGTGCCGAAGGGCTTTACGCGTTTCTTAGGCAAGATCTCGGAGTTGACCGACATGGGCGTGGAAGTGCATTTCTTCACCGGCAATCATGATATATGGACGTATGGCTATCTTGAAGAGGAGTGTGGCGTGATCCTTCACCGCAATCCGCTGACGACGGAAATCTACGGCAAGGAGTTCTATCTGGCGCATGGCGACGGCTTGGGTGACCCTGACAACAAGTTCAAACTCCTGCGCAAGATCTTCCACAACCGCGGTTGTCAGCGTCTGCTCAACTTCTTCCATCCCTGGTGGGGCATGCAGTTGGGTCTCAACTGGGCTAAGCACAGTCGTCTGAAACGCGCCGACGGAAAGGAGTCTCCCTATATGGGTGAGGACAAAGAGTATCTGGTGTTGTGGACAAAGGAGTATATGAAGACGCATCCCTACATCGACTATTTTATCTATGGTCATCGCCATATAGAACTGGAGCTGACGCTCAACCGCAAGGCACGAATGCTGATTCTCGGCGATTGGATCTCGCAGTTCACCTATGCAGTCTTCGACGGCGAGCATCTGTTGCTTGAGGAATATGTCGAGGGGGAAAGCAGACCGTAATGAACGTTGTCTGACAGAGAAAAATGACAGAGTAAACGATGCGTGACGACCGGAGCAATCAAGCAGAGCGGTCGTCACGGATATGCAGAATTGTCGTCACGGTTTAGCCAATAGACAAAAGCGGCCGTCACGGAAAGCGGGATGATCGTCATGCTTAAACATATAAGCAAGATAGACAGGGAAAAGCAGGACGGTCGTCGCATACGATCTTTTTCGGGATTTCCCGGTTTCCAAATTGATAAATGATTGTAGGAGTGAACGAGATATCCATTGTATGATATCAACATTTTTTATCTCTAACCCTCGCTGAGAATCGATTTTTAGGAAGCAATGCTATAATTGCTCTGAAAGAACGGAATTTTGAGGAAAAATAGTAAATGATTGATAGTTAGGATGCTATAAAAATCTCTATTTTGCAAACCTTTTCTTGACGCTTAAAAAACGAACTTTTGCCATGTCATCTCGCCGAGATGACTGAGCAATCTCGCCGAGATGACTGAGCAATCTCGCCGAGATGAGCGACACATCTCGGCGAGATGATACGGTCAGGTCGGTTCTTCAGCACCTTTTTTCGTCATTTTCTGTCATCAGTTCCTATTTTTGCTTTCTATTTCGATAGTTTCTATTGACAAGTTTTTTTACTTTTTGTAAGATGTTATCCAAGTCAGGAGTGGACGCAACAGTTCAGCCTCTCTTATCCTAAGACAGTATCAATATGTGCAAGGATACAGGGAGGATCATTCTGTTCCAGCATTTTGACGTTTTCAAAGGCCTTTCTTAGCGGTCGATGCGGCCGTTGCCTCCTTGCATTGCTGCGAGAATCTCCTGCTCACTCACTAAGTTCTGATCACCGGAAACAGTATTTTTCAGCGACGCGGCAGCCGTGGAGAACTCCAGACAGTGGCGGTCGTCGTCAGGCCATTGGTGACGCGCATGGATAAACGCGGCAACCCATGCGTCGCCCACGCCCATCTGATCTACGATGGGCCGGATGTCGTAGATGCGCGAGGTGTATATTTCGCCGTTAGCCCACAGCACGCCGGCATTGACATGATGCTGGAACGATAGTTGGTTGCGGTGCGCCATGAGCATGCGCTCAGCCCGCGGGAACATCTTGTGGAGCCTGTCGAAATAGCGACGGTAAGCGTCCAGGTCAAACTGATAGCTCTCATCCAAAGCAGTGAAAGGAATGGGATCGAGGCCGCTGGCTACGTACCACTCGTTCTGATCGCCAAAGATAAACGAGCTGTACTGCATGAGTTCGTCGAGGGCTTTGCGGGCGTTGGCGCCCGGATATTTCCACAGGTTGGCGCGGTAGTTGATGTCGCAGGTGAGTTCTACGCCGCTCTCAAAGGCCCGGCGCACGGCATCCATCGTGGTGTCGAGAGCAGCCTGACTCGTAGCGCAGGTGATTCCCGAACAATGAAACAATCCTACCTCCTTCAATATTGGTGCCCAGTCGATGTCGCCGAACGACAAGGTGTTGAAAGCAGAGTCATCGCGGTCATAGACCACTCTCGACGATCGCATGGCTGCAGATGGCTCGAAATAGTAGGTGCCCAACCGCTTGCCACCCTTGACCGAATGGTGTACGTCGACACCGTATTCCCTCAGGTGCATGAGTGCCGCCTCGCCGATGGCATTGTCGGGCACACGGGTGACATACTCCACGTCGTCGCCGAGCATTGCCAGACTCACTGCCACGTTGGCCTCAGAACCGCCGTAGTTGGCGTCAAAGGAGTTGCCCTGTGTCAGCCTCATGGCACCATGCTTGGACAGGCGCAACATGATTTCTCCGAATGTAACAATCTTCATATCCTTTACTCTCCTTATTATTACTTGGCAGAAAACTTGCTTGATAATATAAAACTAAAAAAGGCGGACAGCCCGTCGTGAGCGTCCGCCTTTGAGTTGGTTGCGATATTACTTCTTCTGTGCCTCTACGAGGTCGCGAGTGTCGCGGGCAATGACAATCTCCTCGTCGGTAGGAATCATCACCACCTTCACCTTGGAGTCGTCGGCAGAGAGGATCTGCTCCTTCGAGCGTACGTGGTTGCGCTCCTTGTCCATCTTCACGCCGAGGTATTCCAGACCGGAGCATGCATCCCAGCGCACGCCTTCCTGGTTCTCGCCCACACCGGCAGTCCACACGATGATGTCGACACCGTTCATGGCAGCGGCGTATGCACCGATGTATTTCTTGATGCGGTAGTTGTACATCTGCAGTGCGAGATGAGCGCGCTCGTTGCCTTCGTTGTCGGCATTCTCGATCTCACGCATATCGCTGGAGATGCCTGTGATGCCGAGCACGCCGCTCTGCTTGTTGAGGAAATCGGCCATCTCCTGAGGTCCCATACCGGTCTTCTGCATCAGATAGGTGACAGCCGACGGGTCGATGTCGCCTGAGCGGCTGCCCATCATCAGTCCGGCCAAAGGAGTCAGACCCATGGAGGTGTCGATGACCTTGCCATACTTCACGGCAGCCACGCTGGCACCGTTGCCGATATGGCAGGTGATGATCTTCTGTGTCTTGATGTCCACGCCGAGGAACTCGCATACGCGCTGAGAGACATAGCGGTGAGAGGTGCCGTGGAAACCATAGCGGCGTACGTGCCACTTGGTATAGAACTCGTAGGGCACAGCGTAGAGATAAGCATACGGCGGCATGGTGCTGTGGAAAGCATTGTCGAACACGGTCACCTGCGGTGTACCGGGCATGAGGGCATCGACAGCGCGGAGGCCTGCCAAGTGACCCTTGTTGTGTACCGGTGCGAGGTCGATGAGGCTCTCAATGCCTTTCTCCACCTCGGGAGTGACGATGCAGCTCTTCTCAAAGAGGTCACCGCCCTGCACGATACGGTGTCCCACAGCGTCGATCTCGTCGAGGCTCTTCAGACAGCCGTACTTCGGATCTACGAGGAGGTCAAGCACGAATTTCACACCTTCTTTGTGCGACGGCATGTCGTGCATGATCTTTTCCTTTGAGCCGTCTTTCATCGTCACTTTGACAAAAGCCTCGTCGAGACCGATGCGCTCTGCGCCACCCTGTGCGAGAACGCTCTCGTCGGTCATGTCGTATAACTTGTACTTAATGGAACTGCTACCGCAGTTCAGGACCAAAATCTTCATCTTTAATGTTGATTGTTAGTGTGGAATGTTGAGTTATTAACAATGTTGAGTGTTGAATGATGAATTCATTCATCATTCAACACTCAACATTCATCACTTCTTAGCGTCCATGGCCTGGCAAGAAGTGATGGCAACCATGTAGTAGATGTCATCGACAGAGCAGCCACGGCTGAGGTCGTTGACAGGACGAGCGATGCCCTGTAGGATAGGACCAATGGCGATGGCACCGCCAAGACGCTGAACGAGCTTGTAGCCGATGTTGCCTACTTCGAGGTTAGGCACAACGAGTACATTGGCGTGTCCGGCAATCGGAGAGCCCGGAGCCTTGAACTCGCCCACAGAAGGCACGAGTGCGGCGTCGGCCTGCAGCTCGCCGTCGACTTTCAGCTCTGGATATTTCTCGTGAGCTATCTTTGTGGCGTCGACGACCTTGTCGATGATGTAGACGCTCTTGCCCGTAGTCTTGTCCTTGGCATCCTTGGCGGAGCCTTTGGTGGAGAAGCTCAGCATGGCCACACGGGGATCCTGGATGCCTGCCACGCTCTTTGCGGTCTCGGCTGTGCAGTAGGCGATCTGAGCCAGCTGGTCAGCGGTAGGATTAGGAGTGACAGCAACGTCGCCCATAACCACGATGCCGTCCTCGCCATACTGCTTCTGATCGGTGATGAGCAGCATAGCGCCGCTGACGCAAGTGACGCCCGGAGCGCATTTGATGATCTGTAGAGCCGGACGCAGCGTGTCGCCCGTAGTGCTCAGTGCGCCGGAGATCTGACCGTCAGCGTCGCCGGTCTTGATGATCATGCAGCCAAGATAGAGGTTGTTCTTCGTTACCAGCTCGCGGGCCTGCTCAACGGTCATGCCCTTTTTCTTGCGAAGCTCAGCCAGCAGGGTAGCATACTCTTCGGTCTTTTCGCAGTGCAGCGGGTCGACGATGGTAGCCTTGTCGATGTTGGCGAGACCCCACTCTTTGGCTTCCTTGCGGATGTTTTCGGGATTGCCGATCAAGATCAGGTCGGCCAGGTCGTCGGCCAGTACACGGTCGGCAGCCTTCAGAGTGCGCTCCTCTTCAGCTTCGGGGAGCACGATGCGCTGCTTGTTAGCTTTAGCACGCGCAACAATTTGCTCTAATAAACTCATAGTGTTCGGTAATATATTAGTTTTGAAATGTCGATGTTACAAAGTTACGTAATCTTTGCGAGGTGACCAAACAGACGGTAACAAATCAATAAATAAAAAAGCCTTTGTTAACCTATCATCTCTCTGGCGAGTATGCTTTCGAGCTCCTCAGCGGAGAGACGCAGGTGGAACTGTCCTTTGATGGCCACGCTGATGCGCCCGGTCTCTTCTGAGACTACCACTGCGATGGCGTCGGAGTCCTGCGAGATGCCCATGGCGGCACGGTGGCGAAGGCCCAGCTCCTTCGGGATGTCCATGTTATGGCTCACGGGCAGGATGCAGCCGGCGGCTTTGATACGTTTTTTTGACACGATCATGGCACCGTCGTGGAGCGGAGAGTTCTTGAAGAAGATGTTCTCTATCAACAACTTATTGACGCGCGCGTCGATCTGCTCGCCGGTTTGCACGATGTCGTCGAGCGGTGTGGCCCGCTCGATGACAATGAGGGCACCGACCTTTTTCTTTGCCATGTCCATGCAAGCCCATACGATCGGCATGATGGTCTCCTTGTCTTCGTCCTGCCCGTTGTCCTTGCGTTGAGAGAAGAAACGCATGACGCTTTTCACGCGCTGATGGGCACCCAACTGATAGAGAAACTTTCGTATCTCTTCCTTGAACAGTACGATCAGGCCGATGACACCCACGCTGGCCAACTGGCTGAGGATGCTGCCCAAAAGCTTCATCTCCAGCACTTGAGAGACGAAGAGCCAGATGAGTACAAACACGATGATGCCATAGAACACGTTCAGCGAACGGCTCTCCTTCATCAGCCGGTAGATGTAGTAAAGCATCAGGGCGACAAGGAAGATGTCTATGACATCCTTGATTCCAAACTCAAAAAACATAAGTAATGTATAATGTATAGTGTAGAAATGATTAATGTATAATGTATAGTGTAGAAATAATAATGGATAAATCAGTGCTCCGGGTGGAGGTCATTCAACATTCATCATTCAACACTTAACATTGAGACCATTCGACACTCAACATTGATTTCATTCAACACTCAACATTTCATCGTATATCTTCACGCACTCTACGGCTTCCTTCACATCATGAACGCGCAGGATGGAGGAGCCCTTCATCAACGCAATGGCGTGGATGGCTGTGGTGCCGTTGAGAGATGTCGTCGGGTCGCCACCGACGAGCTTAAAGATCATAGACTTGCGCGACACTCCCGTGAGCACAGGCAGGTCGAGCGCCAAGAGCTTGTCGGCATCGCGCAAGACAGCATAGTTCTGCTCCAAAGTCTTGCCGAAGCCATAGCCCGGGTCGAGAATGATGTCGCGTGCACCTAAGTCGCGCAGTTGCTGCACCTCACGGCTGAAAGCCTGCATCATGCTCGTGATGTCGGGCTTCACCGACATGAGAATATACGGGACGCGCAGTTGTCCCACCACCTCAAACATGCTGCCAGTCTCGTGGATCGGCGTGTTGACGATACCGGTAAGACCACCTTCCGACACGTCGTTGATGATGTCGGCCCCCCAGTCTTCAATGCACTGGCGGGCTACAAGCGGGCGGTAGGTATCCACCGACACGGGAGCGTCGGGCTGCTCACGGCGCACAATGCCCAGCGCCCACTTCAGTCTGCGGGCTTCCTCTTCCTCGCTCACCTCCTGCGCACCGGGTCGTGTAGAGAAAGCTCCTACGTCGATGATGGTTCCTCCCTGTGCGATGATCTCGTTGGCGCGGTCAGCGATCTCGCGCTCAGTCTGTTTGCGGCTTCCACAATAGAAGGAGTCGGGGGTGACATTGAGGATACCCATCACCTGAGGATGGGCCAGCGAGAGCAGCCGCCCCCGCACGTTAATAGTATAGTTCATGAATGTAATTACTTCTAAATCGTGTACACTATTTGCAAATGTACCTATTTCTCCGCTATCATGCAAATAATTGCGTTGTTTTTTCGGTCTGATCCCATGAGATTTAAAATTGTTTTCGTATATTTGCAGCAAAGAAAGGAATTGTAATGACAACGCTACAACTCAATGCAGAAATCCATAGTAATCTCAACTATCTCGCAGATAGTGAGGATTACCTCCGGAAGGCTTTGGAATACTTGAAAAAGCTTTCTTGGCAGAAGAGACATGGAGCTAAGGCTATGACGACTAAGAAAATCCATGTTGACGACGGTCCATTGCCTACAGACAAGTTTATGGATCTCTTTTCACAGACTATGCCCGGTGACGACGAGAAAATGAAGGAACATTATTTGAGTCAGAAATACGAAGAATATCTATGAGAGTCTTTCTTGACACAAATATAGTCATGGAGTTCCTTACACAGAGGACGCATTATGTTGCAGTTAGAAAGATCATGCGAGCCGCCCAATTGGGCTTGCTCGAAGCTTGTATCTCTACAACTTGAAAGATTTTCCCGCTTGTGACACAATTATTATCTGTTCCCCAGAAGATTTTGCAAAAGCTCAAATAGAAGAGTAACATAAAGGTGCTTATAAGAAAATAGAGACTACGAATCAACACATTTCCCACGACTATGAACGCAAAAGAATTATATCAGCTCTACCTGCAGCATCCGCAGGTGACCACCGACAGCCGCGACTGTCCCAAAGACAGCATCTTCATCGCGCTGAAAGGTGCGTCGTTCGACGGAAACAAATTCGCCAAGAGCGCACTTGAGAAAGGATGCAGTTATGCCATCGTTGACGAGAAGGAATACGCCGAGGAGGGCGACGAACGCTTCATCCTTGTCGACGACTGCCTCACCGCCTATAAGGAACTGGCGCGCGAGCACCGCCGCCGGTTCTCCATTCCTGTTGTCGGCATCACCGGCACCAATGGAAAGACCACAACCAAAGAACTCGTCTCGGCTGTGCTCGCTGAGAAATACCGCGTGATGCACACTGAGGCTAACTACAACAACGACGTGGGCGTGCCCAAGACGCTGTTGCGGCTCACCGCCGAAGACGAGATCGCTGTGGTGGAAATGGGTGCTTCGCATCCTGGCGACATCAAGAAACTGGTCGACTATGTGGAGCCGACGTGTGGACTGATCACCAATGTTGGCCGCGCTCACTTGCAGGGCTTCGGCTCGTTTGAGGGCGTGATGAAGACCAAGGGCGAGCTCTATGACTTCCTCAAAGCCCACGACGGACTTGTCTTCCTCAACACCAGCAACGAACATCTCGTCGATATGGCGCAGCAACGTGAGCTGGAACGTATCGTCAGCTACGGCACAGACGGTGACGCGCAGGTGCAGGGCGAGGTCGGCGTGTGCGAGCCCTTCCTTACTTTCAGCTGGCATGTCGACGGACAGCCCAACGTCTATGAGGTGCACACGCATCTTGTCGGTACTTACAATATGGACAATATGCTGGCTGCCATCGCCGTAGGATTACACTTCGACGTGGCTCCGCAACAGATCTGCCACGCTCTGGAGAGCTATCAGCCCAGCAACAACCGATCGCAACTGGAGCAGACTGCTCACAACTGGCTCATCGTCGATGCCTATAATGCTAACCCTACAAGCATGGCCGCAGCCCTCGACAACTTTCTGCGCATCACCGTCAAGCAGCCGAAGATGGTGATTCTCGGTGACATGCGTGAACTTGGCAGCGTGAGCCAGGAAGAGCATCAAAAGGTGGTGGACATGCTTCGGAAAGACGACTTTGCGAAGGTTTGGCTCGTTGGTGAGGAATTTGGTAAGACCGACTGCGACTTCCGCAAGTTCAAAGACGTCGAAGAAGTTAAAACCGCCATTGCCAAAGAGCAGCCGCAGGGCTACTACATTCTTATCAAGGGCAGCAACGGCATCAAACTCTTCCAACTGCCCGAACTGCTGTAGATTCATAAGCACTTAGTACGATTTCATTCTATTGCTAAGTGCTGTACAATATATCAAGCCTGGGAAAGCACTATGTTGCTTCTCCCAGGCTTTTTCTTGACCTTAAGGTTTAATAAATGCGAAAAACCGTACGAATTATCTTATTTAGAACATTTTTATAGACAAATACGACATTTCTACAGAATTATGTTGTAACTTTGCGGCAAACAATCTAAACATGAGATATTCCTATTCTACTCCAAACATACAAAGTCTTGTTTTGAGGTGGCCATATCTGTTGATGGCCATTGTGGTAATTGCCTTTCTGTCCGGCGCTTTGCTCTATACGATCTTTACAGAATTTCCTGTTGTGCTTGCTACGCTTCAGGCAGCAGACGCGCGCGCTATGGTGTTGCTCAACTTTGATGGAGGAGCAGTGACGGACAGATCCTTCTATGGTTATAGTCATTTGAAGACTTGGTTACCGTTGGCGGCAGTGTTGGTGGGCTATACGCTGGTGTGGCACCAAGGCTCGTGGCATGACCGTCTCCTGCTGTTGCTTGTCATTGTGGCTATGATCACGTTCACCGACCAGCTTTCCTCGAGTATCATTAAGCCGTTGGTGGCACGTCCGCGCCCGTCCCACAATCTCGTGTTGGCTCCAATGCTTCACTATGTTAATGGCTATCATGGCGGCCACTATGGCTTTGTGTCCGGTCATGCGACCAACATCTGTTGTCTGGTCACCTTTTTGAGTTATATCTATCGCAACAAGCTCATGCGTGCAGTGCTGGCTCTGTTTGCCATCACCATCTGTTATTCATGCATCTATCTCGGTGTACACTATCTTGGGGACATCCTCTGTGGTGCAAGTATCGGTTTTTTGGTAGCCAACATGGTTATCTCTTTATGTCCTTCACACGTATTACGTCGCTACGACCGTATGCCGTGGGGTGTGGCTGCTGTATGGTTCGCAACCATGCTTCTCTTGCTCGTGGTCCCATAAAGAAACCGTAATACGACCTCCCGTACGGGAAGTAGCAACAACGTCTATCGGTGTCTTTGTAATAGTAGAAACGAAAAAATCCGGCCCCGTCAAACGACAAGAACCGGATTGAATGAAAGGAGGAAGTGGTGCCTCTTGGAGTTGAACCAAGGACACATGGATTTTCAGTCCATTGCTCTACCACCTGAGCTAAGGCACCCTCTACTTACGCATTTCCTTGTTATGGAGTGTTATTTCTGAAATGCGAGTGCAAAGGTAGCACTTTTTTAGCAACCTCGCAAATTTTTCTTCATAAAATTATCTCTAATTCAAAAAAAAGTGCTACCTTTGCAACCGCAAAACAGAAAGAGGCGCTTCGTTGCTTCTGTATGTGACTGCATCGGGATGTAGCGCAGTTGGTAGCGCACTACGTTCGGGACGTAGGGGTCGCCAGTTCGAGTCCGGTCATCCCGACCAACAAAAAGAGGAATGCTTTACGGAGCATTCCTCTTTTTGGTTGGTACTGCTTTGCTTGTGAAATGGGCGGTCGCCTTGCTTTGAGATAGACACACGCACCTTATATATATGTTATGCGTGTCTTGCACATTATATATATAAGGTGTATGTAGCCTTACTGTTTAGAAATGATTTTCGATAATGTCTGTGAGTACATCCTTCATGCTCAGTCCTGCGGCTTTCACTTGCTGCGGTATGAAACTTGTCGGCGTCATGCCCGGCGTGGTGTTGATCTCCAGCATATTGACTTTGTCATTGCCCTGGGCATCTTTGCTGATGATATAGTCGATGCGGATGATGCCGTTGCAATGAAGGATGTCGTAGATATGGCTGGTCTCTTCAGCTACTTTCTTTGCTGTCTCTGGACTGAGTCGGGCAGGCGTGATCTCCTGAACCTGACCATTGTATTTAGCGTCGTAGTCAAAGAACTCGTTTTTCGTCACCACTTCTGTAGCCGGGAAGACGACAGCCTTGTCTTTAGTTTTATAGCAGCCGATGGAGATCTCTGTGCCCTTCATGAAGCCTTCTATCATCACTTCGTTGCTCTCCATGAAGGCGACACGCAGAGCAGGAGCCAGCTGGTCAGCGTTCTTCACCTTAGACACACCGAAGCTCGAGCCGTCGGCAGCAGGCTTAACAAAGACCGGCATACCCAGACGTTTCTCGATGGCTGCGGCGTCATAGCTCTCGCCAAGGCGAAGCAGAATACTGTCGGCAACGTTGACACCAAAGCCGCGGAGGTAGTTGTTAAGCACATATTTGTTGAAAGTCATAGCTTCTACGAGTACACCGCTGGTAGAGTAAGGCAAATGAATCAGGTCGAAGTAGCCTTGCATGATACCGTTCTCACCCGGAGTGCCGTGGATAGTGATGTAAGCATAGTCGAAGACGACGGCTTCGCCTTCCTTATTGATGAAGGAAAAGTCGTTGCGGTCGATCTTGGCAATGTCGCCGTCTTCGTAGTTGACATGCCAGTCCTGTCCTTTCACGTCAACGATATAGACATTATAACGTTCCTTGTCAAAGAAGGAATAAAGACCTTGTGCTGAGCGCAATGATACGTCGTGCTCGGATGAATCGCCACCGCAGACGATGGCAATGTTTCTCTTTAAATCTTTCATATCATTTGTTTTTCGTTAATTTCTTATTTTGTTCTGTTATTATGTACTGAGCAATTCATCATTCAGTACTGACCTGTTCTACATTGCTCTGTTCATCTTTCTTATTGATCATTCAGCGTTCTGTTCGTTCCTTTGATGAAGGTACGCCACTTGTCGATCAGTGCAGCGAAGTCTTCGGGCCATGGCGAGTCGAAGTCCATTTGCTGATGAGTGCGGGGATGTACGAAGCCGAGCGTCTTGGCATGCAGTGCCTGACGGGGACAGATCTTGAAGCAGTTGTTGATGAAAGCCTTGTAGGAAGCACTGCGCTGTCCGCGCAGTATCTCTGTTCCGCCGTATCTCTCGTCGCCAAAGAGCGGGTGCCCGATGTGTTTCATGTGGGCGCGGATCTGATGTGTGCGTCCCGTCTCGAGAATACATTCCACAAGGGTGGTATAGCCAAAACGCTCCAATACTTTGTAATGAGTAACGGCAGGCTTGCCAATGCCCGATTCCGGGTCGAAGACCTTCATGCGCAGTCGGTCTTTAGGGTCGCGTCCGATGTTGCCTTCTATGCGTCCCTCGTCCTCCACGATGTGCCCCCAGACGAGTGCGTTATAGGAGCGGTGAGTCGTCTTGTGGAAGAATTGTTTGCCCAGAGCCGTTTTTGCTTCCGGTGTTTTCGCCACAACGAGCAGTCCACTTGTGTCTTTGTCGATGCGGTGTACCAGTCCCACTTCCGGGTCATTGGCATCGAATGAGGGGACATTGCGCATGTGCCATGCCACAGCATTGATCAGTGTGCCCGTGAAATTTCCGGCTCCCGGATGCACCACCATGCCGGCCGGCTTGTTGACCACCATCAAGTCGTCATCCTCATAGACGATGTCGAGTGGAATGTTCTCCGCCACGATACTTGTGTCGTGTTTGGGATGGTCGAGCATGAGCGTGACGACATCTCCCGGCCGTACTTTGTAGTTGCTCTTGACAGCCTTGCCTGCTACGCAGATGCATCCGGCGTCGGCAGCAGTCTGAATACGGTTGCGGCTGGAGTGCTGCATGTGCTCGGCAAGGAACTTGTCGATGCGTACGGGTGCTTGTCCGTCGTCGACGATGATGCGCCAATGCTCATAGCGGTTGCCGTTGGAAGGATTCAGGTTGTCGCGACCGTTGTCTTCGCTCTGATCCAGCTCGTCGTCCAGCAAGTCTGAGAAAATGTTTTCTTCTGCCATGTCTGTTTTTTCTTTGTTGAGGAGAACGCAGCCTTCGGGGGACTACTCACCTGTGTTGGTGTTCTCTTCCGTATTGTTGTTTTCGGGCTGGTCGGGCGGTGTCGGGATCTCTTGGAAGTTGTCTACGTCACCGCTCTCGTCGTCGGTATTGTCGTTCTCTATGTCTGGATCGATATAGTTGATGTCGTCGCTTTGGTCGAGCTGTCCGTCACCGACCTGAATAATCAGTGTGGCATCGATCGGAATCTTATCTCCGGCAACCACATGACGTCCGTTGACGGTGATGCCATAGACCCAGTCCTTCTCTCCTGGTACCGATTGCGGCTTGCCCAGTTTGAATCCCATGGCTGTGAGTTTTGCCATCGCCTCTCTCAGCGAGCTGTTGTCGATGACATCGGGCAGGGTGATTGTAGGAGAGTGTGTGGCATTGATGGTGACATAGATAATATGTCCCGACTTGACGCGCTCACCAGGTCCCGGTGTCTGCTCCAGGATAGCTCCTGGTGGCAGAGAGCGTACATAACCCGTGTCGCTTACCTCTATCTCCAGCCCGAGACTGTTGACGATCTGCTCAGCATCGGCGTATCGCTTGTGCAGAATATTGGGGATAGGAATCGACTCGCCGTGGTGGGTGTACAGGTCGATGCCAAAGCGGAAGCCCAAAGCCAGCGCAACGACTACGAGAGCCATTGCCGCGAGGTTTCCCCAGAGATAGGTACTTTTGAACTTGCCTAAGAATTCAGATATTGTCATCGGTACTTTATTTAATACAAAGGTAATGCAAACCGCTCGAAATACAAAATAAAACCCGTGAATATTTTCTTTTTCGTTGTGTCAACGGTGGCTCTTTTGTTATTAGCCACCGTTTATCAGTAACTGTCTCAGTAATGTTTGGTGACCGCATCCTTTACGTTGTGATAGCCACCTTAGATACGGCAAAAGCAGCAAGGAAGAGTTATCCTTGCTGCTTTTTGCTGCCTTGCGCATAGACGCTAAGGAGTTACTTGCCGTGGTTCTCGTCAGAGACGGTCAGTTTCTTGCGGCCATGAGCACGACGGGAAGCCAGCACGCGACGGCCATTCTTTGTGGCCATTCTCTCGCGGAAGCCGTGCTTGTTGACGCGACGGCGGTTGTGAGGCTGAAATGTTCTTTTCATCTTTCTTTATTGTTAATTTATTATTTGTTCCTTCTCTTTTTGAGCCTTTGCCCTTCTTATGGCTTGCAAAATTACGCATAATTTTCGAGATGACAAAGAATTAAGTGATTTTTCAGTGCTAAAAAGATGTTTTTATCTAAAATTATAGTAACTTTGCACCTGCAAAAGCATGATAATATACTTATAATATACACACAATGATTAATTCACAGGAAATTAAGATCGGAACATGCATCCGCATGGACGGCGGTATTTGGAAGTGCGTTGACTTCCAGCATCGTAAGCCAGGAAAAGGCAACACTGTCATGAACACCAAGTTGAAGAACGTGGCTGACGGCCGCGTGCTGGAGCGTACTTTCCAGATCGGCTTCAAACTCGATGATGTGCGCGTAGAGCATCGTCCTTACCAGTATCTCTATGAGGATCCTACTGGCTACATCTTCATGAACCAAGAGACTTTCGAGCAGATTCCTATCTCCAAGGACATGATCACTGGCTGGGAGTTTATGAAGGAAGGCGACGTCGTTGACGTGCAGACCGACACTTCTGACGGCACCATCCTCTCTGCTGAGATGCCGGTGAAGACCAATCTGAAGGTCACTCACAGCGAGCCGGGTGTGAAGGGCAACACTGCTACCAACGCTACCAAGCCTGCCACGCTGGAGACTGGCGCTGAGATCCGTGTACCCTTGTTCATCAATGAGGGCGAGACCATCACGGTCGACACACGCGACGGCAGCTATGTAGGCCGCGTGAGCGAGAAATAATTGGGCACTAAGCCTTACGCCATCCTTCCTTTTGCGAAGGGTGGTTTTTTTTGTTAACGACCGCTCGCTACTGAGTCCGGTCAGCGTCTTGGAGAATTCTATTACTATGGAGAAACCTTTGAAATATTCTTTTGTCATTCCTGTCTTCAACCGTCCTGATGAGGTCGACGAGCTGTTGGACAGCTTGACACGCCAGTCGTTAAGCACTTTTGAAGTTGTCGTTGTCGAGGACGGTTCGCAAGTGCCTTGCCATGATGTCTGTGCACGCTATGTGGGAAAACTCGATCTTCACTATTTCAGCAAGCCTAACAGCGGACCCGGACAGAGCCGCAACTATGGCGTAGAGCGTGCGCGAGGCGAGTATGTCATCATTCTCGATTCCGATGTAGTGGTTCCTCCCGGTTATCTCCAAGCCGTTGACGACGAGCTGAAGCGTGAGTCCTGTGAGGCATTCGGCGGTCCCGACCGTGCTGCCGACTCGTTTACTCCGACACAAAAGGCCATATCCTATTCCATGACGAGTTTCTTCACCACCGGCGGCATCCGTGGCGGAAAGAAGAAACTCGACAAGTTCTATCCCCGTTCCTTTAACATGGGCATCCGCCGCGACGTCTATCAGCGGCTCGGCGGCTTCTCCAAGATGCGCTTCGGCGAGGATATTGACTTTTCCATTCGCATCTTCAAAGCCGGTCTTCACTGCCGTCTCTTCCCAGGCGCGTGGGTTTATCACAAACGCAGGACAGACTTTCGCAAGTTTTGGCGGCAGGTGTTCAACAGTGGCATTGCCCGCATTAACCTCTACAAGAAATATCCCGATAGCCTCAAACTCGTTCATCTCTTGCCTATGGTCTTCACGCTTGGCGTTGTGTTTTTGGCACTGTTGTTTGTGGCCGGTCTTTTGTCAGTCCTCTTCTCTTTAGCGCGGAGTGAAAGAGACATGGAACTCTATATGATGACATTCGCTTTGGTACCCTTGATTCTCTACAGCTTGCTGATCCTCGCCGACTCAGCCCGCCAGAGCCATAGTTTGAAGATCGGATTGCTCAGCGTGCGTGCAGCCTTCACCCAACTTATAGGCTACGGCTGTGGTTTCCTTCAAGCATGGTGGCGACGGTGCGTGCGTGGTCAAGACGAATTTGCCGCTTATGAGAAGAACTTCTATAAGTAGTCTTGTCGCTTCCTTCTATTTTCAACCCTATAAAAGACAGCCTATGAACCGAAATATTTACCGTATGGCAAAGACAACAATGCTCCTTGTCATCTTATGGATGTCCGGCATGGTGAGTGCCATGGCTAAGAAGACCACCATTGTCATCTCTTGCGATGGCTTCCGGTGGGACTATGCCGAGATGTATGATACGCCTTTTCTCGACCTGATGTCCCGTCAGGGCGTCAAGGGCGAGCTTGTTCCCTCTTTTCCATCGAAGACATTTCCCAACCACTATACCCTTGCCACCGGACTGCGTCCCGAGCATCACGGTATCATCGCCAACTCGTTTCTCGACCGTGACACCGGTGCGCGCTTCTCGTTGTCCAATCCCAAGACCAAGTGCGACGCCCGTTTCTACCATGGCGAGCCACTTTGGCTCATAGCCCAGCGTCAGGGGTTGCATACGGCTGTCTTTTATTGGCCGGGGTCAGATGTGGCTGTTGCTGGTCATTATCCCGATATCTGGCACAGCTACGACGAAAAGCCACATCTCACATTCAGCCAGCGTGTCGACGGCATCATGCAGCAACTCACGGCAAAGAATTGTCCCGACCTCATCATGGCCTATTTTGAAGAACCTGATGCCAGCGGACACAACTATGGCCCACAAGCCAAGCAGACACGATTGGCCGTGGAGCGCATAGACTCGCTGTTGGGCAGTTTGTGGACACGCATCGGCAAGGCGGGGCTCCAAAACAGCGTCAATCTTGTCATTGTCTCCGACCATGGCATGACGTGGTTCACACCTTCACGCCAGGTAACAGTCGGTAGTTATCTTCATAAAGATTGGTATCAATCGATCGAAGGCAATCTTCCGGCCAATATCTATGCGCCGCAACGCTGGCAGCAGGACAGCATCGTGGCCGCTTTACGTCATGTTGCCCACCTGCATGTGTGGCGCAAAGCCGACATACCCCAGTGGCTTCACTACCAGTCCGACCCGAATATTGGCGATGTGCTGGTGCTGTCTGATGAAGGTTTTCTCTTCACCGACGAGACCTGCCACAATGGTGGTGTGCATGGCTACGACCCAGCCTACAGCGACATGCACGCCCTATTTCGTGCCATGGGACCCGATATTCGCCGTGGTGAGGACATGGGCGTATTCTCCAATACCGCCGTCTACGCTTTGGTCTGCCGTCTGCTTGGCATCAGCCCGGCACCCAATGACGGCATGGAAGATTACCAACGGATAGCTATAAAGATGTTTAAGGATGGAAAAACTCAGCATTAATCATTGGGACGAACAGGACCGCCCACGCGAGAAAATGATGCGGCTTGGTGCGGCAGCACTCAGCGATGCCGAACTGCTTGCCATTCTCATTGGCTCAGGATCTGACCGACAGAGTGCCGTGGACTTGATGCGTACGGTGCTCAGCGACTGCAACTACAACCTCAATACTTTGGGCAAGAAGACTGTAAACGAGCTGTGCCGCTATCACGGCATGGGGCCGGCCAAGGCCATCACCATCCTTGCCGCCTGTGAACTCGGCAAGCGTCGCAAAGACTCTGTTGCCGAGGAGCGCCCCGATCTCGGTTCCGCCACAGCCATCTACAACCTGATGCATCCCAAGTTGCAGGATCTCGACGTGGAGGAATTCCACATTCTGATGCTCAACCAGTCGTTTAAACTCATCAAGGAAGAGTGCATCAGTCACGGCGGCATCACGGAGACCGCCGTCGACATACGTATCATCATCAAGGACGCGCTGCTCTGCAACACTACGATTCTTGCCGTATGCCATAACCATCCCAGCGGCAGCAAGCGTCCCAGCCGTCAAGATGACCAGCTCACCGACCGCATCCGCAAGGCATGCGAACTGATGCGCATCTATTTTCTCGACCATGTCATCATCACTGATGGCAGTTATTACAGCTATCGCGAAGAAGGGCGGCTGTAGGCGTCCCGCATCAGAAAAGCAGCCAAAACAGGAGACTGTGTATAAAAAAACGACTAATTTTTGTTAGTTTGCTTTTTTTTACTTATATTTGCGTCATCATTACATGACTACGACACATCATACCTTTGACCAATCATCAATGAGAAAACTGATATTACTGCTAATTGACATTCTTATTCTGGTGCCAGTATGGGCTCAAGCCACCTATCACGTCACGGATTACGGAGCAAAAGGTGACGGAACAACCGACGACGCGCCTGCTCTCCAGCGTGCTATCGACGCGTGCAGTGCCGATGGTGGAGGACGTGTGCTCTTGTCTCGTGGCAAGACTTTCCTTTCCGGTCCCTTACAGTTGAAGTCCGGCGTGGAGCTGTATCTCGATGCCGGTGCCACCTTGTTGGCTAATCCTGACGAGAATGTCTACCGCAAGAGTGCCTTTGGCAGCAATCAAGGCGAGGGTATGCTATGGCTTTGGGCCAAAGACGCTCACGACATCCGAGTCTGCGGACGTGGCACCATCGACGGCAACGGCGTGCGCTTCATGGGTCGCGAGCTGTCCGACTCTTATGAGCTCAAGCCCGTGACCACCTTTGATCCCCGGCCGCATGTCCTTACGCTCATTGGCGTGAAGAACGTACAGGTGCGCGACATCACCATCCGCGAAGGCGCTTACTGGACACTCCATCTCGTAGGCTGCGAGGACGCGGTGGTCGACGGCATCAATCTACTCAACAACTTAAAGATACGCAACGGCGACGGCATCGACATCGACCATAGCCGGCATGTGCGCGTCAGCAACTGTCATATCACCTCCGGCGACGACTGCATCTGCCTGAAAAACCGCCGTGAGTTTGCCGAGTATGGTTCCTGTCACGACATTGTGGTGACCAACTGTACGATGAGTTCCCGCTCTTGTGCCATCAAGATCGGATCGGAGAACATGGACTCCATCTACAATGTCAGCATCGACAATTGCATCATCACACGTTCCAATCGTGGCTTGGGCATTCAAAACCGCGATGAGGGCACAGTGACCGACGTTGTCTTTTCCAACATCATCATGGATTTGCGCTTGTGGAGCGACGTGTGGTGGGGCAAAGCCGAACCGATCTATGTCACCAGTTACCCGCGTGCCGACGGTAACAACAAGGATGCCAACTGGCGTTTCCCTAAGGGCGAGACTCACGGACGCTGTGGCGAGGTGAGTCGCATCTACTTCCGTAGCATCGTCGCCACGTCGGAGAACGGCTGTTTCATCGGTGGGGAAGCGGGTAAAGTCAAGGACATTCATCTCGATTACGTCAGTTTGCGTCTCTGCCACATGACCGACTACAAGGGTGGCATCTACGATAAACGCCCCTGCCGCGGCGAAGGCTATATATATAATAAGGTGTATGGTGTCTATGTCGACCAGGCTCAGGACATCCACACTACCGGACTCTCTGTCACAGCCCATGGCGTGGACTATGGTGGCCCAGCCTTTGGACTTTAACCAATTGCCAACCCCTTGTAACGCACTTGACACATATTCGTGTTAGCTTTGCACTTATATTATATAACTATATCTATTATGCGAAAAAGACAAACCCATTTAAAGAAGGGCATGCAGAAAGCCGTGCTTTCCGCCTCTCTTCTGCTTTGTGGCACTGTGGCCATGGCCCAGAGTCAGAAGTCTGGTGTCATCACCGACAGCAATGGTGAGCCGCTCGTCGGCGTGACCGTCATGGAGCAAGGTACCACCAATGGCACGGTGACCGACATCAACGGCCGCTACACCATCACCACTAAGAAGCCGGGCGCCAAGCTGAAGGTTTCCTACGTAGGCTATGAGGACCGTGTGATCACGCCGGGCCAAAGCGTAGTTCTGAAGGACGACAACAAGATGCTCAACGAAGTCGTCGTCGTGGGCTACGGCACCATGCGCCGCAAGGATGTCACCTCGTCGATCACCACCGTGAATGCCGAGGATCTGAACAAGGGTGTCTATTCCGATGCCGCCTCTCTGCTTCAGGGCAAGGTGGCCGGTCTGGTGGTGACCACCTCTGGTGATCCGAATGGCACGCCGAGCATCACGCTGCGTGGTGCCTCCTCCTTGCGTACCGGTGAAGCCATGCAGCCTTACTATGTCATCGACGGCATCCCCGGTGTGGACATCTCGATGGTGTCTCCCGACGACATCGAGAGCATCGACGTGCTTCGCGATGCTACCGCTACGGCCATCTACGGTTCGAAAGCTGCCAACGGCGTTATCATCATCAACACAAAGAAAGGCCGCAAAGGCCAGGAGCGGACCAGCGTCTCCTATAATGGCTATGCGGCGTTTGACCATGTGGCCAAGACTATGGATATGGCAAGTGCCGATGATCTGCGCGGATATGCCAAAGCCAATGGACTGACTCTCGGCAATGACGAGGGCGCAAATGTCGACTGGCAGAAAGAGGTGCTGCGCACAGGTGTGAGCCACAACCATAACCTTTCCATCAGCGGAGGCGGACAGAAGTCCACCTATATGGTGAGCTTGAACTATCAGAATCGTCAGGGTGTCATCAAAGAGTCGGGGATGAACCGACTCAACGTTCGCTCCTTGATGACGACCAAGGTGCTCAAGGACCATCTCGACATCTCTCTCGGCGTGAACGGCATGTATGGTACGGCTCATGGTGTGCCAATGTGGAACGAAGGAGCTTCCGTGCTCGATGCCATGAACTACTACTCTCCATGTATGCCTGTCAGAGGTGAAGACGGCAACTGGTCGAAGGCTACTGGATCAAAGAACTACAATCCGATGTCGCTGCTCCATGAAGACACTTTTGAAACCAATTGGAAGCGCATGCAGTATATCGCCAAGGCTACCTTGAAGATCATCGACGGCTTGACATGGAATGCCAACTACTCTTTCACCAACAACCAGCATACCTACAGTGCCTACGACACCCATAACACACAGATCGAGGGTGTGAGTGCCTACAACGGCAAGGCTGCCCGCAACACTTATATGGGTCATGCCCATACGTTCGAGACTTATGGCAACTACGATGTCACGATCAGCAAGATCCACAAGCTGTCGGTGATGGCCGGATACTCTTGGGAAGAGAAGGAGAGCGGTGACGGCTTCGGACTGTGGGTACACGATTTCTATGACGACTATTTGAAGTGGAACCAGCTGTCTTACGCCAGCAGCATCGACGGCATCCCCGCTGTGGAGAGTGGCACAAAGGCTACTGTGCGCAACATCTCGTTTTATGGTCGTGCAGCCTACAGCTACAACAGCCGCTACATGCTCCAGGCTACGATCCGTCGCGACGGCAGCTCTGTGTTTGGCAAGGACCATCAGTGGGGTACCTTCCCGTCTGTGAGTGCTGCCTGGAATATCACCGAGGAGCCATTCATGAAGAATCAGAATGTGATCTCCAACCTGAAACTGCGTATGGGCTATGGCGTGAGTGGTAACGCCCTCGGCTTCGGCGCTTACACAGCCATTGCCACCTATGGTGCTTCCGGCTTCTTCGATTACAATGGAAAGAGCTGGCGCACGCTGGCCGCTACAAAAAATGCCAATCCCGATCTGAAGTGGGAGAGCACAGGCATGTTCAATGTTGGTATTGACTATGCGCTCTTTGGCGGTCGTATCAATGGTACGCTCGAATTCTACAGCAAGAAGACCAAAGACCTCATCTGGTCTTATCCGGTGTCTCTGACCGAATATCCTTATGGCTACATCGACGCCAACGTCGGCGAGATTACCAACAAGGGTATCGAATTGACCGTCAACGCAACGCCTGTGAAGACCAAGAACTTCACTTGGCAGACCACGCTCAACCTGGCACACAACAAGAACCGTGTGGACAAGCTGACCAATGACAAGTACTTCACCAAGGAGTTTAACCAGGGCGACCCGATGGTTGCCGGTGTATCGGCCAACGGATATACGCAGCGTATCATCGAGGGTGAGCCACTCGGAACGTTCTACACCTTTACTTTCGCCGGATACAACGACAAGGGTATTGCCACTTACTATGTCCTCGACGAAAACGGCAACCGCACAGGTGAGAAGACTACGGCTCCCGACAACGAGCGTGACCGCTCTATCACAGGATGTGCACAGCCTAAGCTGAACTTGGGATGGAACAACACGCTGACCTATAAGAACTGGAGTGCCTCCTGCTTCTTCACGGGCGTCTTTGGTAACAAGATCTATAACGGCTCACGCGCGCAGTACACCAGCCCCGAGATGTTCTCCAATGGCAAGAACGTGCTCAAGGAGTTTATCACCGACCGTCCGGCTACCGACATCTCCGGCAACATTCCTTCTGACCGCTTCATCGAGAACGGAAGCTATCTGCGCCTCCAGTCTCTCACCCTGGGCTATACCTTCACAAAGTTCAATGGCTGGTTGCAAAACGCTCAGCTCTACGCTACGGTGAACAACGTCTTCACCATCACCAGCTACAAAGGACTGGATCCGGAAGTGGATCTGGGTGGTATCTCACCGGGTGTGGACTATCGCTGGAGCAACTATCCCCATACACGCACGGTTATGCTCGGCCTGAAAGTAAATTTCTAACATTAACGACGCTACACAATGAAAAATAAGTTTTTTATGTCTTTGGCGGGAGGACTGCTCCTGCTGACTGGCTGCACCGATCTGAATGTGGACGTAGACTCGCTCTACACTAAATATCCCAACAACGACATTGCAGTGGAAGCCAAGATGGCTGATGTCTATTATCAGCTGCGCGGCTGCTTCGGCCGTCGCTACATGGAGGCCCAGGAACTGTCTTCTGACGAGTACACGGCTGTCAGCTATGGTGGTGGCTGGTACGACAATGGTGCTTATGCCCACCCGAGTCTTCACGCTTATACCAAGGACGATGCCACCATCGACTGGATGGGCGAGCTGATGAGCGGTTGCACCAAGGCCAACACCGTCATCCGTGATCTCACCGAGAGCGGCGCCGACGAGAAGTATATCGCCCGTGCCCGTGCCATGCGTGCCTTCTTCGAGTTTGTCATGATGGACTGCTGGGGCGACGCGCCGATCATGGACCACATCGTCACAAAAGACGAGGTTCTTGAGCGCTCCCCACGCGCCAAGGTGGCTGAGTTCATCGAGTCGGAGCTGAAGGACATCATTCCGCTGCTGACCGACGAGGTGAGCGCCAACACCTATGGCAAGCCGACGAAGTGGATGGCTGAGGCGCTGCTCGTGAAGCTCTACATCAACTGGCCGGTCTATACTGCCGCATCTGTGGATCAGTACGACGCTGCTACGGCCAAGAACGAGAAACTCGACGAGTGTATCAAGTATTGCGACGACATCATCAACAGCAAGAAGTTCAACCTCGGCTCTGTACCTTATCGCAAGAAGTTTGCCTTTGACAACGGCTACAAGATCGAGGACTTCATCTATGCCATGCCTTATGACACCTACACGGCCACAGGTATGCAGTATGGGCGTGCCATCACATGGAAGCAGGCAAAGGACGTAGCCATCAGCTACTATGGCATGAAGCTCCACAACTCGGCAGGCGGATACATGACCATGACGCCTGAGTGCGCTGCGCTTTTCAATCTGCCTGGTGACGAGCGCAACCAGCTCATCCTCCGCGACACGGTTCATGTCTATGATCCCACGACGCAGTTGCCCACCAAGGATGTGGCTTTGGACAAGAGTGGCAACCCCATTGTGCTCACCTCTTCTATTACGTTGAAGACTCAAGATGAGCATCTCGACGTGGGTGATAATGTCAATGGCTACAATCAGGGCAACCGCAATGTCAAGTTCTTCGTGACCGACGATGACTTCAAGAACGGACGTAACCAGAGCAACGACCTGCCTATCTTCCGCTATGCCGACATCCTGCTCGAGAAGGCGGAGGCTATCACGCGGGGTGGTAAGGCTACCAACGGCGACACACCGCAGAGCCTCTTCAACCAGATCCGCAGTTATGTCAAGGCACCTACCATCGACCACAACCCTTCGCTCAAGGAGATTCTTGATGAGCGCGGGCGTGAATTCCTCGGTGAGAACTGGCGTCGCAACGATATGATCCGCTTCGGCACCTTTGAGGGACAGTTCTTCCCGCACTACACGGGATTCCCAACGGCCAACTTCGACAAGACGCGCCGTATCTTCCCAGTTCATAAGGATATCCTCAACGTGAATCCTACTTGGAAGCAGAACCCCGGTTATGAGAAATAATACTTAGCAAACAGGCAGGCGCAATATCCCGA
>DLDU01000056.1:287-9254 GCA_002481295.1 Prevotella sp. UBA7764 | reverse complement strand
TCAGCAGCGTTTCGGTCTGCGCCATTGCGCCCGTAGCTACTGCTGCGAGCAGCACGAGCATTGAAAAGAATTTCTTTCTCATAGTCTCTTGTTTTTAACTAAAGTTTCCCACCCTCAAAAAGTAGGCTTAAAATAACAGTTTCTCAATAATTATTGGTAACTTTGTAGTGTCTAAATACAATGATTATCAATAAATTAAAGAGAAACTGTTATGAATGCAAAATTAGGCAATTTTAGTGAGATATCCAAACTATTGAGTGTTAAAAGCAAGATGGGCGGCGATATTCTGTCAGTATTCTCAAAATTCGGTCTTGGACATCTGATTTGCAGGCTGTCGTTGGAGAAGCATGATGGCATCTCAGCTGTTCAATTAATCCTTTCCCTTTGTCTTTTCCGCATTAACGGCGAAACAATACACTCCATATACAAGAAGAACTTCTATCATCTTCTCGAAACTGGAAAGAACTGTTATTACCGTATGATGGTCCGTCAGGAAATTGCATAGTCAAAGCCCTCACCAACATATTTGCCTGTAGCGACTATGACAAGCTGCTCTGATGATGGAATAGATTGTAGATGTTCCATCTTCTGCCGTTTATCCTTGGTACTTTCGGAGCCAATAAGAGTGATGACATTCGGACAATGAGGCTTTAGTAGTTCAGCCAATATTGACACATGGGAGGTTCGACTGGTGAGAATGATGGGAGAGCGGCCTTCCTTCAGGACTTCAATAACATCCTTGACGATAAATAAGTTTCGATATTCATCCTCTGCCAGTTGCTGGGCGACTTTTGTATACGAGAGATCACTACCTACAATGGGTCTGAATGGTGTAAAGCGAGGCACTAACAAACGCTCAAAAGATTGGCTTAGCATCTGAGCTTTTGCATCTGCACTATATCTTATTGGGCCACACCGCATGAAGATGATGGGCTGGTGTCCATCTTTACGAATGGGTGTCGCAGTCAAGCCATACACATAACGTGCATTAACGGTTTTAAGTATCTGCTCAAAGTTTACAGCTGAGACGTTGTGGCATTCGTCGGCAATCACCATGCCATATTCCTTGACGAAAGTCTTTACTTCATTGTCAGATATGCATGACTGCATTAAAGCGATGTCAATGATGCCATGAAGTTTGTTACCAGTTGATGATAAGGTATCAATGGGCGAAAGTGGTTTTCTTCGTTTGCGTTTGCGCTCATTCTCCTCAGGGATTGTATCAATCGTCAAGAACTGTTCCAATGCCTTTACCCATTGGGTACAAATGGTACAATTTTTCGCTTAAACACAAGCATGGATTGCAAATAAATTACACTTTTCCAAGGCAATTTAATGTATTTTATTACACCTTTCCAAGGTTGTAATAGTATAGAATATATATTTATCCAAGATTAGGATGTTTTTTCAGCCGTATGGCCTTCACATTGTGAGCTAAATTAAGGCTTGAGTATAAAACTGCCTGTTTGCCGCCAAATTCTGCGTAAACAATGCGTAAACATTTTGTTTCAGTTAGGTGTGTTTTTTGATATTCATAGAAAATCGCATTTTTTGTAAAGTATTGATATTCAGTGCGCTTTCAAAACAACGATATATCATAGAATATCACTTTAAGATACTCATAATCTGGAGGTCCTAGGTTCAAGCCCTAGCTGGTCCACAATAATAATAAGGAGTTACAGCAATGTAACTCCTTATTATTTTGTAAATCTGAAAACAATCTGAAAACAAAATATTTCGGTTAAGCCCTGCTTTCAGAGTCTGAAAACAGCATTCCATGCAACTTTATGGTATGTGAAGCAAGCATTAGAGGAAAGTCGTTATTATGTGGCATCCAACTTGAAACGGACGTTCATGGATGCTTATGCGGTTGGGTTTCTTTACATGTTCCGTCACGGATGGTCTGTGCCGATGCTTCATACGATGGCGACAATCCTTGTACCGATCACCGCCATTCGTCCTGTCGCGCCTTATCATCTTGTATATTGTCTCATGAGAGATAAGCCTCCGGATCTCATTCTGTCATCTCTATTGAAGAAGATATATATATTGCCTCTTACCGAGGTTGTGACATTGAACCTAAGAGATATGTTGCTGACAGAGGAGACTGCGAAAATTCCAGTGGCTTCGAACCCTGCGGACAAGAGCTTCATCTGTGCCAAGCATCATGACTTCAACGACAATGTTGGGGATGACGTGTGGCAGCGAGGCAACAACAACGGCTTCTCTTCATGGGAAGACGAGTAAGGGGCAACTGAATTGATTGATAACAAAGCGGTTCCGGCGTAAGTGGAGCCGCTTTTAAAATTTATGTACAGGATTTATTCCCGCTCTGTGGTATCATTTAAGAGGACAGCGACTTGTGGCTCAACGAGACTGCTGATGCGCAGGGTAGCAGAGGTCTGTGGTTCGTTGCCGTCAACGGTCGTTAAGATAAGAATTCTTGTGGTTGTGGAAATTTCAAAGGTATAAAATGGTAGTTGAAGGGCAAGCTCATCGTGTCTAACTCTTCAAAAGACTTATCCATAAGGCTATGTTCCTTGCTGAAGATATAGATGTTTTTCATGTAGTGGATGAGCACATTGAGAGGGGGCCACTTTTGGCGGACAGTGAAATACCACTCAAATAAATCCATGTTGTTTTTTGATGAGTTGCAGTGCTTGCAGACCATGATAAGGTTATTCATGTCGTTGTCTCCTCCCTTACTTTTTGGGAACACATGATCCACCGTGAGCTTTTCTGGTGAAAGCACTTTCCCGCAATACCAGCAGAAGTTGTTGTCCTTGATTTTTGCAATGTTGAGTTGCATCAGATCATGAATATTCCATCTCCCTTGTTTGTAGGCTTTGAAGGCCTTAGCCCGAATCATGAAGCATGTCTTGTCATAAGTTGGCTTATGTACAGATAGAGCATAGCTGAGCATCTGAAAGTTGGCGTAAGCATAATAAAGATACTCTCCGAAGTTGTTGAACTTCTTCGAGGACTTTTTCATCTGTTCTAAATCTATTTTCATTTTCCAGTAACTCTTATCCGTCACAGTCCCAACTTATCCGCGTCGCTGTATTCGTGGATCGTGCAGTCGTCGGCGAGGATGAAGGGACGCTGGGCGTCGAGCATAGCAAAGGAGTCGTTGATGACAGGCTCTTTTTTGCGCGTATGCGCGAAGATCTCGTAGTCGTAGCCGTCGATGGCGTAGGGCTTCCCGTCCTCGTCGTAGTGCTCGCTAACGTCGGCCCACATTGGTCCTCCCGTCTTGGCCCATCCGCCTCGCTCTTCGCCAACATCGGCGAGGGCAAGCCATCCTTCGTCGCTCTTGGCAAGATTGTTGAGGCTGTCGGCGCTGACGGTACCAAGGAGATCCTTGTGGCGCTCTACCCATCCGCGGTTGATGCCGGCATGTGTGAAGAGCACCTTCTTGCCGCCTATCGTTGTGTCAAACGCTATCTGGAACATGCGGTGGCGATCCTCGAAGATGCCCTCGATGGTATGGAGATGCCGTTCCGACTTGCGGCTGCCGGAAGCTCTGCCAGCGAAGACCTTGTTGAGGTAGTGCGCGTCGTGGTTGCCGATCAGGAAGACAGGCTCACACGTCAGGTAAGAGCCAAAGAATATGTCGTAGAGATGCTCCCAGTTGATGATGGCCTGGCACTCATTGATGCCTTCTGCGGGATAAGGATCGAAATAATCGCCTAAGAAAACTACCGTGTCGAAATCGCGGCGACGCTCTGCTATGTCGTTAATGGCTTCCTCCCAAAACGACCGTCCGTGTATATCAGGAATAATCAAGATGCTCATATCGCTCAGTTTTTGGGCAAAGATAGGAAAAAAGAATGAGAAGGCAAAGAGTTTTAGCTTGTTTTTGCCAATAGTTGTCACAATGTCTTTATAGGCATATTCTTTTTGTCTATTTGTTATTATCATTCTATTGCAATGCCCATGCAATCCTATTGTAATCTGCTGTTTGTAATTTTGCCAATGAAAAATCAATAAATATTCAATATACCTATTATTATAGAGATTAACGACAATGAAGAGACAAAAGCTAACAGAGGCTATGCGGAAAAGCTCCATCGGAGCTCTGTTGTTCACAATGATGCTCATCCCCATGATGGCGTATGCTGGGAGCGACGATCCCGCACCGAAGACCCACGAGGACAATGTGGCTGTCAACAGTTGTGTGCTGGTGATCCGTGCCTTGGACAATGTGAAGTCGAACTACTACGACGATTATCTCCTTGCCGAGAACACCGACATCGCGCAGGACAGCGTCAATCAAGTCTACAACGGCGTGGTGGAGCACAATCTGCAAAAGGCGGGCACCGGCCTGCACTTCGTCAATATGGACGACCATGCGCTCAACAGTAGTCTTTGGCAGCCGATAGTGAGCAATATCGTACTCAAGGGTGAGGGTGAGAATCTTCGTGCCGACCTCTCCGCCATCAGCCGTGCCGATCTGAAAAAAGCCATGCAGGATGCCGGGGCACGGTATCTGCTCGTCATCGACGCCCAGTATCTGCGCTATACCGAGAAGCCCATGCCGATGATGTATCACTTTGTCAACTACTCACTCTACGACAGCAACGAGCAGAAGCTCACCAGTGGACAAAACTACTTCCCGGCTTATCAGCCGCAACGCAAGGCCGAATTGGAAAAGGCCTCGATGAAGTCGGTGAGAAAGATCGCGGAGCAATTGAGCAAGGTCATCAAGGCACAGTAACAGCAAAATAGGATTGCTATTCGAGATAACTACAATCACATAATTTTTTAATTTTTATGGAAACACACATTCAGACATTGTTGCTGTCCACAGCAATGATGTTAGGAGGAACTGTTGCCTCATGGGGACAAAACGTGCTGGCAACTGTCAACGGAAAGGTTGTCGATGAGAAAGGACAGCCTGTCATAGGAGCTGTTGTCACAGTGAAAAACGAGTCAACAGGTTTCTCTATGTCTACTCCTACCCGCACCGACGGTAGCTATAGCTTTCGCGAAGTGCCGTTGGGCAAGCCCTACACGATCACGGCCAAATATATCGGTTATGGCGACCAGAAGCGTTCAGGTTTCACGCTTAACCAGGGCGATGCTTTGCGCGTGAACTTCAAGATGAGCGAGACGGCCAGCGACATCCAGGAAGTGGAGGTCGTGGCCAATTCGCTGAAGAAAGGAGTGGAGTCGGAGGGTGCCTCGACGACCATCTCTGAGCAAGACATGAAGCATCTGCCGGTCAACGGCCGTAACTTTACCAACCTGATGGACCTTTCGCCACTCTCCAATGGCAACCAGCTCAGCGGGCAACTCGCCTCGTCGACAGGATTCAACATCGACGGCATGTCGAGCAAAAACCCTATCTCCGGCGGTGCCGCCAACATGCGCAAAGGCAGTCCTTACGCGCTGACCATGGAGGCTATCAAGGAGTTTAAGGTCGTCACCAATGCTTATGGCGTGACCTACGGCCGTGCCGGTGGCGGACTCATCAATGCTGTGTCGAAATCGGGTACCAACCAGCTCCACGGCTCTGCCTTTGGCTATATGCGTGCCGACTGGCTGGCCAGCGACAAAGACATCCTGGGCAACAAGCGCAACAGCGACTTCTCGACCTATCAATATGGCTTCTCGCTCGGTGGTCCGATTATCAAGGACCGTATGCATTTCTTTGTGGCATGGGATCATCAAAAGGACACACACCCGCTCCGCATTGCCGACATTCGCAACGACGGCGACCAAACACGCTACAATCTCTCGCCGGAAACGCTCCAGCGCTATGTCTCCATCGCTCAAAACAAATACGGTCTGAGCACCACACAGCCGGAGTTTGGCTCCTTCGACAAGAAGTCCAATACCGATGCTGTCTTTGCCCGCATCGACTGGCAGCTCAGTCCTACCAACCTGCTCACGCTTCGCGATAACTTCAACTACAATAAGATGCCCTATTCTCAGGGCGACAACAGTTCTATCAACCTGCTGGAGAGCTATTCCGACTGCAACACTTCGGACAACAGCCTCATGGCTACCCTGCGCTCTATCCTCAGTCCTACGATGACCAATGAGCTCAAGGCTCAGTGGATGCACTCTATGGAGGAGACCAAGCCCAACAGCTTCCTGCCCTCGGCCAACATCCCGCGTGCCATCGTGGAGGGCGTCACCTCTACGGTCGGCGGCAAAGAGGTGTCGACCACCATTCAGCTTGGCGGACAACGCTTCACGCCTGAGAACTTCCACGACAACGTCTATCAGCTTATCGACAACCTGCTGCTCACCAAGGGCAAAGTCAACTACACCTTTGGCGTAGACCTGATGTACAGTCACCTCAACAGCCGCTATGGCAGTGAGACCAACGGCCGCTTCTACTTCACGGGGCTCGACAACTTCGAGAACCTGCAACCCTATCGCTACGCCCGCGACATCTATCTCTCCAATGACGAGAATGCCCAACGCGTCAAAGAGCGCATTGTCAACGCCGGTGTCTATGCCCAGGCTGTCACCACGCTTGCGCCGGGACTGTCGTTCATGGGCGGTCTGCGCATCGACGATGCCAGCTATCTCGACAAGGGACACTACAACGAGACGGCCGACCGCACGCTGGGCGTGAAGACCAACCGTGGGCTGAGCCTCTTCCTCGTGCAGCCCCGTGTGCAACTCACCTGGGACTTGGGTGACCGCCACAACGACATCTTCAAACTCGGTGCCGGCATCTTCGCCTCCGACATCAACAACTACGCCATGGTGAACAACATGGTCTTTGACGGCTCGCGTATCTGCACTGTTGACATCCAAGGTGCTGCCGTGCCCACGCCCGACTTCCCCGCTTATCGTCAGGATCCCTCTACGGCACCCGGACTGGAGTTGTTCAACAATCCCAATGTGGAGAAGAGTTATACCATCAACTGCAACGGCAGCAATGCGCAGGTGCCGACGATCTACAAGGCTAACTTCTCCTATACCCATTACTTCAGTGACCGCTTGAAGGTTGGTGCCGCTTTCTACACCACGCTGGCCCGTCACAACTATCTCTATCGCGACAAGAACATGGTCGACGAGCCTTATTTCCGACTTGCCAACGAAGCCAACCGTGGTGTCTACGTGCCAGCCGAAAGCATCAACACCGCCAATGGTGCCGTGAACTGGATGAATGGTCGCAAGACCACGGAGCTGGGACGTGTGCTTGAACTCAACAGCGACGGCAAGGTCAACCAGTTCGCCTTTGTCCTCGACGCTGACTGGCGCTACTTCCGCGACGGTGAGCTGAGCGTGAGCTACACGTGGAATGATGCCAAGGACAACATCAGCTACAACGGCGACGTGGCCAACACCTCCACGCTCGTGAAGATGGTTGTTGACGATCCGCGCGACATGAGCAAGATGAACTACAGCAACAATCAGTGGCGCCATAAGGTGGTGGCTTATGTCACCTCGCCGTCGTTCTGGGGCTTCAATGCCGGATTGCGCTTCTCGGGTATTGGCGGTACATGCTACTCGCTCGTGGTCAACGGCAATATCAATGGTGACTTTGTCTCCACCAACGACCTGGCCTATGTCTATGATCCCAACAGCAGCTCCACGCCACAGTATCTCCGGGATGGTATCAACGCTGTTCTCGACAATCCCAATGTGCGCGGAAGCGTGAAGCGATATATCCGCGACAGCTTTGGCAAGGTGGCCGAGCGCAACGGTGGTGTCAACGGTTTCTATGGTGTCTTTGACTTCCACTTGGGCAAGAGTATCAAGATCTATAAGACACAGAAACTCGACCTCTCGCTCGACCTCTTCAATGTGGCCAACTTCCTCAACAAGGATTGGGGGGTGGGACGTAACTTGGGCAATGTATATCTCTACACAGTCAAAGGCTTCGACGCAAAGAACAAGGAGTTCGTCTATCGTGTCAACACCAATGCTGGTGTGGCCAAAGGCAACGGAAATCCTTATCAGTTCCAGCTCGGACTGCGATATGAATTCTAATCTTTATCATCATCAAGACAAAAATGAACAAGACGCTTAAGTTTGTATTGGTAGCTGTGGTGGCTATGATGGCCGCCGTGGCCTCGGCCCAGACCCGTATCATTGCCCATCGCGGCTATTGGACGTTGGCCGGAAGTGCTCAAAACTCTATTGCCTCGCTGGAGGCTACACACCACATCGGGGCCTATGGCTCGGAGTTCGACGTGTGGATCACGCAGGACAATCAGCTCGTTGTGAATCACAATCCCGAAATAGGTGGGGTGAACATTGAGAGCGCACGCTATAAGGATATCAAAGACAAAAAGCTGAAAAACGGCGAGTGTATCTCCACGCTCCGGCAGTATCTCGAAGCCGGAAAGCAGCACTGTCAGGGCACGCAACTCATTCTTGAGATCAAGCCCCATAAGGTGCAGGCCGACGAAGACCGTTGTGTCGACGCCGTAGTGAAGATGGTGGCCGACGAGGGCATGGAGCAGCAGGTGGAATATATCTCGTTCAGCATGAAGGCCTGCGAGCGTTTGGTGGCTGCCGGTGCCAGGCACGTGAGCTATCTCGGCAGTGATGTGGAGCCGAAAGAGATTAAGGAGAAGGGTATGTCGGGTATCGACTATGCCGGTCCGGCCTTCGCCGTGCATCCCGAATGGATCAAACAAGCCCACGACCTCGGGCTGACGGTGAACGTGTGGACCATTGATGATCTCGACGATGTCGACAACTTCATCAAAGCCGGTGTCGACTTCATCACCACCAACAAGCCCGTTGAGGCCATGAAACTCGCCCGGTAAAGTCTGGAAATAGTGCTAAATCGTGGAATATATTCTTGACAAAACTGTGTCAGGAAAATGCTTCGTTCTAGAAAGCGCGGAAGCGTGAAAATGGCAGAAAACCACCGTCGAAGCATCGAAAAACTGAGGTCGAAGTGTTATCTCAGTGGTTTCTTGTGATGAAAACGGTTGTTTCATGTGGTCATCTCGGTAGTTTTATCGGGTCAGAAAGGTGGTTTGAGCAAAA
>DLDU01000056.1:0-270 GCA_002481295.1 Prevotella sp. UBA7764 | reverse complement strand
TTTTGCTCAAACCACCTTTCTGATAATGTGACAAAATAAGAGTATTTTGTAAAAGTCTGAATGATAACGTTTTAAGAAAATCGCCAGAATTCGCCAAAATCCCGGGCGAATGTCCTCTTGCTGGCAAAGAACGCCTNNGCCCGTTTTTTTGTCAGTTTATCACACAAATGTTTTACTTATGTATATATACGACGGTGCGATTCGTCCGCGCTCACACCTTAATTATATATAGAAGTTTGCGTCCGTTATTTCCGGAACTTCTTCCCGATG
>DLDU01000057.1:52340-92793 GCA_002481295.1 Prevotella sp. UBA7764 | reverse complement strand
ACGAAAAAAGCGGCACTTAGCCGCTATATGATGGCGACTTTTAGGGTTATTTAGATAAATCAAAGAGCAATATCGCCACAGCCAGGCCAAGGCTACCGTGTGCGTCAATGACGCCATGATCGAGTTTTATTGGCATCTCTGTCATGAAATTGTGGACTTGAAAGGTGAGTCGCGATGGGGCGACGAAGTATTTTGTTCGTCAAGAGTTGGTAGATATTCTATAACAAGTACGTTGAAAAACTACAATAGTCCGTTGCAGTCTTAGGAGAATATATTGACAAAGTTCTATTGTCCCGTCCTTCCAATATAGAGAGCGAGTATCTCTTATAGAGTTTTAGTCGCACACGGATTTACTCAGATTATTTCCTTTCTCGTAAGAACAACGGCTTTTCTCCTGTACATAATAATGGGGGCGTAACAGAGAAAGATTTTGTTCTTTCCGCGATTTTTTTAGCTTCTATCCATTGCTGATCCTCATCCTTCTCCATATCCAGCGGGGCACGCAACGCCAGAGAGCGGTGAGCAAACGGTAACGCCAGTCGATGACCACGACATGACGATGGTGAAGGATAGCCTTGACGATGGCACGCGCCACGGCCTCTGGGTTCATCAACAAGGGATAGCGGCGACCGTCGCCAAGCAGAGCGGTGCGGACAAAGCCCGGACGGATGTCGGTGAAATGGATGTGTTTGCCACGCATGTGGGCTTGTTGCTCCAAGGCTTCAACGTAGGTTGTGTCAAAGGCCTTGGTAGCACTATAGGCCGGGGCCGCCCCAATGCCCTTGGTACCAGCGATGGACGACACCACAGCAATGTGGCCTTCGCCGCGAGCGGCAAAGTAGCGATAAGCCTCACCGACCATGCGCGTGAAGCCCAAAGCATTGGTCTGCACCGTCGTCAGCTCCTTGTCGGCATCGAGTGCCATGTTTTGCCAACCAACGCCAGAGACATGAAGATAGAGGCTGATTTCCTCCATTTCATCGATCAACCGGCGCAACAGCACTTCGCTTCCGGTTTCCGTGATGTCGATGGAAGCATATTTCACCAGCCCGGGATATTCCTCGCTCAGTGCGGCCAAAGGCTCGGTGCGGCGGGCGGCGAGCCCCAAATGCCAGCCACGGCGGAGCAACAGCCGGGCCACTTCCATACCTATGCCCGACGAGGCACCCATGATCACCGCTGCAGGACCGTGCTTTGCTTCTGTTGTTTCTTTATGGTTTTTCATTACCTACACTTCTTTTATAAACGTCTACTTGCCGATCAGCCTTGCGCACACCTTATTATATATACGTGGGTGTGCGCTTTCTCTGTGCGCACACCTTATTATATATATAAGAGACGAAGTGCTTTATTTCCGGAACTTCTTGCCTATGACGGGCAGAGAACTCAGCGGCAGATCCTTCTTCACGATGAAAGCTACGTCCGCAATCAGCAACAGCGTGTTGACAAGCAAGGCCGGCAGCATCGGCAGATAGCGGTTGGAAGCCGTCATGCCCACAAAGAGCACTACGGCAAGCAGTGTGTAGGTGAAGATAGACTTCAGCGGATAGGCGATCGGATAGTATTTCTGACCGAAGAAATAGCTCAGCACCATGCTCACCGCATACGACGCAAAGCCTGCCCACGCGCAAGCCCAATAGCTGAAACGCGGGATGAAGATGATGTCGAAAGCGATCAATACGACTGCGCCGATACCTGAGAACCAGGCACCCCAAATGGTCTTGTCGATGAGCTTATACCAGAAGCTGAGGTTGAAGAACACGCCGAACATAATCTCGGCAGCCATCACGATCGGCACTATCTCCAGGCCCTCCCAGTAGCTGCGGCCGATGATGTAGCGGATGATGTCCATGTAGGCCACCACGCAGAGGAAGGCGAGCAGCGTGAAGATGATGTAGAACTTCATCACGCGGGCGTAGGTCTCCTTGTTGTTTTTCTCTTTGGACTGCCCGAAGACAAACGGCTCGTAGGCGTAGCGGAAGGCCTGGGTGATCATCACCATGATGGTGGCTATCTTGATGCAGGCGCCATAGATACCGAGCTGAACGCGCGCGTCATGGGCGTTGCCATCGAAAACGTAGGGGAAGATGATCTGCGAGGCACACTGGTTGAGCTGTCCGGCCAGTCCCATGACGAGCAGCGGCCAGGTGTAGCGAAGCATGCGCTTGCAGGTAGCCTTGTCGAACGGATTGCCCATCGCCTTGAGTTCCTTGCCCAACAAAAGCAGCGTGAGCACGGAACCGGAGAGCTCTATCCAGAACACCCACACCACCTCCAAGTCGAAGTTGGCGTCGTAGATGCCGAAGAGATTGACGTGCATGGCGGGCAGCACGATGAGATAGAGCGACACGCCCACGATGTTCACGGCAATACTTACCATCTTCAGCAATGCGAACTTGATGGGTCTGTGAGCATAACGCAGATAGGCGAAGGGTATCGCCGTGAAGGCGTCTATGGCTACGCACACGCCCATGATCATCAGATATTCGGGATGATCGGGATAGCCGATGGCACTGGCAACGGGATGGATGAACAGCGCCAGCACCACCACGAAGAGCAGAGAGGTGAAGCCTACGGTGTGGAGCGTGGTGGGATAGACCTTTCTCGGATCTTCGCCGGGGCGGTTCATAAACCGGAAGAAGGTGGTCTCCATGCCGTAGGTCAGGATGATGATGAGCAGGGCGATGTAGGCATAGATGTTGGTGATGATGCCATACTGCCCTCCGGCAGCGTTGAACTTCGCCGTCTCAATAGGTACCAGCAGATAGCCGATGAAGCGGGCTGCAATACTGCTCAGGCCGTAGATGGCCGTGTCTTTTGCAAGAGATTTTAAATTAGCCATAATTATATTGATGAGCTTATGTCGTTTTTAACGTTAGAAACTCTATTTTTCAAAAGAACAGATACGCGATGGCGATTGCCGCAATGACGCCAGCGAGGTCAGCCAGCAGGCCGCAAGCCACAGCGTGACGTGTGTACTTGATATTTACGGAGCCGAAGTAGACGGCAAGGATATAGAAGGTGGTGTCGGTGGAACCTTGAAAGATACAGCTCAGACGACCCACGAAGGAGTCGGGGCCATAGTTCTTCATCGCCTCCAACATCAGTCCGCGGGCACCACTGCCCGAGAGCGGCTTCATAAACGCAGTGGGCAACGCACCCACGAAGTCGGTATTCAGCCCGCATTGCTTCACCACCCAGGCAATGCCATCGATGAGCATGTCCATAGCGCCCGAAGCACGGAACACGCCAACAGCCACCAGGATGGCAACAAGATAGGGGATGATGCGCACGGCAGTCTGGAAGCCTTCTTTGGCTCCCTCAATAAAGGCATCGTAGACATTGATACGCTTTCTCACGCCCGCAAGGATGAACAGCACGATCACCGTCATCAGTATCAGGTTGCCAGCGACGGCTGTCACGGTGCCCATCGTGTCCTTGTCCATCTGACCGAACCCCCAGATGACCAAAGCGACAAAGGCGATGAGTCCGCTCAAAGTGGCTAATAGTATCGGTTGCAAAAGGTTGATGCGCTGCCACATAGCCGTGATGATGATACCCGCCAGCGTGGCCACACTCGTCGCCAAAAGGATGGGGATGAACACATCGGTGGGCTGTGCGGCACCATAACTGGCGCGGAAAGCGAGGATCGTCGTGGGGATGATGGTCAGTCCCGACGTGTTGAGCACCAGGAACATGATCATCGGATTGGTAGCCGTGTCCTTCTTTGTGTTCAGCTCCTGCATGCCGGCCATGGCTTTCAAGCCCGTCGGCGTAGCGGCATTGTCGAGTCCGAGCATGTTGGCAGCGATGTTCATAAAGATAGAACCCATCACGGGATGGTTCTTGGGAATGTCGGGGAAGAGCTTGGTAAACACCGGACTGAGCAGCCGCGCCAACGCGTTGACGGCCCCAGCCTTCTCTCCTATCTTCATGATTCCCAGCCACAGAGCCAGCACGCCGGTCAGTCCCAGCGAGGTCTCGAAGGCTGTCTTAGACGTGTCGAACGTGGAGTCCACCATTTTCTGAAAGATTGTGGTGTCACCCATCAGCAATTGTACGCCGCCGAAGACGAAGGCAACGACAAAGAATCCAATCCAAATATAATTGAGTACCATATTATATCTTCTTATACACCTTTGGCAATGCAAAGGTAATAAAAAAAACCTACATGCACTTTTTTAGTGGCTAATATTTGTATAATCTAAAATAAAGTCGTAAATTTGCCACGTTAAGACGAACAGTATTAAGCCTGTCCCATCCGCCTTATGGCAGAGGGAAGTGAATAAAAACCATCCGTAGCATGAATAATATCAACGTAGACAGAAGTAAAACTCTATTGGCCGCCATCTCATGTTGCGACTTTGTCATTGTCAACTTTGTTTTTTACTTGACCTTTATGATGCTTGGAAAAAACATTCCGGTATATTTTCATGCATATACCCGGGTCGTAGTTGTCTTGATGAATGTGTCTGTGCTGATTGGTGAGCTCTTTTTCCGTAGTATTGTCCACATGAGATTACTGCGTCTTGTAGACGTGTCCATTAACGTATTTCGTCTGACGCTTACCTTCACTTTGTCCTTTGCCATACTGCTGAAGATGATCTTCAACAATACTCCGACTGTGTTTGCGGCATTCTTTTTCTCAGGCTCATACATGGCTATAATGGGATCACGTCTTTGTGAGCGTGCTTTTCTGAACCGTTTGCGTAGTCACGGACGTAATGTGCAAAGAGTCCTCTTTGTAGGAGATGACCCGGCTCTATTAGCGCTGCACAAGGAAATGGCGGAGAATCCCGAAATGGGTTATCGCTCTTTAGGCTATTATAGTGATACACCTATAGCTGGCAGCCCTGATACATTTCAATATTTGGGCACGTTGGGTCAAATGAACCTGTTGATGCAACATAACGATCAGTCGCCGTTGAATCAGTCGGGGATCGACTTAGTGTTTTGCAGCTTGCCACACGAACAGGGCTACGAGGTTGATCGCATCATGCGATCCTGCGATAAGAATGTCGTGCATTTCTATTATGTACCACGCACTTTTGTGGGTGCCAATGTGAGCCTGCGTCCTGTGCACATGGGTGAACATCTGTTTTTCACCAACCATCGGAGCCCGTTGATGCAGCCCTACAATAAGTTGATCAAGCGCCTCTTTGATCTCGTTGTTAGCAGCGTAGCTTGTCTCTTTGTCATTCCGCTGACCTTGGTTGTCGGTATGATAATCAAGATTCAGAGCCCGGGTCCGGTGTTCTTCTGTCAGCAACGTACCGGGCTCAACGGCAAGACATTCTGGTGCTATAAGTTCCGCTCGATGCACGTCAACAAGGACGCCGACAGCAAGCAGGCCACCGAGAACGACCCGCGCAAGTTCCCCTTCGGCAACTTCATTCGGAAATATAACATTGACGAACTGCCACAGTTCTTCAATGTGCTCATTGGTAACATGAGTTTGGTCGGTCCCCGTCCGCACATGCTCGCACATACCGAGATGTACGGCAAGCTGATTGACAAATACATGGTACGGCACTTCTGCAAACCCGGCATCACCGGATGGGCACAGGTCACCGGATGTCGTGGCGAGACCAAAGAGCTCTGGCAGATGGAAGAGCGCATTCAGCGCGACATCTGGTATATGGAGCATTGGAACATAGGACTGGATCTGAGGATCATAGCCATGACTTTCCGAACTTTCTTTGTCCATGACAAGAAGGCTTACTGAACTTTTGGGGGGCTCAACGGCCAGCGCCCTTGGAGTATCCTGTCATAAGGAATGCTCCAAGGGCGCTCGCTTTTTATATATGCAACAATTGGCTTCTGCTATTCATCTTTGTCTGTCCGGAAGGGCATCAGCGGCAGGTTAGCACAGTTTTTCAGGTTGCCCAACTCGAAATTGCGGAAGCAGTAGCGTACGTACTTAGGCTGCTTCACCTCAGGCGACGTGACGAAGATCGTCTCATTGCGGCGATCCTGGCCCGGTACCCAGAAGTGACCTGCCACAGCGCGATGGAAGACCTTGTCGGCTCCGGCCACTTCAAAGCCCTCAATATCGTCGTAGCGAGAGATGCCGCCTTCGGTTTTGTCAAGGCTCACATAGCAGGTGTCACCCTCGATAAACATGCTCTTATACACCGGGCTCTCGCATTTGATGCTCTTAAAACCGTAGTTGCGGTTGAGCGCAAGGAAGGCGAGGCGCTCGCCGACAGGCTGTTTCTGGCAGGGATGGATCTGATTTCTCTCCCAAGGATAGACGAGATCATTGGTGCAGACCAGGGCGCTGTTGGGAATGATGCTGGCCGCACGCTCCTGCTGCTCGCGAAGCAAAGCACCGGAAATGCCGTCGGCACCGTCACCATATATATAAGGAGCAATCTGCACGAAGTAGAATGGGATCTCGCCCTCACCGAAGTCGCGGCGCCACTGCTCCACGAGGAGCTTCAGCCGGTCGGAATATTCATTGCCCGGCGCACCGACATTGGAGCATCCCTGATAGTAGAGAATGCCCTTAACGGTGTAGTTGAGGATGGGGTGGAAAGTGCCGTTGCCCCACAACAGCGGGCGCAGATAGTCATAGGGAAACTTCTTCACCAGCTTGCTGGAGTCGAGTTCTTCCTTAGTATATTTCTTCAGATTGTCGGCATCGAGCCAGCTCTCCACACGCGATCCGCCTTTGTTGGCAAGTATCAAGCCCACCGGCACATTGGCCACGCTGTTGACCTTGCGCGCGAAGAAATAGCCCACTGCGCTGCAGTCTCCCACCGTGTTGACATCCACAGCCTTCCATTGGCAATCGGCATCGTCTTGCGGCTCGGTGCGCATCACGCTTGGAATCTTCACAAAGTGGACGCCACGCACCTCAGATGTCGTGGTCACCACCTCGTTGTAGTCCTTCAGCGGACAGTTGCCAAAGCCCTGCACGGGAAACTCCATGTTGCTCTGTCCGGCACAGACCCATACTTCACCACTGAGCAGTCCCTTGATTGTCGTCTTCTCACCATCGTCGAAAGTCACCGACAGCGGCGTGTAGCTGGCCTTGGGCGTCTTGACTTTGAGGAGCCACTTTCCGTCGCGACCGACTCGAACCGAGTAGACATCACTGCTCCACGACACGCTGACGCGCACCGTCTTGCCGGGCTGGTCCCATCCCCACAGGCGAGCCTCACTTTGCTGCTGCAATACCATGCCGTCAGAAACCAAGTGTGGCAATCTGACCTTCGCCTGCCCCATGAGCGGCAACGCAAGGGCGGCAAGCGAAACAAAGAGTTGTTTAGTTGTCATTTGTGTTTAATTTAAGTTGTTTTTATTCCTAATTAACTCTTCCTCCTTATATATATTGTTGATAATATATAAAAAACCACGGCAAGCAAACGCTGTCCGTGGCTATCCATGAAAACAATCTATCAGTCTATCTGTGGAACTTTATCTACCTAATATGTCGTGTGCATGACACACGAGAGCTATTTGGTAAAAACCTAAGAAAAAGAGAGCTATCTCACGACTCCTCCCTTCCTACAAAAAACTACCTATATATTATTACTATACATATTTTGCCTAAACGGCTTGGTGATATATGATCAATCCTATTGTATCTTGTCTGTTTCTTATACATGTCTTCTTTACGACTGCAAAGGTATAGAATATATTAAAAACCGTGTAATACTATATTTACCAAATACAATACGATCTTATAAAAAGAATGTTACTTATACCATTTTAGATACTATTGTTCCTAAACAAAACCTTTGATTTCTGACATATTTTCGTTACTTAAACAAAATAAAGACGAAAGTACGTGTTTATGTCAAAATTGTATTATTCAGTTTGGAATGAAACTCTTATCTTTGCAGCAGATTTCAATCATAAGATTAAAACCATTAAATGAATGTGACGGAGACTGACACTTTCGTGCTCAGACTTCCGTCAACCTAATAACATAAAGACAACATCAAAACAATGAAGCGACTTTCCCTTCTCTTCCTGATGATCCTGCTGATCAGCATGACAATAGGCGCGCAGATCAGAGGCAACAACATCTCTGTGACCGTACAGCCCGACCACAACAACTGGAACTATCACGTGGGCCAGACTGCGCAATTCTCTGTCTCTGTACTCAAGTCGGGCACGCCACTGCCTGACGCACAGATCGACTACGAGGCCGGTCCGGTGATGTATCCCTCTATATATAAAAAAGGTGTCACACTCAAAGACGGTACGGTCCGCCTCAGCGGCAAGCTGACCAAGCCCGGCTTCTATCGCCTCAAGGTCACGGCACACGTCGGTGGCAAGGACTACGAAGGACTGTGCACAGCAGCCTTCGATCCCGAGAAGATCGCGCCCGCCACACAATGTCCCGATGACTTCGGCGATTTTTGGAGCAAGGCTTTGAATCAGGCCCGTCAATACGATCTCGACCCGCATCTCACGCCCCTGCCCGACCGCTCGACCAAAGACGTGAATGTCTACGAGGTGAGCTTTGTCAATGACCGACCTGGCGGACACATCTTCGGTATCCTATGTGTACCGGTGAAACCGGGGAAATATCCTGCTCTGCTCCGCGTGCCCGGTGCCGGCGTGCGCCCATACAGCGGTGACGTCTACACTGCCTCGCGCGGTGCCATCACGCTGGAAATCGGCATCCACGGCCTGCCTGTGACTCTCCCGCAACATGTCTATGACGAGATCTTCCGTGGCGGACTCGACAACTATTGGGACACGAATCTCGACAACCCAGATAAGAACTACTATAAGCGTGTGGTTGTCGGTGCCGTGCGCTGTGTCGATTACATCGCCTCACTGCCGCAGTGGGACGGCCAGCACCTCGGCGTGACGGGCTCAAGTCAGGGCGGTTTTCTCTCGCTCGCCGTAGCCGCTCTCGACAAACGCGTGAGTTTCATGGGCGCTGTCCACGATGCCATGTGCGACTACGAGAGTGAGTTGAAGGGCGTCGCCGGCGGATGGCCACATTATTTCTATCAGGTCAAGAACCCCAGTGAGGCCCGCATCAAAGGTGCGCGCTACTACGACGGCGTCAACTTCGCCCGTCGGGTGACCAGTCCCTGCTGGTTCTCTTTCGGATACAACGACGAGGTGGTACCACCGACATCGTCCTACGGCACCTACAATATCGTGAAGGCACCCAAACATCTCAGCGTCTATCAGCTCACAGGCCACTATTGGTTTCAGGAGCAGTGGGACGAATGGGAGGCATGGCTGCTGAAGATGATGGACATCAAATAGCATAGACATCGTATTTAGATACCATAGATATAGCTTGCAAATCACATAGATATAGCATTCAAAACATAAAACCATATCATAATGAAGACATCGATCATTACGACATTGTTGCTGGCTCTCGGCCTCAACTGCGCCGCCTCGCCTGCCACTCAGCTCATCCGCCGCATGGCAAAATTGCAGAAAAGCGGTGTGATGGTGGGTCATCAGGACGATCCTGTCTATGGCAGCACATGGAAATGGGACAAGGGACGCAGTGACGTAAAGGAGGTCTGCGGTGACTATCCCGCCGTGATGGGTTTTGAACTCGGTGACTTGGAATTGGGAAAAACAAATAATCTAGACGGTGTACCTTTCGACCGTATGCGTCAGGAAATCAAAGCACAGAACCGCCGCGGCGGCATCGTGGAGATCAGCTGGCATCCCAACAATCCTGTCACCGGCAAGAACGCTTGGGATCCGGAAGGAAAACCGGTAGGAGAAATCCTCCCCGGCGGCAAGTGCTGCAAGGAGTTTGCCAAGCGCATGAAGCGCGTGGCCCGCTTCCTGGCTTCCTTGCGCAACGACAAGGGACAGCCGATTCCCGTCATCTTCCGCCCTTGGCACGAGATGGGCGGCGGCTGGTTCTGGTGGGGAAAGAACAGTTGCACCACTGAGCAATACAAGCAACTCTATGTCTATACCTATCAGTTTATGAAGCGCCAAGGCCTTAACAACCTCGTGTGGGGCTTCTCCCCGAATATGGGCGACGCAAGTCTGGAGATCTATTATCCGGGAGATAAATACGTAGATCTGCTTGGCGTGGACCTCTACGACTTTGAAGGCAGTGCCGAAAACTACGCTAAGAACATTGAGCGTGAGCTCAGCTGGTTGACCGAAATGGGCAAGAAACACCAAAAACTCATTGCCCTGACAGAGACTGGATCACAGAAGCTGCCGATCAAAGACTGGTTCACTACAGTGCTCTGGCCGGCCATCAAGCCTTACCCCATCTGCTATATACTCTTCTGGCGCAATGCCTGGGACAATGCCAAAGAACTCTATGTGCCATACGCCGGGCATCCTGATGCCGACGACTTCAAGACCTGGGTCGAAGATCCCCGCGTGCTGACCGTCAAGGACATCGCCAAGACCAAATAGCATACACTGCCTTGCCAGTCTCATCACACAGGAAGATCCCCCACGAGCCAGCATTGGCAAGAACACAAATAAAGAAAAATATATTATCACCTGATAAAAACCATTCACAAATGACAGAATTCCAAGACCGCGTCGCCAAGTTGCGCGCACATCATGAAGAATTGATTACCCGCCAGAACGAGCCGCAGGAATGGGACAACGGCATCTACACACGTTATAAATATCCTGTTCTCACTGCCGAGCACACGCCGCTGGAGTGGCGCTACGACTTCAATGAGAAGGATAATCCCTACCTGATGCAGCGCATCATGATGAACGCCACGCTCAACAGCGGAGCCATCAAGTGGCATGGCAAATACCTGCTTGTCGTGCGTGTGGAGGGTGCCGACCGCAAGAGCTTCTTCGCTGTTGCCGAAAGCCCCAACGGCGTAGACAACTTCCATTTCTGGCCTGAGCCCATCACCATGCCCGAGGATGTGATCCCCGCCACCAATGTCTATGACATGCGTCTCACCGCCCACGAAGACGGATGGATCTACGGCGTGTTCTGCGCAGAGCGGCACGACGACAGTCTGCCCGGTGACCTGAGTGCCGCAACAGCCACTGCCGGCATTGCCCGCACGAAGGACCTCATCAACTGGGAACGCCTGCCAGACCTGAAATCCAAGAGCCAGCAACGCAACGTCGTGCTGCACCCTGAGTTTGTCGACGGAAAGTACGCTTTCTACACACGTCCTCAGGACGGCTTCATCGACGCTGGTTCCGGCGGTGGCATCGGCTGGGCACTTGTCGACGACATCGAGCACGCTGAGGTGAAGGAAGAGAAGATCATCAACCTGCGCCACTATCACACCATCATGGAAGTGAAGAACGGCGAGGGTCCCCATCCCATCAAGACTCCTCAAGGCTGGCTCCATCTCGCCCACGGCGTACGCGGCTGTGCCAGCGGTCTGCGCTATGTACTCTATATGTATATGACAGCTCTCGACGATCCCACACGCGTCATTGCCCAGCCGGGCGGCTATTTCCTCGTTCCTCAGGGCGAGGAGTATATCGGCGACGTGATGAACGTGGTGTTCTCCAACGGCTGGATTGCTGACGAAGACGGCAAGGTGTTTATCTACTACGCCTCTTCCGACACCCGTATGCACGTAGCCACCTCGACCATCGACAAGCTCGTGGACTACTGCATGCACACGCCCGCTGACGGCTTCGCCACCGGCAAGAGCGTGGAAACCATCAAGAAACTCATCGCAAAAAACAAAGAAAATCTGAAATAAACAACAAGCGACAAAAGCCTTTGTCAGAGCGCTAAAACCCTGACAAAGGCTTCGTCAATGAATCCTTACCAATGGCTAAAATCAAACTATCAGAGAAAATAGGCTATGCACTCGGTGATGCCGCTGCGGGCGGCATCACTTGGAAGATCATGTCCATAGCCTTTCCACTATTCTTCACCAACGTCTTCGGTCTGACATTCTACGACGCTGCCGTGCTGATGCTGGTGGCGCGACTCATCGATGTCTTCATCGACCCTGTCATCGGCGTCATTGCCGACCGCACGCAGAGCCGCTGGGGCACCTACCGCCCTTGGGTCATCTTCGGCTCCATCCCCTTGGGTGTCATCTTTGCCCTGCTGCTCTATACGCCTGATCTCGGTCCTGTGGGCAAACGAGTCTATGCTTACTTCTTCTATATACTGATGATGCTGGTCTATTCGCTCGTCAATGTGCCGTTCGGCTCCTTGCTTGGTGTGATGACCGACGACGACAACGAGAAGAACCAGTTCTCCGCTTTCCGCATGGTGGGAGCCTATGCCATGGGCTTCATCACCCTGCTCTCTTTCCCCTATCTTCAGAAGTTTGTCGGTGGCACTGACCAGCATCAGTATGCCGTGCTGGGTTGTTTCTTCGGTGCCCTCGCCGCTGCGGGCACACTGGCCTGCGGTCTGCTCACCAAGGAACGGCTCAAACCGGTGCGCGCCGAGAAGTTCTCGGGCAAGCAGTTCGTGGACTTGGTAAAGAACAAACCTTGGATCTTCATGACGCTGACAGCTGTCTGCACCAACTTCTTCAATGGTTTCCGCTATGCCGTGGCCGGATATATGTTCTCCTACTGCATGGGCGGTGACATCACCGTAGGCAGCCTGATCATCAACTACACGGTGTTTATGGCCTTCGGCGAGGTGACCTGCATGATCTTCGGCGGTCTGTCGCCGGTCTGCACCAAATGGCTGGGCTCGAAGCGCAAGACGTTTATCTTCTCAGCTTTCATCTGTTTTGTGACCTCCATTCTTTTCTTCTTCATCCCGATGAAGCCAGCCTATATCTGGGTGATGATCGGCGTGACCATCCTCACTTCGGCCGGTGTAGGCATCTACTCCCCACTGCTGTGGTCAATGTATGCCGACGTGGCCGAATACGCAACGAAGAAGAACGGTACCTCCTCCACAGGTCTTATCTTCTCCTCTGGCACGATGGCACAGAAGTTTGGCACAGCTATCTCTGGTTCGCTGATCGCTATGTTCCTTGGTTTGGCCGGCGCGCACATGATTACTGACCAGTTTGGCAACCCCACCATCGACCCGCAGTCGATCACCGACTCCGTGCTGACGATGGTCTGGGCCCTGTTCTCTCTGTTCCCAGCAGCCTTTGCATTGATCATGATGCTGCTGTCCTATCTCTATCCCATTAAGAAATAACAACTATGGAAACACTCAAGAAAGAAATGAAACAGTGCCTTGAGGACAACATCCTCCGGTACTGGATCGATAAAGTCACCGACAATGAGTATGGCGGATACTACGGCCGTGTCGACGGTCACGACCAAGTGCACCCCGAAGCAGAGAAGGGAGCCATCCTCAACGGACGTATTCTGTGGGCATTCTCCGCCGCCTACCGCGTGCTGAAAAAGCAGGAATATCTCGACGCCGCCACACGCGCCAAGGACTATATTCTCGATCACTTCATCGACAAAGAGTACGGTGGCGTGTACTGGAGCCTCGACTGTGAGGGCAAGCCCCTCGACACCAAAAAGCAGACCTACGCCATCGGCTTCGTCATCTATGGTCTCAGCGAGTATGCGCGCGCCACGGGCGACAAGCAAGCGCTCGACGCTGCCATCAAACTATACCACGACATTGAGGCTCACGCCTACGATGCCGTCAATGGCGGATACGTAGAGGCACTGACACGCGAGTGGAATCCTATCGCCGACATGCGTCTGTCGGATAAAGACGAAAACGGTGCCAAGACGATGAACACCCATCTGCATGTCATCGAACCTTATACCAACCTCTACCGTGTATGGCCTTCCAAGGAGTTGCGCGAGAGCATCCATCGGTTGCTCGACGTCTTCACCGACAAGCTATATAATAAGGAGACTTATCATCTCGACCTGTTCTTCGACAACGAGTGGCACGGACGCCGCAACATAGAGAGCTACGGTCACGACATCGAAGCCACCTGGCTGCTGTGGGAAACAGCCCTCGTGCTCGGTGAGGACGACGTGAAAGCTAAGCTCGGACCCATTGTCGTGGACTTGGCAAAAGCCGCTGATGAAGGTCTGCAACCCGACGGATCGATGATCTATGAGCATTGGAAGGACACCGGCAAGACCGACCGTCAGCGCCAGTGGTGGGTGCTCTGCGAGAATGTCATCGGACATGTCAACCTCTATCAGTACTTCAACGACAAAGACGCGCTGACGGTGGCTAAGGACTGCTGGGCTTATATCGACAAGCATCTCGTGGATCACGTCAACGGCGAATGGCACTGGGCAATCAGCGACGACGGTCAGATCAACCTCGACGACGACAAGGCTGGCTTCTGGAAATGCCCTTACCACAACAGCCGCATGTGTTTGGAAATCATTGAACGACAAGTTTAAAGCCCTACAACTATGAACAGTCACGTTTTGCATGAGATCACTCCACTGATGGACAAGGACATCCTCTATATCGTGGAGCGACACAAGAAAGAGTTCACCTATCCCATCCACAGCCATGAGGTCTGTGAACTGAACTTCGTTGAGAACGCCAGAGGTGTCAGGCGAATCGTGGGCGACAGCAGTGAGGTCATAGGCGACTATGACCTCGTGCTCATCAGCAGCAACGAGCTTGAGCACGTTTGGGAGCAAGGCGACTGCCATAGCGATGACATCCGGGAGATTACCGTGCAGTTCGATCTCGGCAATCTCAACGATGGTCTGCTGTCCAAGACACCCTTCGACAACATCCGCAAGATGCTCATAGAGGCGCAGAAAGGCATCGCCTTCCCCATCAGCACGATCATCAAGATCTACGAGAAGTTGGAGAATCTCGGGCACCAGGGCGACAAGTTCATGGCTACGATACAGTTCCTGGAGATTCTCAACACACTCGCAACCAGTGAAGGCATGAGGACGCTGGCCACGACAAGCTATGCCAAAGTGAACATCGAGGACGACAGCCGACGCATTCTCAAGGTAAAAAACTACATCGCTGAGAACTATATGAACGACCTCATGCTTGAAGATCTCTCCGGGATTGCCAACATGAGCAAGAGTTCTTTCAGCCGTTTCTTCAAGCAGCACACGGGACGCACGCTGAGCGATTACATCATCGATATACGCATGGGCAACGCCACACGCATGCTCATCGACACCAACGAGAGCGTTGGAGAGATCTGCTTCAAGTGCGGATACAACAACATGAGCAACTTCAATCGCATCTTCAAGCGCAAGAAAGGGTGCACGCCCAGCGAATTCCGCGAGCAATACAAGAAGGTGAGGATTATCATCTGAAAAGGTTCATTATCACAGAAAAAAAGAAAAGCACTGCTTGTCAGCCTAACGCACTGACAGACAGTGTTTTTTCTTTGTCTATTCATTTTGTCTATCACACCATAGAAAAAGGCTGTTGCGACAGTGGAAATAATCCTCTATCTTTGCACCAGAGAAAAGAAAACAAGATTATCAACCACAAACACACATAACATTATGAAGACTCTGAATTTCACCGGACTCAACAGCGAGCTCACTCTCAACGTCGTTAACGCTCTGGCTCAACTGCTCGCAGACTTCCAGATTCACTACACCAACCTGCGCAACCTCCACTGGAACGTACGCGGACACGGCTTCTTCATCATGCACGAGAAATACGAGGAGCTCTACGACGACGCAGCCGCTAAGATCGACGAGATCGCTGAGCGCATCCTCCAACTCGACGGCACACCCGAAAGCCGCTTCTCGGCTTACCTCAAGGTGGCAAAGGTACAGGAACTCGACGTGCCTGAGACTGGCTGCAACGCCGTGGAGTATGTCCTCGACACCCTGAAGACGCTCATCGCTCAAGAGCGCGAAGTACTCCGTTTGGCTGCCGACGCCGGCGACGAGGTCACCGTGGCACTGATGAGCGACTACCTCAAGGAGCAGGAGAAGACCGTTTGGATGCTCGTAGCCTTCAACTCGCCCAAATGCGCTAAATGACGCAAAAGCGACGGCTCGCAAGCCCAACATAGCTTACTATACATAGAGAATTGATTCATCCTTTATCGCCGCATTGGCAAAGATTTCCCACCCGGAAACTTGCCGATGCGGCTTTTTTTTTTTAATTTTGCCGCAGATCATGCGGCGTTATTTGAAAGAGAATGCCGCAAACTCACCAAAAGCACCACCATGTATATACACGAAAGAGACAACTGGACAGATTTCCGATGGGATGCCAATGCCATTTTACTCCCATTGGAACAGGCTTCCCATAAGTTAGGATCGCTTTATGGGCAATTAGGGCAACTGGGCTTTGACAGCCGTCTCGGTGCCATGGCCGAGAACCTCACCCACGACATAGTCTACTCCTCTGAGATCGAAGGCATCAATCTCAATGCCGATCAGGTGCGGTCGTCCATAGCGCTTCGATTAGGAATAGAGAGCACGAAGTTTGTGGCTCCCTCGCACTATATCGACGCCGTGGTCGCTGTGATGCTCGATGCCGTTGAGCACTACGACCGTCCTATCACCAAGCAGATACTATGTGGCTGGCAGACAGCTTTCTTCCCTACGGGATTCAGTGCAGGCGAACAGATAGAGACAGGCAGATACAGAAGCCATGACGAGCATATCATCTCAGGTTATCTCGGGCGCGAAAGGGTGCACTATGTGGCTCCCAAGCCCGACAGAATAGAGACAGAGATGAGCCGGTTCATCGAATGGTTTAACAGCGAGACACAAGACTCCTATCTGATTCGCTCCGCCATTGCCCATTTCTGGTTTGTCTCCATCCATCCCTTTGAAGACGGAAACGGGCGGCTGGCAAGGATCCTGTCCGACATGATGCTCGCTCGCGGCGAAAAGAGTAGGTTCCGGTTCTACAATATATCCTCCGCCATCAATAGCGACAAGAAACACTATTACGAGATACTGGAGCGTGCGCAGAAAGGCAATGGTGACCTGACGGAATGGATACAATGGTATATCACCACGCTGATACGTGCTCTCGACACGTCTGCCGGTATGCTCAACCTGGTTCTGAACAAAGCCGTCTTCTGGAATCGTGCTCACGACCTGCCGATGACAGAGAGACAGAAACATACCATCAACCTGTTTCTTGACGGCTATGAGTCGAAGATAACCACAAAGCAATGGGCTGCACTCAACAAATGCTCAAAGGACACTGCCAACCGCGACATTCAGGATTTGGTTCAGAAGCACGTACTGAAAGAGGAGGTTCCAGGTGCCAAACGTCCAAGCTATGCCATCGTGTACATCGACAGCGACATCTCTCCGCTCTTCTCTCAGATACAAATTACTGGAAAAGGTAATGCAACCCGTCTGCTCACCACTTTTCAAGACGGCACTCCTATAGACATGCCGATACAAGCATTGGATGCTGAGCGCTATGAGAAAGGAGAGCTCCCGGCTTCCCTTCTGTTGAACAAATACTGCGCCTATCTGGTAAAATAGGCCAAATAGCAGCTCATACAGCCCTACTCTTACCACTCTTGCTCCTCCATGTTCTCACAAGGCGAAGCCTTCTCCGCTTCTCAGTGGCTCTATGTGAGAGATAATACCAAGCGTTTTCTTGGAATGCAATGCGCCCCCATATCAGCCTGAAGCGATATGGGGGCGCTTATATATAATAAGGTGTAGAGGATGCAACAATCTGAGATGTGAACCCTCTACGCCCAAATTGCAGATTAATCTACATCGTTGCTGTGATCGAGCTTGTCGCTGAAGTCCTTAGGAGCCTCAGTATTGTCGTGATGCTCGAAGCGACGGGGACGACGCTCACCGCCGTTGTTGCCGCCTTCGCGATGCGGACGACGCTCGCCACGCTCGCCACGTGGACGACGCTCACGCTCAACATAGCCCTCAGGCTTGTCGATGAGCACACGGTGAGAGAGCTTGTACTTACCGGTCTTAGGATCGATTTCAAGCAGCTTCACCTTGATCTTATCGCCTTCCTTGATGCCTGCCTCCTCGACAGTCTCAAGGCGCTTCCAAGCGATCTCGGAGATGTGGAGCAAGCCTTCCTTGCCCGGCAGAATCTCTACGAAGCAACCGTAAGGCATGATGCTCTTCACAGTACCATCGTAGACCTCACCGACCTCAGGCACAGCCACGATAGCCTTGATCTTGGCCAGAGCAGCGTCGATGCTCTCTTTGTTAGGAGCAGAGACCTGCACCTTGCCCACACCGTCGGCCTCGTCGATGGTGATGGTAGCGCCGGTGTCTTCCTGCATCTGCTGGATGATCTTTCCGCCCGGGCCAATGACAGCACCGATGAACTCCTTAGGAATGGTAAGGGCAACGATGCGGGGCACCTGAGGCTTCAGCTCCTTGCGGGGCTCAGAGATGGTCTTCATCATCTCGTTCATGATATGCTCACGGTCAGCCTTAGCCTGCATGAGGGCTTTCTCCAGGATCTCGAATGGCAGACCGTCGCACTTGATATCCATCTGAGTAGCAGTCAGACCGTCACGTGTACCTGTTGTCTTGAAGTCCATATCGCCGAGGTGATCCTCATCGCCGAGGATATCGCTCAGAATTGCGTAGCCTTCCTCACCGGGGTTGTGGATAAGCCCCATGGCAATACCAGCCACTGGCTTCTTCATAGGAACACCGGCATCCATCAGTGCCAGCGTACCGGCGCAGGTAGTAGCCATAGAGGAAGAACCGTTGGACTCCAGCACCTGGCTCACCAGACGCACGGTGTAAGGGAAGTCCTCAGGGATCTGACCCTTCAGCGCACGCCATGCCAAGTGGCCGTGGCCAATCTCGCGACGGCCTACGCCGCGCTGTGCCTTAGCCTCACCGGTGCAGAATGGTGGGAAGTTATAGTGGAGCAGGAAACGCTGATAGCCACGGTTGAGCACACCGTCGACCAACTTCTCGTCGAGCTTCGTACCGAGCGTACAGGTAGTGAGCGACATGGTCTCACCACGCTGGAAGATAGCTGATCCGTGGGGCATGGGCAGCGGAGACACCTCGCACCAGATAGGACGGATGTCGGTAGTACCGCGGCCATCCATACGCAGACCCTCGTCGAGGATGCAACGGCGCATAGCGTCACGCATCACATCGGCATAGTAGCGGGTAGCCTCAGCGTGCTTCTCCTCAAGATCCTCCTCAGAGAGATCCGTATGGGCAGCGTCGTACTTCTCCAGGAAGTCAGCGAGCACCTTGTCATAGGCGTCGTTGCGCTCCTGCTTAGGCAGTGCCTTATGGTTGATCTCGTAGCAGGGCTTATAGAGTTCGTCCTTGATCTGCTGGCGCAGGTCTTCGTCGTTGATCTCATCGTCGTACTCGCGCTTCTTGTCAGTGCCAAGCTCTTTGGCCAGCTCGTCCTGCAGCTCACACATCGGCTTGATGGCAGCGTGTGCAGCCTTGAGGGCGTCGATGAGGTCTTTCTCCTGTACCTCTTTCATCTCGCCTTCCACCATCATGATGTTGTCCTTGGTAGCACCGACCATCAAGTCCATGTCGGCGTCGGCCATCTGCTGGAAGGTGGGGTTGATCACGTACTCGCCGTTGATGCGGGCCACGCGTACCTCAGAGATTGTATAGTCAAAAGGAATGTCAGAGCAAGCCATAGCTGCGGATGCGGCAAAACCTGCCAGTGCGTCGGGCTGGTCTACGCCATCGGCGGAGAGCAACATCACCTGCACATACACCTCGCAGTGATAGTCAGAAGGGAAGAGAGGGCGCAGGGCACGGTCTACCAGACGGGAGACGAGGATCTCCTCATCGCTGGCTTTACCCTCACGCTTAGTGAATCCGCCCGGGAAACGGCCTGCAGCACTGTACTGCTCACGATAGTCTACTTGCAAAGGCATGAAATCTGTTCCCGGAACTGCCTCTTTGGCTGCGCAAACGGTAGCAAGCAGCACGGTGTTGCCCATACGTAGGACAGCAGCGCCATCGGCTTGCTTTGCAACCTTTCCGGTTTCAATTGAGATGGTTCTTCCATCTGGCAACTGAACGGTTTTTGTAATTACGTTCATCTAAAATCTAAAAAACTTCGTTTTTGTACAAACATCAAAATAAATCGTGCAAATATACCTCTTTTATAGGACATAAGCAAATCACAGCGCGGAAATTTATTCTTTTTTATTAATGTATTCCTCACTTTGGTGGAATTGTCGCAATAGTAAGAACAAAAAAGCATGATGCACCGCAACAAACCTTGCGGTGCATCATGCTGGGTTTTGACACTGCCTCACTATAGTGGCAAGACACTCGCCGGGGGATGATAAAAGGAGAAGGCTGTAGGATGTTTCACCAACCCGCTCTATGCTCTCTGACCGAGCTGTTGGCGCTTCTCCTCACCGAACTCCTTAGAGATGTAGTTATAGATGCTCTGACAAGCTGCCGCGGAGAACTCTTGGGCACAGGCGATGATGCTGTCCCACTGCTCCTCGGTGAGCCCGCGCTCGATATCCTCACGCGTGATACCATATTTCACCATACCATAGATGAGTCCGGCATTGAAGTTGTCGCCTGCGCCCACCGTGCTGACCGTAGGCGTCTCGATGGCAGGATAGCTCTTGCGGAAACCGTTGTCGGCACGCAACTCCACGGGGCGGGCACCCTGAGTGTAGATGAACTTCTTACAATAGAACGAGATCTCACTGTTGTAGACTTTATCGGGATCGGTGAGCTTGTAGAGCACTTCAAAGTCCTCATGACTGCCGCGCACGATGTCGGCATACTCGAGATTTTCGAGATAATTGGGCGTGATCTTCATCACCTCGTCGCGGTGTGACGACCGAAAGTTGACGTCGTAGTAGATGATGGCACCGTGATTGCGCGCGTAGTCCAGCAGTCCGACGATCTGAGGACGAATGACGGGGTTGACGGCAAAGAACGAGCCGAAGATGACAATGTCGTCGGGCTGGATGTCGGGATAGACAAAGTCGAGCTGATCATGCGGATGATCTTTATAGAAAATGTACTGCGCATCGTTGTTGTCATCGAGGAAGGCGAGCGAGACAGGCGACTTCGATTCCGGGAAGATATTGACGTTGGTAGTGTCCACTCCATTGTCTTTGAGAAAACAAAGGATATTCTGTCCCACACGGTCGTTGCCGGTTTCACTGATGAAAGTGGTGCTCACGCCCGCACGCGCCATCGAGATGATGGCATTAAACGACGAGCCGCCAGGGTAAGCACCGATGGGCTGCTCATGCTTGAAGATGATGTCAAGCACCGTCTCTCCTATTCCTATTACTTTTCGCATACTTAGTATATATTTTCCTTGGGGTGATTTCAAAGTGCAAATATCCGAAAAATATAGCATAAATCAAAGGGATTTTGCGTATTTTTGCAGGTGAAATGAAATATAACATCTTTACGCTGTCCAACGGACTGCGCATCATACATCTGCCCTCCACCGCTCCCGTGGTCTACTGCGGCTATCAGATCAACGCCGGATCTCGCAACGAAGACGCCGGCGAAGAGGGTCTCGCGCACTTCTGCGAGCACACGACTTTCAAGGGCACTCAGCGGCGACACGCTCTCGAGATACTGAACTGTCTGGAGAGTGTCGGCGGTGACCTCAACGCGTTCACCAACAAGGAGGACACCACCTACTACGCCGCTATCCTCAAAGACCACATGCCGCGTGCGGTGGACTTGCTCACCGACATCGTCTTCCACTCGACCTATCCCCAACAGGAAATCGACAAGGAGGTGGAGGTGATCTGTGATGAGATCGAGAGCTACAACGACTCGCCCGCAGAACTCATCTACGACGAGTTTGAAAACCTCGTCTTTCACGGTCATCCTTTGGGCCATAACATCCTTGGCATTGCCGACCGCGTGCGGAGCTATACCACCGCTGACGCGCTGCGCTTTACGCGCCGTTACTACCGTCCCGACAACGCGATTTTCTTCGCCTATGGCGATGTGGATTTCCACCGCCTCGTACGTCTGCTCGACAAAGCGACGAAGGACCTGAGCACTCTGAAGGGTGCAGATCAAGACCGGCTGCTACTTTCTATCGTCTCTTCTTCATCCATGACATCAAATGCCTTAAATGAGCTACTACGACAAAAAGAGGAAGCGGTCAAAAGCAGCGTCAGCGACCTTCTGCGACAAAAGGATGAGAAGGCAGAAAACGCCTCGGAAGACAAACTGCGACAAAAAGACGAATTGTCGCCTGGTGACACGTATGTTATTGATAAACAGACACATCAGGCTCATGTGATGGTCGGACACAGAGCCTGCGACGTACATGACAACCGCAGAATAGCGCTCTATCTGCTCAACAACATCATCGGCGGACCGGGAATGAACGCTAAGCTCAACCTCGCACTGCGGGAACGCAACGGACTCGTCTACACCGTGGAGAGTACAATGGTCAGCTATGGCGATACGGGAATATGGAGTGTATACTTCGGCTGCGACGAGCACGACATCAAACGGTGCCTAAGGCTGACGCGTGGCGTGGTGGAGAAGTTCATCGATCAGCCGTTGACCGAGCGTCAACTCCACGCTGCGAAGAAGCAGATCAAAGGGCAGATCGGTGTGGCATGCGACAATCGTGAGAACTTTGCCCTGGACTTTGGCAAGAGCTTCCTCCACTATGGTTGGGAGAAAGATGTCACCGCGCTCTATGAGAAAATCGACGCCGTGACAGCAGAACAGATCCAGCAGGTCGCAGCAGACGTCATGGCACCGGAGAGGTGGACCACGCTGATCTATAAATAGGGTCGATATATTCTTGACAAAAGAGTGTTGTGAAAAAGAATCGTTCCAGAGAGGGCGGAGAGAAAACAGAAGAGCGGAAACAGCTCAAAAGGGCTGTTATGAGACAGAAAGAGTGGCTTGCTGTTGTCATCTCGGTGACTTTTAGCGATGAAATCGCTTGTTTTGTCAGCTCATCTCGGTTGTTTTGTCCGCTTATCTCGGCTATTTGATCATAAGACGAGAGGCTTTGATGTCGTCAAAACATCTCTTTTGTAGGATGTAAAAAGAACGGTCTGCTTTGTAAGTGCTTGCTTTGTAATGTTTTAGGACAAATGGCCAGAAATCTGGAAATTGCGGCCGTATACCCTCTTGCTGGCAAAGAACGCCTTCTCGTGCCCGCTTTTTTGTCAGTTTATCAAACAAATATATGGTTTCCGGTATTCGGTTCTGTTTTTTATTTTGCTGTGTGGAGTGGTCACCCAAATAAAACGTTTTGTCAGTAGTGGATGGAGCTTCTCCGTAGCTCCGTGACTCTGTGTGAGAGATATTCGCCGGACTGTCGCATTCGAACAATTTAAGAAGACGGCAAGAATACACAAAAACGAGGAGCGATGTTGTGCTTATCAAATCCCCGCACTCCGGTCACCATAGAGCGTGCGGAAGCCTGTATCAAGTGCGGACATTGCGTAGATGTCTGTCCGACAAACGGAATGCATAGATGATTATGCGAAATTGAGAGACAAGTTGTCCAAGCAAGGACGTACCGTGGAGAACTTTGATTTACTGATCGCAGCAACAGCTATCCATTATCAATTGATCTTAGTGACAGAAAATGTTAAGCATTTCAAGAACATTCCTGGCTTGAAGATTGAGAACTGGGCGGACAGAGAAGCGTAACTAAGACGAATACATGATGGTGATGTCTCTATGTACACCACATGTACACAGCTAAAACGAAAAAAGGAGTTAGATTTACTCTAACTCCTTGATTTGTAATGCGCTCCAGGATGGGCTTGAACCAACGACCCCCTGATTAACAGTCAGGTGCTCTAACCAACTGAGCTACTGAAGCAGTGTGCGTGTCATTTCTGATTTGCGGTTGCAAAGGTACGGACATTCCTTGAAACCACCAAATGTTTTTGCAACTTTTTTTTGAGAAAGATGATTTTGTGCCCTCTTTTTCGTAACTTTGCACCCGTGATACATTTAATATATACGGAAAACGACATAAAAAAGATATGAGAAAGACGTTTCTGACACTTGTCTGTCTGCTGCTCACCACCATGAGCTGGGCACAGGCAGACGCTGACCACAACTTCAAGGTGGCGAAGAACCTCGAAGTGTTCAACACCATCTACCGCAACCTCGACATGATGTATGTCGACACACTCGACGCTGACGAGGTGGTGGGCTACGGCATCAATTCCATGCTCCACTCGCTCGACCCCTACACCGAATACTATCCCGAGGACAAGAGCAAGGACGTGAAGATGATGCTCACAGGCAAGTATGCCGGCATCGGCTCGCTGATTCGCTATAACTTCAAGCTTGGTCGCGTGTGCATCGATGAGCCCTATGAGAATATGCCGGCCGCGGATGTGGGATTGAAGAAGGGCGACATCATCCTCAGCATCGACGGTGAAGACATGACCAAGCGCGACAACAACTATGTCAGCGACCACCTGCGTGGCGATGCCGGAACAACGTTTCTGCTGAAAGTTCTGCGCCCTTCCACCGGTAAGGAGATGAAGTTCAAGATCACGCGCCGCGCTATCCAGTTGCCCGCTGTCCCTTATTATGGCTTGCAGCAAGACGGTATCGGTTATCTCAACCTCAACCAGTTCACCGAAGGTTGCGGCAAGATTGTGCGCAACGCCATCATTGACATGAAGAAGCAGGGCATGAAAGCGCTCGTCTTCGACTTGCGCGGCAACGGCGGCGGATCGGAGCCGGAGGCAGTGAACATCGTCAACTGCTTTGTGCCGAAAGGCAAGCTTGTGGTGAGCAACCGTGGTAAGGTGAAGCGTATGAACCAGGATTATCGTACTACCGTGGAGCCCGTAGATACTGTCATGCCCGTGGTGGTGCTTGTCAATGGCAACAGTGCGTCTGCCTCAGAGATCACCAGCGGTGCCTTGCAGGATATGGATCGAGCTGTGGTCATGGGTACGAAGACCTACGGCAAAGGACTTGTGCAGACCGTGATGGATCTGCCCTACAACGGCAAGATGAAGCTGACGACGAATAAATACTATATCCCTTCGGGCCGCTGCATCCAGAAGATCAACTATAAACACGCCAACGGCGGATCGACCGAAGTCGTTGCCGACTCGCTCAAGCGCACCTTCTACACTGCCCACGGACGCAAGGTGATGGACGGCGGTGGCATTGTGCCTGACGTGGAGGTGAAGGCCGACTCCATGTCAAACCTCGCTTATTACCTCGCAGCGGTGAAAGACTCCGACGAGCTTGTCTCCAGCTACGAGATTGATTATATCGCCAAGCATCCCACCATCGGGTCTGCTGCTACGTTCGACCTTAGCGATGCCGACTACAACGAGTTTAAGCAGCGCGTGCTCAACAGTCGTTTTAAATACGACGCCATGAGCGAGAAAACCCTCGACAACCTTGAAAAAGTGGCGAAGTTTGAGGGATATTACGACGACGCCAAGCCAGAATTCGAGGCCTTGAAGAAAAAACTGAAACATAATCTTGCCAAGGATCTCGACTTCAACAAAGAAGGCATCAAACAGTTGCTTACCAGTGACATCGTCTCGGCTTACTACTATCAGCGTGGTGCCATCCTCAACACGCTGCGCTACGACAAGCAGGTGCAGGCTGCCTACGCCTTGCTCAAGGATCCCAAACGCTATGCTGCTATTCTCACAGCGGGCGAGAGGAATAAAAAATAGCCAGGAGCTTGCGCTTCATGCTTTTTTGTATGAAAACACAGTATTTTAGCAGTGTGGAAGCAAAAAAGTAGGATCGATTGAATGGAATATGGAAAAAAAATAGTAACTTTGCAGTGTTCAGTGGAATGAGGGGCTCCCGAGAGCTCCTCATTTTTTTATAAACGCATGTTTTTTAACTGCATGATATGATAGACAAGAACGTCGTAAAACAATTAGTGAATGAGTGGCTGGAGGACAAAGACTACTTCTTGGTGGATGTCAATGTTACGCCCGATGACAAGATTACTGTTGAAATTGACCATGCCGACGGCGTGTGGATCGAAGACTGCGCAAAGCTGAGCCAGTATATCGAGGACCATCTCAGCCGCGACGACGAGGACTATGAGCTCGAAGTGGGATCGGCAGGTCTCGGTCAGCCTTTCAAGGTGGAACAGCAATACCACAACTTTGTGGGCGAGCCCGTGGAAGTGCTCCAGGCTGACGGACAGAAGGTACGCGGCATCCTCAAGAGTGTCGACGGACGAGACTTCGTGGTCACTGTCAACGAAAAGGTGAAAGTTGAAGGCAAGAAACGGCCCGTGAAGATGGACGTGGACCACAACTTCAACATGGATGAGGTGAAATACACCAAATACCTCATCAACTTCAAATAAGCTCCAGGCCTGAGTGTGGCTCAGGTCGTGGTGCAGATTTCTGCAACGAGAAAACAATAAAGAAAAAGATATATGGTAGCAAGAAAGAAAGACGACGAGCAAGTGTCGATGATCGACTCCTTCCGGGAGTTTAAAGATACCAAGAACATCGACCGCACCACGCTCGTGAGCGTGCTGGAGGAAAGCTTCCGCAACGTGCTGGCAAAGATCTACGGCAGCGACGAGAACTTTGACGTCATCGTCAACCCCGACAAAGGTGACTTTGAGATTTACCGCAACCGTGTGGTAGTCGCCGACGGTGAGGTGGCTGACGAGAACAAGGAGATCAGCCTCACCGACGCGCGCAAGATTGAGCCCGACTACGAGGTCGGCGAGGAAGTGTCCGAGTCGGTCGACTTCGCTAAGTTCGGTCGCCGTGCCATCCTCACGCTGCGTCAGACACTGGCCAGCAAGGTGCTGGAGTTGGAGCACGATCAGCTTTACAACAAATACAAGGACAAGGTCGGTCAAGTCATGGCCGCTGAGGTCTATCAGGTGTGGAAGCGCGAGGTGCTCCTCGTCGACGACGACAACAACGAGCTCATCCTGCCCAAGAGCGAGCAGATCCCCGGCGACATGTATCGTAAGGGCGAGACCGTGCGTGCCGTCATCGAGCGTGTCGACAACGAGAACAACAATCCGAAGATCATCCTCTCCCGTACCAGCCCTACCTTCCTGCAGCGTCTGCTGGAACAGGAGGTTCCCGAGATCGCTGACGGTCTGATTGCCATCAAGAAGATCGCGCGCATGCCCGGAGAGCGTGCCAAGGTGGCAGTCGAGAGCTATGACGACCGTATCGATCCGGTAGGTGCATGCGTCGGTGTGCGCGGTAGCCGTGTCCACGGTATCGTGCATGAGCTCAACAACGAGAACATCGACGTCATCAACTGGACGGCCAACACCAAGCTGTTTATCCAGCGTGCGTTGAGTCCTGCTACCGTGACGAGCATCACCATCGACGAAGAGAACAAGAAGGCCGACGTCTATCTCCAGCCCGATCAGGTCAGCCTGGCCATTGGCCGTGGCGGTCTGAACATCAAGTTGGCTTCCATGCTGACCGAATACACCATCGACGTGTACCGTGTGGTCAAGGACGGTGAGCAGAATCCGGAGGAGGACGATGTCTATCTCGATCAGTTCAGCGACGAAATCGACCAGTGGATCATCGATTCCATCAAGGGTATTGGACTTGAGACCGCCAAGGCCGTCCTCAATGCTCCCCGCGAGATGCTGGTGGAGAAGGCCGATCTGGAGGAAGAGACCGTCGACCATGTGCTCGAAGTGCTGCGCAAGGAGTTTGAGAACTAACAGACAACTCCGCACGGCGTACACATCACACATATATTAATTTAAACGAAAGTAGAACATATCAGGGTATATGAGCATCAGATTAAACCAAGCATTACGAGAATTAAACATAGGAATGCAAACGGCAGTTGAATTCCTGCAAAAGAAGAGCGAGTTGGGCGAGGTGAAAGCGGACCTTAGCTATAAGCTCAATGAGAAGCAGCACGCTGCGCTTGTTGAGGCTTTCAAGCAAGATGCCGCCTTGCGCACCGATGCCGAGAAGCTCTTCGGTAAGAAGAAGGACAAGAAGCGTCCGCAGACCGCTAAGCCATCAGATACACGCGCTGGCAGCAGTGTGCTGGAAGGCACAGGTCATCAGACCTACAAGCCGCTGGGCAAGATTGACCTCAGCACTGTAGGTAAGAAACCGGTGGTCATCAAGTCTGATGCTTCCCAACCCAAGAAAGCAGAGCCGACGACTGCTGCCGTCAGTCATCCTCAGCCTGCTCCTGCTCAGCAGAAAGCCGGGCAGCAACCGGCACGTGTGCAGACTGCTGACAACGCAGCTGCCAAGCCGCAGTCGCAGAATCCAAAGCCCGAGCAGGCCAAGACTGAGCCCGCAAAGCAGGAATCCAAGGCAGAGAACCATGTGGAGAAAGCCGCCAACGCTCTGCAGAAGCAGGAGCCGGTGAAGCCCGCAGCACAGAAGAGCGAGCAGAAACCCGCTCAGAAACCTGCCGCTCCGAAGATCGCTGCCGTGAAGGTGGCTGAGGTCGTCGAGCCCAAGCCGGGCAGCAAGGTGTTCCAGCTCTCCAGCGAGAAGAAGATCCTCAGCACGCCAAAGGTCAACGTACTCGGTAAGATTGATCTCGACTCGATCAATCAGAGCACGCGTCCGAAGAAGAAGTCCAAGGAAGAGCGCCGTCGTGAGCGCGAGGCCAAGCAGAACGGTGGCAACAACGACCACAAGAAGCGCCAGCGCATCAACAAGGACCGTGTCGACATCAATGCAGCTGCCAACCAACAAGGCAATGGCAATGGACAGGGCAAGAAAAAGAAGAACCGCAAGCGCGGTGGACAGAAGCCCGCTGAGGTTACAGAGGAGGATGTAGCACGTCAGGTCAAGGAGACGCTTGCCCGCTTGACGAGCAAGCAGAGCCAGACCAAGAAGGGCGCTAAGTACCGTAAGGAGAAGCGCGAGGCTGTGCAGGAGAAACTCAACCAGGAGGCACGTGCCGAGAAGAAAGAGAGCAAGACGCTGAAGCTCACCGAGTTCGTGACAGTCTCTGAGTTGGCTACGATGATGAACGTCGGTGTCAACCAGGTCATCTCCACACTGATGAGCATTGGCGTGATGGCTTCTATCAACCAGCGCCTCGATGCTGAGACCATCAACCTGGTGGCTGACGAGTTCGGTTTCAAGACCGAGTATGTCAGTGCAGAGGTGCAGGAGGCTGTCAGCGAGGAGCAGGACGACGAGAGCGAACTCGTGCCGCGCGCGCCGATCGTGACGGTCATGGGTCATGTCGACCATGGTAAGACATCGTTGCTCGACCATATTCGCAATACTAATGTCATTGCCGGTGAGGCCGGTGGTATCACCCAGCACATTGGTGCTTATAGTGTCACTCTGAAGAACGGCCGCAAGGTGACGTTCCTCGACACGCCGGGTCATGAGGCCTTCACCGCCATGCGTGCCCGTGGTGCACAGGTGACGGATATTGCCATCATCATCATTGCTGCCGACGACAGCGTGATGCCTACCACCAAGGAGGCTATCGCTCACTGTCAGGCTGCCGGTGTGCCGATGGTGTTTGCCATCAACAAGATTGATAAGCCGGGAGCCAATCCCGACAAGATACGTGAGGACTTGGCACAGATGAACCTCCTCGTCGAGGAGTGGGGCGGTAAGTATCAGTGCCAGGAGATCAGTGCCAAGAAGGGTATCGGTGTCGATGACCTGATGGACAAGGTGCTCTTGGAGGCCGATATGCTCGACCTCAAGGCCAACCCCAACCGCAAGGCTACCGGTACGGTCATCGAGAGCTCGCTCGACAAGGGCCGTGGCTATGTGTCCACAGTATTGGTCAGCAACGGTACGCTCCATGTCGGTGACTATGTCATCGCCGGTACCAGCTGGGGCCGTGTCAAGGCTATGTTCAACGAGCGTAACCAGCGCATCGACGACGTGAAGCCTGCTGAGCCCGCTATCGTACTCGGTCTGAATGGCGCACCGACGGCCGGCGACCAGTTCCATGTGCTTGACACAGAGCAGGAGGTGCGCGATATCGCCAACAAGCGCGAGCAACTCCAGCGTGAGCAGAGCCTGCGCACACAGACCCGTCTGACGCTGAGCGACATCTCGCACCGTATCGCACGTGGTGAGTTCCACGAGATGAATATCATCGTCAAGGGTGATACCGACGGTTCCGTGGAGGCTCTGAGCGACTCCTTCATCAAGTTGTCTACCGAGAAGGTACAGGTCAAGGTCATCTACAAGGCCGTTGGTCAGATCTCGGAAAACGATGTCACGCTGGCCGATGCTTCCGATGCCATCATCGTAGGTTTCCAGGTACGTCCTTCGGCAGCTGCTCGCAAGCTCGCCGACAACGACGGTGTGGAGATCAACACCTACTCAGTCATCTACGACGCCATCGACGACGTGAAGGCCGCTATGGTCGGTATGCTTGACAAGGTGAAGAAAGAGATTGTCACCGGTCAGGTAGAGGTCAAGCAGGTCTTCAAGATTTCCAAGGTGGGAACTATTGCCGGTGGTCTTGTCACAGAGGGAAAGGTCCACAACAAAGACAAGGCCCGTGTGGTTCGCGACGGTATCGTCGTACACACAGCGCCTATCGCCGCCTTGAAACGTTACAAGGATGACGCCAAGGAGGTTGCCGCCGGACTGGAGTGCGGTATCTCGCTCGTCAACTACAACGACATTCAGGTGGGTGACCAGCTTGAGACCTTCACCGAGGTGGAGGTAGAGCAGAAGCTCTAAACGACAGCTTGAGGTGCGCTGCACCTATATATATAATAAGGTGTATCGAACATGATATAGGGTAGGGGCGCAATAGGTCTGATCTGTTGCGCCCCTGCTTTTTCAATATATGCCGACAAGGATGGAAGCGTGACAAACCACCACATTTGTGACCGCTTCGACTTGTCCCAAGCCATGTGGCACGTTGTTTGTCGCTGAGAAGTTGACGACAATGGTGTCATATTTCCAATCTCTATATATTATCATTTTATGGAAATACAAATCAACGATAAAGAAAAGAATAAGTTCGTCAGGGAAGTGGCGGAGCAGAAGTACGAGTACGGCTTCACCACGGATGTTCATACAGACATCATCCCCAAGGGACTTAACGAGGATGTGGTACGTCTGATCTCGCAGAAGAAAGGTGAGCCTGACTGGCTTCTCGACTTCCGATTGAAGGCTTACCGCTATTGGCTCACGCTGCCCGTGCCCACATGGGGCCACGTGCATGTGCCGCACATCGACTTCCAGGCTATCTCGTACTATGCCGACCCACTGGCCAAGAAGCCGAAGAACAAGGAGATAGATCCGGAGCTGGAGAAGACTTTCGACAAGCTCGGTATCCCCTTGGAGGAACGGCTCGCGCTGAGCGGTACGGCTGTCGACGCTGTCATGGACTCTGTGTCGGTGAAGACAACCTTCAAGAAACAGCTTGCAGAGAAGGGTATCATCTTCTCCAGTATTGGCGAGGCCGTCAAGCAGCATCCCGATCTCGTGCGTCAGTATCTCGGCAGTGTGGTGCCCTATCGTGACAACTTCACGTCGGCACTCAACTCGGCCGTGTTCTCAGACGGTAGCTTTGTCTATATCCCCAAGGGCGTGCGCTGCCCGATGGAGCTGAGCAGCTACTTCCGTATCAACGCCCGCAACACCGGACAGTTTGAGCGTACGCTGATCATTGCCGACGACGATGCTTATGTGAGCTATCTCGAAGGCTGTACGGCTCCGATGCGCGACGAGAACCAGCTCCACGCGGCTGTCGTGGAGATCGTGGTGATGAACAATGCAGAGGTGAAGTACTCGACTGTGCAGAACTGGTATCCCGGCGATGAGCATGGTAAAGGTGGTGTGCTCAACCTCGTCACCAAGCGCGGCGACTGCCGTGGTGTCAACTCTAAGCTCAGCTGGACACAGGTTGAGACGGGGTCGGCTGTGACGTGGAAGTATCCATCGTGCGTCCTGCGCGGCGACAATTCTCAGGCTGAGTTCTATAGTGTGGCCGTGACCAACAACTATCAGGAGGCCGATACGGGTACAAAGATGATCCATATTGGCAAGAACACCAAGAGCACGATCATCTCCAAGGGTATCTCTGCCGGACACAGCCAAAACTCCTATCGTGGTCTCGTGCGTGTGGCACCGGGAGCAGACAACGCCCGCAACTACAGCTCCTGCGACTCTTTGCTGTTAGGCTCTGACTGTGGTGCTCACACCTTCCCCTACATGGACATCCACAACGACACGGCTGTCGTGGAGCATGAGGCGACGACCTCTAAGATCTCCGAGGACCAGCTCTTCTATTGCAATCAGCGTGGTATTCCCACTGAGGACGCTGTCGGACTCATCGTCAACGGCTATGCCAAGGAAGTGCTCAACAAGTTGCCTATGGAGTTTGCCGTGGAGGCACAGAAACTACTCTCGGTTTCTTTGGAGGGAACCGTAGGATAAACAAACATAGAATAGATTAGAACAATGTTAGAAGTAAAGAACTTACATGCCTCTATTGCAGGCAAAGAGATATTAAAAGGTATCAACCTCACTGTCAACGACGGCGAGATACACGCTATCATGGGACCTAACGGGTCGGGTAAGTCCACGCTGTCCGCTGTGCTTACCGGCAATCCGCTTTATACCGTCACGGAGGGTGAAGCCATCTTCAACGGCAAGAACTTGCTGGAGATGAAGCCTGAGGACCGTGCCCGCGAGGGGCTTTTCCTTAGCTTCCAGTACCCTGTGGAGATCCCCGGCGTATCGATGGTCAACTTCATGAAGGCTGCCGTCAACGCCAAGCGCAAGTATCAGGGCCTGGAGCCGCTGACCGCTGCTGACTTCATGAAACTCATGCGCGAGAAGCGCGAGATCGTGGAGCTCGATGCCAAGCTCTCGCGCCGCTCTGTCAACGAAGGTTTCTCGGGTGGTGAGAAGAAGCGCAACGAGATCTTCCAGATGGCAATGCTCGACCCACAGTTGAGTATCCTCGACGAGACTGACTCTGGATTGGATGTCGACGCCATGCGTATTGTAGCTGATGGTGTGAACAAGCTCTTCACCCCTAAGAAGTCCATTATCGTCATCACGCACTACGAGCGGTTGCTCGACATGATCAAGCCCAACATCGTACATGTGCTCTATAATGGTCGTATCGTCAAGACCGAAGGTCCAGAGCTCGCCAAGGAGATAGAGAAGCGCGGCTACGACTGGATCAAGGAAGAGGCTGACGCTAAATATGGTAAATAAGGAGGCAGGCGTATGACTCAAGCAGAACAACAGTATATCGACCTCTACAGCCAGACGCGGCAGATGATTGCCGGGCACAGCGCGCCTGTGCTCAACGCGCTGCGCGACAAGGCTTTTGAGGACTTCAAGCGGCAGGGCTTCCCTTCGCGCAAGGTCGAGCGCTATAAGTACACCGACATGCAGAAGCTCTTTGCGCCCGACTATGGACTGAACATCAACCGCATCGACATCCCGGTCAACCCTTACGATGTCTTCCATTGTGATGTACCCAACCTCAGCACTTCTCTCTATTTTGTCGTCAACGACCAGTTCTATAAGAAGGCACTGCCGAAGGCGCAATTGCCCGAGGGCGTCGTCGTGGAGAGTCTTTGCGACGCGGCGCACAACCATCCCGAACTTGTGACGAAGTACTATGGTAAGATCGCCAAGACTGAAGAGGACGCGGTGACCGCGCTGAACACCATGCTGGCGCAGGACGGTCTCTTTGTCTATGTGCCGAAGAACGTCAAAGTGGACCGTGCCATTCAGGTGGTGAACATCCTGCGCTCTGACGTGGATCTGATGGTCAACCGCCGTGTACTCATTGTCATGGACGAAGGCAGCGAGGCTAAGTTCCTCTTCTGCGACGACTCCGCCGACGACCGTCACTTCCTTGGCACGCAGGTCATCGAGGCTTATGTCGGCGACAATGCCGGTCTCGACCTCTATTGTCTGGAGCAGACTCATGAGAAGAACACACGTGTGTCCAATGTCTATGTCGAGCAGCAGGCCAACAGCCGTTTCAACCACAATGTCATCACGCTGCGCAATGGCGTGACACGCAACAAGCTCGACCTCGTCTTCAAGGGCGAGGGTGCTGAGTGCTGGTGCAACGGCTGCGTCATTGCTGACCACAGTGAGCATGTCGACAACAACACGCTCATCGATCATCAGGTGGGACACTGCGATTCGCATGAACTCTATAAATATGTGCTCGACGGGCAGGCCGTCGGTGCCTTTGCCGGTAGAGTGCTCGTTCGGCATGGCAGTCAGAAGACAACATCGCAGGAAACAAATCAGAATCTTGTGATGACAAAGACGGCGCGGATGTACACTCAGCCGATGCTGGAGATCTATGCCGACGACGTGAAGTGTGCTCATGGCTCTACGGTGGGACAGCTCAACGACGCTGCGCTTTTCTATATGCAGCAGCGCGGTATCGACGAGCATGAGGCTAAGTTGCTTCTGGAGTTTGCTTTCGTTGGTGAGGTCATTGACCAGATCAAGCTCGAACCCTTGCGCGACCGGCTCCATCACCTCGTGGAGAAGCGCTTCCGCGGTGAGCTTGGCAACTGTGAGAATTGCAAAATCAAAAAGAGTTGAAGAGTTGAAAGTTGAAGAGTTGAGAGTTATTTGAACCGTAGGATAGAGGGGTATGCGTAGCTCTATCTTTGCTGCATTTATCTTTAACTTTCAACTCTTTAGCACTCAACTTTCAACTCTCAACTCTCAACTTTCAACTCTCAACTCTCAACTCTCAACTATTTAGCTATGTACGATATCAATCAAGTGCGGGAAGATTTCCCGATATTGTCGCGTAAAGTCTACGACAAGCCGCTGGTCTATTTCGACAACGCGGCTACGACACAGAAACCACTCTGTGTCTTGGACGCTATGCGCGAAGAATACCTCAATGTCAATGCCAATGTACACCGGGGCGTGCACTGGATGAGCCAGCAGGCCACCGAGTTGCACGAGCAGGCACGTGAAACGGTACGACGATTTCTCAATGCCAAGTCCACCACAGAGATAGTCTTCACCCGTGGCACCACCGAGGGATTGAACCTCGTCGCCAGTACTTTCGCTGACGAGTGTATGCAGGAAGGCGATGAAGTCATCGTCTCCACAATGGAGCACCACTCCAATATCGTGCCCTGGCAATTGCAAGCTCGCAATAAGGGCATCGTGCTCAAAGTGATACCGATGAGCGATGATGGCATCCTCGACATGGAGGCTTATAAGAGTCTCTTCACCGAGAAGACGCGCATCGTATCGGTTTGTCATGTGAGCAACGTCCTTGGTACGGTCAATCCTGTGAAGGACATCGTGCGCATTGCCCACGAGCATGGTGTGCCCGTGATGATCGACGGTGCTCAGAGTGCGCCCCACTTCAAGGTGGATGTACAGGACATCGACTGCGATTTCTTTGTCTTCAGCGGACACAAGGTCTATGGTCCCACAGGCATTGGCGTGCTCTATGGCAAAGAGGCTTGGCTGGAGAAGTTGCCGCCGTATCAGGGGGGTGGTGAGATGATTGAGCACGTGAGCTTTGAGCATACCACCTTCGAGCGTCCGCCTTTGAAGTTTGAGGCCGGTACGCCCGACTATATTGCCTCGCACGGACTTGCTGTCGCACTCGACTATGTGTCGAAGCTGGGTATGGACAACATTGCGGCTCATGAGCAGGAACTCGCCCGCTATGCCATCCAGCGGCTTCAGGAGATACCGGAGATGAAAATCTATGGAAAGTTGAGAGTTGAAGAGTTGAGAGATGAGAATGATTACAACCGTAGGAAAGAGGGCTATGGCTTTGATGCAGTTGGCAAGAATAGTCAACTCTTGTCTTCCAACTCTCAACACTCAACTTTCAACTCTCAACTCCACGACGCTGTCGTCAGCTTCAATGTAGGCAATATCCACCACATGGATTTGGGCACTCTCCTTGACCGTCTGGGCATTGCCGTGCGTACGGGTCACCATTGTGCGCAGCCGTTGATGGATCGTCTGGGGGTGTTGGGAACCGTGCGTGCTTCCTTTGCGTTGTACAATACCAAGGAGGAGATCGACACGCTTGTTGCCGGCATTGACCGCGTGCGCAAGATGTTCTGAGCATTCATTACTCAGCATTCAACACGCATCCATGCAATATTCAACACTCATCATTCATCATTCATCCATCTACATTCCCATTGTTACCACATTATTATACTGATTGCATAGAGGCCGGCTGCGACGAGGCCGGCCGCGGATGCCTGGCGGGTAGTGTCTATGCTGCCGCCGTCATCCTGCCGCGTGACTACGACAATCCGCTGCTCAACGACTCGAAACAGCTCACAGCCAAGAAACGCTACGAGCTTCGAAAAGTCATTGAGCATGATGCTGTGGCGTGGGCTGTTGGTATTGTCACACCGGAGGAAATCGATGAGATCAATATTCTACACGCCAGTTTCCTGGCCATGCACCGTGCGCTCGACCAGTTAAAGGTCAGACCAGATAAGCTCATCATCGACGGCAACCGCTTTGATCCCTATGTTCCTATTGCCGACGAGGCGTGCCAACCACGACAAAAGCGTGTCTTTCCCAAGCGCGATGGTCGTCAGCCCTTGCCTTATCAGTGTATCGTCAAGGGCGACGGAAAGTACGAAGCCATTGCTGCGGCCAGCATTCTTGCCAAGACTTTTCGTGACGACTACATGGATGAACTCGATGAGCAGTATCCTGTCTATGGCTGGAAGAAAAACAAAGGCTATCCAACACGGCAGCACCGGATGGCCATTCGCGACCATGGCGTCTCACCCTACCATCGCAAGACGTTTAATCTCCTTGGCGACTTACAGCCAACGCTATTCGAGAATATAGAGTAAACAACCTCTTCTTATTCTAATCTCATCAGCAAGTTACAGTCTATGCTGCTTGAGAATGTTGTGTAACCCTAAACCTCAACAATATGAAACATCCTTTACGCTTCCTTTTCCTTTTGCTGGCTTGTTGTCATTTTGTGCTGCTGATGGCGGCTCCTGCCCGTCGTGGTCATTGGATACAAGTGCTTACAAACGATGGTAAGTCTATAAACGTGGAATTCTTGGGCGACGAGCGCATACGATATGCGCGTGCTGTTGACGGCACTTGTTATGTTCTGAATAAAGCAACAGGACGTTATCAGGAGGTTTCAAGCGACAGTATTGTGTCGAATGCGGCAAAGCGATATGCTTCTGTCTCCCGTCGTTTTGCACCGGCAGCCCGTCGCGCTGAGGCTGCGTCTTCTATATTTTCAGGAAACAAGCGTGGGCTTGTGATTCTGGTAGAGTTTCCTAATAAGCAGTTCTGCATGGCTGATCCTGTTGCTCTCTATCGCAAGATTACCAACGAACCCGACTATCACGACAATGGCTTTCAAGGTTCCGTCCGTGATTATTTCATAGCTCAGAGTGGCGGAAAGTTCATCTTGGACTTCGACGTGGCGGGGCCGGTGATGATGTCTCACCCTTACGACTATTATGGAAATGACGATGAGAAGAACATCGGTGATATGGTGATAGAGGCATGCAAGGGCGTGCAGGACAGTATTGATTTCTCGCGTTATGACTGGGATGGTGACGGTGAGGCGGAGGAAGTCTTTGTTCTTTTTGCCGGATATGGGCAGAATGACTACGACTCCTCCAACGACAGTCTGATATGGCCTTTGATGTTTACTTTGGAAGAAGACAGGAAAGTATTGAAGATCAACGGCACGAAGATCAATACCTATGCTTGTTCCAATGAGTTGAAATATGATGGAAAGATTGCTGGCATCGGCACGTTCTGTCACGAGTTCTCCCATTGCATGGGTTTTCCCGATGTCTATGATGTTCAGGACAAAGGTAGTTTTGCCATGGATGCCTGGGATCTGATGGACTATGGCAGCTACAATGGCGACGGATATCTGCCTGCAGGATATACTGCCTACGAGAAGATGACCTGTGGATGGCTCACGCCTGTGGAGTTGGGAAAGCAGTCGTTGGAGGTCACGGACATGAAACCGTTAGCTGACGGCGGTCAAGCCTATCTGATCCGTCATCCGCAATATGAAAACGAATATTTCCTTTTGGAGAATCGCCAGCCCGTTGGCTTTGACAAGTTGCTGCCTGGCAGTGGTGTGCTCATCACCCATGTCGACTACGACAAAGAGGCATGGGAAGCCAATGCCGTCAACACGATAGGATTGTATAATGGCTATTATAACGATCACCTTCGTCTCGCTTTAGTTCCTGCAGACGGAATAGCCTCCCGCTCAACTATCGCTCATGACGCTTATCCTTACGGCTCCCGCAATAGCTTTTCTGATAGTTCCACACCAGCAGCGACGCTCTTTCATGACAATGATGATGGCAGTAAGTTGCTGCACTGCAGTGTCTCCAATATTTCTGTCGATGGCGACGGCGTGGCATCTTTTGTTTATTCTCCCGATTCAGACGCTGGCATCAATCGTGAAGAAGAAGTGTATCTACTCAAGGAGACCTTCTCTAATTGTGTGGGTATAGGAGGTAATGACGGACTTTTTAAGGGTCGGATTGCCAGTGGGCATTTCGATCCGGACTTGAAAGGATGGAGGTCGGTATGCAATGCATACGCAGGTGATCGTTGTGCACGCTTTGGCAGTAGTGGCAGTGCTGCTGATAAAACGTTTATCGTTTCTACTCCTTATTTTACACTTCCTGGTGATACGGTGATGCTGACTTTCCGTGTGGCGGGTTGGAATACGAAGAGTGAAGGTACTGACTTGCAATTATTCTTGAGTCAGTCCGATGCTCAGTTTACTGAAGCCAAGGGCGCAACGATCATGACTACCATGCAGAAAGGGCAGTGGCAAACCTACGCTTATCATATTGTGGGCAAGGGCTCTTGCTCTCTGACATTTATTGCTACCGGTCGATTCTTCCTTGATGACGTGTATATCACAAAGCCGGTGGCGACAGGCATCCATGACCTTCCGGTATCCGACAAGGTTCAGCCAAGTATCTACAGTCTTTCCGGTCAGAACATGGGTACTGATCCTTCTGCTTTACCAAAAGGTATTTACATTATCAACCATCATAAGGTGATATTGGGAAAATAAATCTGCGAGTCTGACTGTGGGTTAAGAAGTGGAAGCTTTTATAGACTTTATCATGATGAAGTGTAAGTGTGGGGCCTATAAAAGCTTTGTTTTTATACATAACTGCCGTTTGTTTAACTAATAAGTGTTAATAGAACCATGTTTTTAACATGATTCTTTCTTCCTTTCATCATCATCTATTAATTTTGCAAATGAAATTGAGGAATTGTAGTATGTCAGTGAAGGACTATTGCAAAAATCGTTTTGTATGCGAACAAACTTATGAGGACGACTTGTTGTCGCTTTTGAGTTTTTGCATCTTGCGAGAGAGTATATTGTAAACATATCGTATATCTAATCAGAAGAGAGAATTTATGGGAAAAGGACTAATGATGTATTTAGGATGCTTCTTCTTCCAAGGAGGCATAAATTCAAGCAATGTTTAGTGGTATCGTAGCCTCTGTTGAGGCGGTGCCCCTATTGTGGGTGTGGCTGTAGTAATTCTACAGATGAGGTCGCATTCGCTGTGGGTATGGTATGAAGTATCATGTGCATAAAGAAAACAATAACATAAGAATTTATCAGCCCGTGAGGGTCTGATTTTAATTCTCTCTATTTTTCCGGGAACTGGCTCGTGCGAGTCGGTTCCCGTTTTTTCTTTTTGCTATGTGCGAGAATAGTTGTAACTTTGTACTGAGAAAACGATGTAACGTTTAGTTCAATAAGTATTGGTAAGAGGCAAGAACATGATACGCAAGACTTTATACCTTTTTCTTTTGTTTCTCGGCTTTGGCTTGAACGCTGCTGCTGAGGACAGTGAACGCGTCAACCATCAGGCTGTGAGAGTGGTCAAAGAACTCACGCCTCACTGGACCGGCACATGGGCGACCGCCATGCAGACGCCAGTGAAGGCTTTCATGCCCTATAACAATCAGATGAGCAACCGTTCGGTGCGACAAATCGTGAAAGTGTCGGCAGGCGGAGATGTCGTTCGTTTGCAGCTCTCCAATATCTTTTCCACCACGCCCGTCGTGCTGCGCTCGGTATATATCGCACCGGCTCTTGGCGGTCATCGTGTCGACTCAGCCAAGGCGGTCTATCTCTCGTTCAACGGCCGTCGGGGCGTGACGATACCGGGCGGCAAGAGCCTGTTCTCCGATGCCGTACGCTTTGCGTTGAAGCCCTTGCAGCTCGTTGCCATCACCGTCAACTATCAGACAGCGCCCAAGGTGCCGACCGTGCACATGGGTTCCCGTACCACCTCTTATATATTAAAAGGAGAGAGCAAGCCCTCGACCGACTTCTCCCGTGCCTTCCGTTACGAGAAGTGGTTCAACATTGCTGCCCTCGATGTCTACACACGCGACGTGCGCACTATCGCCATCCTTGGCAATAGCATCACCGACGGAAAGGGTTCCACCACTGATCATCAAAACCGCTGGCCCGACGAGATGAGCTTTCAACTCAACGAAGTGGCGGGTGCTAAAGCAGAGAAAGAAGGAAAGAAACGCATGCAGTTTGGCGTGCTGAACCTTGGCATCGGCAATAACCGCGTGCTCACCGTGGGCTTTGGTCAGCCTGCCCGTCAGCGTTTCGACCGCGACATTCTTGAGCAGCGTGGGGTGACAGACGTTATTCTTTTCGAGGGTATCAATGACTTAGGCAATAGCAAAGACGGCATTGTCACGGC
>DLDU01000057.1:16453-52255 GCA_002481295.1 Prevotella sp. UBA7764 | reverse complement strand
GCTCATTATTATTCTGTCAGCCATGAGCTCGGCCGTAAGTTGGTCAATAACTGGATACGCTTGCAACATGAGGCCGACGGCGTTCTCGACTTCGACAAGCTCATGCGTGACCCTGCTGACGAGCACGCCCTGCGTCCGGGCTTGTATCTTCCCGATCATCTCCATCCCAATGCCGAAGGATATAAGATGATGGGGAAGTATGCGGCGGAGAGGCTGTTATCGCTTGAGTGAAGCCCACCCTAACCCTCCCGAGGGAGGGAAATGCAATACCAGAAAGGATAGTTGGAATGTATCAATAGTTATTTGGAAGGACTGTGCTCTGCTACGGCAAGCAACTCCTTGGCAACCAGACACAGCTCGTCGTACCAGTCCTTACCGAAGCGGCGGATGAGCGGCTCCTTGAGAAACTCATAGACCCGGATGTTCTCCTCTTGTCCTTTGCGCACAGCGGCTTTGCAGACATCCCAACGATGGTAGTTGATGCCTACGAGCCCGTTGCTGAATGTCTTTTCGCGGATAGGATAGAGCTCGCAAGAGATGGGCTTGCGCCATTTCGTCTTTCCCGCACGATAAGCACAGTCAAAGGCGCAGAGACAGCAATGGGGCACGGCGGACTTGCCGTCGCCTAAGTCGAGATCGCGATAGCAGGTAAACACGCAGTCCTTGCCGCCTACGATGCTTGTCACCAGGTCGCCGTCGTTGTCGGTGTAGGCGACACCTTGCTTGTCGATGACGCTCTGTGCCGAAGCACTGAGGTCGCCCCACACCACGTCGAGTGCGTCTTCCATCTCCCCAACCTCATCGAGGGTTACCGGTGCGCCGGCGTCGCCCTCCACACAGCACTGTCCTTTGCAGGCGTGTAGGTCACAACAAAACTTCTCAGTGAAAATATCCGGGGAAACGAGCACGTTTCCCACTTCTACGATATGCAGTTCCATAATTAATCAGACCCTCTATAGCTTGTTCTTTCTACCAATCGATGGCTTGTTGGCCGTGAGCCGTGAGATATTCGTTGCAGCGTGAGAACTGGTGCAGGCCGAACCATCCGCCTCGGTTGGCGGAGAGCGGTGAGGGGTGAGCCGACTCCAGCACGAGGTTCTGCTGCTCATTGATGAGATAGCGCTTGCTGCGCGCATATCCGCCCCAAAGCATGTACACGATGCCCTGTCGGTGATCGCTGAGCGCTTTGATGGCCGCGTCGGTGAAGAACGACCAACCCAGACGCTGATGGCTGTTGGCCAGATGCGCCCTGACGGTGAGCGTAGCGTTGAGGAGCAACACACCCTGACGGGCCCAACGGGTGAGATCACCGTTTGTCGGCATCGGCTTGCCGAGGTCGGCTTGTATTTCCTTGAAGATGTTGACGAGCGAAGGCGGCATGACAATGCCCTCAGGCACCGAGAAACTCAGTCCCATCGCCTGTCCCTGCTCATGATAAGGGTCTTGTCCGATGATCACCACCTTCACCTTGTCGAAGGGACAGAGATTGAAAGCGTTGAAGATCAGATGGCCCGGCGGAAAACACTGTTGTGTCTTGTATTCCTCTTTCACCTGTTGGGTGAGACTGGCAAAGTACGGCTTGTCAAACTCCGCGCCCAAGTATTGTTTCCAGGAAGGTTCTATCTGTACGTTCATAATGAAAAAAGCCCCACCTCCGGTCAAGAGCCGGAGATGGGGCTATTAAGTATGTTGGTTATTTATTGTCGCTGATGAGGTTCTCGCCGGTCATGTCAGCAGGCTGCTCTAGACCCATGATATGCAGGATGGAAGGAGCCACGTCGGCCAGACGTCCGTCCTTTACTGTGGCGCTGTTGTTGTTCGTCACATAGATAAACGGAACGGGGTTGAGCGAGTGAGCGGTGTTAGGCGTGCCGTCGGGGTTGATGGCGTTGTCAGCATTGCCGTGGTCAGCAATGATGATAGCCTCGTAGTCATTGGCCTTGGCAGCCTCGATGACGTCGTGTACGCAGTGGTCAACAGCCCAAACAGCCTTGGCGATGGCATTGTAGACACCCGTGTGGCCGACCATATCGCCATTGGCGAAGTTGACCACGATGAAGTCGTACTGCTGTGTGTTGATAGCGCCGACGAGTTTGTCCTTCACCTCGTATGCGCTCATCTCCGGCTGCAGGTCGTAGGTAGCCACCTTAGGCGAGTGTACGAGGATACGGTCCTCACCCTCGTAAGGAGCCTCGCGGCCGCCGTTGAAGAAGAACGTCACGTGAGCGTACTTCTCAGTCTCTGCTGTGTGGAGCTGGCGCAGACCCTTCTTAGAGAGATATTCGCCGAGGGTATCCTGAACGTTCTCTTTTGGGAAGAGAATGTGTACGCCCTTGAAGTTGGCATCGTACGGAGTCATGCAATAGTACTGCAGATCCTTGATAGTGTGCATGCCCTCTGCCGGCATATCCTCCTGAGTGAGCACCTGAGTGAGCTCGCGTGCACGGTCGTTGCGGAAGTTGATGAAGATGATCACGTCGCCTTCCTGAATCGTGCCGTCGACGGCGGAGTTGTTGATCGGCTTGATGAACTCGTCGGTCACGCCTTCGTCATAGCTCTCCTGCATGGCCTTGACCAAGTCAGTAGCCTGCTTACCCTTGCCCTCGACGAGCAGGTCGTAAGCCTCCTTGACGCGGTTCCAGCGCTTGTCGCGGTCCATAGCGTAGAAGCGGCCTACGATGCTGGCGATGTGAGCGCCGTTGTCGTTGCATACCTTCTCGATGTCGGCGATGAATCCCTTGCCACTCTTCGGGTCAGTGTCACGACCGTCCATGAAGCAGTGTACATAGACATCTTTGAGGTTATATTCTTTTCCGATCTCGATGAGCTTGAAGAGGTGGTTGAGGCTGGAGTGCACGCCACCGGTAGAAGTCAGTCCCATCAGGTGGAGCTTCTTGCCGGTCTTCTGAGCGTAGCTATAAGCGTTGACGATCTCCTTGTTCTTCAGGATGTCACCTGTCTCGCAGGCCTTGTTGATCTTCACCAGGTCCTGATAGACGATACGTCCTGCACCGATGTTCAAGTGTCCTACCTCGGAGTTGCCCATCTGTCCTTTTGGCAGACCGACGTCCTCGCCGCAGGCCATGAGCTGAGAGTGAGCGCATGTAGCGTTGAGATAATCGAGATAAGGTGTCGGTGTGTTGTAGATCACGTCACCTTTGCCATGCTGTCCGATTCCCCATCCATCGAGAATCATCAATAAAGCTTTCTTTGCCATAGTGTTAAATGTATGTTATGTTGTTGATATTCTGTATCACTGCAAAGTTACTACCTTTTCAGCGAATGACAAAATCTAAAGGCAGAATATCATTTTCTATTTCGTGGATTATCACACAATTTATATAGAATTACCCACTCATAATTTTTATTTCTCACAGATGACACTGATTTCCACGGATGCGTACCCCTAAAGCACTGGACATTGCGAGCGTAGAGATCAGTGAAGAGCTGAGATATTAGTGTGACCTTTCTCACAGAGTTACTTATTTCTCACAGATTTACACAAATCTCCACGGATGCATAGCCCTAAAGTACTGGATATTAAGAGTGTAGGGATCTGTGAGAATCTGTGAGATCAGTGAGACATTCCCGACCAAAATCAAATTCTATTGTTTCCCTCAGTTGCTGCTTTTCCTGTATTCCGATGGTGACATGCCGACATGCTCCTTGAAGTATTTTCCAAGGAAGCTTTGGTTGGCGAAGCGGAGGTCCTCTGTGATCTCCTTGATCGACTTTGACGTGTTTTTCAGCAGGTTGCGGAGCTCAAGCGTCACGTAGGTATCGATCCACTCATTGGGTGTCTGGTGGCTGACCTGCTTGATGATCTCGGAGAGATATTTCGGTGTGATGCTTAGCTGCAAGGCGTACCATCCCACGCGTCGCTCCTGTCGGAAGTTCTGTTCGACGAGTTGGATGAACTTCACGAAGATGTCCTCAGCGCGTGCCCGACGGGTCTGCATGAGTTGCTGCGACTGCCAGATGGTGTTGCCTGCGTCGTAGATGAGAGCCTTGAGGAGGCTTTGCACCGTCTCTCGGCGGAAGTGGTGATTCGTGTCGCCGACTTTTGTCTTGATAAACGAGAAGAAGTCGACGATGTTCTGCTGCTTCTGTGGGTCGAGATGATAAACAGGATGCATACGTGAGAAGATATACATCGTCGAGAGGTCGTGCACGCCGGCAAGAACCTCGTGGAAGTATTGGCTGGAGATGATGATGACCACCTCTTTGTGATCCGGACTGAACTTGTAGTAGTCAAGAATGGCACCGTTGCTGATGATGATGATGTCGCCGGCCCTCACCTTATGATGGATGGTATCAACGCTGTACTCACCCTCTCCTTGTGTGCAGAGCGCCAGCAGGATGAAATCCATGCGGCGGGGCTCCTGAAAGACGGGCAGGTTGTTCATGTTTTCTGTGAGAACCAGGTCGTCGTCGATGTAGCTGCCTCCTTGGATGAGTTTGACGTCGTTGATGGAAATACTGTTGAGACTCATGTTCATATCTTATTGGAAAGTGTTGTCAATGAATATCGGTGCGACATCCACGGCCTGTGCTTCCGTGATCTGGTCGCGTCGGAAATATCGGTCGCCCGTCACCGTGACTCGTCGCTGGTATCCGATGGCAAAGACTGGGCTGGCCTGTTCGTCCATCTGTCCGTTGCAGGTATAGTGCAGTCCGGCGGTCTCGATCTGCTCGCCCCATCGTGCCTCGCGGAGGTTGAGGCGGACGAAGCCACGGAAGCCACGGCCATAGTCGTAGGTCACCTCGTTGCCGTTGGCGTCGAAATAGTTATATCCCCGGCTTCTGACGATTTTCTCGGCAGGGAGGCAGGCAGTGTAGGCCTTGCAGGGTGCGGTTTGCTGTTGCGCAAAGGGTGCGGTGACGTTTTCGTCGTCTGTCGTCTCCACAGCATGGCGCCACAGTGCCACGTCGAAGTCGCTTGCTGTCCAGGGCGTGTCGGCCCAGCGTCCGTCGACCCACTCGTGTCCGTCGGCTGTGAGTCCCGAGGCCGCACGGCGACAAATCCACGAATTGTCGCTGAAGTAGGCGAAGTGTTGCCCCTTGCTGTCGATGCCGTAGAAGACTGCCGACACCTGCCGCCGCGTGGCGTGAGGGAAGCCAGGACTGTAGAGCACTGCCACCACGTTGCTGTCAGGACGCAGATAGGGTGTCACGTCGAGCGTCAGCGCAATGGCCGTCGTGTCGCCCTGCGGTCGTGACGGGTAGAAGAGCGCGGTGCCAACCTTGGCTTCGTTGACATACACCTTGACGAGACCTGTCGTCGCGATGGTGAGATGGGCCTCGCGGTGACGTGCGCTGGAGAGCAGCGTGGTGCGAAACCATACGTGGGCCAGGCTGTCGGTGTCGGGAGCAGCCACCCAGTGGGTGTTGAATTGCCGGGCATTGACCCACAGCACCGTTGTCCACAAAACGAATGTCAACAGCCAGCCTCTCATTCTATAATCGTTTTCTTGTTTTTTTTCACTTTGATCGTCTTTTTCATACCGTTGTAGACGAGCGTCACCTTACCGGTGCGCACGCCGGAGAGTTCGCATTGTGTGACGCGGCCATTCTTCCATGCCATCGAGACCGTATAACCGCCGCGCGCCTTCAGTCCGCTGACGGATCCGTCGGCCCACTGCCGTGGCAGAGCCGGCAAGAGCTCTATCGTGTCGTCGTGGCTTTGCATGAGCATCTCGCAAACACCGGCCACGCCGCCGAAGTTGCCGTCGATCTGGAAGGGAGGGTGGGCGTCGAAGAGATTGGGGAACGTGCCTCCGTGTTGCGATCGCGTGTGCTCGGGATCGACATAAGCGAGAAGTTTCTGATAGATGTGATAGGCCATTGTGCCGTTGTGGAGACGTGCCCAGAGGTTGATGCGCCATCCTGTGCTCCATCCCGTGGTCTGTTCTCCTTTTTGTCGCAGTGTCGCCGCGGCGGCCTCGGCAAGTCGGGGTGTGCCGCTGACCGTGATCTGATGTCTGGGATAGAGACCGATGAGATGGCTCTGATGACGGTGATGGACGTCCTCGTCGTCCCAGTCGTAGTACCACTCGTTGAGGTCGCCGCGCTGTCCGACGACGTAGGGATGGAGTCGGTCGAGGGCATTTTGCAGCGAGTCGCGCAGGCTCTTGTCGGTGCCAAGCGTGCGGGCAGCCTGCAAGGTGTTGGTGAACAGTTCGCGGATGATGGCCAAGTCGGCCGTGCCGCCATACATGGTTGCGCCCTTATATCCTTTGGCGTTGATGTAGAAAGCCTCGGGCGATGTGCTTGGCGCGGTGATGAGCTCTTTGGGATTCTTCGGGTTGGTGATGAGCCAGTGAAGCATGAAACGGCTTGCGCCGCGCATGAGTGGATAGGCCGTCCGGCGGAGATAGTGCTCGTCCTGGGTGTAGAGATAGTGGTCGTAGACGTTCTGCATGAGCCAGGCACCGCCCATGTTCCAGTTGCTCCACGTGGGACTCTCGTTTTTTTCGCCTACGGGATTGGTCATCGCCCAGATGTCGCTGTTGTGTCCGCAGCTCCATCCCTCGCGTATGCCGTAGTAGTTCCATGCGTTGCGGTGACCGGTCTTGGCGAGGTTCTCACAGAAGGTGGCCAGCGGTTCAAACATTTCCGGCATGGCGGCGACGTCGCAGGGCCAGTAGTTCTCCTCCAGATTGATGTTGATCGTATAGTTGCCCCTCCAGGGTGCCCAGAGTTTGTCGTTCCACAGTCCTTGCAGTTCGGCGGGAGCTCCGGGGGTACGAGAGCAGGCGATGAGCATGTAGCGGCCGTACTGGAAATAGAGCGTCTCGAGGTATTTGTCCCGTGCGCTGCTTTGTCCGTAGGTCCGTATCATGCTGTCGGTGGGCTCAGTGGTGTTGGGCTGCGCGCCGTTGAGGCTGAGTCTCAACCGTTGATAGATCGGCTGATAGTCAGCGAGATGGCGTGTGCGCAGGCTGTCGTAGGTGTAGTTGACCAAATGCCAGGCGTCGTCCATGGCGTTGGCGAGATAGGGTGCGCCCTGCTTGACGGGATGGCGGTCGTAGCCGTTGAAGCTCGTCTCGTTGACGAGGTATAGCGTCAGCTCGCTGGCCTGCCGGACAAAGAGTGTGCTGTCGTCGTGCTCAATGGTGCCGTCGGGCGAGGTGGCTCGCACGATGGTGCAGAAATGTATGCTCTCGTTGGGGTCGCCGACGGCGTTGCCCGTCATCGTCAACTGCTTGTTGGCGGCCTTTGTGCCGTGGGGAACGAGCGAGCCGATGGCGAGTCTGACGTTGATGGCTTTTGGTGCGGAACTCTTGATGCGCACAGCAATGACCTTGTCGGGATGCGAGGCGAAGTATTCTCGGCGGTAGGTGACGCCGCCACGCGTGTAGCGGTCGCGGCACAGCGCGCTGTCGAGGTCGAGCTCTCGGCGGTAGTCCGTCGTCGGCCCCTCGTTGAGATCATAGATGCGCAGGGTGCCCAACGGCTCGTAGAATTGAGAGTTGTGTCCCTGGACATGGTGCTGGAGCGAGTCGGCGAGGGGGTAGTCCTCGTTGAAGAGCGCCTCGCGGATTGCCGGAATCCACTGGTGAGCCGTGCTGTCGACGCTGAGGTCTACGGGCTTGCCGGTCCAGAAGGTGATGTCGTTGAGGTGGATGATGTCGCAGTCGGGCGCTCCGTAGACGAGTGCTCCGAGCTTGCCGTTGCCGATGGGCAGCGACTGCTCGAAGAGGCGGGCCGGTCGGTCGTACCACAGGCGCATGGGCGGTTGCTGCGCGTGAGCGGCAATCGTCAGGGTGGCCAGGGCAAGGGTGGTGATGAGTCGGTGCATAGATGATAGGGTTTGAGAGGGAGTCGGCACCGGCGGAGCATCTGCCGGTTGCTGTCGAAAAAAGAAGGGCGGTCAGTAACGGCCGCCCCACTTATAGATAGATGTGTGATTTGTCTTTGCGCAAAGACGCTGGTGCGAGCCTGGCGCGACTACGCGTCGATGTTGGCGTAGGTAGCGTTTTGCTCGATAAACTCACGTCGGGGCTCCACATCGTCGCCCATGAGCATGGAGAAGATCTCGTCGGCTTCGGCAGCGTTCTCGATGGTCACCTGCTTGAGCAAGCGTGTCTTGGGATCCATGGTGGTTTCCCAAAGCTGGTCGGGGTTCATCTCACCCAAACCTTTGTATCGCTGTGTGTGGATGCTCTTGCCGTCCTCTACGCCATTGCCGTATTTGTCGAGGAAGGCCTGACGCTGCTGGTCGTTGTAGCAATACTCGCTGACCTTGCCTTTGTAAGTGCATTTATAGAGTGGTGGCGTGGCGATATAGAGGTGTCCGTCTTCGATGACTTTCGGCATGAAGCGGTAGAAGAGAGTCATGATCAGGGTGTCGATGTGTGAGCCATCGACATCGGCATCGGTCATGATGATGATCTTGTCGTAGCGCAGCTTGTCGATATTGGCCTCGCGGTCGTCTTCGCCGTCGACACCGAAGCGTACGCCGATGCTCTGGATGATGTTCATCACCGACTCAGCCTCGAAGACGCGGTGCCACTGTACTTTCTCGACGTTGAGGATCTTACCGCGTAATGGCAGGATGGCTTGGGTGTAGCGGTCGCGGCCCTGCTTGGCGGATCCACCTGCGGAGTCACCCTCGACGAGGAAGATCTCGCATTTCTTCGGGTCTTTGTTGGAGCAGTCGGCCAGCTTACCGGGCAGTCCGCCACCGCTCATCACGCTTTTGCGCTGCACACTCTCGCGTGCTTTGCGGGCAGCCACACGGGCTGTGGCGGCGAGGATCACCTTTTCGCAGATCTTCTTGGCTTCTGCCGGATGCTCCTCAAGATAGTTGGTCAGGGCCTCGCCGACGGCTTGGTTGACGGCACCAGTGACCTCGCTGTTGCCGAGTTTGGTCTTGGTCTGACCCTCAAACTGCGGTTCGGCGACTTTGATGGAGATGACGGCAGTGAGTCCCTCGCGGAAGTCCTCACCGGCCACTTCTATCTTTGCTTTCTCGATCTGCTTGGAGATGGCAGGATCGTTGTCGGCATAGTTCTTCAGCACACGTGTCAATGCCTGACGGAAGCCGGTGACGTGGGTACCGCCCTCGATGGTGTTGATGTTGTTGACGTAAGAGTGGAGGTTCTCGGAATAGTCGGTATTGTACATGATGGCCACTTCGATGGGCACGCCCTGCTTCTCGGTCTTCAGATAGATGACATCATCGAAAAGATGGGTACGGTGACGGTCGATGTAGCGCACCATCTCCTTGAGTCCGTCCTTGGCGTGGAAGACTTCCTGGTGTGTCTTGCCGTCGTCGTCGGGGCGCAGGTCGGTCAGCGTGATCTTGATGCCAGCGTTAAGGTATGCCAGCTCACGCATCCGGCGTGCCACGACATCCCACTGGAAGGTGGTGGTGGTGAAGATGGTGGGGTCTGGCCAGAACTGCTGGCGTGTGCCGCGTTTGTCGGTGTCGCCGATGACGCGCACGGGATAGAGCGGCTTTCCCTTTTCGTATTCCTGCTGGTAGATTTTTCCATCGCGGAAGACTTGCGACTTCATGTGTGTGGAGAGTGCGTTGACACAGCTCACGCCGACACCGTGAAGACCACCGCTGACCTTGTAGGAGCCTTTGTCGAACTTACCACCGGCGTGGAGCACGGTCATGACGACCTCCAAGGCGCTCTTGTGCAGCTTCTTATGCTCGTCGACAGGGATGCCTCGGCCGTCGTCCTCTACGGTGCAGGAACCGTCTGCGTTGATGGTCACCTCGATGTTGTGGCAGAAACCTGCCATAGCCTCGTCGATGGAGTTGTCCACGGTCTCATTGATGAGATGGTGCAAACCTTTCTCACTGATGTCGCCAATATACATAGCCGGACGCTTGCGCACGGCTTCCAAACCCTCCAGCACTTGGATGTTGGAGGCGGAGTAATTATCCTCTGGATGTTGAATTTCTGCCATTTCTGTTTAGTTCGTATTTATCTGCAAAGGTACTAAAAAAGCGTGACATAGCGAAAACTTATGCTGTGAAAAATAACTGCAAAAGGAGGCTTTTGCCTCTCACACAAAGCCATAGTGCCACAAAGTGGGTTTTATTGGTTGGGAGGCTCAATCAATCGGCGATTATTCAGCCGTTGTTTATCTGTAGCCTGAAAGTCGGCGTTTAGGATTTAGCGGTTATGTCCTCATGATGATGATATTCATAAAATCTGTTGAATAAACTGACAATTTTCCGCCCAAATACAGGCGATTTTCTGAACCGGCACCCTCCTCGGTCCGATTTTCGCGATTCTCAGCGACTTTTTGTAAAGTACTGAAACTTAAGCAGTTATTAAAATAGGACAATTTTGATAAACACAAAAAGGTACTTTGACGCAAAATTCTCTAGAGAATTTCTCGTCAAAGTACCTTTTTCATCGGGTCATCTCGGTTGTTTGACTCTGTCATCTCAGTTGTTTGACCCTATAAAACAACCGAGATGAGGCTGTCAACTCACCGTCTTGATCACTTCAACTCACGTTTTTGTGTTTTCCACACTGCTTTTTGCTTATTTTTCTGTTTTTGTTTTCTCTGGATTGAAAGTTGTGGGAAAGGTGTTTTTGTCAATAACATTTCATTGTTAACATGCTTGCTCGTGCAGTTGCTCAGTGTCTCTCTGTCTCTGCGTGAAAGAATTATTGTTGTGGTGCGATGACGCGGTATTTGCCGCTGAGATGCAGAAAGGCGAAGAGACGGAGCAGGCCGTCGTAGTAGGCATCGAAGTATCCGTCGGCAAAGGGCACGTTGGCGGAGTGCCACAGACGGTCGACAAAGTCACGGGCCTTGGCGTGGTCGGCGACTAACGAAGCGGCGGCGAGTGTGGAGACAAGACCTACGGAGTGGCGCAGTCCGGGTTTGCCGCCGCCCTCATACGGCCTTTCTGCCGGCATGCCGTCGGTGCGGTACTGGTCGATGTAGGCGTCGATGCCCTTGTTGAAGAAGAAGTCCTGCACGGTGTTGGCGTAGCGGCGCTGCCATGCCGTGTCGGCGCAGGCCCAACTAAAGTCCAAGGCGATGTTCATCGGCATGCGCCAGGAGTCGTAACGGAAATCCTGCATCCCCTTCATAGGTCTGTTGCCCGGTGGCGTGAGCGGCTTGCCGTTGTAGTCCGTAAGGTCGGGGCAGAGTGCCGTGAGCGGGGCGATGCAGCGGTGGAGATAGCGGCGTGACGCTGCGGCATAAGTCTTGTAGTCATCGGCATGACCGTCGCCAGCCCATCGTGCCCATACCTCGTAGAAGGCAGGAAGGTGGTAGCTGGGGTCGGTGAAGCGGGCACCGAAGCCACTCGGCGTGAAGGTGATGAGACGGTGTTGTGGGTTGATGAGCGCGTTGGCACTGTCCTGGCCGTTGCCCTCCCTGGCGAGACGCAGCAGCCGCTGGGCTTCAGCGAGGTAGTCGATACCCGAATGGTTGCCCCAGCGGTTGGAGGCGAAGATGAGCGAAGTGATCATATACAGCTCGCCGTCGCTGGCCGGACCCTCAGCGTTGTGCGTGCCGTTGGTCTTGCAACTCCAGGCGTAGTAGCCCGCCAAAGGCCCCTGGCGCATGAGCATGTAGCGCTGAGCCCAACGCAGCAGTCGGTCGAAGATGTCCTTGCGGTTCATCTCCACGGCGATCATCATGCCGTAGGACATGCCCTCGGTGCGCACGTCGTGATTCTTCAAGTCGGAGATATAGCCCATAGAGTCGCCCACCTCGAAGTAGACACGGTTGGGACCGAAGAACACCTCTTGGAAGACATCGTTGACACGGCGGTCGATATCCTCAGAGGAATAGCCCATCTCGGCGAAATAGTTGCGGTAGCGGCCGGTCTGCATGCCGCCTTGGGTATACGGTGGTATGGGTGCGCCTTCGAAAGAAAGCCAGTCTATGTCGGCGTTGCTGCCCTTTTCGAGTTGTAATCCGATGTCGTGGGTGCCGGCGGCGACAGGTGCGATGATGACCGTCTGCTCGGCGAAGGTGTCGCAGGGGGCTATGCTGAGGCGGGCTATGCGCTGGTTGCCTACGGTCACGGCAACGGAGGAAGGGCTTTGCGCACGGGCACGGAGCGTCAGGCGGCACAGGTCGGGACGGAAGGCAACGCGGTTGTATCGTGCCCAGCCTTGGCGGTTGAGGCGCAGTGCCCAGCCCCGGAAGGGTTGCAGGCTGTCCAAGAGAACGGCTTGCGCGCCCGTGGGCGAAATGCTGCTGTAGCGGTCGACCTCGATGTGGCGGCGGGCATCGGTGATGCCGACACCGCGCAGCGTAGGATGTACTTTCACGATTGTGCCGTCGGGGCGGAAGCTCAGCGAGTCGACGCGCACGGACCGGCACTTGTCAAACGACGGAGAGTAGTCGTTGTGGTGGTAGAAGAGATACCATTGTCCGCGGTACTGCACGATGGAGTGGTGGTTGGTCCAGCACTTGTCGGGCCATTCGTCCATGATCAATCCTTTGAAGGTATAGGGTCCTTCCGGGCTTTTGCTCATGGCATAGGCCAGCGTCTCGGTGCCATTCTTCTGCCGCACCCAGGGGAAGGTAAGGTAGAACAGTCCGTTGCGCTCAAAGGCGAAGGGTCCCTCCTTGAAGCCGTCGGGCAGTCTCGCGATGGTCTTCGGTGTCTCTGCCAGCGACTGATAGTCGTCGTTCATGCGCGCTACGGTGATGCCGCCGTTGCCGGCCCAGAAGAGATAGCTCTCTCCCCGGCTGGTCTGAAGCATACACGGATCGATGCCCCTCACGCCGTCCAAGGGTTTGGCGGCTGGCGTGAAGGGACCGATGGGGCTGGGGGCAGTGGCGACGCCGATGCCGAAACCGCGCTCCGAAGCCAGCCCGGAAGGGAAGAGCAGGTAGTAGCGTCCCTGATGCTCCACACAGTCGGGTGCCCACATGGCGTAGCCTTCGTGGTTGGCCCAAGGCACTTGCTTCTGGTCGAGGATGACACCGTGGTCGGTCCAGTCGGTGAGATCGGTGGAGGAAAAGACGTGGTAGTCGGCCATGGCGAACCACCGCTGCTCGGGTGCCACGGGGCTGATGATGTCGTGGGAAGGATAGAGATAGACACGGTCGCCGAAGACGCGGGCGGTCGGATCGGCGGAGTATTGGTCACGGATCACCGGGTTTTGGGCCGTGGAGGGCAATGACGGTAGCAATAGCGCGGCTGTCAATGCGCACCAAAGTACCCGGGTATGTCTTTTCAGAAAGGTAGTCATGTCGTGGTATTGTTTAGTTATAGGTGAGGCAAAGATACGAAAAATAGGAGAAAGGCTGTTTGGATGGGGTAACAAAATGTTTGTCACTTGTTACGAATGTCGAAAAGAGTAAGATTGAACATAGTTCCTGTTTGACGAAAAAAGCGAGATTGTGTGCGGAAACAAAGAGATGTGACAGATTTTTTTTGTAATTTTGCAAGTAATGACATTACGTAGTTTGATTCTCATCATGGTTTCGTGTCTGCAAGCATTGCCATTGGCAGCGGCAGAGAACTTCTTCACTACGACGGGCTATAGCTTTGTGCGTTGTAGTGGCAGACAGTCGTATGCGGTGAAAGTGGACTTTCCCGTCGACGGCGAGGCCCATGCGCTGGACAGCGTGAAGGCTTGGATATGCGACATCCTCGACGTGGACGAACCGCAAGAACTGGATGAGGCGAACTTCGAAAACGTGATGCGGCAAAGCTACGACACCTTTCTCAAGGAAGACAGCGGGCTGTCACGGCGCGTGGAAATCGTTCGCAGCTATGAGGACGAGGAGATCGTGACCTATCAGTCGCAGGTTGTGGACCGCGACACGGCGACGTGGCGGGACGAGGACTGTGCGTCGTTCAGCAAGAAAGACGGGCATCGTCTGAGTATCCGGGAGATCTTCAAGTGTCCGGAAAGAAAGATCAAGCAACTGATGTGGCAGTTCCGTGGTGATCTGCCCGTGGGCGTGTCGGGTCCCGACGAGCTTGTAGTCGGTGACGCCGGATACATCGATGGCTGGGTGGTGGTCATTGGCCCTGCACGAGGCTACACGGGCGCGGCCTACCGCATCCGCTATCAGGTGGCAGAGCCCTATCTGCAAGGAAAGCGCACGGGCGGCTATTACGATGGTGAAGAAGACGACGAATAAGTGAAAAGACGGGTGAAAGGAGGTAAATCGGTGACGTAGGGATACAAAAAAGCCGCTCTTTCGGAGCGGCTGAATATCTTACATCAACAATGTCTGAAGCACGGATTAGCCGAGCTTGTTGATATGCTGTGCCAAACCAGACTTCAAGTTGGCAGCTTTGTTAGCGTGGATGATGTTGGTCTTTGCCAACTTGTCCAGCATCTTCTGTACCACGGGGAACTGCTTAGCAGCCTCGTCCTTGTCAGTGGTAGCGCGGAGCTTGCGAACAGCGTTACGCATCGTCTTTGCATAGTACTTGTTATGCAAAGTCTTCACCTTGGTCTGGCGAATTCTCTTTACTGATGATTTGTGATTTGCCATCTTTAAATTTCTACTTTTTATTTCTGTTTGTAGTCCCTAGCAGAGTCGAACTGCTCTTTAGAGAATGAAAATCTCTCGTCCTAACCGATAGACGAAGGGACCATATTATTTTCGTGGGTGCAAAGTTACTGCTTTTTCTTTGAGTCACCAAATTTTCTCTCATTAATTTTTTCTAAATGCTTGATTTTTCGTATTTTTGCGGTTGTATGGAAACAAAAACGCGCGCTATTGTGCTCAGATCTGTGAGATATGGTGATTCTCAGATCATTGTCGACGTCTTTTCAAGAGAGAAGGGAAGGGCGTCGTTTATCTGTCATGTCTCGAAAAACGGACGGGGAAAGATCAAGCAACAGCTGTTTCAGCCGCTGACCATCCTGGAGATTGTCTATGACGACAGACCCACGCGCAGCCTGCAACGCTTCCGCGACATACGTCTGGCACAGCCGTTCTTCTCGATACCGTTTCAGCCCAAGAAACTGGCGATAGGCCTTTTCATCGCGGAATTCCTGTCTTATGCGCTGCGCGACGAGCAATGCAATGTGCCGCTGTATGACTATGTGGAGAGTAGTGTGACGTGGCTCGACAATGTGGTGGGGCAGTTTGCCAACTTCCATCTCGTGTTTATGCTACGCCTGTCGCGGTTCATCGGCTTCTTTCCTAACTTGGAAGAGATGGCTGAGGGCGACTGGTTTGATCTGCGCAACGGTGTGTTCACGTCCATAAGACCCTTGCACCCTGACTTCCTGCGGCCTGACGAGGCGGCAAAGATCGGTACGCTGATGAGGATGAACTACGACAATATGAGGTTTTTCCGCATGAGCAGTGCCGAACGAAATGAGTGCGTCGACACGATACTGACCTACTATCGGCTGCATATCCCAGGCTTCCCGGAGATGAAATCGCTGCCAGTGCTCAGGGAGCTATTCTGACTTTTGTCGTTTCCCAAGGCCTTTGACGAAGCAGTATTGCGTATAGATAAAAAGAAGTCTCCCATACGGCACGAGCCACATGGGAGACTTCAATGTTTAAAGTCTGCTATGTCTGCCGGTCAGAAGGCCGGGAGGTTATGCTAAGAGTTGGCGGACGATGGTGGAGATGACCTTGCCGTCGGCTTTGCCGGCCATCTGCTTGGTGGCCTGCCCCATCACCTTGCCCATGTCCTTCATGCCTTGTGCACCAGTCTGGGCGATGATGTCCTTGACCTGCGCGGTGATTTCCTCCTCAGTGAGAGGCTTGGGCAGGTATTCCTTAATGACAGCGACCTGCGCCAACTCTGCGTCGGCGAGTTCCTGGCGGTTGGCCTTTGCATAGGTGTCGGCACTTTCCTCACCTTGCTTGGCGAGCTTTTGCAGAATCTTCAGAGCGGTTGCGTCCTCCAAAGTGTCGTTGGCACCGGGAGCCGTCTTTGCCTCGATGAAGTATTTCTTAATGTTACGCAGTGCTTCCAGACGCACCTTGTCGCGCGCCTTCATGGCTGTGCGGATGTCACTGCTGACCTGATCAAATAGATTTGCCATATCTCTTTGTTGTTTTAAAATCCTTGTCGTTGACGGCATAGGCCGCCGCTGTGTTATGCGAAGCTGATGATGCCGGGCACGGTATCGGCCTGTTCGTCGGTATTGGGCTTGTCGTCCTTATGGCCGGAACCAGTGTTGCGGATGTCTTCGAGCATCTGTCGTGTACGCTTGTAGGTAGGCGTGTTCTCCACAGCGAGAATGACATCCTCGTTGTCGAGCGTGTCGGGTGTGAAGATGTAGACGTGAGGACGGTGCTTCATCATCGGGTTCTTGCCGTCCTTGCCATAGTAGCGGTTGCGGCGGTCGGCCTTTTCGGCTGCGATTTCCTCTTCCTGTGCGATGCGGTTGGCTTCCTCTTGTGTGCGGCGCTCGCGGCGGTCCTTGGGCTCCACGTCCTCCACACCGAAACCGGTAGCGAGGATGGTGACCTTAACCTTCTTGCCGAGCTCGGGGTCTGTGGCCAGTCCCCATTTGATCTCGAAGTCGTCGCCGAACTTTGCCATGAAGTCGTTGACATCGTTCATCTCCTCCATCATCAGACCCTGGTTGTCGTTTTTCTCGTTGGAGAAAGCGATGGAGAGCAGGATCTTCTTGGAGTTGAAGACATCGTTGTCGTTGAGCAACGGTGAGTTGAGCGCGTCGTCGATAGCCTTTTTCACACGTCCGTCGCCCTCGCCGTAGCCGGTACTCATGATGGCGACGCCACCGTCCTTGAGGACCGTCTTCACGTCGTTGAAGTCGAGGTTGATGAGTCCGTGAATGGTGATGATCTCGGCGATGCTCTTAGCGGCGACGCTCAGCGTGTCGTCGGCTTTGCCGAAAGCGTCGAGGACTGTCAGCTCGGGATAGATCTCACGCAGGCGCTCGTTGTTGATCACGAGCAGGGCGTCGACATGCTTGGCCATCTCTTCGACACCGTCGAGAGCCTGGTCGATCTTCTTTGGACCTTCGAAACGGAAGGGAATGGTGACGATGCCCACGGTGAGAATGCCCATCTCTTTGCTCACCTGCGCGATGACAGGAGCAGCACCGGTGCCTGTTCCACCACCCATACCGGCCGTGATGAATGCCATCTTCGTGCCGTCGTTGAGCATAGCCCTGATTTGGTCGATGCTCTCCATAGCGGCCTGACGGGCACGCTCGGGACGGTTGCCAGCTCCAAGACCTTCGGCACCCAACTGCAGGTGCTCGGGGACGGGAGAGTCGTTCAAGGCCTGCGCGTCAGTGTTGCAAAGTACAAACGACACGTCGTGGATGCCTTCGCGGTACATGTGGTTCACGGCATTGCCACCGCCACCACCGACACCGATGACCTTGATGATGCTCTGCTCTTTGTCAGGCTGACCGAAATCGAGAATGGAAGGCTTGGCGCTTTCCGTAAGTGAGGAAGGTTTCAGGCCTTCCATATTGTTGTTGTTATCTGGCATAGTGGTCTGTCTTTAAAGTAAAAATGTTGAGTCTTATTTCTCGTCTTCCTCTTCCTCTTCCTCTACCATCTTGCGGCCAAAGGTCTTGAGTCCGTTGACGGCTTTGTGGAACCATGAGTTCTCGCGTTTCTTGCGCCGGCGCTCTTCTTCCTCTTCGGCTTCCTGCTGTCTGCGACGCTCCTCTTCTTCCTCCTGCTTACGCTTGGCAGCCTCTTCGGCAGCTTTTTCAGCCTCGGTTTTGATGATGCCCTTGCCGTTTTCTGTCGTAGAGTGTGTGATGGGCTGAACAGGTGCTTCGTTGACGGGTTGTTCGTTTTGGAAGAGAGAATCGCTGATCTCACTGCCTGCGCAGTTCATGTTGCCTTTGGCCAACAGTCCAAGAGCCGTACACATAGTGCCGTCTTTGGCCGTGATGGCGGGGCTCTTGGAAATGATGGTTGTCGTAACAGAACCTGCTATTCTCACCTTATCAGTATGGGTGAGGATCTTGAAGGCTTTTTCAATGTCTTTCATATTGGAGCCACCACCGGTGAGGACGATGCCGCCAAGGAGTTTGCCCATAAATTCGTCGGGCACTTGATGCCATGCGTTCTCAATGATCTCCTGCAGGCGAGCCTCGACAATCTCCACAAACTTCGGCATGTCGATGCTGCGGTCGTGGTCGATGGGATAGGTCTTTTCCATGTCGATCTCGCTGGAGTCGGTGTAGGCAGAGGCATATTTGAGTTTCATCTCCTCTGCTGTCTTGTCCTCCATCTGCAAGGATGTGAGGTCCTTGGTGATGTTGTTGCTGCCAAGGGGAATGACGGCCAGGTGACGAAGAATATCGCGAAAGTAGACCGCAACGGTTGTTGTCTCGGCTCCTAAGTCCACGAGGACGCAGCCACCGCGGCGCTCGGCATCGGTGAGTACGACATCGGCGAGGGCAAGGGGAGAAAGATACATCTCGGCGATGGCAATGCCAGCATTTTCAAAACAGCGGTTGAGATTGCGATAGAAGGACTTGCGCCAGAGAATGTTGAGGAAGTTGCCCTCCAGTCTGGAGCAGATAAAGCCTGCCGGGTCGACTTGAAGCTGGTTGTCGACCTTGTATTCTTGTGTGACAGCGTCGAGGATTTCCTGGTCGGGATATTGCATGCTGCGGTTGGCATCCATCAGGCCGTTGACCATGTCGACGGTCACCTTGGTGTCGGCGGGCAATTGCTTGACAATGATATTTTTCTCACTGCGTATCGATTGACCGTTGACTCCGACGTAGACGCGTGCAATCTTGGTCTTGAGCGTGTTCTCGAGTTTCTTGATCACATTGTCCAAAGCCTGCACTGTCTTGTCGATATTGTTGACCACGCCTTTGCGAATGCATGAAGTAGCGTCTTCCTTTACGACAGCCAATACCCTAATGCTGCCGTCGAGGTTCTTCTTCCCCGCAATGCCGGTGATTTTTGAAGATCCCAGCTCTATTGCTACTATAAAATCTGCCATACGTAAATAGTAATTATCAATTCAGTTCTTCCGTTTTTTCGTATTGTCTCTTTTTGCAAATGATTTGGTTGTCAAACTCTACGTTGATGTAGGAGTATTTGTTCCATCCGGCCTGTGAGAGTCCATACTTATAGAACTTCTCCAACCGGTCCATTTTGCGGTCGATGTAGTCAGTGACCAGTTGCTTGCGCTTGTCGGGCCTGTTGGTCTCAGGCAGTTGACCGATATAGATGATCTGGTCACCGACGCGCGGCACGAGCTCAATGCCTTTGTCAGGCAGTATGTTGATTTGCTCGATCTGGTTCTTCCAAAAGTCGTTGGCCATCAAAGCCTCTCCCACATAGGCCACATAATTGCGGGCGAACCACTTGTTGATATGGCCTGTGGCGATGATCAGGTCGCTCGTGTAGTGCGAGTTGGGCATGATGCTGTTGTTGTCGTCCAAGTAATAATCGTCACCATTAATGGACTTGATGCGCAGAGTCGGCATGCGCTGTGTGAGTGTGACACATACATGTCCGTCCTGTGTCTTATAGCATTGTGCCGACTGCACAAAAGGACTTCTCTTCAACATTTCCTCGATGGTGCGTGTGTTGACGGTATACAAGGGCTTGCCCAAAGGGTAGAGGCCACTGTCTTTCAGGCGACCTTTGATCTCCTTAGCCGTGATGAAGCCATTGGTGGCCTCGTCGGCAATGTTGATATTCACTTGGGTACATATCTGCTTCTCTTGATCGGGCTTGTCAAAGACAACGAAGGCGATGGCAAGATAGGCAGCGAGCATGAAGTCGATAGTGCCCAGAATGATTTTTCCTCGGTTCATCCGCATGGTTCAGATAACTGTATAGGATGACACGCGGCGCGGACTATACCGCACCGGATGCCTTATTTCTTTTTGTCTTCCAGTATACGTGTGATCTGTGGAACCATGTTGTCGAGATCACCGGCTCCTAAGATGATCAGCACATCGAAGTCGCGGCTCTTGACCATATTGAGCACGTCGGCCTTCTGGATCATGCTCTTCTCCACGCCAGACTTGAGGTTGTCGTAAATCAGCTGCGATGTGACACCGGGGATCGGAGCTTCGCGGGCCGGATAGATCTCGGTGAGGATGACCTCGTCGAAATGGCTCAGCGCATCAGCGAAGTCCTTGTAGAAGTCGCGGGTACGGGTGTAGAGATGCGGCTGGAAGATAGCGGTCAGCTTACGGCCCTGGTAGAGCTCGCGCAGACTCTTGGCGCTTTGCAGGATCTCCTTGGGGTGATGAGCATAGTCGGAAAGCAGTACGTGACGGTCGTCGTTGATCTTGAAATCGAAGCGACGCTCTACGCCGTGGTATGTGCTCATGCCGTAGCGCAGTTCCTCTGCGGTGCAACCATTGAGTTGGGCAAGTGCCATGGCAGCCACACCATTCTCTATATTAATAGGTACAGGCTGTCCGAGCTTCACATTCGTGACGTTTTCCACGGGTGAGATGAAGTCGAATGTGATGTTGCCGTTCTCTATCTTGATGTTCTCAGCATGGAAGTCTCCCTCGTCGCGGCTATAGGTATATGTCTTTACCCCTTCCTGCACGTTGGGCTTCATCTCCAGATTCTTGTGGATGATGAGGGCGCCACCGGGCTGAATCAGCTCGGTGTAGTGACGGAAACTCTCAAGATATGCCTCTTTGGTACCATAGATATCGAGGTGGTCGGGGTCTGTGGCGGTGATGACACTCATCCATGGACGCAGCCAATGGAAAGAACGATCGAACTCATCAGCTTCAATAACGACATAGTCGCTGGTCTTGGAGAGGATATAGTTTGTACCGTAGTTCTTGGAGATGCCGCCCAAGAAAGCGTTGCAGTCAACATGGCTCTGATGCATGATGTGTGCGCACATGGTCGATGTAGTCGTCTTGCCGTGTGTGCCGGCAACACAAAGTCCTTTGTGAGAGCGTGTCAGCATGCCGAGCACTTGAGCGCGTTTCTGCACTTCAAATCCATTGTTGCGGAAGTATTGCAATTCTTGATGCTCGGCGGGAATGGCAGGGGTATAGACGACCAAACATGACTTGTTGTCGCGGCAAGCGTGGGGAATCTCATCTACGTTCTCTCTGTAGTGGATGACCATGCCTTCTTTTTCGAGTTGTTGAGTCAACGTAGAAGGAGTCTTGTCGTAACCGGCCACAACGAGACCTTTATGTATGAAGTAGCGGGCCAGCGCACTCATACCAATGCCGCCGGCACCAATGAAATATACAGCTTTTATATCTTTGAGTTCCATGATATTTAAAGAGTTATTTGCATATCTTGGAAAGATGGCAGTCTCATCTTAAGAGGAGCACTGTCTCTTCCGAAGCGTTTTATTGTTTTCTCCAGGCGAGTTTAATGACTTCGTCGGCAATGACGTCGGCGGAGTCTTTCAAGCCGAGTTTTTTGATGTTTTCTGTCAGTGATGCAAGCTTGGCATCGTTGTGAACAATTTCCAAGGCTTTGTCGAGCAACAAGTCAGGAGCTTCTGCATCTTTGACATAGATGGCGGCGTCTTTATCTACGAGTGCCATGGCATTCTTGGTCTGGTGATCTTCGGCAACGTTGGGGCTGGGCACCAGAATGACGGCTTTGCCGATGAGGCAGAACTCACTGATGGAGCTTGCACCGGCACGGCTGATGACAAGGTCGGCGGCGCGATAGGCGGCACCCATGTCGCTGATGAAGTCGAGAACTTTCAGGTTGGGGATGTCGCCAAAGTCCTTCACGGCCTGGTTCATCTCGGCGTTGTAGTACTTACCGGTCTGCCAGATGAACTGCACGTCGGCGCTTTTCACTTTGTCGAGATGCTGTCGCATGCTCTCGTTGATGGTGCGTGCTCCTAAGCTTCCGCCCACGAGGAGAATCGTCTTCTTGTTGGGATCGAGTCCGAACTTGACTCTTGCGTCCTCTTTGGAAATGGTTGCGTCCACGACATTCTGTCGGACTGGATTTCCTGTCATGATGATTTTATCAGCCGGGAAGAAACGCTCCATGCCCTCGTACGCCACGCAGATCTTGCTGGCCTTCTTTGCCAACAGTTTGTTTGTGACGCCGGCATAGCTATTCTGCTCTTGAATGAGGCATGGTATGCCCATGCTGGCGCATACGTTCAGCGTAGGCCCGCTGGCATATCCACCTACTCCGACAGCCACCATCGGCTTGAAGTCTTTGATAATCTTCTTTGCCATCCGCTCACTCTTCCAGATTTTGAAGAGCACGGCGATGTTTTTCAGCAGATGCTTACGGTCGAAACCGCAGATGGGCAAGCCTTTGATGTTGTAGCCTGCCGCAGGTACTCGCTGCATCTCCATACGTCCCAAAGCACCCACGAACTGGATTTTGGCACTGGGATATTTGGCTTTGATGGCGTTGGCGATAGAGACTGCAGGGAAGATATGGCCTCCTGTGCCTCCGCCGCTGATGATGACTCTTAATTCTTTCTCCATGTCGCCTATTTCTTATTTTCCGCAAAAGTAATCAAAAAAAATGTCTTTTGATCATTTTTGTTCTACTTTATTTTGTTTCTTCTGTACCAAATGACTATTTATTATACATTTGTTTCCTTATCTTCGGTCGCTGCATTGTCTGGCCCGATGGCGCTTTTTTGAAGTTCAGGCTTCTTTTTTGCAGAGCGGCTGACACTGAGGATGGCACCTAAGTAGATGCAGTTGATGATCGTGGACGTACCACCTTTACTGATGAGCGGCAGCGGCTGACCTGTCACAGGAACGAGTCCCACGGCAACACACATGTTGAACAGTGCCTGCGTGACCAGTAGCAGAGCGAGCCCCATGGCAAGGAAGGCAGGGAAATTGTTCTCGCATCGACTGGCGATACGGCCTGTTCGGAAGAGCAGGATGATATAGAGCATCGCCACAAACGCGGCGCCCTCTATGCCTAACTCTTCGATGATGATGGCATAGATGAAGTCGGAGAAGGCTTGGGAAAGGAAGTCGCGCTCCACAGAATTACCCGGTCCTTTGCCAATAACGTTACTGGAAGCAATGGCGATATTGGCGTGGGCTGTCTGAGCGTCTTTGTCGAGATCGACTTTCTCTGGCGGTATTTCTTCATGGTCACTGAACTTGTCGATGCGCGATTTCCATGTGTCGAATCGGTGAAGCATGCCTCCATTCTTGGTCTTTACCGGCTTTTTGCCATCTACTTGTTCCGTGAGCTGCCCCTCAGGGGAGTTTTCTTCGTTGTCGTGCCCAAAGATCATGACCATAGAAAACACTAAAACGATAACCAGTACAACACTTCCGATGAGCTTTCCAAGCTGTTGGGCAGGTACACGGCCAATGATCATCATGAAGAAGATGACGGAACACAATAGGGCTGCGGTGGAGAGATTCTCCACCATGATGAATGGGATGATGAAGGCACAAACCACCAAGATGTAGGGCATGGCATGGCGGTCAGCGCCACGCTCGGTCTGCATGGCACTTAACACTTGGGCCGTTGCGAGTACCAATGTGCCTTTGGCAATCTCAGATGGTTGAAACTGCAAGCCGAAAATCGAGAGCCATCGCTGTGCGTCATTGGTGGAGTGACCGGCGAAATCTACCCAGATGAGGGTCACAAACGAGATGAACAGCAGGATCGGCGTGGCAATCTTGAAGTACTTGCACTTGATGTTAAGGGTGACGAGAGCCAGGAACACACCGAGCCCAAGCAGCCCTATGTGCTTGATGATAGGCGCGACATAGCTGCCTCCTTTGTAGGTCAGCTCGGAAGAGGCCGAGAAGACCTCTACGATGCTGATGAGACAAAGGAAGAAAAACACCATCCAGATGACTTTGTCACCCTTGAATATGTTTCCAAATTTTTTGTTGTCCACTTGTTATCTTTATTGAAGGGCCGGGTGAATATTCCTCCGGCCCATTTGCTTTACAGACTTCTGACTTGTTGCTTGAACTGTTCGCCGCGGTCCTCCATGTTATGGAAGAGGTCGAAACTGGCGCAACAGGGCGAAAGCAAAACGGTGTCGCCGGGACGGGCCATGTCGTAACATGCCTTTACGCAGTCCTTCATGTTGTGCGTGTCGCGTACGGGAATGCCCAGCGGATCGAAGAAGTTGTGGAGCTTCGTATTGTCGGCACCGAGATAAACCAGTCCCACGCACTTCTGCTGAACCAACTCTTTGATGGCGTTGTAGTCGTTGCCTTTGTCCTTACCGCCAAGGATGAGGATGATAGGTGTGCGCATGCTCTCCAACGCATACCAGCAAGCATCGACATTGGTGGCCTTGGAGTCGTTGACATAGTGCACGCCAGCCACGTCGCAAACCTTTTCCAGGCGGTGCTCCACACCCGGGAAGTCGCTCAGACTCTTGCGGATGATCTCTTTCTTGATGCCGCTGATGTTGGATGCCAAACCAGCAGCGAGAGAGTTATAGATGTTGTGCTTACCGGTCAGCGAGAGTTCCTCCTGCTCCATATTGAATGGAGTGGGGTACTCAAGTTTGTATTGTCCTTCCTCGATATAGGCGATACTCCCCTTCTCTTTCAGTTCTGAGAATGGACACTGCACGGCCTTGATGTCGTATTTGTCGAGTTGCTTCTTGATGACAGGATCGTCATTCCAATAGATGAAGTAGTCTTCCTCTGTCTGGTTTTGGATGATGCGCATCTTGGCATCGACATAGTTTTGGAACTTGAAGTCGTAGCGGTCGAGGTGATCGGGCGTGATGTTGAGCAGGATGGCGATGTTGGCACGGAAGTCGTACATGTTGTCGAGCTGGAAAGAACTCAGTTCGATGATATAGTACTCGTGCGGTTCCTCTGCCACCTGCAGAGCAAGGCTCTTACCGATATTTCCGGCCAGTCCCACGTCGTATCCGGCACTCTTGAAGATGTGATAGATAAGCGAGGTGGTGGTCGTCTTGCCGTTGCTGCCTGTAATACAGATCATCTTGGCATGAGTATATCGTCCTGCGAACTCAATCTCGCTGATGATATGTGTGTGCTGAGCCATCAGTTTCTGCACCATAGGAGCCTCTTTTGGGATGCCTGGGCTCTTGATGACCTCATCGGCATTCAGGATTTTCTCCTCGGTGTGATGACCTTCTTCCCATTCGATCTGATGGTCGTCAAGCAGTTTCTTGTACTTGTCCTTGATCGAAGAAGTGTCAGATACGAAAACATCGAAACCTTCTTTCTTTGCCAGCACGGCAGCTCCTGCACCGCTCTCGCCGGCTCCTAATATAACGATTCTTTTCATTGCTGAACTACGTTTTTACTCTTTCGAGGTTTTTATCTTATTTGTTTGCAGCACTGCTGTCAGTGTTTGACAGCAGTGCTTTTTGTTTTTTACAGGTCAGACTGTTCTTTTGGGGCTACACCTTATTATATATATAGAAGTGCCGGACCGCTTATATCATAGTTTCGGCTCGCCTTTTTTGAGCAGTCTTCCTTATCTTATCTTAAGCGTGATAATGGTCAGAGCCGCCAAGATGATGGTGATGATCCAGAAGCGGATCGTGATCTTTGACTCATGCTTGGGCGAGTGGGGACTCGTGATCAGGTATTTGCAGTCGGGGTCAAGCTGCTCGTCTGTCACACGGAAGTTGTCGTGGATAGGTGTGCGCTTGAAGATACGCTGCTTCACGCCACGCCGCTTGCCAAGCTTATAGTACCATACCTGGCAGATGACGCTGAGGCTTTCGACGAAGAAAATACCGCAGAGGATCGGCAACAACAGCTCTTTGTGGATGATCACAGCGCATACGCCGATGATGCCACCAATGGTCAGTGAGCCTGTGTCGCCCATGAATACCTGGGCAGGGTAGGCGTTGTACCAAAGGAAACCGATGAGCGCTCCGACAAAAGCACACATGAAGACCACCAGCTCTTGCGAGCCTGGGATATACATGATGTTGAGGTAGGCGGCAAATTGAATGTGTGAACTCACATAAGCCAAGATGCCTAACGCCACGCCTATGATGGCTGAGTTGCCGGCGCACATGCCGTCCATACCGTCATTAAGGTTGGCGCCGTTGCTCACAGCGGTGACGACCAAGATTGTCATAACGACGAAGAGAATCCAACCAGCGGCTGTTTTATACTTGCCACAGAAAGACATCACCGATGAGTAGTCGAGATTGTGGCCTTTGACAAACGGTATTGTCGTCTTCAGTGTCTTGCGTGCTTCGGTGCGGTGCTTGACGACGACCTCCTGACCTTGGTGCTGGAGCACGATGTTCTCATTGGATTTCACGTCGGGCGAAGCCCAGAGCACGAGTCCCACAATCAGTCCTATGCCCACTTGTCCTACGATCTTGTACTTACCTTTCAGTCCTTCCTTGTTGCGATGGAAGATCTTGATGTAGTCGTCCATGCCGCCGAGGAAGCCCAGCCACACAGTGGTGATGAGCATCAAAATCAGATAGATGTTACGCAGACGGCCTAACAGCAGTACTGGAATGAGAATGCTGACGATGATGATCACGCCACCCATTGAGGGCACTCCTATCTTGTTGACGCCAAAGGGATCGATCTTGGCATCGCGCTGCGTCTCGGTGATCTGTTTACTCTTTAAGTATTTGATGAACGTCTCACCAAACCATGCCGAGATGACCAGTGAGAGAATCAGAGCCAGCAACGCACGGAAGGAGATATATCCCCAGATGCGTGCGCCGGAAATACCGAACTGCTCCAGAAAACGAAAGAGATAATATAGCATGTCTTAGCTCTTTATGTTTATAGTCTTAACTCTTATTATTTATAGTCTTAGCATCTGTCATTTATCACAACTGGTGGCGGTGTCCTGTGAAGAGCTATTGAGACCGAAGATCTCGCGCAATACTTCATGATCGTCGAAGTGATGCTTGACACCTTTAATCTCTTGATAGTTCTCATGTCCCTTACCTGCGACGAGAATCACATCGCCTTTTTGTGCCATCATACATGCAGTCTTGATAGCCTCTTTGCGGTCGACGATACTGATGACCTTTTGCATCTGTTGCGCATTCAGTCCGGCGAGCATGTCATCGATGATAGCCTGGGGATCCTCGAAGCGTGGATTGTCGCTGGTGATAATCACTTTGTCGCTCTGCTTGACGGCTTCCTGAGCCATGAGCGGGCGCTTGCCATGATCACGGTTACCGCCTGCGCCACATACAGTGATGACGTGTCCTTTGCCGTTGAGTACCTCGTGGATGGCACCCAACACGTTTTGCAGAGCGTCAGGAGTGTGGGCATAGTCGACGATGGCCGTAAAGCCTTTGGGCGACTGGATGGGTTCCAGACGTCCGCTGACGCTGTGGAGCGTGCTCAAGATCACGAGAATCTCTTCTGGATCTTTACCCAGCATGCGTGCGGCGGCATATACAGCCAACAGATTGCTGACGTTGAATTTACCAATGAACTGCACGCCGACCTCGTGTCCGTCAATATCGAGATACATTCCAGCGAAGTGCATCTCGATGATGCGGGCGCGGAAGTCAGCCATCTGTCGGATGGAGTAGGTCTTCACCGTAGCCTTTGTGTTCTGCACCATGATCATGCCGTTTTTGTCATCGGCATTGGTAATGGCGAAAGCAGACTTGGGCAGTCCGTCGAAGAAAGCCTTCTTGGCATTGCGATAGTTCTCAAAGGTCTTGTGATAATCGAGGTGATCGCGAGTGAGGTTTGTGAAGATGCCGCCTGTGAATTTCAGTCCGCCGATACGTTTCTGAGCGATGGCGTGGCTGGAGCACTCCATGAAGGCATACTCACATCCTGCCTCTACCATCTTGCCCAAGAGCATGTTCAGTTCGATGGGATCCGGTGTGGTATGGTCAGCCGGAATGGCTTCGCCGTCGATATAGTTGACGACTGTAGAGAGCAGACCGCACTTATATCCCATCTTGCGGAACATATTATATAATAAGGTGGCGATGGTTGTCTTTCCGTTCGTACCGGTCACGCCGACAAGTTTGAGCTTCTTCGACGGGTCTCCATAGAAGAGCGTAGCCACATGACCGACAGCATCTTCGGTAGAAGGCACCTGAATGTAGGTGACGCCTTCGGCTTTCTCTTCCGGCAGGTCTTCGCAGAGCACGGCACTGGCACCTTGCTCAATGGCCTTTGGGATGAAACGGTGGCCGTCTACCTGAGTGCCTTTCATGGCAACGAACAGATGACCATCCTTGACTTGGCGCGAGTCTATGTCCACGCCGGTGATGTCGGCATCCACGCCCCCAATGACAGAGGTGGGCTTGATGCCCTTGAGAAGCTCTTGTAGTTTCATTTCTTTCTATATTATTCTTTATATTTTATTTCTATCAGTTTTGTTCTTGTCTATATATTTTTCCGGTCAATTCAGAGATAAGTAGCCGGTCAGATCAGAGTCAAACGTGTCGAAGACTGTGCTGTGCCTTGTTCTTTTCTACTCCAAGGTCAGCGTACACGTCTCGCGTCGGTGGATATATTGTCCTGGCGGGAGGCTTTGCTTGACGACCTTTCCACGTCCGATGATGCGGCATCTCACGCCCCGTTGCTCCATGAGATAGACAGCGTCGCGTGCTCCCATGCCCATGACGTTGGGTACATGTTTGGTACTTGGCACACCCTGATGGACAAGATCCACGTAGTGGGTGCCGCTCTTGGCCTGTCCCCACAGTGCGCTTGTGTTGGCGATGTTGGCGATATAGTTGCGCTTGGTCTTGATTCCCAACTGCGAGAGCACGAAGTCGGCAGAGATAATATTGCCGTTTTTCACCTGCGGGACGAAGACGGAAGCCGAGTCGCGTGCCTGTCTGACATCGCGTCCCTCGCTCTGTGCCATGATGCCCTCGGCGATATGATGGAAGACCACACCGCTCATGCCGCCACCCGAAGCAGGCAGTCCACCTTTCTGTATGCAGACGATACAGCTGTATTTCGGGTTGTCGGCGGGGAAGTAACCGGCAAACGACAGCAAGTAGTGTGTCATTCCGCTCTTGTAGCCTACTGAGCCTTTAGAGATCTGGGCGGTACCGGTCTTGCCGGCTACCTTAAAAGATGTCGATCCGGCTTTCTTCCCGAGTCCCTCGCTGACCACATGTTCCAGCATCACCTGCATCTTTTTGATGACAGCGGGCGAAGCGATTTGTGTATGCCCTTTGACCACTTGCGGCGGATATTCGGTGACTTCGCCGTTTTGAATGGATGCCTTGACAAATCGCGGTTGCATCATACATCCGTTGTTGGCGATGGCGTTGTAAAATGCCAGCGTGGAGATCGGCGGCACCTGCGACTCATATCCTATGCTCATCCACGGCAGGGCAGTGTTGCTCCAGTTGAGCCACTCGCCGCGTTTGTTCTTCTTTGGCATACGAATCTTAGCCGGACTGGCACCCACAATAGGGATGTGTAGATCCGAGGCAATGCCGGACCGGTAGACACCGCGCACGAATTTTTCCGGATCATTGTGGTAGTACTCGTCGATGATTCGGCTCACGCCGATGTTAGAGCTCACGCGCAGTGTGGTGGCCATGTTCATGACACCATATCCACCGCGCCGCCAGTTGTGGTCTTTCATCTCCCGTCCATACATTGGCCAGACGCCGTTGCCTGTGTCCACGATTTTGCTTGTGTCGCACATACCGTCCTGCAAAGCTGTCATGACACTGACGGGCTTGAAGACCGATCCCGGCTCCATGAGGTCGCTGACGGCGTGGTTCTTGATCTCCTTATAGATGATCTGTCCGTTGGGTCCGTAGCATTTGTCGATGTTGACGATGGCTTTGATGTCGCCCGTCTTCACCTCCATGACGATCGCCACGCCCACGTCGCCGTTGACTTCCGGCTGTTTGAGTTCTTCGATGACGGCTCTCTCAGCCAAGTCCTGAATGCCTACGTCGATGGTCGTGATGATGTCGCAGCCGTTGACAGGCTCTTTGTCGATGATGTCGAGATACTTGTTGAGCACCTTGCGGCGATGTCCGACACCATTGGTACCACGAAGCAGTTTGTCGAACGACAGCTCCAGACCACAGCGCGGCAGGCGTCCGCCGTCCTTCAGTGCATACATATCGCCCACTGTTCGCTCTGCTAGCGTACCGAAAGGATTCTCGCGTGAGTTCAGCTCCTCGCAGTGGAAGCCACTTTGGAACTTTGTCAGGTTGAATACCGGCAACTTCAACACTTCTGAGTAAGTGTTGTAATTGATGCGGTAAGGCCACACCGGCCAGTGCCGACTCATCTTTTTTCGTCCCTTGTCGAGGTTGGCCTTGAACTCAGCCGGACTTTGTTCCGGGAATATCTCGTGCAGCCCTTTGCAGATCAGTTTTTCCTTAGCGTCCCATAAGGAGTCGTTGCCCGCATCGTGAAGTTGCTGAAAGTCCATGAAGATTTTGAACTCCGGCAGCGACGAGGCCAGCAGTTGTCCATCGCAGCTGAGGATGTTTCCTCTGACGGGCTGGATGACTACGTTGTCCCGTTTTACGCGGTCTGCCACCTTCATCCAGTAGTCCCGTTTGGCCGTCATGATATATCCCGCCTTGATAAGCACGCCGAGGGAGATGATGGTCATCAGCATACAGATGACACTGTAGCGTGGCATGATTTTCTGGTTGTTGAATTTGCTCATGTCGTTATTTGCCCTCCTCGGGTACTTCTATTTTATAAGGAGGAGCACTGGGAATCTTCAGCACACTGTCCTTATTGTTTTTCAACAGTTCGATGACATAGCTTTCGCGGCTGATCTCCGTGAGCTGGCTGGTGCTGGAAAGAGCCTTGTATTTGGCGTCCTTGAGTTTCACCTGCAGCTTGTCAATCTGTATGAGGTCTTGCTGACAACTGTATCTGCTGCCGATATACACGATCAGAAACGCGCCGATGAGCATGAAGAGCCATATCTGCCTTCTGACGAACGAGGTGTAGAGGATGTCTCCACCCAAGATCTTCTTTAGGGAGAAGAGACGCGATTGCGGCGCCTCGTCCTCAGTGGCCTGCTCTTCGATGACCTCTTTCAGCGAGGGAAGGCTTTCTGCCGGTTTGTTCTCACTTTTGTCGGCGTTTTCGGTGGTCTGTCCGTTTGGCTTTTCCGTCTCGTCAGTGGCTTTTTGGGCTTTTGCCTTGTCGTCCGCCGGAGTCCCCAGAATGTCCTTTAGGGAACTGGTGCCATCCTTGTTGTCGGTTATGTTATTGCTTATTTGCTCTTGTTTCTTCATTTTTTCTCAGCGATTCTCAGTTTAGCGCTACGGCTTCTCGGGTTGCGTGCCTGCTCCTCATTGTCAGGCGTGATAACCTTATTGTTGACCAGAGCGAAGGGACTTTCTATTCTTCCGTAGAAGTCCTGCACGGTCTTGCCCTCGGCATTTCCCGTTTTCATTATGTTTTTGACGATGCGGTCTTCGAGCGAGTGATAGGTGATGACGCTCAGCCGTCCGCCCGGTCGGAGCAGCTCGGTGGCCGCGGCAAGCATCTCTTTGAGTGCGCTCATCTCGTGATTCACCTCAATGCGCAGAGCCTGGAACAGTTTTGCCATGTCTTTTTTCTCCCTTTCTCGTCGAAAGAGCGGCTCCACAGTGTTGAGGAAATCGCTTGTGGTGAGGATGGGCTTGTCGGTCCGGGTCTTGACGATCGTGGCGGCGATGCGCCGTGCCGACCTCAGTTCACCATAGAGATAGAAGATGTCGGCCAGTTGCGACTCTGTGGCTGTGTTGACAATGTCGGCCGCTGTGGTTCCCGCCCGCTTGTTCATACGCATGTCCAGCGGAGCGTCGAAGCGGAACGAGAAGCCACGGCTCTCGTCGTCGAAATGGTGACTTGACACGCCGAGGTCACCGAGCAGTCCGTCGATATGTTCCACGCCATAGTAGCGCATCCAGTTTTTCAGGTATCTGAAGTTGGAGCGTACAAAGGTAAACCGTGGGTCGTCGACAAATCGCTTTCCCTCGCCTTCGGTGGTGAGGATGTTTTGCTCAGCGTCGGCGTCTTGGTCAAAGCTGTAGAGATGCGCCGTGCTGTCCATTCGTGAGAGGATCTCTCTCGAATGTCCGCCACCGCCGAAAGTGACATCGACATAGATGCCTCCGGGCTGAATATTCAGTCCGTCGACACTCTGCTTCAGCAGCACAGGAATGTGATATTCTTCTGTCTTTTCCATCTTTACGTTGCCTTGAGCCATGCTTTTATCGTGGCTGCACATCTTTATATAGCGTATTTGGGTTCAAAGTTACATAAAAATCCCCACTTATCTCCATTTTATAGCTATATTTTTTCGATTCTCTTCTTTCCTGTATGAGGCTTTGTCGTATGGTGTCTTTTCAGAGATGTAGTTGTCTGAACTTTGTTGTTTACCCTTTTTTGTGCTTTTCTTATAATTTTAGTGGCAAAAATGAAGAAATATGAAAAAGAAGTGTTATTTTTGCATTTGATTAGTATCTTATGGAATAACATGGACGTTAGTACAAACAATTCCCAAGGAGAAAGCGTTGAAGAGTCTTTTCAGAAGACAATAGACGTGAAGAAGGTTCTCGAAAGCAAGCTGGGACGGCGCGCAAAATACGTGCCGGCTTTCCTTGTGTCATGGCTTCGTCGTATCGTTCATGAGGATGAAGTCAACGACTTTTTGTGGAAGCATCGCCATCAGTTCGGTACCGAGTGGCTCAAGGAATGCGTGAAGTACCTCGACATGCAGGTGACGATTGAAGGCAAGGAAAACCTGCCCGACAAAAGTGACGGTAAGCTCTACACCTTTGTGAGCAACCATCCTTTGGGTGGCGAGGACGGTGTTTGTCTCGGTGCGATCATCGGTGACCATTACGACGGACGTTTCCGTTATCTCGTCAACGACCTGTTACTGTTCCTTCCCGGCCTTCGTCCGGTGTGTATCGGCATCAACAAGACGGGTAAGCAAAACCGTAACTTCCCCGCTATGGTGGAGGCCGGCTTCCAGAGCGACAACCACATGCTCATGTTCCCCGCGGGTCTCAACTCCCGTATGATCAATGGTCGTATCCATGACCTGCCGTGGAAGAAGACATTCATCTCCAAGAGTGTGGAGTATCATCGCGACGTAGTCCCCATCTACTTCAGCGGTCGCAATTCCAACCGCTTCTATCGTATCGCCCGTTGGCAGAAGCGTTTGGGGCTGAAGGTGAACATAGCGATGCTGTTTCTTGTCGACGAGATGTACCGCAACGTCCATAAGAAGTTCCGTATCGTCATCGGCAAGCCGATTCCATGGCAGACGTTCGACAAGAGCAAAACACCGAAGGAATGGGCACTTTTTGTAGAGAACAAGGTTTACGAACAGGCAGGCCCCGCAAGCCTACGCGGGGAGTGAACGCAACCAATATAAGCAGAAATGGAAGAAGAGATTATCCAACCCATCAGCAAAGAACTGCTGAAAAGTGAATTGACTCCTGAGCGCTGTCTGCGTACAACCAACAAGAGCCACAACGAGATTTATGTCATTCGTGCCACGGAAGCGCCGCACGTGATGCAGGAGATAGGGCGTCTGCGTGAGATTGCCTTCCGTACGTCGGGTGGCGGTACAGGCAAGTCGGTCGATATCGATGAGTTCGACACGATGCCAAACGGCTGCAAGCAGTTGATCGTCTGGAATCCCGAAGCCGAGGAGATCATTGGTGGCTACCGCTATCTCTTTGGCGAGGACTGGCAGATCAACGCCGAAGGACAGCCCAATCTGGCCATGAGCCACATGTTTCATTTCTCTGACGAGTTCATGCGTGACTATGCTCCATATACAGTGGAACTCGGCCGCTCGTTTGTCTCTCTGGAATATCAGAATGTCAGAAAGAACACCAAGAGCATCTTCGCCTTGGATAATCTGTGGGATGGACTGGGTGCGCTGACGGTCATCAACCCGCGCTGCAAATATTTCCTGGGCAAGATGACGATGTACCCGTCGTTTGTGCGTCGTGGCCGCGACATGATTCTCTACTTCCTGCGCAAGCATTTCGGTGATGCCGACAAGCTCGTTGTGCCGATGAAACCGGTGATAATCGACACGCCGGAGGACGAGTTGCGCCAGATCTTCTGCGAAGATGACTTCAAAGCCGACTATCGTATTCTCAATCATCAAGTGCGTGAGCTGGGTTATAATATTCCACCTTTGGTTAACGCCTACATGAATCTGAGTCCCACGATGAAGTTCTTTGGCACAGCCGTTAACTACGAGTTTGGTGATGTCGAGGAGAGCGGTATCCTGATTGCCGTCGACGAGATCTTTGAGGAAAAGCGCATCCGCCACATCAACAGCTTTGTCAAGGAGCATCCTGAGGCACTGAAGATGCCGATGCCAAAGAAGAGTTAAGGAAGGAGCCTGTCGCTTCTCTCCATTCATAATAGCGAAATGCGGTGAGCAAGACTATTTGTCTGTGCTCACCGCATTTCTGTTTTTATTTCATAATGCGAATCCCTTTGGGGATATTATACGTTGGAAACTTAGTGACTTGTGACCTGTTCGGGTTCTCTTACACTATCGGCAGTGCGATGCCATTGATCTTTTGGTAGACGTCGAGGGCGTAGACATCAGTCATACCGCTGATATAGTCTACGACAGCCATCAGGCGGGTTTCGAGTTCATCGCTATGGATGTCGTACTGACTGCTGAACCGCTTGATGAGTTGCTGGCTATGAAATTTCTTGGGATGCACGGCAGCGTTGACAAGTGTCTGCATCAGCGTTTCCATGATCTTGTAACCGCTCAGCTCCACGTCGAGCACCGGTTTGCTCTGATAGATCTTGGCATAGGACGTCTTGACACAACGTTGATAGGCCAGTCGCAGCGGCTCGCTCATGTTGCTGATGAGGCTGCCCTTGAACTCGCCGTTGAGAATCTGCTCCTCATGCTCCACAAAAGTCCTCACGCATTCGTGCTCCAACAGTCCCACCACGCAGGCGCGCATATACACGATCTGCTCGTTGCGGTCTGTCACATCCTCGTCTTTCAGTCGCTGCAGGATATGGTTGCGCCCGTCCTCGTCAAAGAATCCGAGCAGCAGGTCAGAGGTTTCCGCAAAGGTCAGAATCTTCAGTTTGTGCGAGTCCTCAATGTCCATGATCTCATAGCAGATGTCGTCAGCCGCCTCCATCAAGTAGACGAGTGGGTAGCGGCAGTAGCTTAGTTGCGACCTATTTTCATTGTTGCATATCATGCCGAGCTCAGTGGCTATCCGGCGAAACACCTCTGCCTCGCTTTGGAAAAATCCAAACTTACCATGCTCTCCCGCCATGCTGCTGGCAAAAGGATACTTCACGATCGAGGCCAGCGTGGAGTAGGTCATCGCGTATCCTCCCGGTCGTCGTCCCACAAAGCGGTGAGTCAGCAGTCGGAAAGCGTTGGCGTTGCCCTCGAAGTGTGTCAGATCGTCCCAGAAACCGGGGCTTACCTTCTCCTTCAAATAGCTTCCCTCACCCTCGGAGAAGTAAGTCTGTATAGCCTTCTCGCCTGAGTGTCCGAAGGGCGGATTGCCCATGTCGTGAGCCAGCCCGGCCGTTTGCACGATGGTGCCGATTTCCTCAAAGAGCGTACCTCTGAGTTCAGGATGCTTCTCAATGAGTTGTCGCGCCACGTCATCGCCTAAGGATTTTCCGAGCGAGCTCACCTCCAGAGAGTGGGTGAGACGGTTGTGCACAAAGATACTGCCCGGAAGCGGGAACACCTGCGTCTTGTTTTGTAGTCTTCGGAAAGGCGCGGAGTAGATCAGGCGGTCGCCGTCGCGCTTAAACTCCGAGCGCGCGTCGTGTCTGAGCGGATGGCGCAGTTCCTGCCCGAGACGCTTGTTAGAGATCAGTTGTTGCCAGTTCATGTCGTTGTTGCTGAGTGTTTTCTCGCAAAGTTACTCTTTCTTCGTCTTCTATCCAACGATTTTCGTCTTTTTAATCAAAAAAATAAAGCAATGTGGGGATAATTGCTTAATTTTGCATCTAATATGGTTAAAATCAAAGTAGTCAACACGGGTCATCA
>DLDU01000057.1:0-16389 GCA_002481295.1 Prevotella sp. UBA7764 | reverse complement strand
CCGATCACGCTGCATCCTTTGGAGCGTCGCTTAGTGCCTACGGGCCTTCACATAGCCTTGCCTGACGGCTACGAGGCTCAGGTGCGCCCGCGCAGCGGTCTGGCGTTGAAGCATGGCATCACCGTGCTCAACACCCCTGGCACCGTAGACGCTGACTATCGCGGCGAGATCATGGTGCTGCTCGTCAACTTCTCCAACGAGGACTTCGTGGTGAAAGACGGGGAGCGCATCGCTCAGATGGTCCTCGCCCAATATGCCAAAGCTTCGTTTGAAAGCGTGGAAGTGCTCGATGAAACCGAGCGCGGCGAGGGAGGATATGGACATACCGGTGTAAAATAACAAAGATAACATGAAGCAACTTCGCATCTTTCTTTTCAGTCTTTTCAGTCTGTTGCTCGTGCCGGGCTTGCTTGCCGCCAAGGACCGCAAGCGGCCCGCAGCCAAGAAAGCAACGGTCAGGACGACTGTCACCCTGCCGCCGTTGAGCTATAACGACAGCCGCCGGTATGACTTCTTCTTCCTGGAGGCGATCCGCCAGCAGGAGGCAGGACACTATGATGCAGCCTTTGACTTGCTCAACCATTGTCTTGACATCAATCCCAACGCGGCTGACGCTTGGTACTTCAAAGCCATGTATCTCTCCCAACTCAAGCAAGACACATTGGCAATGAAATGTCTCGAAAAGGCCACAATGCTCAGTCCGGAGAACGACACCTACCAAGAGCGGCTCGCCCAGTTCTATATTGGTACCGGCAACTACGCCCAGGCTATACAGTCCTACGAGCGCTTCTTTGCCGCCAACCGCGACCGCAGCGATGTGTTGAACATCCTCGTCCAACTCTACAAACAGCAGCAGAACTATCCGATGATGCTTAATACCATTGGACGACTCGAACAGATCGAGGGACCCAACGACTCTTTCACGCTGGGCAAGATGAGTGTCTACGAGATGATGGGCGATAAGAAGATGGCATATAAAACACTGAGAGGACTTGCCGACAGCCATCCCAATGATCCCAGTTTCACCGTGATGTTGGGCAATTGGCTCATGCAGAACAAACGCGGCGGCGAGGCTTATAAGCTTCTCACGCAGGTGTTGAAAGCCGATCCCACCAATGTCTATGCCCAGAGTTCCATGTATGACTATTACCGTGCCACGGGTCAGGATTCTCTTGCCCGCCGGATGATGACCGAAGTACTCTTGGGCAAGAACACACCGGCACAGACGCGCGCCATGTTTCTCAAGCAGGCCGTGCAGGAGTGCGACGCCAAGGGTGACTCCCTCGGCGTAGTGAAACTGCTCGACTGCATGCAGGAGGCGATGCCCCGCGACACAGACGTGGCAGAGATGCGCGTGGCTTACTACACGGTCAAGAAGATGCCAACGGCGATGCTCGACAGCGCGCTCGTCTACCTCCTGAAGCTTGCACCCGACAACGGCAGTGCCCGTTTCCAGCTCATCCAAAACAATTGGTCAAAGCAAAACTGGAAGGAGATTGCCGCGCTCAGCGAGCCGGGTATGCTCTATAATCCCGATGAGATGGCGTTTTATTACTTCACGGGGCTCGCGCGCTACTATCAGAAGGACGATGACGGTGCCTTGGATGCCTTCCAGCGCGGTACTTCCGTGATCAACTCTAAGAGCAATCCCGACATCGTAAGCGACTTCTATGCCATCATGGGAGAGATCTATCACAACAAAGGACAGAACGACAAAGCTTACGCCGCGTTTGACAGTTGCCTGCAGTGGAAGCCCGATCAGGTGATGACGCTCAACAACTATGCTTACTTCTTGAGCGTTGATGGCAAAGATCTCAAAAAGGCCGAGGAGATGAGTGCCAAGACCATCAAGGCCGAACCGAAAAATTCGACCTATCTCGACACCTATGCTTGGATATTATATAAGGAAGACCGCTATACCGAAGCCAAACTTTATATCGACCAGGCTTTGGCCAATCTATCTGACTCTGACATGCGCGCTGACCTGTTGGAGCATGCCGGAGACATCTATTGGGCAGCCGGACTGCGTGAGCAAGCACAGAAATATTGGACGCAGGCAGTGAAGGCGGGTAGCGGCAATGCCGCCGCACTGCGCCAAAAGATTGCCGGTGGAATGGCTGGAAAACAAACCAGTAAACGAAAAAACAGAAGATAAAATCATGAAGAAAACTCATATCTTTCTCACGCTCTTCGCCGGACTGATGGCGTTTACGTCTTGTGGCGCACAAAAGGCTGCCGTCAAGGACACGGTGACCTTGCCCTCAGTCTCCAAGGCAACTCCCAAAGCTGCTAAAGCCGACCATCTTCAAAGTCTGGCTTTTGTGCAGCGCGTCAGCGACCAAAAGGTGTATGCCCAGAACATTGTCAGCTCTATGACTTTCACCGCGACAATGGGTGATAAGGAGATCACCGTGCCCGGGTCCTTGCACATGCGCCGCGACAAGGTGATCCGCTTGCAGCTCTTCATCCCGCTCTTGGGCAGTGAGGTGGGACGTCTGGAGTTTACGCCCGACTACGTGCTGGTCATCGACCGGATGCACAAAGAGTATCTCAAAGGCGACTACAACCAGTTGGACTTCCTCCGCGACAATGGCCTGAACTTCTATTCCCTTCAGGCGCTGTTCTGGAATCAGCTCTTCCTCCCGGGGACACAGAAGGTGGGCGAGGGCGATCTGTCGAGATATACGGTGAAAACCGATGAAATGGGCACTCTCAGACCCATCACGCTGCAAAACGGCAACATGACCTTTACCTGGAAAGCCGACACGGCCAGCGCACGTATCTTGCAGACTGACGTCAACTATAAGAGTGCGGCTCACGGCAATTCTTCGCTGGTGTGGCTCTACTCCGACTTCAAGGCACTTGGCAACAAGATGTTCCCTGCCACGCAGTCTTTCTCTTTCGCCACGACGGCAACGAAGAAAGCACAGAAGTGCACCGTCAGACTGGAGTTGGGAAAGTTCAAGACCGACAGCGACTGGGAGGAACAGTCGACGGTGTCGGACCGCTATAAGCAGATGGACGTAAAGGATGTTTTTGGTAAAATACTCAGCATGTAAATGAGACGAATAGTCACTTTAATGATTACCGTGAGCCTCGTGCTCACTCTGAACGCGCAAAACCGACGCATGACTGCAACGGTGCGGAAAAACAGCCGCACAGAGCAGACGTCGCGTCGGAAGACGGCGACAACTGCTTCTACACATACAAAGGCTAAGAGCAGCAACAGCCGGAGAAATGGACGAAAAAACGCTTGGTCTGCGACAAAATCCAGCAATGCCAAGGTCTACACCAATGCTTCTATCCGTGGACTGCAAAACCAGCGGGCTGCCATACAGAAGAAGATAAGGGAGCAGGAAGCCGCTTTGAAGAAAAACAAGGCTGATGTCGCTGAGCGGCTGCAGCACCTGATGGTTATCAATGGCGAAATCGATCAGCGACAGCACAATATCGAGGGTATACAAAAAGACATCCATCATATCGAGGGAAACATTGGCATCCTCAACTCGCAGCTGAAGACCTTGCAGCAGCAGTTGCGCGACCGGCAGCAGAAATACATCAAGTCGATGCGCTATATGGCGCGCCACCGCTCGGTGCAGGACCGGCTGATGTTTATTTTCTCGGCGAAGAACTTCTATCAGATGTACCGACGCCTGCGCTTCGTACGTGAGTATGCTCAGTACCAGAGGGCGCAGGGCGAGGCTGTCAGAGCCAAGCAGGGACAGGTCAATGACAAGCATCGTCAGCTACAGCACGTCAAAGGACAGAAAAACACCTTATTATATAAGGGACAGCAGGAAAAGCGCAAGCTCGAAGGCAACAAGGTTGAGCAGCAGCATGTGGTGGCGAGCTTGCAACAACAGCAGAAGACGATACAGACCATCATCGCTGAGCAGCATAAGAAAGACGCTGCACTCAATGCCAAGATCGACCAGCTCGTGGAGATAGAAGTGCAGAAGGTGCGCGCTCGTGCTGCCGCCGAAGCGAAACGCAAAGCCGCCGCTGCTGCTGCCGCCAAGCAGCGTGCCGCTCTGCTGGCACAGAAGAAGGCGGCCGCGGAGGCCGCTGCCCGCGAGAACGCTCGCCGTATTGCTGAGGCACGCCAGCGTGAGGCTCAGCTCAAGGAACAAGCCCGTCAGGCTGCCTTGGCAGAGGCTGCTGCCCAGCGTGCCCGTGAGGCGGCCGCGGCCAAGGCCCGCCAGGAAGCCGCCGCAAAGGCGCTGGCAAGTGAGCGTGCCGCCCAGCAAGCCGCGGCACGGGAGCTGGCAGCACGCGAGGCGGCTGAGCGGGAGGCTGAGGCTCGGAAGGCGGCTGCGGAGCAGGCTGCCCGTGAGGCGGAGTCTATGCGACGGGCTGCTGAGCTGAAACAGCAGGTCGATGCACAACGCGCTCAGCAGGAGATCAAGCACGTGCAACAGCAGAACCAGGAGGCGCAGCAGTTCTCTACCGTCGACCGCATGATGAACAATGGCTTCGAAGCCAACCGCGGACGACTGCCAATGCCGATCACGGGCAACTATCGCATCGTGAGCCACTTCGGACAGTACAATGTTGAGGGACTGAAAGGCGTGACACTCGACAACAAGGGTATCAATATCATGGGTGGTCCCGGCGCGCAGGCACGTTGTGTCTACGATGGTGAGGTCAGCGCTGTCATCGGTTATGGCGGCAGCATGGTGGTGATGGTGCGCCACGGTGCCTATATCTCAGTCTACTGCAACCTCAGATCGGTGAGCGTCAGCCGTGGGCAGAAGGTACGCACACGCCAGATTCTCGGCACCGTCGGCCCTGATCATATCCTGCAGTTCCAACTGCGCAAGGAGAGAGCAAAGCTCAATCCCGAGGCATGGCTCGGAAGATGACAGCGTAAACGGACAAAGTAACGCTTTGTTTTAGACATAGTAACATAGTAAACAGACAGAGCGATGTCTTGTTATAAGACAGAGTGACATAGTAAACAAACATAGTAACAGAATAGGCAGACGTGGTAATGGGGTTCGCTTGAGAAGTGCTCGTTACTGCATCTGCCTATTTTCGTATTCTTACCTATGTGCTTTGTTTTGTCGTGTAAACTGACATTTTTTTGGCCAATTTTTCGACGATTTTCAGAAGCAACATGGGTGTTGGCCAAAAAGAAGCCCAAAATGGAAAGTTTTTCATAATTGCTTGTATATTAGTGATTTATGTGATTTTGCTTCGATAATCCACTTTTTTACTTGTCAAAATTAGCTGTTTACTTCGCCAAAACGCCCGTTTTTAGTGATCAAAAAGGTACTTTGACCGTGTGAAAACGGTACTTTGATGGAAAATTCTCTAGAGAATTTTCCATCAAAGTACCGTTTTCTTAGCATCATCTTAGGCTTTTGGCCGAGAAAAATCAATGAAATGGCACTTTCATCCTTCTTTCTCCGTTTTTTGCTTCTCTAGATTGTAACTTCTTGCGGACGTGTTTTTGTCGGATAAAATGGTTGTTACTTCATAAGAGTGGGTGATTAAGCTCTTAGCGTATAATGTCCCTGAAAGGGACACACTATGATTGACCCCAGGTCGTCGAGCTTTTGTGATGGCGAAGCATCACAAAAGTGGGCGACCTGGGGTAGTTCGTGTGCGGGAAGATGTCCTCGAAGAGGACTCACGTGGACGCGTGAAGTAACTTGTTATCAAGGCTTTGTAATACGTTCACGTGAGACCTCTCCGAGGTCATTGCATCGCCACCGACTCTACCCCAAGTCGCTCGCAAGTAAGGACCTCCGCTTCGCTTTGGCCCTTACTTGCTCGACGACTTGGGGTCATTAAGAGTGTGTCCCTTTCAGGGACATGAGTCACATCAAAGTACTTTGCTTTTGGTTTGATAGTTGCCCAGTGCTCTTTTAGTAGTCCCGCAAGGAACTTGGTAGCGACATACTTGGTTGTTGTGTGTATAATGATCTTGAAAAGGTCACACGATGAAAAGCACCGAGTCGTCGAACGAGTAAGGACTGGAGCGTAGCGGAAATCCTTACGAGTGAGCGACTCGGTGTATTCATAAGAGTGGGTGATTAAGCTCTCAGCGTATAATGTCCCTGAAAGGTACACACTATGATTGCCCCCAGGTCGTCGAGCTTTTGTGATGGCGAAGCATCACAAAAGTGAGCGACCTGGGGTAGTTCGTGTGCGGGAAGATGTCCTCGAAGAGGACTCACGTGGACGCGTGAAGTAACTTGTTATCAAGGCTTTGTAATACGTCCACGTGAGACCTCTCCGAGGTCATTGCTTCGCCACCGACTCTACCCCAAGTCGCTTGCAAGTAAGGACCTCCGCTTCGCTTCGGCCTTTACTTGCTCGACGACTTGGGGTCATTAAGAGTGTGTCCCTTTCAGGGACATGAGTCACATCAAAGCACTTTGCTTTTGGTTTGATAGTTGCCCAGTGCTCTTTTAGTAGTCCCGCAAGGAACTTGGTAGCAACATACTTGGTTGTTGTGTGTATAATGATCTTGAAAAGGTCACACGATGAAAAGTATCGAGTCGTCGAACGAGTAAGGACTGGAGCGTAGCGGAAATCCTTACGAGTGAGCGACTCGGTGTAGAGATGAGTCGCAGGGCCATGACCTTGAAAATGTCTCGCGTGGAAGTTATAGGTAATCTTCGTTGTACGAGATGCCGTACTCTTCCAGTAGCTGCTTTAGCTCATCCTTGAAGCAGACCTTCGCATGATGCGTTTTCTGGTTCTTGATATATTCGATGATCTTATTTTTCTCACGAAGTGAACATGTGGCAGCAAAGTATTCGCTGCGCCATCCTTCGAACATCGGGAACTCAGGTTGATGTTCCTTCATGAAGTTATTCGTAGAGATCTTCAGCATGCGAACGAAATCTGCAACTGCCAAAGTGGAAGGTAGACCCACTAAGAGATGGACGTGATTAGGCATGCCACCTACTCTATATAGGTGGCCGTTCTTGTTTTTTGTGAACGAAAGTATATAACTGTATAGCTCCCGTTCGTAGTTTTGGTCAATAACAGGCCTGTGACTTCTTGTACCGATGACGATGTGGTACATCAGTTGTGTGTAACTCATAGACTTCTCTATGTGTTGATTGTTGTGAAACGATGCGGAGATGATTGACCGCGCACGCTTTATTTTCCCTCCCACCTCGGTATCCTCTCCTTCAGTCCTTCCAACACTTGCAGGTAGGTCGTGAAGGCATGGTCGATCTCGCTGATCTTGATGAATTCATCGGCACAGTGGGAGCGCGACGACTCGCCGGGGCCGAGCTTCAGCGAGGGGAAGGACATCAGTGCCTGATCACTGAGCGTCGGCGAGCCGAAAGGCTGCAGACCAAGCGACACACAACGTTTGACGAGAGGGTGCTCGGGGTCGATGCGTGAAGAATGCAAGCGGAACGAATGCGCGTGGACATCACTCTTGACATGCGAGCGCACGATGTCGTAAACCTCCTCATTGGTGTAGTATTCGTTGGTGCGCACGTCGACGAGCATCCGGCATTCGTCGGGGATGACGTTGTGCTGTGTGCCCGCATGAACCACCGTCAGCGTCATCTTTGTGGGACCGAGGAAAGGGCTTACCTTCTTGAACCGAAAATCGCGAATCCATCGCATGTCGTCGAGTGCCTCATAGATCGCGTTGATGCCCTCGTTGCGTGCCGCATGACCACTCTTGCCGTGGCTGACGACATCGAGCACCATCAGTCCTTTCTCCGCGATGGCGGGTTGCATGCCCGTCGGCTCACCCACGATGGCCACGTCGATATGGGGCAGCAGCGGCAAGACACGGCTGATACCGTCCTTTCCCGACACCTCTTCCTCGGCAGAAGCCAAGTAGACGAGGTTGTAAGGCTGCGTGCGCAGCGTCATATAGCGAAACACCTGCAATAGCGTGGCTAAACCGCCGCCACAGTCATTGCTTCCTAAGCCGTAGAGCAGATCGCCCTCGTGTGTAGGCTTGAAAGGGTCGCGAACCCACGAAATGGCCGGTTTCACCGTGTCGATATGTGCGTTGAGCAGAATTGTAGGCTTGGCACTGTCATAGTCCGGGCATATCGCCCAGACGTTGTTGGCCTCGCGGTGTGTGGCGAGCCCGTAGGTGTTCATCTGATGTTGCATCACGTCTGCGGCCTCTTTCTCGTCGCGGCTGACCGACGTCGTGGCGATGAGGCGGGAGAGCAGCTCCACGGCGTCGTTGATATAGTCTTGGTGTCTCATGTTGCGGAAATAGAAATGGTTATGTAGGCAAAATTAATAAAAACTGCCTAAACATTTCACTTTTTAATAGGAATTCTTTATCTTTGCAACAACAAAAAATACGTAGTACTATGCAGAATAGAAGTCATCTGTCTGTGCTGATACATGAACAGGCAAAGAAGTACGGGTCGCGGGGTGCCCTGACGTTCCGTACGTTTGGAAGCTTGAAATGGAAGACTGTTTCCTGGAAACAGTTCTCTTTGCGTGTCAAGCAAGTGAGCAATGCCATGCTGAACTTGAGCATCAAGCCCCAGGAAAATATTGCTGTGTTCTCGCAAAACTGTGTACAGTATCTCTACACCGACTTTGGCGCGTACGGCATCCGGGCATGCTCTATCCCTATCTATGCCACCAGCTCGGAACAGCAGATTCAGTTTATCATCAACGACGCTCAGGTGCGTTTTCTCTTCGTCGGTGAGCAGGAGCAATACAACAAGGCTCACCGCGTGTTTGCCCTGTGTCCTTCGCTGGAGCGTATCATCATCTACGACGACAGTGTCCGTATCAGTTCGCATGACCCCAACGCCCTTTACTTCGAAGACTTCCTGAAGCTCGGTGAGGATCTGCCCCGCCAGACCGAAGTGGAAGCACTCTACAAGCAGGCCAACGACGATGATCTCTGCAATATTCTCTACACCAGTGGCACCACGGGCGACAGCAAAGGTGTGATGCTCAGCTACGGGCAGTATGCGGCAGCCTTGAAAGCCAACGACGCCTGTGTGCCGGTCACGGAGAACGACCGCGTCATCGATTTCCTGCCCTTTACCCATATCTTTGAGCGCGGATGGGCTTACCTGGCTTTGACCGAGGGTGCACAGCTCATCGTCAACACCTATCCCAAAGAGATTCAGGAAAGCATGCGTGAGACCCATCCTACGTCTATGTCAAGCGTGCCGCGCTTTTGGGAAAAGGTCTATCAGGCCGTCAAGGACAAGATGGACCGCTCGAGCGCATGGCAGCAGAAACTTTTCTATCATGCCCTGAGCGTCGGTAAGAAATATAATGTGGACTATATCTGCAACGGCAAGCGTCCGCCCTTGCATCTGGCGTTGGAATATAAGGTGCTCGACAAGTCGGTGCTCAGCCTCGTGCGCAAGGTGATGGGACTGGAACATCCCAATATCTTCCCAACGGCAGGCGCGTACGTGTCGCCCGAAGTGGAAAATTTCATCCATTCCATCGGCATCAACATGATCGTGGGCTACGGTCTGACAGAGAGTCTGGCTACTGTTTCTTGCGACCATATCGGTGAGAAGATCACCATTGGTTCAGTGGGCCGGCCTATTGAGGGCATAGAGGTGAAGATCGGCGAGAACAGCGAGATCCTGCTCAAAGGCCCGACAATCACCAAGGGATACTACCATCGTGACGAGCTCAACAAGCAGGCTTTCGATGAGCAGGGCTTCTTCCATACCGGTGACGCTGGCTATCTCAAGGACGGAGAGCTCTTCCTCAAAGAGCGCATCAAGGATCTCTTCAAGACCAGCAACGGCAAATATATCGCACCGCAGATGGTCGAGTCGCTGCTGCTCGTGGATAAGTTCATCGACCAGGTGGCTGTCATCGCCGACCAGCGTAAGTTTGTCTCAGCGCTGATCGTGCCGGAGTTCCGCCTGTTGGAGGACTACGCACGTGCACACAATATCAAGTTTGAGCGCCGTGAAGACCTCTGCGAAAATAAGGAAATCCACGACATGATGATGGAGCGTATAGAGACCTTGCAACAAGGCTTGGCCAACTATGAGAAGATCAAGCGCTTCACGCTCCTGCCTCACCATTTCTCGATGGAATCGGGAGAATTGACCAATACGCTGAAAATGCGTCGCCCTGTCATCTACAAGAACTATGCGGCAGTCATCGACAAAATGTATGAATGTTAGATGTAAGTTTGCATTCAGTTATCAACAATAAGTCATATATATAGGAAATAACGTCTTCCCTTGCAGCATTTTACTCCCCTCTCTTTTGGAGAGGGGCTGGGGGGTGAGGCTTTTGATTGTAAATTAAGAACAATGATCACAGCAGATCAATTGAAAGATGTGATGGACCGCACAGAGAAACTCCATCATTATCTCAATATCGACCAAAAGAAAGTGGAGTTTGAAGAAGAGCAGCTTCGCACGCAGGCTCCCGATTTCTGGGATGACCCGAAACGTGCCGAGGCACAGATGAAAAAAGTAAAGGGCATACAGAAATGGCTCGACGGCTATAAGACTGTCAAGCAGCAGGCCGATGAGCTGCAGCTCGCCTTCGACTTCTACAAGGAGGAGATGGTGACCGAACAGGAAGTCGATGACGACTATGCCAAGGTTATCAAGTCTATCGAAGATCTGGAGTTGCGTAACATGCTACGTCAGGAAGAGGACTCGATGGACGCTGTGATGAAGATCAACTCTGGTGCCGGCGGTACCGAGAGCCAGGATTGGGCCTCGATGCTCATGCGAATGTATATGCGCTGGTGCGATGCTCACGGCTATAAGGTGACGATTACCAACATGCAGGAAGGCGAGGAGGTCGGCATCAAGAGCGTGACGATGACCATCGAGGGCGGTGAGTATGCCTATGGCTTCCTCAAGAGCGAGAATGGTGTGCACCGTTTGGTGCGTGTCTCACCCTACAACGCTCAGGGTAAGCGCATGACGAGTTTTGCTAGCGTCTTCGTCACTCCGCTCGTCGACGACACCATCGAGGTGTATGTAGACCCGGCCCGTGTGAGCTGGGATACGTTCCGCTCCAGTGGTGCCGGCGGTCAGAACGTCAACAAGGTGGAGTCGGGCGTGCGCCTGCGCTACCAATATGAGGATCCCGATACGGGCGAGAAGGAGGAGATCCTCATCGAGAACACAGAGACGCGCGACCAGCCAAAGAACCGTGCCAAGGCCATGTTGCTGTTGAAGAGTCAGCTCTATGACCGTGCCATGAAGAAGCGTATGGAGGCTCAGGCAAAGATCGAAGCAGGAAAGAAAAAGATAGAGTGGGGAAGTCAGATCAGAAGCTATGTCTTTGACGACCGCCGTGTGAAAGACCATCGCACGGGCTATCAGACCTCTGATGTGGACGGCGTGATGGACGGAAAGATCGACGGCTTTATCAAGGCCTACCTGATGGAGTTCCCTGAAGAGGAGCAGGCTCACCTGTAAGCAGGGGGGCTGTGAACTCATGTCAATACTTACCTTACCTAAAAAATAAAAATTATGAGTAACAAGAAGAAAAACAACAGCCATATTCCGGCTGAGGCTGTGAACAATGTGGCGCCGCAGGTGAAAAGAGTGAATCACGAGAGCAAGCAGAAAGACCAGGGCGACAAGATCGTGAAAATCATCTTCGCCGCGTTGATTGTGCTGGCTATCATCTACATCATCTGGTCCTTCTTCATCGTGCAGTAAGCTGTGGGGCGCGGCCTGCGGAAGGATGTAAACCCAATAAAATCATTTTGTGCGATGAGTGGACTGGAGATAGAACGAAAATTCCTCGTGAAGAAAGGCGATGCGTACAAGTGTGCCGCCTTTTCTTCTTCCCATATCCAGCAAGGATATATCCCTGCTGAGGGGGCCACGGTGCGTGTCCGTGTGCGTGACGACAAAGCTTACCTCACCATCAAGGGCAAGAGCCGTGACGGTGGGATGACACGCTATGAGTTTGAAAAAGAGATTACGCTCGACGAGGCGGCCCATCTCATGCAGCTCTGTCAGGGCGGCGTTATCGACAAGCACCGCTATCTGGTCAAGAGCGGAAGCCATACCTTCGAGGTGGATGAGTTTCATGGAGACAACGACGGACTCGTCATGGCAGAGGTGGAACTCGGCAGTGAGACGGAAGACTTTGTGAAGCCCGACTTCATCGGACCGGAGGTCACAGGGGATCCTCACTTCTACAATTCCCACATGCTTGCCCACCCCTTCTCCACTTGGAAAGAGTTAATGCCAGCGGAATACCGATAAGCTGGCCAAGCACCACGCCGATGTTGTCGGCAGCCCAGTTCATGATGTCGCCGCTACGTTTGCCGCCTGTGCATGTGGCTTGAACGATTTCTATCAAGCCGCCCATGATCACGGGCAGCAAAAGCGTGTAGATCCATACCTGCTTGTTGAGCGGACGGGCATGCTGACGGCCGTATTCTGCCCATACGACGGCGCACAGACCACCGTAAAGAACGAAGTGTGTCCATTTGTCGATCATGCGGATGTCGCTTAAGGGCGTCTCTGGAATAGGAATCAAACAGAGCACCCATATTACCACAACACTGAGCACTGACAAGGGGTACGACTTTAGGATGTTGTACATATCTGTTATCTTTTATTGCTTTTTTCTGCAAAATTACAATATTATTTTATAATTTTGCATTCAAATAGGAATGAATTGTATGTTATGGCAGAAGAAAGAGCAAGCTTCGGAAGTAAGTTAGGCATGATATTGGCCACGGCCGGTGGTGCCGTAGGCTTGGGAAATGTGTGGCGTTTCCCCTATATGACAGGGCAGAACGGTGGTGCTGCCTTTATCCTTATATATATAGGATGTGTGTTGCTGTTGGGTATTCCGTGTATGATATCGGAATTTATCATTGGCCGCCACGGTGCGTCAAACACCTTTCGCGCCTATTCCAAGATGTCCGGAGGAAAGGCGTGGAAGTATGTGGGACTGCTGGGTGTGCTCACGGGATTCCTGATCACGGGCTACTATGCCGTCGTCTCGGGATGGTGCCTGCAATATATCTATGCGTCGGTCATGGGTGAACTGCATGGTGATCCCACGGCGGTGAAAACCTATTTCGACACGTTTGCCGCAAGCCCTGTGCGGCCGATCTTCTGGACGGTCGTCATCCTGTGGGTCACCCACTTCGTGATTATCCACGGCATCCGCGGAGGAATAGAGAAAGCTTCTAAGCTGTTGATGCCCACTCTCTTCGTTTTGCTGCTTGTCATCGTGGTGGCCGCTTGTCTGCTCCCCGGCGCAGAGAAAGGCATCAACTTCCTGTTGAAGCCCGACTTCTCCAAGGTGACGCATCAGACTTTCCTCAATGCGCTGGGACAAAGCTTCTATTCGCTGAGTATCGCCATGGGCTGTATCTGCACCTATGCCTCCTATTACACCCGACAGACCAATCTCGCCAACTCTGCCATTCAGGTGGCATTGGTCGATACCTTCGTGGCTATCCTTGCCGGACTGGTGATCTTTCCAGCCGCGTTCTCGGTGGGCGTAAACCCAGGCAGTGGTCCGTCGCTGGTGTTCATCACCTTGCCCAATGTCTTCAATGAGGCATTCTCGGGTATGCCGGTCATCGGTTGGATCGTGTCGCTGATGTTCTATTCGCTGCTGAGTCTGGCGGCTTTGACCTCACTGATTTCTTTGCACGAAGTGAGCACGTCGTTCTTCAGTGAAGAGCTGCACCTGTCGCGCAAGACGGGAGCAACGATTGTGACAGTCGCCACCACCATCATCGGTGCTTTCTGTTCTTTGTCATTGGGGGCTGTCAATTGGCTGTATGTGGGCGACAAGACACTGTTTGATGTGTTTGATTTCGTCACAGGACAGATCTTCCTGCCGGTCGGTGGCTTCCTGACCTGCATCTTCCTGGGATGGTTTATTCCCAAGACGGTTGTCAAGGATGAGTTTACCAACTGGGGCACGTTGCGGGGCCGCTTCTTCGGAGTCTTCCTTTTCTTGGTGCGTTTCGTCTGTCCGCTGGCTATCTTGGGCATTTTCCTGCACCAGTTCAATGTGATATAGAAGGGCCGTTCTCCGATGGCTTTGCTCCCGCTCCCCGATGGCTATGCCCCGCTCTCTGATGGCTATGCCCCCGTCCTCTTTCCCAAGGAGAGGTGCGTAGCATGCTTCAAGAGTGAGGAGAGAGGGAATGAGCAACCCTTTGTGGTTAGCTCGGTTCTGTACGACGGTGCTGTGCACCGTCCTCCTTTGCAATTCATCACTTATAATTGATCATTCATCATTCATCATTGCTTATGTCTGAACGTGGTAGCTTTGGAACTAAGATAGGCGTCATTCTTGCTACGGCTGGATCAGCCGTGGGACTTGGCAACATCTGGCGCTTCCCTTATCTGACAGGACAGGACGGCGGTGCCGCCTTCTTGCTTGTCTATCTGGTGAGTATACTTATTCTTGGCATCCCCGGAATGGTCGCCGAGTTTATCGTAGGGCGGCATGGAGCCTCCAACGCAGCCCGTGCTTATTACCAGTTGGGAGGCCGTTGGTGGTTGCTGATCGGTTATATGGGCGGCCTCACGTCTATGATCATCTTAGGTTTCTACGCCGTGGTGGCCGGATGGTGCTTGCAGTATCTTGTCGTCTCCGTGCTGGGAGGCATTCATGGCGACCCCGCTTATGTGGCAGCTTATTTCAAAAACTTCTCTTCCGATCCCGTGAAGCCATTGCTGTGGACCGTCGCTTTCATCGTGCTGACACATTTGGTTGTCATCCGCGGCGTAAGGAAAGGCATCGAAAAGTTCAGCAATACGCTCATGCCCACCTTATTTATATTGTTGCTCGTCATTGTGGTGGCCTCCTGTCTGTTGCCCGGTGCCGGTAAGGGCATCGCTTTCTTGTTCAAGCCCGACTTCAGTAAGATCGACAGCAATGTCCTCCTTGATGCCTTGGGACAGAGCTTTTTCTCGCTGTCACTCGGCACAGCTTGTCTGTGTACCTACGCCTCTTATTTCAGCCGACAAACCAATCTGTCGAAGTCTGCCTTGCAGATTGCCGGTATCGACACATTCATCGCTGTGTTGGCCGGACTGATGATCTTCCCTGCAGCTTTCTCAGTGGGTGTGCGTCCCGACAGCGGTCCCTCGCTGATCTTCATCACGTTGCCCAATGTCTTTCAACAGGCATTCAGCCCCATGCTCGGTTATATCATCAGCGTATTGTTCTATGCGCTCCTGGCCTTGGCGGCACTGACTTCGACCATTTCCATGCACGAGATCGGCACAGCAATGTTTTATGAGGAGTTGCATATCTCGCGCAAGAAGGGAGCTATCATGGAGACATTGGTGTGTGTGACCATTGGAGTGCTCTGCTCTCTGTCGTGTGGTGCGGCAGATATCAGTCTTTTCGGAAAGACATTCTTGGAGTGCTGTGACTATCTGACATCCAATATTCTACTTCCGTTTGGCTCTTTCTTCACCTGTATCCTCATTGGCTGGGTGGTGCCGAAGCGCATTGTGCGTGACGAGTTTACCAATTGGGGCACGGTGCGGGGCCGTCTCTATTCCGTCTGGCTCTTTACCATTCGCTTTGTCTCACCCGTGTGCATCCTTGCCGTATTCCTGCATCAGCTGGGGATATTGTGATGTTGTGCATGGCAGAACTGTCGGCTATTATGAAGCAGAGTAGTTCTTCATCCGTTTGAATGACAATAAAGTAGGGGGGAGATCGTTTACCCATAAATGAAATACAAGTTTTAGAAGGTAGAAATCAGATGATGATGAAGAAGATGTTATTGATGCTGCTGGTGGCATTTGCCACGCAGTTTGCATGTGCCCAACAGGCTCAGAAGGTCTTTGATGCCTTTCGCAGTGAGAAGAAAGCAGAGTACACCAGCGTGCCCGGCGTGCTGATGGCTTTGGCTGGTGACAAGGTGAAGGATAACAATGTGGCGGCCGTGTTGAAAGAGGTGAAGTCTGCACGTGTCCTCCGTTTGGGCAATTGCAAGAAGCGCACACGCAAGAAGTTTGCACAACAAGTGGCCGCCTTGAGTAAAGAGGGCTATGAAGAGTATGCGCGCACCAAGCAGGGTGACAGCGACCTGCTGGTGATGATCAAGAAAGACGATGAGTTGATTAGCGAAATCATTACTTGTGTATATAGCGACAGCAATTGTGTGGGTGTGTTGGTCAAAGGAAATATCAACCCCGAAGACTTGGGTGCTATCGTGGATATGATGGGCGACTGATGTGGTTGTGAGTGTCATTAGCCGTCAATAGTTAATCTTCGTTTGCTTATTTTCACGCTTTAGCCATTAAACACTTGAAGGCTGCGTGCGCCAAAGTCAATAAGAAGCAATAAAAAACCTAAAGTTTCCCACTTGCAAATAGCTCGCCCTTAAAGTCTTAAAAATCAAGGGCAAAGAGAAGGAATGTCCAAAAGTTTTTGTATCTTTGTAGTGCAAATAAATCATTGATACATAAACGATTA
>DLDU01000048.1 GCA_002481295.1 Prevotella sp. UBA7764 | reverse complement strand
TTGCTTTCAACATAAAGAAAATGAGCTCGAAAATCAACAAAAAAGGCAAGGAAAAGCCTTTTGAAGCCGCTAATACGGCCTATTTCTGCCTACTTGCGGTCCTGACGACTCTAAAAACAACGAAAAATGGAAATTTAACTAAAAAGTCGGCCTAATCCTAATTTTACGACTATCATTGTAAAAGAAAAGAGGATGCACCATAAAACTTAATTATGATACACCCTCTTCGTCTTTTATGCATAGCTATTAGTCGCGAACTCTCATGAAAGCCCCTTTTCAGCCATACTACTCTTCCTCTAACACCTAACTTTCATCCATATAGGCACCGCTTATGAATTGTTTAGCCAACATATCACTCCCCTCTCCCTCGGAGAGGGGTTGGGGGTGAGGCTGTAGAGTTGGGGGTGAGGCTCCTTTTCTACTTCTTCACAAACGCCATGAGCTCCTTGCCGAGTGCGTCAGCCTCTTCGGCGGTATGCGCCTCACTGTAGACGCGGATGATCGGCTCAGTGTTGCTCTTGCGCAGGTGCACCCATTTGTCGGGGAAGTCGAGTTTCACACCGTCGATGTCAGTAACCTGTACGTCGGGCTTAGAAGCGAAGTGCTCCTTCACCTTATTTAATATAGCGTCGATGTCTGTATCAGGCTGCAAGTCCACGCGATTCTTTGCCATGAAATAGTTCGGGAAAGTGGCGCGCAGCTGACTGGCTTTCATACCCTTCTGCGCCATGCTGCTGAGGAAGAGGCCGATGCCCACGAGGGCATCACGACCGTAGTGGCTCTCGGGGTAGATGACTCCGCCATTGCCCTCACCACCGATAACAGCTCCTACCTCCTTCATCTTCGTAGTGACATTCACCTCGCCAACGGCTGCTGCGTAGTATTTGCAGCCATGACGCTCCGTGACATCACGCAGGGCACGCGTAGAACTCAGGTTGCTCACGGTAGAACCCTTGACATGGTCGAGGATGTAGTCAGCCACTGTCACCAGTGTGTATTCCTCTCCATACATCTTACCGTCCTCCTGAATGAAGGCCAGACGGTCTACATCAGGGTCAACGACGATGCCGAGGTCATAACCGCCATTGGCTACCTCACTCATGATGCCGCCGAGGTTGCGCTCCAAGGGCTCCGGATTATGGGCGAAATCACCGTTGGCCTCGCCGTTGAGGAACTTATATTCCACGCCGAGGGCATCGAGCAGATGCGGCAGGATGATGCCGCCGACAGAGTTGATCGAGTCAACGCACACCTTGAAGTGAGCCTTCTTGATAGCATCCACGTCCACGAGGTCGAGAGCCAGCACGCTGTCGATATGGCGCTGGTTAAAGCTGTCGTCGTGTGTATAGTGTCCGAGATGGTCTACATCTGCGTATTCAAAGTCTTCCTTCTCAGCAATGTCCAACACGGCATTGCCGTCAGCTTTGGTCAGGAACTCACCCTCGTTGTTGAGCAACTTCAGCGCGTTCCAGTGACGTGGATTGTGGCTGGCCGTGATGATGATGCCGCCGTCAGCACCACTCATGCGCACGGCGAGCTCGGTGGTCGGCGTTGTTGCCAAGCCAATGTCAATCACATCGTAGCCCATGCCCATCAGCGTGCCGCAGACAACGCTGCGAACCATCGGACCGGAGATGCGGGCGTCACGCCCAACGACAATCTTGTTGGCATTAGACTTTGCGCTGCGACGGATGAACGTAGCGTAAGCGGAAGTGAACTTCACAATGTCCAGGGGATTCAGAGTATCTCCTGTGCGGCCGCCAATAGTGCCGCGAATGCCGGAAATAGATTTAATCAGAGTCATATATTGATAATCATCTATGATAGTTTACTGTCGGTTATCGCCCACGCTGGTAGGTGATGTCGTAGAGACATGGATAGACGCTGGCTGTGGCATAGGCCTGTCCCATGTCATGAGGCACGATGATACGCACCTGAGCAATCTCGTCGCCGGCATTGATGTATCTGCCAATGTTGATAAACGTCAGCGGCACGAGCCATCCCTGCGGAACGGTTGTCGAACCATTGCCGTAGGCGCGATACATCAGACTGCTCTTATCAAACGATCCACGGAAGGTGCCGGAATAGTTTTCCACACTCATCTTATCAAACGTCTGAGAAACGCTCGGGAAAAGAACATTGCTCAACTGTACGCTGTCGGTCAGCAGATTGCGCTCTTTGAAACGACAAAGGATTGTGGCCTTATCGCCATAGGCCAAAGGCTTACCGGAGCCACGGCGCACGATCTGCATATAAACGCCTGAGGACTCAAAGAGCACCCATTCGTTCTTCTTCACGTCGGTCGTCGTATCCTTCAAGAACTCGTCCTCTGAGATCACAGTCACTGCCGAGTCAGCGATATACTTGTTGATAGCTGATCTCTCACGCTTCTTCTGGTCAGCATAAGTCTCCTCATCGTGGCAGGAGGCGACCATCATCAAGCCTATCAGCATCAGGCACAAAAAGCCCAGTTTCCTCATTGTCTGTCTATTGTTATTGTTGATTAATATTGCAAAGGTAGCAAAAAAAGGCTGGATAGTACTGATATAGAGGAATAAAAAACATTAAATGCCTTCATCAGCCTTTGAGTTGCTCACTATAATACGCGAAGGCCTCGCGTGTGATCTTCTCAGCCTCTTCGATAGAACAGTCGAGATGCCCGCCGCTGGCGTTGAAGTGTCCGCCCCCGTTGAAGAAGCGGCGTGCCATGTCCTCGACGGAAAAGTCGTCGACGGAGCGCAGACTGATCCATATCTTGTTGTCGATGCGGTCGTCCTCACGCAGCGAGATGCTGACCTTCATGCCCTTGATGCGCAGCGGCTCGTTGACGAGTCCCTCTGCATCACCACGCTTGTAGTGGAAGTCGAGCATGTTCTGACGGGTCAGCGTATAGTAGGATGCGTGAAGATCCTCAAAGACATTGAGTTTCTGCGACATCAGATAGCCGCGCAGGCGGATGGCCCACGTGCTGTAGTTGTTGAACACGTTGCGATAGATCTTGTCCTTGTCTATGCCTTTCGTGAGCAGCTGACAGATGATGTAGAAAATCTCCGGACGTGAGGACGCGAAGGTGAAGCCACCTGTGTCGGTCATCATGCCGCAATAGTCGCAAATGGCAAAGGTCTTGCTGAGCTGTTCGAAGACACCTAACTGCCAAGCGGTACGGAAGACAACCTCAGAAGCCGAGCAGAACTCTTCGGAACTAACCTTCACGTCGGCCTGCATCTGTGGGCCGAGATGATGGTCAAAGAGTACGCGCGGTGCCTGGCAGGCGGTGAGAATCTCTGCCATGTTGTCGACGCGGTTGTTGTCGTTGAAGTCGATGCAAAAGAGCAGGTCAGCCTCGTTGAGTGCCTGCGCGACTTTCTCGGGATGCTTGTCGTAGCGGATGATGGCTTGAGTGCCGGGCAGCCACTGCAAAAAATCGGGATAGGCATTAGGCATAATGACGGTAGGCTCCTTGCCAAAAGCCTCACGCAGGCAGGTAGCCCAGGCAAGGCATGAGCCCATGGCATCGCCGTCGGGACGCGAATGGCCTGTTATCACAATATGATCGGAAGACTGTATCTTTTCTTTCAACCAAAGAAGATCGTTCTCGGAAAGTACGTTGAGATTCATTTCTGTATTCATAGTTGCAAAGTTAGCAAATATTTAGTAAATAGGAGATGGAAAGAAGAAAAACAAATCAGGATAGGATCTCTCCTACCCTGACTATAAGAAGAAAGATAAAGGATGTCACTCTTGATGCAGCTCCTCAAAGGCTTTGTCAAATGCCTTTGGATGACGGGCTGTGAAGCAGATGTTGACCAAACAGTTGGCGACGAGCTCGTCGTCAGTGAGGTCTACACCTTTCTCTCTGACGAGGTTCTTGCCGAGGCAAACTTCCCACGTGGTGTTGAAGTCGCGGTCTTCTGCTCCCATATACTTCAGATCGCCCGGTCCGTCAATGATCTTGAAGCGTATCGGCTTCTTGGAGGGAACGGGACGCATGTTCAGCAACAGGTCGTAGGCCAGATGAAGCTGGTCACGGTAGCCTGATGTGCCGGGATACATATTATTTATGGTGGCCATGATCTCGTCGAAACGATAGGCCTGCAAGAGATCGTAGAGAATCATAAAATCTGCTGATAAAGATGATATACAACCATTAGAACTTTGCCATCTTGATGGCATCGACGGCGCACTCATCGCCTTTGTTGCCGAGCTTGCCGCCACAGCGGTCCAGGGCCTGCTGGTGATCGTCTGTAGTCAGCAGTCCAAAGATCACAGGAATGTTCTGTGTAGCATTGAGACGGGAGATGCCGAAGGTGACGCCCTGACAGATATAGTCGAAGTGCGGCGTATCGCCACGGATGACACTGCCCAGGATGATGATGGCATCGAAACCGTCGTTCTTGCACAGCTGCTGTGCGCCATAGACAAGCTCAAAGCTTCCGGGCACCGTCTTGACATGGATGTTCTCGGGCAGTGCGCCATGCTTCTCAAGCGTAGACACGCAGCCGTCGAGCAGTGCGCCCGTGATGTCCTTGTTCCACTCAGCGACAACGATACCGAAGCACATGTTGCTGGCATCGGGTACGCTGGCTGTATCGTAATCAGATAAATGATGTAATGCTGTAGCCATAATATTTTTAGCTAAATCCTCCTAACGTTGTGAAAGAGCCCGGCTTTAAATGCTGGCTCTCTCGATGTATTTGTCGATCTCGTTGCTCTGAACAAGCTGAGAGTTGACATATTTCTTCTTGATGTCCTGATAGACTTTCAGAGCGTCAGCCTTCTTGCCCTGAGACTCGAGCAGCTCACCAGCCTGCAGACGGAAGATGGGAGACAGACTGTTGTTGGTGCCGTTCTCTGCTTTGTCGTCGGCCTTGTCAGCAGCCTCCTGGAGCTTGCTCACTGCCTTGTCGATCTGTCCGACATGAGCGTAGGCATTGCCCAATGCCTCGATGGCAGCAGGGCTGACCATGGCGTCGCCCTTGGGGGAGTAGTCCTCAAGATATTTCACGGCATCGCTCCACTTGCCCAGATAAGCATAGCTCAGTCCGGCATAGAGCTTGGCAAGGTTGCCGGCATCCGTAGAACTGTAGTCATCGGCAATCTTCACAAAACCGCTGTAGCCTGCGCCATCGCCGTTGAGGGCCTTGTCGAACTGCTCTGCATTGAAGTACTCCTGACCACGGGCCAATGCTGTACTGGCTTTTTCCTCACGGGGACCGCCGATGAATGCGCTATAGCAGAAATATCCTGCGACAATGACTAACACTGCAATGATAGCACCCAGTAAAATCTTCTTGTTCTTGTCGAAAAACTCTTGTGACTTAAAGGCAGCGTCAAATGTTGCCTGACCGTTGTTGTTTGCCATTTATTTGAAATGATTTTTGTTATTCAATTGACGATTGTTAATACACAGCTGCACCATCTCCAGCAGACACGGCGCAATATATCGGTACAAAATTAGCAATTTTCCCTCGAATACTAAAATTTATGCGACTCTTTTTTCGCTTTTTAGCTTCAAAACTCTTATCTTTGCACATGTAAGGCAAGGCAAAGCCCAAATAGAGCCCATAGGATTATGAGACTGAAGAAGATATCAATCATCAATTACAAGAACATAAAGAGCACTGCGCTGGAGCTCTCGCCGAAGGTGAACTGCTTCATCGGCAACAACGGTGAAGGCAAGACCAACATCCTCGACGCGGTCTATTTTCTCTCGTTCTGCCACAGCAACTTCACCAACATCGACTCACAGGTGATCAACCATGACCAGGAGTTCTTCGTCATCGAGGGAGCCTATGAGGGCGACCAGGGACAGCAGGAAAATATCTACGCGGCTATGAAGCGCGGACGGCATAAGCAGTTCAAGCGTAACCATAAGGACTATAAGAAGCTCTCGACACACATCGGACTCATCCCTCTCATCTTTGTCACACCCTCAGACAACAGTCTGGTCAGCGGTACAAGTGAGGAGCGGCGGAGGCTCATGGATGTGGTCATCGCGCAGTATGACCATACTTATATGGACGCACTGACGCGCTACAACAAAGCATTGCAGCAGCGCAACGCCTTGCTGAAGATGGAAACGGAGCCTGACGCCTCGCTCATGGACCTGTGGGAAGAGGAGATGGCCTCAGCCGGAGAAGAAGTATTTCACAAGCGCAGCCAGTTTGTGGAAGAGATGACACCGGTGTTTCAGCAGATCTACGACACGCTCTCCGATCACCACGAGACCGTCTCCCTGCAATATGTCTCTCACGGTCAGCGTGGTCCTCTGCTCGATGTGATTCGCCGCGACCGTCTGCGAGACCGTGCCGTGGGTTATTCGCTCCACGGCATCCACCGCGATGACCTGGAGATGCTCCTTGAGGGCTACCCCATGAGGCGCGAGGCGAGCCAAGGGCAGACAAAGACTTACGTGCTGGCACTGAAGCTTGCTCAGTTCTCTTTCCTGAAGAAGACGGCATCAGGCACCACGCCGCTGCTGTTGCTCGACGATATCTTCGACAAGCTCGACGCCCGTCGTGTGGAGCAGATCATCAAGCTCGTAGCCCGACCTGACTATGGCCAGATCTTCATCACGGACACCAACCGCGCTCATCTTGACCATATCCTGCAACATGTCGGTGAGGACTACAAGCTCTTCCATGTGGAGGACGGAAATGCCATACAATGTTGAGTGTTGAATGATGAGTGATTCTAATGATGAATGTTGAGTGTTGAATGTTGACTTGAAGCAGTTCACACAGCACCTTTTTTCTTCACTGTCCACTCGCCAAATACGAGAAGTCACTCACCATGCACGCGAAACCATTCATCATTGATCATTCAACATTGGAATAATTCATCATTCAACATTGGAATAATTCATCATTCAACATTCAACACTCATCATTGAATATATGTTTAAGCGCGAAGTAAAACCGATTGGCGACCTGCTGAAGGAAATGCTCAGAAAGGAAGGACTGGAGACGCCACTGCTACAGCGGCGCATCGTGGATGCCTGGGATGAGGTCATGGGACACATGATTTCAAGTTATACCCGCGAGAAGTTCATCCGCAACCAAGTGCTGCACGTGAAGATCGACAACCCCGCGCTGCGACAAGACCTCAGCATGATGCACACACAGATCACACGCCGTCTCAACGATGCTGTCGGCTCCTCGGTCATCAGCGACGTAAGGTTCTACTGATGGATACAACGACCTAAGACCCTCGTAAAAGCCAATACCACATGAAGAAACCTAAGACCATACGGATAGTTCCACTCCTCTTAATATCCATGATGCTGCTCCTGCTCATCACGGGTTGCACACCGCGCGCCTCCTATAAATATAAAATAGGTGTGTCGCAGTGTGTCGGCGGACGCTGGCGCGACAAAGTCAACAACGAGATGCTGTCCGCACAGCATCTCTACGACACCGACGTGAAAGTGTGCATCACCAACGCTGACAACAACACCGACCGGCAGCGGCAGCAGATCGACAGCCTCATCAATGCCGGCGTGGACTTGCTCGTCATCTCACCCAACGAATATCGTCCGCTCTCACCCTGCGTGGAAAAGGCGAAGAAACGTGGTATCCCCGTCATCCTCTTTGAGCGGAAGACTTCATCAAACGACTACACAGCCTATATCGGCGGCGACAACGTGGAGGCTGGACGCGCCATCGGCACCTATGCCTTGCATCTGTGCCGCGACAGCATACACGTAAGCCGACGACCGGTAGTACTGGAGATCACCGGACAACTGGTGATGTCGCCTGACCGCGAGCGCTATCTGGGCTTCTCCGCTGTGATGAAACAGCACCCGGAGATTGACTTCCACCATATCAAGACCAACTGGTCACTGGAGGATTCCTATGCGGCCACCAGGCAATGGCTGCAATCAAGCAAGCCCCTAGATGTGGTGTTCTGCCAAAGCGACCTGGCATCATTCGGTGCTTATAAGGCAGCCCGTGAGCTTGGAATGGAGAAAAGCATCTATTTCCTCGGTGTCGATGCACTGCCGGGCGAGGGCATTGATGCCATACAGCAGGGTAAGCTTGCCGCTAGCTACATCTATCCTACACATGGTGAAGAGATTATAGCGTTGGCGCTAAAGATACTCGAGCACAAGCCTTTCAAGCGCACGAACATCATCAGTAGCGTGGTCGTCACGCCACAGAACGTCAATGAGATTGCCCTCAATGCCAATGCCATGAAGCAGCAGAACGATTACCTTATCACTATTCAGAATAAGCTTGAAGACTATCTTGGACTCTATCACGAGCAGCGTGCGCTGCTTATCGTGTCGCTCTTAGTGGCCTTGGCACTCTTGGTTGCAGTACTGTTGGGTTGGCGTGCCATAGTAGTCACGCGCCGCGCCAACCGAAGGATGAAGGAACTCGGCGATGAACAAAACCACTTTTACACCAATGCGAGCCACCAGCTGCGCACGCCGCTGACACTCATCAACGGCCCGCTGCAGCAACTTCGTGAGAGCAAGACACTCAGCGTGGGCGACCATGAACTGCTCGACATCGTACGGCGTAATGCGGAACAATTGTTGCATCTGGTCACCGATGTGCTGCAATTCCAAAAGGAAACGCAAAAGATGGTCAAGGAGCCGCAGCCCGATGACGCACACGCCATCAGCCAACGGTCGGTGCAGGACGGGCAACATGACATCGTCGTGCGCGACCAAAGTGACGAGCTCGCCACTGTATTGATCGTTGACGACAACGATGACATGCGCCGCTACCTGCGCACGCTGCTCCTCAACCGCTATTACGTGCTTGAAGCCAGCGACGGACAGAGCGGTTGGAAACTGGCACGCGAGAGTGTGCCCGACCTGATCATTAGCGACGTGATGATGCCAGTGATGGACGGACTGACCTTCTGTGGCAAGATCAAGACTGAGCCCTTGACCAGCCATATCCCTGTCATCCTGCTAACAGCGCGCAGCACAGAACAGCAACAGGCCGAAGGTCTCAGTCAAGGTGCTGATGCCTATCTCACCAAACCCTTCAGTGCCGAGGTGCTTCTCGCGCATATCGCCAGCCTGCTCGCCAATCGGCAGAAACTCAAGAAAGTCTTTTCCGCAGAAAAGCAACAGACGAATGAAAACCAGGAACAAGAAGAAAAGCTCAGCACGCCCGACAAGATGTTCATGGACACACTGCGCCAGGCTATCCTTAGGAATATGAGCAACACCAAACTGAAGATGGACGACCTCGGGGCTGACATGGGTATCAGCCGTGTGCAGCTCTACCGAAAGGTGAAGGCCATGACGGGCATGTCTCCTGTGGAATTGCTGAAAGAGATGCGCCTCAAACGGGCCATGAAATTGCTCAAAGCCACCGACAAGACTGTGGCAGAAGTAGCCTATGAGGTAGGTTTCGGTACACCTGGATATTTCTCTTCTTGTTTTAAGAAGCAATACGGCAAATACCCAACAGACATTAAGGAAGACGCAAAAGAGTAAGTTTAAGGGTATCGAAGGACTTAACAATTGTTTCATTCGATGGAAATATTGATACATGTCGAAAAAGTTACAGCATTTGTATGAATGCATAACATAACATAGAAATTGTTTTCGTAATTTCGTGCCAGCAATTAAAGGATAGTCCTTTTTTAACGAAGGCGGTCTTTAATGATATAGAACAAAAAACCTAAATTAATAAAGACATGAACAACAAGATCAACAAGCTGGCTTTGGCCAGTGTCATGCTTTGCTTCTTTGCCATGGGCTTCGTCGACCTGGTGGGCATCGCATCGAATTTTGTGAAGAAGGACTTGGGACTCAATGATGCCACTGCCAACATCTTCCCTTCTCTGGTATTCTTCTGGTTTCTCATCTTCTCCGTGCCGACCGGTGTGCTGATGAACAAGATCGGACGCAAGAAGACCGTTTTGCTCTCACTCATCGTCACCGTGGTGTCGCTCTTGTTGCCGCTCTTCGGTGAGAGTTTTGGTCTGATGCTTGTCAGCTTCTCTCTTTTGGGTATCGGCAACGCGCTCATGCAGACCTCGCTCAACCCCCTTGTTGCCACCGTAGTCCGCGGCGGTCACCTCGCCTCTACGCTCACCTTCGGCCAGTTTGTCAAGGCTATCGCCTCGTTCATGGCTCCTTACATCGCTGCCTGGGGCGCTACGCAGGCCATCCCCTCCTTTGGTCTCGGCTGGCGCGTTCTCTTCCCTATCTATATGATCATCGGTATTGCCGCCTCGCTGTTCCTCCTCTCAACACCTATTGAGGAGGAAGGTCCTGCCTTTGCCGGTGAGACATCACCGACCGTAGGCAAGCAGTTCGCTGCCTGCTTCCGTCTGTTGGGTAAGCCCATCGTGCTGCTGAGCTTCATCGGTATCATGTGCCACGTAGGCATCGACGTCGGCACGAATACCACAGCACCGAAGATTCTCATCGAGCGACTGGGCATGACTCTCAACGATGCCGCCTTCGCCACCTCGCTCTACTTCATCTTCCGTACCCTCGGCTGCCTGACAGGTTCTTTCTTCCTGCGCGTGGTCAACAACCGGTTGTTCTTCATCATCTCCATCACAATGATGGCACTGTCGATGTGCGGTCTGTTCTTCGGAACCACCAAACTTATACTCTATATCGCCATCGCTCTCGTGGGCTACGGCAACAGTAACGTCTTCTCGCTCGTCTTCGCCCAGGCGCTGCAAAGCGTACCCGACAAGCAGAACGAAGTCAGTGGTCTGATGATCATGGGTCTCTTTGGTGGTACCATCTTCCCACTCATCATGGGCTTTGCCTCTGATGCTATGGGGCAAGCCGGTGCCGTACTCGTCATGGCTGTCGGCGTCGTCTATCTGTTTTCCTATATCAAGAACGTCAAATAAATAATAACTATGAACAAAGTCATTGTCGGCCTCGGTGAGGCCTTATGGGATTGTCTGCCCGACGGCAGCAAACTGGGTGGTGCACCCGCTAACTTCGCTTATCATGCCAGTCAGTTTGGCAACGACGCGTACGCCATCAGCGCTATCGGCAACGATGCGCTCGGCGACCAAACACTCAAAGAGTTCGACGAAAAGCATCTGAAGTATGTCATGCCACGTATCGACTACCCAACCGGTACCGTACAGGTGGAACTCGATGAAGAAGGCATACCTACCTACGACATCAAGCAGAACGTGGCTTGGGACAACATCCCGTTCACCCCGGAGATTGAGAACGTAGCCAAGCACTGCGGTTGCGTATGTTTTGGTTCACTGGCTCAGCGCAACAAGATCTCTCGCGACACGATCCACCGCTTCCTCGACACCACGCCGATGAGCTGTCTGAAGATCTTCGACATCAACCTGCGCCAGAACTTCTACACCAAAGAGATCATCCAAGAAAGTCTGAAGGCTTGCGACATCCTGAAGATCAACGATGAGGAACTCGTCACCATCGGCCGCCTATTCGGCTATCCCGGTCTCGACATCGAGAACAAGTGCTATCTCATTCTCGGCAAGTACAACCTGAAGATGCTCGTGCTCACCTGCGGCACCAACGGCAGCTATGTCTTTGCCCCCGGCGTGAAAAGCTATCAGCCCACACCGAAGGTGGAAGTGGACGACACCGTCGGTGCCGGCGACAGCTTCACAGGCTCCTTTGCTTCTGCCATCCTTGCCGGAATGCCTATCAAGGACGCTCACAAACTTGCTGTGGAAGTCAGCGCCTTCGTCTGCACTCAGCCCGGCGCCATGCCTAAATTGCCAGAGAGCCTGCTCAACAGAGTGAAGTAGTTCGCTCCACTATCATAGCTCACTCCTGCAAAGGAGAAAAACAAGCTACCCCAGTACACCTTATTATATATAGGGTCTATTGGGGTTCTTGCGTTTATTACGTTATGAAGTGTAAGCATTCAGTATAGGCCGT
>DLDU01000046.1:37532-41059 GCA_002481295.1 Prevotella sp. UBA7764 | reverse complement strand
GATTCTTCCATTGCCTTTCTGACAAAGATCAGGTTGTGCACTACTGGTCTCAGTTCGTGATGGAGTTTGTTGTCTCTATCAATGACATCGACGGTTTCCATCGGAATGAATGTCGTGAAGCCTTTTCGCTTGAGTTCGTCATTTATCGCTTGCTGCTTCAGGGAGAATAATCTTAAGGCGTACCAAGGGCTGGTCTCGTCCTCGGTATACATTATGTTGTTCTCTGTTTGCATGGTGCTAAGCGTTGTTGTAAGCCAATTAGAATTCGGAGGTGAAGTGGAACTTGATGTGCGGGAAGTCTTGCTGGGCCATACTCAATATATAAGAGGAGTCGGCGAGGAAGACGTCACGGCCCTCTGTGTCTTTGGCCATGTACTGATATTTGCGCTTCTTGAAGTTGTCAAGCTCGGCAGGATCATCAGCCTCAATCCAGCAGGCTTTGTAGAGATGCAACGGCTCCCAACGGCATTTCGCGTTGTACTCATGCTCCAAACGGTATTGGATGACCTCGAACTGCAACTGACCCACAGTGCCGATGATACGTCGGTTGTTGAACTGGTTGACAAAGAGCTGGGCCACACCTTCGTCCATGAGTTGCGTGATACCCTTGACAAACTGCTTTGATTTCATAGGGTCGTCGTTTTCGATATATTTGAAAAGCTCAGGCGAGAATGAAGGTAATCCGCGGAAATGAAGCTGTTCGCCCTCAGTGAGTGTGTCTCCGATCTTGAAGATGCCATTGTCCGGCAAGCCCACGATGTCGCCCGGCCATGCCTCATCGACTGTGCTCTTGCGCTGTGCCATGAACTGTGTTGGGGAGGAGAAACGTACGGTTTTGCCCAAACGCACATGCAGATAGGGCTGATTGCGTACAAACTTGCCTGAGCAGACTTTGCAGAAAGCGATACATGAGCGGTGGTTGGGGTCGATGTTGGCTGTGATCTTAAAGATAAATCCAGTGAACTTCGGCTCTGACGGCTCCACCATGCGTTCTTCAGCCTTGGTGGGACGTGGGCTCGGAGCGATCTCTACGAAGCAGTTGAGTAGCTCTTGCACACCGAAGTTGTTCAGTGCAGAACCGAAGAAGACAGGTGCGGTCTCAGCTTTGCGATAGTCTTCGGCGTCGAATTCGGGGTAGACACCGTCGATCAGTTCCAGGTCGTTGCGCAGTTGTTCAGCCTCTTGGCTACCCACGTGCTGGTCGAGATCTTGGGAATTGATATCCACAGCAACCTTCTCAGTGACGCGCTGCTTGTTGGGTTTGAACAGGTTGAGCTGCTGCTCATAGATGTTGTAGACACCTTTGAACTTAGCTCCCTGACCGATAGGCCACGACAGCGGACGCACGTGGATGTGGAGTTCTTCCTCCAACTCGTCGAGCAGATCGAAAGGATCACGGCCTTCGCGGTCCATCTTATTGATGAAGATGATCACCGGCGTGTTGCGCATACGGCATACCTCCATCAGTTTGCGAGTCTGAGCCTCCACACCTTTTGCAGAGTCTACGACGATGATGGCGGAGTCGACGGCGGTAAGCGTGCGGTAAGTGTCTTCCGCAAAGTCCTGGTGACCCGGCGTATCCAGAATGTTGACCTTATAGGGTTCGCCCTCCTGACCTTCGGGCAGATAGTCGAACTCCATGACAGATGTAGACACAGAGATACCACGCTGCTTCTCAATATCCATCCAGTCGGAGGTGGCAGTCTTGCGTATCTTGTTGTTCTTGACGGCACCGGCTACTTGTATCTGACCGCCGAAGAGCAGGAACTTCTCGGTGAGTGTAGTCTTACCGGCATCAGGGTGAGAGATGATGGCGAATGTGCGCCGACGTTGTATTTCGTTCATAAGATGATTACTTCTTGATTTCGTTCATATTAGCCATACACTTTTTCAGCGAGTCAAGCCAGTAAGGAATGGCTGTGTGGAAGGTTGTCTTGATCTTTGTCTTGTCAAGAACGCTGTAGGCAGGGCGCTTGACGGGTGAGGGGAACTCATCGCTGTGGCATGGCTGAATGTCGCAGTCGTTGTGCCCGGCCAGTGCAGCGATAGCCTTGGTGAAGTCATACCAAGAAGTAACTCCCTCGTTGCTGAAGTGATAGATTCCGCTATTGCCTTTGTACTTACGGTTCTCTACGATGTCGAAGATAGTGTTAGCCAAGTCTCCGGCATAGGTTGGTGTGCCGCATTGGTCGAAGACCACCTTCAGCTGAGGGTGAGTAGCCGTGAGGTTGAGCATTGTTTTTACGAAGTTGTGACCGAACTCTGAGTAGAGCCAGGCGGTGCGCAGAATGATGTAGTCAACGCCGGTAGCCTGAATCTTTTGCTCGCCATGCAGCTTGGTAAGGCCATAGACGCCTGTTGGTGTACCCTTCTGATCCTCACGGCATGGTGTGTTGTAGGGATCACCGCCAAAGACATAGTCTGTGGAGATATGCACGAGCAGACCTCCTACTTCCTTCATCACTTTGGCGAGATTCTCAGGAGCTGTAGCGTTGAGCGTTTCCACGATTTCGCCGGCTGTCTCTGCCTTGTCGACATTTGTCCATGCTGCACAGTTGATGATGCATTTCACGCCATTGTCCTTTACCATCTGGCGGATGGCATCAATGTTGGTGATGTCGAGGTGAGTATAACCGTCACAGACATCCGTGAAGATATATTTATCCTTTGAGCTTGCTTTGCTGACGATCTGCATCTCGTTGCCAAGCTGCCCATTAGCACCTGTTACTAAGATATTCATATCGCGTTTATTTTATAGTCTTTATCTTTTATTATCCTTGTTCGCCAAAGTCAATGCCTTCAGTTCTGTCTTTGATGTAATAGTCGGAAAGCATCCCAATGAATGTAGAAATCTCTTTGATGGCATGGTCAGTCTCGGGTGAGATTTCTTTCTGTTGTAGTCTGAGCATCATCACACCATAGAGAGCATCGAGGCATGTCTCAATCTCATTGACGTCTTTGTCACCCTTCTGCCGCAGTTCCACGATGAACGGCAATACCTTGTAGTATTCCGCATTATAGAACGGGAACTTGTTGGAGTCGAGCAGTTGGCAATGCAAGTCAAAGAGGTCACCGATGATCACCTGGTTGATTTGAAGATGCCCTTTCTCGCGGCAACCTTCTTCGTTCATCATGCGTATGAGATTGCCAAACCAGTCGGCTTCTTCGTCCTTTTGCTCGGGGGTATAATCAAATTTGTCGATATATTCCTTTCTAATGCGCGACAGAGAGCAACCGTATGCTCTGATCAGGTCTTCCATCTGCCACATATAGAGCAGATATTCTGCAATGGATTTTTCCTTTATTTTCTTTGCGATATACATGCTTGAAAGATTTTGTTGATGAAAGATGTCTATTGAGGGATTCTGAAATACTGTTTATAGTCGTATTCTCCGATATTGGTGTTCGTCATGTCGTTGTCGCAGCTAATAATGTATGGTGTAGAGATTGAACACCGTGCCGATGAGCATGGCAAAGGAAAAGACGATGACGAGACCGCCGATGATGCGGTTGATGATCTGAATGCC
>DLDU01000046.1:36409-37427 GCA_002481295.1 Prevotella sp. UBA7764 | reverse complement strand
ACAACAAAGGCAAACTGAGCATAGCAGGCAATGAACAGAAAGATGATCAGTGGATTAGAGAAGGTCACGAGAAAGGCGGTGAGGGCATTGTGCCATAATGTACCTTTGCTCTGACTGCTCTTATGCATATTTTTCCGTGGATCACTTCTGAAACAATAGATGCCAAACAGCAGCAGGACGATACTACCCGAGAGTTGCAGGATGAACTTGTTGGTAGGGTTGGTGATGAAATCCATGACAAAGCTCATACCCAAACCTGTGATGAGTGCATAGATAATGTCGCTCACGGCTGCTCCAATGCCTGTAACGAACCCATACCAACGCCCTTTGTTGAGTGTGCGTTGGATGCAGAGTATGCCCACCGGCCCCATAGGTGCTGAGGCGATGATTCCGATGAGTAGTCCCTTCAGGATGAGCTCTAACAGATCAATATGTAAAAACGGCATCATATAGCTTGCAAAGTTACGAATTTTATCCGATATAACATCATCTATTAGGTTATTTCGTCTTTTTCTTCGTGCAATCAGTGCGCTTTATTGTCCTACCGTTATTCAGCAGAGAAGTCAGCCACCAGTTGTCGGTAGGCTCTCAACATGCGTGTGCGCAGGATGTAGCCTTGCAGACAGTTATTGATGTCAACGACGGGAAGGGCATCTGCGTTGGTGGCGTCGAACTTATGCATGACATCCTCCATAGGCTCATTGCGATAGAGAATAGCGGGTACAGGAGTCATCAGCTGCGCTACGCGGAACTTCTGATAGAGCTCCGGTCGGAAAACGATATGGCGAATCTTGTTGATGTCGATCTCTCCCATCAACCGGCCGGCAGTGTCTACTACGGGCAAGAAATCATAGTCGGTGCTGGAAAGAACGTTGACGAGCTTGCCCAACAGCATGTCGGGTTGCACGGTGACATAGTCTTTCTCTATGAGTGAGTCCATACTCATCAGCGTGAGTACGCTCTTGTCGGTGTGGTGGGTGACGAGCTTTCCTTCACGAGCCAATCGCATGGCGTAGAT
>DLDU01000046.1:0-36264 GCA_002481295.1 Prevotella sp. UBA7764 | reverse complement strand
TGCTGCATGTTCCAAAGCCGGGCAAAGAGAAAGCCTGCGAAGCCACCTACAAACAGAGACGGCGCGAAGGTACCACCGCAACCGCCTGCCCCATTGGTAGAAGACGTGGCGATGACCTTTGTGAGCATGACGAGGCCGATATAAAGAGGCAGCAGCTCGTTGTGACCATAGAACAAAGAGCCGTTCATCACTTGGCTCCAGTCTGTGACAGTTTTCCCGGTAATGAATGTCCCCAGTGTCGTGTAACCTTCACCATAGAGCGATGGGAAGAAGAAGATCAGTGTGCTCAGGGTGATACCTCCTACGAAGAGTTTTCGGTAGGGATGCTGTTTCATCTTGGCAAACTGTCCTTCACAGAAATTCATGGCACGCATGAAATAAAGGCTCATCACACCGCATACCAGTCCGAGCAATATGCTTGCCGGAACGCGCTCTACGCTGAACGGCGACTGTAGGGTAAAGTTGAAGAGGGTAGAGGTGCCAGTGAAGACATAGGAAAAGATGTCGGCAGTGATGCTGGCAATCAGAATAGGGATCAGCGAAGCCATCGACATGTCAATCATCAACACTTCCAGTGTGAAGACAAGGCCGGCGATAGGAGCTTTGAAGATGCCGGAGATAGCAGCCGCGGCACCGCAGCCTACCAGCAACATCAGCGTGCGCTTGTCCATGTGGAAGAGCTGTCCAAGATTGGAACCGATGGCCGATCCCGTCAAGACGATAGGAGCCTCGGCACCCACAGATCCACCAAAGCCGATGGTAATGGCGGAGGCTACCACCGACGACCAGCAGTTGTGACGCTTCAGACATGAGCGCTTGGTCGAGATGGCATAGAGAACACGGGTGATACCGTGTGAGATATTGTCACGAACGACGTATTTTATAAATAAGGAGGTGAGCCAGATACCAATAACTGGAAAGACAAGATAAAGCCAGTTGACGGCATTGGTCAGGAAATCCTCGGTGAGCAGACGCTCTATCAGGTGGATGAGCTGATGCAGAACGTATGCTGCCACAGCGGAGAGTATGCCGATGAAGAACGCCAGTATGCTGGTCATCTGTCGCTCTGTCAGGTTGTGGTTTTTCCACTCGAGGATTTGATTGAAAGTCACTTTCTTCTTACTTTATAGAACTTATACCTTATTATATAATATGTGTAGCCATATATTCATTTGTGTTTTTACAGACGTGAATATATCAGCAGTATTTTGCGAAGTTATTTTCTGATGATGGTCACTTCTCCCTGCGGCCCAAGTTTGATGATGGAACTGGGTGTGTGGGGCTTATGCTCTTGGCGGCGTGAGAAGCAGACATAGTCAACAGCGTCAAGAAGTTCGGGCGCGATGTCGGCAAAGTTTTGTGCAGCGGGCTGCCCGCTGATGTTGGCGCTGGTGCTGACGAGTGCTTTCTGGAACCGATAGCACAGTTCATGCGAGAAAGGCTCTTTGGTGATGCGCAGCGCGATGCTGCCGTCTCCTGCGATAAGGTTCGGTGCCAGGTTGACGGCACCGTCGAGGATAATCGTTGTGGGCTTGACAACAGCATCGAGCAAATCCCAAGCTACTGCAGGCACATTGCGCACATAGCGTTGCAGGCGGGCATCAGAGTCTACGAGGCAGATGAGAGCCTTGGAATCGTCGCGATGCTTGATTTGGTAGACACGGGCTACAGCCTCAGCGTTCGTGGCATCACAGCCGATGCCCCAAACCGTGTCAGTGGGGTAGAGAATGACGCCTCCACGGCGAAGCACTTCCACGGCGTTTTTGATATCTTCTTCTTGTGTCATTTTATAGTTGTTCGTTTTCCAAGCAAAGATAACAATTCTTTTTGTCCTATGCAAATGTTTTTAGAAAAATATATGTCTCAATCGTTTGTCAAGTGTGTGTCTGTGATGGTAAAAAGACTCTTTTTTGTGCTGTATCAGTTAAAATTCATCTCAAAGTAGTAGAGTTTTCAAATGTTTTATTATCTTTGCAACAGAAACACAATCGATAAAACCAAAAGCAATGAATGAGCAAGAATTATTGAAGCCTTACGTCATTGGACTGGATCTCGGTGGTACCAACTCTGTGTTTGGTATCGTGGACAGCCGTGGTGACATCAAGGCAACTACAGCTATTAAGACTCAGGGTTACGATAAGGTGAAGGACTATGTGAAGGCTTCCGTAGAGGCACTTCATATAATCATTGATCAGGTGGGCGGCATTGACAAGATCAAGGCAATGGGTATCGGCGCACCTAACGGTAACTACTACAAGGGCACGATAGAATTTGCGCCAAACTTGGCTTGGGGCCATAATGGTATCGTGCCATTGGCAGATATGTTCTCCAAGGAGCTGGGTATTCCCGTGGCTCTGACCAATGATGCCAACGCAGCCGCTATCGGTGAGATGACTTACGGTGTGGCAAGAGGTATGAAGAACTTCATCGACATCACGCTGGGTACAGGTGTAGGCTCCGGTATTGTCATTGATGGCAAGGTGGTCTATGGTTGCGATGGCTTTGCCGGTGAGTTGGGTCATGTCATCATGCGTCGTGAGAACGGACGTCTCTGTGGCTGTGGCCGCCATGGTTGTTTGGAAGCATACTGCTCAGCAACGGGTGTGGCCCGTACGGCACGTGAGTTCCTTGACACGACAGACACACCATCTCTGCTGCGTGATCTGAATCCGAAGGACATCACTTCTCTTGATGTGAGCATCGCAGCCGGCAAGGGCGATAAGCTTGCCAAGCAGATCTACGACTTCACAGGTGAGATGCTGGGTGAGGCTTGTGCAGACTTTGCCGCCTTCTCTTCTCCAGAGGCCTTCATCTTCTTTGGTGGTCTGACTAAGGCTGGTGATTTGTTGATGGATCCTATCAAGAAGAGCTACGACGAGCATGTACTGCCTATCTTCAAGGGCAAGGCTAAGTTCCTCGTCAGCGGATTGGATGGCAGCTCAGCTGCTGTGCTCGGTGCTTCCGCTGTGGGCTGGGACATCTAAGCAAGGCTTGACAGAAAACAGAGAGCCGCTCCATACGGGGCGGCTCTTTTTGTCTATTGGGCACTGCGGGCGGCGTCGAATTATAATTCGACGAACAGAACGTACCGGAAAGGCGGCTGTGCAGTGCATAATCAGATGCAGGTCAGTTCAGAATGGATACCGTTGAGGAAAGCGGTGGCGGGCATACGCTTCTTACCGGCTGGTTGCAATTCCTCTATCGACAGCCATTCGTCGGAGCAAGCGACGAGCAGCTGGTTCTTGCGCACGCTGACGGTACCGGGCTTCTCTGTGCAGGCGATGCCGGTTTTGGTTGTTTTGAAGATCTTGTAAGTGTTGGCTTTGCCTGTTTCTCCGTTTGCCGGTTGCATGGTAGTCCAGGCGCAAGGGTAGGGGGACAAGCCTCTGACAAAGTCATAGACCTGCTTTGCTTTCTTCGTCCAGTCGATCTTGCAGGTATCTTTGAAGATCTTCGGGGCCGGATGCAGTTCACAGTCGGTTGCTGTCAGCTGGTTTTGGTCGGTGGAGTCAACGTGTCCGTCACCATCGAGTACGAGGTTGATCGTCTCTTCCGCGATGTCCGCGCCTAAATGCATCAGTCCGTCGTAGACGTATTCCACGTCGGCGTCGTCAGGGATAGGGAATTTCTTTTGCAGGATAATGCGTCCCGTGTCGATGTCCTTGTCAAGGAAAAAGGTCGTCACGCCCGTCATCGTCTCGCCATTGATGATGGCCCAGTTGATAGGTGCGGCGCCACGATACTGCGGAAGTAAGGCTGCGTGAACATTGAAAGTGCCGAAGCGTGGCATGGACCAGACAACCTCCGGCAACATGCGGAAGGCTACGACCACTTGCAGATCGGCATGATAAGCAGCCAACTGCTCGACAAAGGCGGGATCTTTCATTTTTACAGGCTGCAAGACCGGGATGCCCTGCTCTGTTGCATAGCGTTTGACCTCAGAGGGCTGAAGGTGATCTTGGTGCCGTCCGACGGGCTTGTCGGGTTGCGTGACCACAGCCACGATATTGTATCCATCCTCTACTAAGCGGCGGAGCGTGCCAACGGCAAACTCCGGTGTGCCCATGAATATGATTTTCAGATCTTTTTTGTTCATCGTCATTGCTATTTTTTCTCTTTGCAAAGGTAGCGAGTTTTTACGAGAAACTGAAATTATCACCGGCTTTATTCTTTTCTCGTCAGGAGGCTCACACCATAGTTCTTGGCTTGTCGTCAACTTATAGCCTCCTTCTCGGCCATGATTACGGTTTGGAATTCCTTATATATAATAAGGTATTCTCCCATAAATTTGGTCTTTCAGATAAAACTTAGTAACTTTGCACAGTTTTAGTCTAAGACAGTTGATCATGCAAAAACCCGTAGTCATTGCCGGACCTTGTGTCATCGAGTCTGCCTCTTTGCTCGACACCGTAGCGCAAGAGCTTGTCAGACTCAACGCCAAATATGACATCGATATTATTTTTAAGGCCTCATTTGATAAGGCCAACCGCACCTCACTCCACTCATTCCGTGGACCGGGACTGGAGCGCGGACTGGAGATGCTGGCCGATGTGAAGCGCAAATATCAGTTGAGAATCACCACCGACATCCATGAGGCTTGGCAAGCAGAGCCGGCCGGTGAGGTGTGTGACGTATTGCAGATTCCGGCTTTCCTGTGCCGACAGACCGACCTGCTCGTGGCTGCCGCCAAGACGGGACGCATTGTCAACATCAAGAAGGCACAGTTCCTTTCGGGACGCGACATGCGCTATCCCGTGGAAAAAGCACAGGACAGCGGTGCCAAGGAGGTTTGGCTCACCGAGCGCGGCAATTGCTTTGGCTATAACAACCTTGTCGTGGACTTCCGCAACATCGCCGATATGCTCGACATTGTGCCCACGGTGATCATGGACTGCACCCACAGCGTGCAACGCCCTTCTGCCGGAGACGGCAAGACGATCGGCGACCGCAAGTTTGTACCCAGCATGGCACTTGCGGCAAAAGCTTTCGGTGCCACCGGCTATTTCTTCGAGACACATCCCAATCCTGATGAGGGACTGTCCGACGCCGCCAATATGATAGAACTGGACAAGCTCGAAGCAACTCTGCTGCCGCTTTTGAAATAAACAACCAAGAACAACAAGCGTCACCATCATTCAGAGGAGAACAACAGATGAACAAAGAGATAAAAACAGAAAAAGTAAAGACCACGCCCGAAGAACGATTGCATCATGCCAGAGAATATGCCGCACGCTGTCTGCGTGAAGAGGCTCAGGCCGTCCTTGATCTCATTCCCCAGCTCGACGAAAACTTTGAGAAAGCTGTCGATATGATGTATCGCTGCCGTGGCAAGATCATTGTCACGGGAGTAGGAAAAAGTGGAAATGTCGGCGCCAAGATTGCCGCTACGCTGTCCTCCACGGGCACTCCAGCCTTTTTCATCAATCCTCTTGATGCCTATCATGGCGACCTCGGCGTGATGACACCCGACGACATCGTGCTGGCCATCAGCAATTCCGGTCAGACTGATGAGTTGTTGCGTTTTGTGCCAATTCTGTTGCACATGCACGTCCCCATTATTGGCATGAGTCGTAATCCCGAGTCGCTACTGGCCAAATACTCAGAGATCCATATCAAAGTGTTTGTTGATCACGAGGCTTGTCCGTTGAACCTTGCGCCCACATCCTCCACGACGGCTGCACTGGCGATGGGCGACGCACTCGCCATCGCGCTGATGCAGGTGCGTGACTTCCGCCCCCGCGACTTCGCACAGTTCCATCCGGGCGGCGAGCTCGGCAAGCGACTGTTGACCAAAGCCGAGGATGTCATGCGCACAGAAGACCTTCCGATCATCCCCGAAGACATGAACCTCGGCAAAGCCATCATCAACGTCTCGAAAGGACTGCTGGGCATGGGCGTGTCGCTCGACAGCGACAACCGTGTTGTCGGACTGATCACCGACGGCGACATACGCCGAGCCATGGAGAAATGGCAGGCCCGTTTCTTCGACCACACGGTGAGCGAGATCATGACACGTACGCCGAAAATCGTCTCACCATCGACAAAGATCACAGAGATACAGCGCGTCATGCACCAGTACAAGATCCATTCGGTACTCGTCTGCGACAAAGGAAAGCATCTCTTGGGTATCGTAGACTCTTATGCCGCTTCACTGCTCAACCAGTAAAAGCATAAGAAGCCAACACGCGGAATGACAATGGCTCGATGAGAGTCGGTATTCACACCAGTAGTTTTAGTATCAATTACTTATATCATTTTGAGAGAATCATCCTTTAAGGTATTAGTGTGTTTCATGCTGACAGGCATTACGCCTTGTCATGCCCAAAGCAATATGTCCCAGTCTGAGTGTCAGCGCAGTGACTCGATGCTGGTCAGCCAACTGAGAGAAGACGGTATTTCCTTCTCCCACGACAATAGCGTGACGTTGCTGATGACCGGGCAGGAAAAATTCGACGACCTGTTTAAAGCCATCAGACAGGCACGTTCTTCCGTACATTTGGAGTATTTCAACTTCCGGAACGACTCCATAGCCCGTTGCCTTTTCGACTTACTTGCCGAGAAAGCAGCACAAGGCGTAGAGGTCAGAGCCATGTTCGACGGCTTTGGCAATGACAGCAACAACCGTCCCCTACGCCGTAAGCACATCAAGAAGCTGCGTGAGGAAGGCATCGAGATCTATGAGTTTGACCCAATCCGCTTTCCGTGGGTCAACCATGTCTGGGCGCGTGACCACAGAAAAATTGTGGTCATCGACGGGAAAATCGCCTATACCGGCGGTATGAACGTGGCGGACTACTATATTAAAGGCACGAAGCAGGTGGGTTCCTGGCACGACATGCACTGCCGCATCGAGGGCACAGAGGTCAACACGCTGCAAGAGATCTTCCTGCGCACATGGAACAAGGTGACGGGACAAAACATCCACGGGCCACAATACTACCGTGGACTGGGCGACGTGAGCTACTTCCATGGGCTGAAGCGTGACACCTGCGACACGGCCGGAAACAAAATGGTCGGTATCATCAACCGCGAGCCGCACACGTCAAACGAAATTATAAGGGAGTTCTACACCCACGCCATCAACGATGCGCAGGACAGCATCATGATCATCAACCCCTATTTCACGCTGAATCACAAAATCAAGAAGGCACTGAAAAACGCTGCGAAGCGTGGCGTGAAAGTAGAGATCATGCTCAGCGTGAAAAGCGACATTCCCTTGACTCCGGACTGCGGTTTCTACAATGCCCACCAGCTGATGAAGCATGGCTGCACGGTATGGATGTATAAGCCCGGCTTTCATCACACCAAGATCATTATGGTTGACGGCCGCTTCTGTACGGTAGGCTCCGCCAATCTCAACGCCAGGAGTCTGGCCTGGGACTATGAGGAGAATGCCGTGATCATTGATCCGTGCACAACAAACGAGTTGATACAACTGTTCAACTCTGAGAAGAAGGACTCATTCCGACTGACAGAAGAGTCCTGGAACGCCTGGCGCACGCCTTGGCAGAAGTTCCGCGGATGGTTTGCCCACCTGTTGGCAAAGTTTCTATAGACATCTTTCTCTACTCTCCAATATTCTTCCGTTATCGTCTATCCTTTCTACCTCTTTTCTCTCTTACGTTTTCCCTTTTTCTTTTTTCCACTTTTTTATCTCTCTTAGATGCTGCTGACATCGACGTATCCGTGCATCACAGCATAGATTGTCAGGGCCGACACGCTGCGTCGGCCAAGTTTGGTGACAATGTTTTTGCGGTGCGTGATGACCGTCGTCAGGCCAATGTTGAGCTTATCGGCTATCTCCTTATTAATATAGCCCTTGACGATAAGTCTGAGCACGTCTATTTCACGCTTGGAGAGTTTCTTCTCTGCTGTTGGCACGGACTGCGGTGGCAAATGCTGTCCGTGTCCATGAGCACGCTGCTCCAATGCCAAGAGTTGTCTGACCAGCTGCTTTTCGGGCAGATGACAACAGATGCAATGAAAACCTGTCGGTTGTGCGGCCGGGTCATCAGTAGGCGTGAAGACGATGGTCTGATACCTCCGCTGCATGAAGTAATCACGGTTGTTGAGCAGTACCGCCTGGGAAACGAAGAAGTGCACAAAATGTTCCTCACCGCCTTGCAACAGTTCTTCCAAGTTGTTAAACGTATGCGTCTCCATGATTGGCATCACCTGATCGAGCAATGTCTTCATGCCGATCAGCGCAAGCGTGTCCTCATTGATTACAGCTACTTTAGGATGTTCCATGACTGAAGAAATAAAAAAAGGCCTGCCATTAGCTTCGGAGTATTCTCTGAAACCAATAGCAGGCTTATACGTTCTATCGATGATGATTACTTGGCATAGGCTACACTACGCGTCTCACGAATCACGGTGATCTTCACCTGACCGGGGTAAGTCATCTCGTTTTGAATCTTCTCTGCAATCTCATTGCTGAGTTTCGTGCTGTCCTCGTCGCTCATCTTGTCGGCGCCGACGATGACACGGAGCTCACGACCGGCCTGGATGGCGTAGGTCTTCGTCACGCCCGGATAGCTCATGGCGATGGCTTCCAGGTCATTGAGACGTTTGATGTAAGCCTCAACAATCTCGCGGCGGGCACCGGGACGGGCACCGGAGATGGCATCGCACACCTGCACGATAGGAGCCAACAGCGTCTGCATCTCCACTTCGTCGTGGTGAGCAGCGATGGCGTTCACGATGTCAGGTTTCTCTTTGTATTTCTCGGCCATCTTAGCGCCTAAGAGTGCGTGGGGCAATTCGCTCTCCTCGTCGGGCACCTTGCCGATGTCGTGGAGCAGGCCTGCGCGTTTGGCCTTCTTAGGATTGAGTCCGAGCTCGGCAGCCATAACGGAGCAGAGGTTAGCCGTCTCACGTGCGTGCTGCAACAGATTCTGTCCGTAGGACGAGCGGTACTTCATCTTACCGATGATACGCACCAGTTCGGGATGCAGTCCGTGGATACCCAAGTCGATCACCGTGCGCTTACCGGTCTCGATGATCTCGTTGTCGAGTTGCTTCTTGACCTTAGCCACAACCTCCTCGATACGTGCGGGATGGATACGTCCGTCGGCGACGAGTTGGTGAAGCGCCAACCGGCAAACCTCACGACGGATAGGATCGAAGGCCGAGATGACGATGCTCTCAGGCGTATCGTCGACGACAATCTCCACGCCGGTGGCAGCCTCAAGGGCACGGATGTTGCGGCCCTCACGACCGATGATACGTCCTTTGACCTCGTCGTTGTCGATATGGAAGACGCTGACCGAATTTTCTATGGCCGTCTCAGTGGCTACTCGCTGGATTGTCTGGATGACGATCTTCTTCGCCTTCATGTTGGCGTCGAGCTTCGCCTGGTCCATGATCTCGTTGACATAGCCTGCCGCGTCCATCTTGGCTTTGTCCTTCATGCTCTCCACGAGGCGTTTCTTGGCTTCCTCGGCAGAGAGTCCAGAGAGCTCCTCCAGCTTGGCACGCTCCTGCTCCTGCATCTTTTCGAGCTCAGCCTGACGCTGCGTGATAAGCTTCTTCTCGTTGTCGATGCGTACCTGACCTTGCTCCACCTCCTGTTTGCGGCGCTGCAATTCTTCCTGACGCTGGTTGAGGGAGATCTCGCGCTGTTTCAGTCGGTTCTCGTTTTGCTGGATCTTTTGGTTGCGCGCCTGCACTTCCTTTTCCAACTCACTTTTCTTATTCAGAAACTTCTCCTTGACCTCAAGGAGCTTTTTCTCTTTGATCACGTCTGCGTCCTTTTGGGCAGTATCCAGGATCTCATTATATTTACCTTTCGCGATATGGCGGAAGTAATAAAAACCAGCCAGCGCGCCCAGTGCCAGGGCAACGACGGCAGTAATGATGGTAACTATCATGTATGTTAATTGTATATTGTTAGTTGATTAGACATATAATTATTTACTCTCCTGATCGTTTTCTTTCCCGCTCCCGAGAACGTCCTCAATTTCCGAAGTAAGCTGTGTGAGCAAATCATTATATGGCTTGGTGTCATTGCGCTGAAGCATCTCTTGCAACCTCAGTCCTATGTCGATCATGGCGAAGTAGTGGATTTCCTTATCGCTCTTGAAACGTTTGAACTGGTTGTAATAAGCATTCAGACGCTCATTGATCAACTCCGCGTCACGACGATACAGTGCTTCGTCTTTCCGAGGCACAGTCACGCTGATATCTGTATCGTAGATATGAAGCCTTATGGTGATCTTATCAGTTTCTTCTGTCATTGTCGGAACTTTCGCTACTCAGCATGGTGATGCATTTGTTGACATCACGGATGAGCGCGGACAGAGACTTTTTCGCGCGACTCATGTCCATATCGCTCACTTGCAGCATACGAGCGGTTTTCAACGTCTGATAGTCACTCTCCGCCTTTTTCAGCTGTTCTTGCAACAGGCTGATGGAAGCATCTCTATCATCGATCACAGTGTGCAGACGCGCATTTTCCTTTTTCAGCTCCTCGTATTGGAGCATCAGTTGTCTGACACGTGTCACAAATGTGTTGATTATCTTCTCATTGGCATCCATGACTATACTTGTTTCTGCAAAATTATAGATTTTTAGTGAGAATAGCAAGCTTTCTGAAACATTTTTCTCAGAGAGCTTGCCTTTTCCTTATATTTATTTGTTCTTTACATCCTCATCCTTTGGGCGTGGCTCTTTCTTGGCCAGCATCATCACCTGATAGGTGAAGTCGGTCACCCACTTCTGTGAGAAGTTCAAGCGGGCGTTGAGCTTGCGCACATTCAGCACCGATTTGATCACGCTCGGATCCTTGTAGTCGTTCTTCATGAAGATGTCGCTGACGGTTTTCTCCGTCATGGCGTAGATGGTCTTCTTGAAGATGGAGGGCACGCGCAACTTAAACTTCATCAGGTTGCCCATGAGCATCATCAGTTCCTGAGAGAAACTTTGGAACTGGATCATATACACCTGCACGTCCTGCAACTTCTTGCAGTTGCGGCGGATGCTCTGGTCGATTTCCTTGAAGAACTGCTCGTCGGTGTGATAGATCTCCATCATCATCTTGCGGCAATGTCCTTTTTCGCCCACACCCAGTTTGTTGTTCTGAGTGGGCACGTGCAGCGTCGACTTAAAGAGTCTGAGATCCGGCAACATGGCCAGATTGCTGATGCCCAGTTGAGCGGCTAAGGCAGCCTGAAAATATACACGCACGAGCGTCATGTAGTCTTCCATGCCGCCCGTCTTGCTTTCTTGTTCCTTCCTTCCAAAAAGTTTGGAGAATATTCCCATATTTATTGAAATTACTTTAGAGTATGTCGTAAATCATCTGCAAAAATACAATAATATAGCGAGAAGACAAAATAAAAGTCTATGAATCTCTCTATGTTTCGATAATATTTCGTAACTTTGCAGCGATTAACGCAGTAATATCAACTGATAATCCGTAACACAAGGCGGGTGAAGTGGCTTGTTCATAAGTCTGCCGAGTGCCAAGGTTATTAATTACACCAAATTCAAGATAAGTGATGAAAGGCATTGTTTTAGCTGGCGGCTCAGGTACACGTTTGTATCCTATTACAAAAGGTATTAGTAAGCAACTCCTTCCCGTCTTTGACAAGCCGATGATATACTATCCCTTGTCGGTGCTGATGTTGGCTGGAATTCGCGATATACTTGTCATCTCCACCCCTTACGACTTGCCGGGCTTTAAGCGCCTGTTGGGAGATGGCTCAGAGTTGGGTGTGAGCATCTCGTATGCCGAGCAGCCCCATCCCGATGGACTCGCGCAAGCATTCCTCATCGGCGAAGAGTTCATTGGCGATGACAGCGTCTGTCTGGTCTTAGGCGACAACATCTTCTATGGCGCGGGCTTTACCGGATTGCTGCGCCACAGCAGGGAGCAAGCCGAGCGGCACGACAAGGCCACGGTGTTTGGCTACTATGTCAATGACCCGGAGCGCTATGGCGTGGCCGAGCTCGACAAGGAAGGCAACTGCCTGAGCTTGGAGGAGAAGCCGCAGCATCCCAAGAGCAACTACGCCGTGGTAGGTCTCTATTTCTATCCCAACGACGTGGTGCGCATCGCCAAGGCCGTGAAGCCCAGCAAGCGTGGCGAGCTGGAGATCACGTCTGTCAATCAGGACTATCTCGGTCAGAAGCGCTTGCGCGTGCAGGCCTTGCCGCGCGGCTTCGCCTGGCTCGACACCGGCACCCACGACAGTCTGTCAGAGGCCGGCACCTTTATCGAGTGCATCGAGAAGCGCCAGGGGCTGAAGGTGGCCTGCCTGGAGGAGATCGCCTACAAGCAAGGATGGATCACACGCGAGCAGCTCGTGGCCGTGGCACAGCCGATGGCTAAAAACGATTATGGCAAATACCTGTTGCAGCTGGCCGGCGAATAGGCTTGCGAACGATAATTAATAGACAACCGTATTCAACGATTCTTTTACCATACGATTTATGGAACAAAACTTAAACGCGGAAACAGAACTGGACAACCAGCAGCAGCTACAGCAGCCTGACGAGGCTAAGTCTGCTATCAACTTCGCCACCATTTTCACGGCTGTCGTGCTTAACTGGAAATGGTTTGTACTCTCTATCATCATCTGTATGGGCTTGGCAGCTACCTATCTGCGCTATGCCACGCCTATCTATCAGGTGTCTGCCAAACTTCTTATTAAGGACAATAACCAGGACTCACCCAACTCTGCCAACAAGAGTGCCATGCTCAACTCGGCGACGCTGGGCTTGATCTCAAATTCCAATGGTTTTGACAACGAGATGGAGATCCTCACGTCGCACTCGCTTGCCCTGCAGGTGGTGAAGGACATGAAGATCTACGTCGACTATTACTTTGTCGGCAAGGTGAAAGATGAGCTGCTCTATCGCCAGCAGCCTGTCAATGTGGATATGGATGCCAACCATCTCTACAAGCTCAACAAGCCTGTGGAGTTGAAGATTACCCGCGAGGGCAACAGCTATAAGATCTTGGGCAAGTGCTATGTGCCTGTCAACAAGATGGCGTCCAAGGGACCGTTTGATTTTGAACGTACCGTAGAGGGACTGCCCTCTACCATCTATACGCGTGTAGGCGCCATCAGCCTTACGCAGAGTACGTATGCCACCATGAAGGACGGTGAAAGTATAAGGGTCTTTATCTATTCGCCTCTCAAGGCCGCGAATAAATATGTGGATGAGCTCACCGCTACACAGACCAGCAAGACCACTACCATCGCCCAGCTGACCCTCAACGACGAGGATCCGCAGCGTGCGCTGGACTATGTGCAGCAACTTTCGATATGCTATAATCAGCAGGCCAACGAAGACAAGAACGAGATTGCCCGCCGCACCGAGCAGTTTATCAACGGCCGACTGGAGAAGATCAATGCCGAACTGGGCAATACCGAGGGGCAGTTGGAAAGCTACAAGCGCCGCAACAACGTCGTGGAGCTGAAAACCAACGCTACCGGAGCTTACACCAACGCTACGGAATATCAGCAGAAACTCAGCGAGGCCAACACGCAGGTGGCGCTGATCTCTGAGATGCAGAGCTACATGAACAATCCTAAGAATCACTTCCAGCCATTGCCTTCCAACGTGGGACTGGAGGACCAGGCCTCTACAGCGCTTATCAGCAACTACAACGAGCTGTTGCAGAAGCGCAGCCTGCTGTTGCAGAGTGCCAGCGAGAACTCTCCGTCGGTGATACCTCTGACATCACAGATCTCTGAGATGGAGCGTGCCATTCGCCGTGCTCTCGTTCAGGCACGCAAGAGCCTGGAGATCCAGCGCAACGCGCTCGCCGTGGAATATGGCAAATATCAGGGACAGGTCGGTGAGACTCCCGAGCAGGAGCGTATGCTCACCCAGATTGGCCGGCAGCAGGAGGTGAAGTCCGGACTCTACTTGATGCTGTTGCAGAAGCGCGAGGAAAACTCTATCTCTTTAGCCGCTACTGCCGACAAGGGCAAACTCGTCGATGGTCCGTCTCTCGGCAAGAAAGTGAGTCCGAAGAGTGCAATCATCATTTTGGTGGCATTGGTGCTTGCCCTTGCCATTCCATCACTCATTCTCTTCCTGCTTGAGTTCTTCCGCTACAAGATCGAGGGACACGAAGACGTGGCCAAGCTCACCACACTGCCTATCATCGCCGACATCGCCGTGTCGTCGGATACGGCCAAGACCAAGGGCGAGATTGTGGTGCACGAGAATATGAACAACCAGATGGAGGAGATCTTCCGCTCCATGCGTACCAATATACAGTTTATGTTGGAGAAAGACGAGAAGGTCATCATGTTCACCTCTTCCACCTCCGGCGAGGGCAAGACCTTTGTGGCTTCCAACCTGGCCATGTCGTTTGCCCTGCTTGGCAAGCGTGTGCTGCTCGTGGGACTTGACATCCGCAAGCCCCGTCTGGCCAATCTTTTCGAGATCGATGATTTCGTGCATGGTATCACCAACCTGCTCGTCAAGGAGTCGCCGACATGGGAGGATGTGGAGAAGCAGCTCTTGCCTTCTGGCGTGAACAAGAACCTGACCCTGCTGATGGCCGGTCCTACGCCTCCAAACCCGGCCGAGCTGGTGACACGCAAGAGCCTTGGCATCACCTTCGACCTCCTGCGCCAGCACTTCGACTATATCATCGTCGATACGGCTCCTGTGGGATTGGTTACCGACACCTTGCAGATTGCCAAGGTGTGCGACACCACGGTCTATGTCTGCCGTGCCGACTACACCCCGAAGGAGAACTTCGAGATGATCAACGGACTGTCCTTCAGCAAGAAGATGCCAAAGATGAGCATCGTCATCAACGGCATTGACATGTCGAAGAAGAAAAACGGCTACTATTACGGCTACGGCAAGTATGGCAAGTATGGCCGCTATGCACGCAATCTGCGCTCTACCTACGGCAGCTACGGCAGTTACGGCCACTATGGCCATTACGGCAGCTATGGCAATTATGGCAACTACGGCAGCTATGGCAGTTATGGCGACTACAAGGACAGCCACTACAGCAACGAAAAGGACGATTCCATCAAGCAATAAAGATATACAATGGCAACAATAGCAGTTGATTTCGACGGTACCATCGTAGAGCACCGTTATCCAGAGATAGGCGAGGAGCGCCCGTTCGCGACCGAGACGTTACGAATGCTGATAAAGGACCATCACAGACTGATCCTGTGGAGCGTGCGCGAGGGCAAGCTCCTGCAGGACGCCGTAGACTGGTGCCACGAGCGTGGCGTGGACTTTTGGGCTGTCAACCGTGATTATCCGGAGGAGGAGCGGGAGAAGAACAACCACTTCTCCCGCAAGATCAAGGCCGACTATTTCATCGATGACCGCAACGTCGGCGGACTGCCCGACTGGGGGCAGATCTATCGCATGATCTCGGAGCACAAGTCCTACGCGCAGGTTATTCGTGAGAGCATGGGCCAGGCGGCTTACGAGGACGTTCCCCGCAAGCGTCACTGGTGGCAGTTCTGATGGCTGACCGTGAGAGGCACAGGCCTCTGCTCATTTCGTAAAAAAAGTGCAGCGCACCTTCCGGTTTGCCGGAGAGGTGCGCTGCTTTTTTCGTGGTTGTGTTGTTGTCTTATACAAAGTTTGTCTTCACCTTATTTAGCGCGACGAACTTTCGTGTGATGGCGATGGCTTGATCGACAGTTGTGTTGGCGATGCCTTTTAGCGTTGCGGTGAGCTTTTGTGGGCTGATACCCATCTCTTCCGCTATGGTGTTTGTGTTGAGTGAGGTGTCGTTGATATGCTTCAGAATGGTTTCAAACAGCACTGACATAAAGTGGCTTTCAGCATTGTCGTATTCGTAAGCGTCCGACATGGTGAGCCGCCCTTGCAAGGCTTGCACCTGCATATAGTGTTGCAGATGCAGCGTGACGAGCTTGAAGACTTGCTGTCGGCTGAGTACCGTCATGCGGTGATATAGATAGAAGCTAAACGCAATTAGCAATACGATGATGACATTGAGCAGAAAACACACCAGCTGGTGCTTGTATTGCTCATAGAAGTGCAGAAGCATGTTGTTTTGCTTGTTCAGCTGCTTTTCCTGGTCATTTATCAGCTCTTGTTGGTTCATCACCACGCCAATGTTGGTTTTGTTCACCACGGCGGTGTGCAGCAGGTTGATGCGTTTGTAGGGACTTCCGCTCAGAATATGCATTGCAAGGGCCACTACCTGGAAACCGCGCGTAGGATTGATGACGGTAGCCTCCATCTTGCCGTCTTTCACCATTTGCAGTCCGCCTTTCGGTCCTGGCAGTCCGTCGATACCGTAGTAGGTAACTCCAGGGTGACCACCTACTTGCTCAATTGCCTTGCGCATGCTCATGGCGCAGTTGTCACTTTGTCCGACGACGCAGTCAAACTTCAGGTTGGGGTGTCTTCTGAGGAACTCCTTGCCTCTTTCGGTGACAGAATCCTGTTTCCACGTCTCGCCCACCGTGGCCACGATATGCAGGTTGGGGTACTTGGCGATGGCCTGCCGGAAGCCACGGCTGCGGTCTATGGACGGAGAAGACCCTGGGCTGCCGGAAACCTCAAGAATGGCAGTCGGTTTTCCTCTGCGCGCCTGGCCTAAATAGTTTCCGATCATCCGTCCTAACTGCTCGTCGTTGCGTCCGATATATGCTGTGTAGTCCGGCGAATTGGTTTGTCGGTCCACAACGATGACGGGAATGCCGGCTGCTTTGGCCCGTTGCAGCATGCGCGAGTCGTCACGGAAGATGCCGGGCGAGATGATGATCAGGTCGACGTGGGCGTTGATCATCGAGTCGATTTGCTCTTCCTGCAATTTGTTGTCCTCGCCGGCAGAGCGGAAGTCGAGAGTGACGTTGGGACGCAGATAGCAGGCGGTCTTGATCTCATCGTACAGCTTGGCAGACCAGTCGCCGGCTCCGGCCAGCGAGGCGCCTATGACATATTTGGGTTGTCGATTGCAACCTGAGAGCAGGACTGTCAGCAGCAATAGCGGTAATAGTTTTAGAATTACTTTCCTATTCATTTCTACTTCGGTTGATTGATTACTCGGTTGATGGTATTTGCTATACTGCAAAGTAAAGCATCGTTCATACTGCAAATATAAGTGTTTGTAGACCAAAAGCGTTTTTTAATTAAGATTTATTATGATAATATTCGGTAAAACGATTTCGCTATGAAAGCAAATGGTGATACTAATGTATTATTATAGGGCTAAAATGCAAGTATTAGGTTTTATTGCATAACCTTGCAATGGCTTTTTCGTAACATAGCTTCTCCATGCTGGCCTTTTCTTCCTGCAAGTCGGGGCGTAGCGGTCTTGTTGGATAAACTGACAATTTTCCTCTGTCGTGGCTGCGATTTTTGCCGGCAAGTCCTCCTTGGGCCCGAAAATCACGAATTTCGATCGGTTTTCTGCAACTTGCTGTTGGATAACTTGTTACGCAGATACAGACTTTCGTGATAAATAAAAAACAGTACTTTGGGGGAGAAATCAGGGGTAGATTTCTCGTCAAAGTACTGTTTTCTGCTTATCATCTCAGTTGTTTGACCTTGTCATCTCAGTTGTTTGATGAGGTCAAACCACCGATTTCATCGGGTCAGACAACTGTTTTCTCAGTTTCTTCTCTCTGTTCTTTGCGAAAAACTCCATTTTTCTGTCTGTTCTATGCCGCTGCTCTTTCTGGAAGCGAAGTTCGCGGTGAAGGCTTTTTGTCAGAAACTTTGATGTTACTCTTTGACTTTCTTTTCCATTGTTGTCGTTTCTTCAGTGATCATCTTCTTGAGCAGGTAGGTGGCATTCTGGTTCTTGGCGATGCCGGGCGTGATGCGATAGTCGTAGGAGACTTGCTCGCCGATGGAGATCTCGAAGCAATAGTTGTGGAAACGGTCGCTATGGTCTTCGGCCATCTGCGAGAGTTCGAGGTCGTGGGTGGCAATGATCGCCGTCACATTGTGCCGTGAGAGATACTCCAAGAAGATTTGGGAGCCGTGGAGTTTGTCCTTAGAGTTGGTGCCCCGGAGTATCTCGTCGAGGATGACCAGTGTGGGCGTGTCGTCGAGCACGTCGATGAGCTGTTTGAGGCGGAGCAGTTCCGCGTTGAAGTAAGAGATGCCGTGGGTCAGGTCGTCGCTCGTTCTCATGCCCGTGAACAGTCGGCAAGGCGAGAGCGTCAGACGCTCGGCGTAGACCGGCAGTCCCGCCATGGCCATGACCCAGCTGATGCCCACCGTCCTGAGATAGGTACTCTTTCCTGCCATGTTGGCTCCCGTGATGATATAGAAGTTACGGTCTTGGAGCATGGCATCGTTGGCCACAGCCTTCATGCCCAGGAAGGGATGGCGCAGAGCCTTGCCTTCAAAGACCATCGACGGCGTGTCGACGAACGTAGGCCATGTTGTTGCCGGTTCGTTTTGACGGTAAGAGGCAAGAGAGACCAGCGCGTCGAGCATGCTCACCGACCGGATGAGCGCCTCGAAGTCAGCACTGCTTTGCTGCCACAACTTGAAGCGGCGGACGATGTTCAGGTCGATCAGCGCAAATACATTAAAGAGCAGGATGCCCGCTTCATTGTTTCTGTTGTCGATGTCGTGAAGTATCTGCTCCATCTCAGCGAGACTTGCTGCCTGTTGCTGCAAGGAAGCCTGCAACGTTTGGTTCACCTCTTCGTGAAACTCTTCTACGTGGGTGAGCCGGATGATACGGTCAAGACCCTCCGACAACGTGTGGATGTTTTGCAAAGTCATCATGATACGGCGGACGCTATTGCCCGGGAAGATGGTGGCAAAGAACAGGTGCAGGGTGCCCCATGTGATGGGCAGGATGACAGACACTGATCCGGTCAGCGCGGCGATGATCGTCAGGTAGAAGCCGGTAAGCAAGACGACTCTCATGGCTTGTAACCACCGGGTAGAACAACGCTTGGGCAGCTCCAGGGCGTGTGCCGCCGTCAGCGCATTGGCCAGCCAGTCGGTGCGCAGCAGTCGTTCCATGGCTTTGTCGCTCTGCTGCCCCGAGGCTTTGATGTTCATCAGGAAGTCGTCGTGACGGGCGAGCTCCTCCACGGCATTCCGTCTCTGCCCGATGCCCTCGATGAAGTCCTTGCGGTTCCCGTCCACCGTCTCTTTTGTCAGCCACTGTGCGAGCAGGTTGCGACCACCGGCGGTGACGGTGCGGCAGACACGCTGGAAGAGCGAGTCCTTGCCAAAAAGATCCAGGTCGAAGGAGAAGGGGTGGGAGGCGTCGATATAGTCTTTGCCCTCGTCGAAGCAACTGTAGTCTCCTCTAAGATAGCTGATCTCTCGCATGTAGGCGGCTATCAGCCTTTGCTGTCGCTCGATGTTGCGGCTGTTGCGACCGTCGGTGTGGCGGATCAGCAGATAGCCGACGAAGAGCATGGCAGCCAAGAGTGCGTACAGAGACTTGGGCTGGTAGGTAACGGCGCATGCCACCATGCCGAGGGCAGCGAGAAACATGCCGATCTGTGCCACGGTGAACCATTGGCTCTTGTGTCGGAGACGGGTGAGCTGTTGTTGCAGGAGAGCGGTGTGCTGTTCTAAATCTTGGAGACGGTGGGTCATGATAAGGGAAACGGGTTAGAGGTGAGATAAAAGAAAAGGCACACCGAGAAGGGGCTCTTTACGAAACCGGCCTTTCGGGTGTGCCTAATATATAATATGTATCGGATGAAGCTTAGAACGCGCTCTGGAACTCTTCGAGGAAGCGCTTGTCGTTCTCGGAGAAGAGACGCAGGTCGTTGACGCGGTATTTCAGGTTGGTGATACGCTCCACGCCCATGCCGAAAGCATAGCCGGTGTAGACATCGGGGTCGATGCCGCAGGCAGCAAGGTCGTGCGGGTCGACCATACCACAGCCGAGGATCTCCACCCATCCCGTGTGCTTGCAGAAGTTGCAGCCTTTGCCACCGCAGATGTTGCAGGAGATATCCATCTCAGCACTCGGCTCGGTGAAGGGGAAATAAGACGGGCGCAGACGGATCTTCGTGTCGGGACCAAACATCTCTCGGGCGAAGGTCAGCAGTACCTGCTTGAGGTCGGTGAAGCTCACGCCCTTGTCGACATAGAGTCCTTCGACCTGATGGAAGAAGCAGTGGGCGCGTGCCGAGATAGCCTCGTTGCGGTAGACACGTCCCGGGCAGAGCACGCGGATAGGCGGCTCGTGGGTCTCCATATAGTGTGCCTCGTCGCCGGAGGTGTGAGAGCGCAGCAACACGTTTTTGGTCACATCGCTCTTGTCCTGTGAGATGAAGAAAGTATCCTGCATGTCGCGTGCGGGATGGTCAGCGGCAAAGTTCAGCATGGTGAACACGTGCTTGTCGTCGTCGATCTCGGGACCGTGGTAGAGTGTGAAGCCCATGCGCTGGAAGATGTCGATGATCTGATTCTTGACAATGGTCAGCGGGTGACGGGTGCCCAAGGCGATGGGGTAGGGCGTACGTGTCAAATCCTCGTGGTTGTCGCCGGTGTCAGCAGAGGCGACCTGCTCGCGCAGGGAGTTGATCTTGTCCTGAGCGGCTTTTTTCAGTTCGTTGATCTTGATGCCAACGGCCTTTTTCTGGTCAGCGGGCACATTGCGGAAGTCTGCCATGACGGCATTGATCTCACCTTTTTTGCTCAAATACTTGAGTCGGAGTTGCTCGATGTCGTCTGCGTTCTTGGCAGAGAGCTGAGATACTTCTTTGAGAAGTTGATTTATCTTGTCTAGTATCATCGTCTGTAAATTTTATCTTTCTGACTGCAAAGGTACTAATTTTATTGGAAAAATACATCTTATATAAAAAATAATATGTAATTTTGCCAAAGCTTATGAATGATTTATGAGAAGAATAATATTATTAGTTGTTTTACTTGCTTTCATCTTGTCACTGGCTGTTCCCTATGGATGCACCAACAAGAAGCCGGAGCAGACTGATTCCATACAGTCTGACAGTGTTGTCACGGACACGGCTGGGGAGGACTCTACGGAGAATTTGATTTCGCAGGCTCCGATGCCGAAGACAGCTGATGAGCTGTTCGACGATTTCGTGTTTAACTTTGCGGCCAACCGCAGGTTGCAGCTCAAGCGCATCGCCTTCCCGCTGCCTGTGTATCGCAACGGCAAACTGGAGAAGAAAATCGAGAAGGGACATTGGCGCATGGAGCATTTCTTCATGCGCCAGGACTACTATACGCTGATCTTGGACAATGAACGGCAGGTGAAGCTCGCCAAGGATACGTCGATCGACCACGTAGTGGTGGAAAAGATCTTCTTCCATCTCAAGACCGTGCAGCAGTTCCTCTTCAACCGCATTCAGGGCAAGTGGATGCTTACGTCGGTCAACTACAAGCCGATGTATCAGAACGACAACGCCAGCTTCCTGAAGTTCTACCAGCACTTTGCCGTAGACTCAGCCTTCCAGATGAGGAGCATGGCCGACGAAGTGAAGTTCTTCGGACCGGATCCTACCAACGACAATGCCAATATGACGGGTATCATCATGCCGCAGCAGTGGCCCGATTTCAAGCCTGGTATCCTGCCGAGCGGTACGATCTACAACATTATATATGGTCAGACCTACAAGGAAACTAACTACAAGGTGTTTATGATCCGCGGCATTGCCAACAGCAATGAAGTGGTTTATGTCTTCCGACGGTTTGGCAAGAGATGGAAACTCGTCAAGTTCAGCTGTTAGCCGCATGGATGTGGACAGAACTTTGTGATTGATTGAAAAGAAACGACGGCAATGAAAATACAGCAACACTATCCTTTGCTTCATCACAACACGTTTGGGATGGACCAGCAGTGCGATGAATATCTTGAGTTTTCCTCTACGGCCGATGCCGTGGAGGCGGCTGCCTATATCCGCGATCATGCCGACCGGCCTCTGCTGATCCTGGGTGGCGGCAGTAATCTGTTGCTCACCCATGACTTCCAAGGGCTTGTGGTCAGTCCGGAGCAGCGCTTTGAGGTGCATGCCGAGACCGACGACAAGGGCAATACACTGCTGCGCTGTTGGGCTGGATGCACGTTCGACGATGTGGTAGCCTATGCTGTGGCGCATCAGATGTACGGACTGGAGAACCTCAGTCTCATCCCCGGACAGTGCGGCGCTTCCGCCGTGCAGAACATTGGTGCCTACGGTGCTGAGGCCAAGGACACGCTGGTGAGCGTCGAGGCTGTGGAGATCGCTACAGGCCAGCAGGTGACGATACCTGCCGATGACTGCGAATATGCCTATCGTCAGAGCCGCTTCAAGCATGAGTGGCGCGACAAGTATCTGATCACATGGGTCGTCTATCGGCTCTCTTCCGTGTTCAGCCCTCGGCTGGACTACGGCAATATCCGCCGTGTGCTGGAAGAAGACCACATCGCAGTCGATACGCTGACGGCTCAACAGCTTCGCGATGCAATCATCAGCATACGTCAGGCCAAGCTGCCCGATCCCGCCGTGCTCGGCAATGGCGGCAGCTTCTTCATGAATCCGATTGTCGATGAGGCTACCTTTGAGCGGCTGAAGGCTGAACATCCCGACCTCCGCTACTTCGACGCGCCCGACGAGCAGCAGGGCAGCGAAAAACACTATAAGATACCGGCGGGCTGGCTTATCGACCAGTGCGGATGGAAAGGCAAAAAGCTCGGACGTGCCGGCGTGTATGAGAAACAGGCATTGGTGCTCGTCAATTTGGGCGGTGCCACGGGCGAGGATGTCGTCGCGCTGATGCATGCCATACAGGCTGACGTCAGAGAGAAGTTCGGATTGGAATTGAAACCGGAAGTAAACATTCGATAGAGTAGGAGACGAAAGGTAAGTGATGGCAAAGATGCAGTTGACCTTTTTGGGTACCGGTACATCCAACGGTGTGCCGGTGATAGGATGTCATTGTGCGGTTTGCGACAGCAAGGATCCGCGCGACCACCGTCTGCGTACGGCGGCGTTGCTGGAGACTGCGTCCACGCGCATTCTGATCGACTGCGGTCCTGATATCCGGCAACAGTTGTTGCCACTGCCTTTCCGAAAGATTGATGCTGTGCTGCTCACTCATGCCCACTACGATCATGTGGGCGGATTGGACGATCTGCGGCCTTATAGCTATCTGGGCGACATCCCCATGTATGGCAATGAGCCTTGTGTGAAGGCCGTCAGACACAATTTCCCCTATTGTTTCGCGGAACATCTCTATCCTGGTGTGCCGAAGATAGAGCTCCATACGCTGCACAAAGAAGAACCTTTGCGGGTGGGCGACATCGACGTGCTGCCTGTCGAGGTGATGCACGACAAGTTGCCCGTGCTGGGCTATCGCTTTGGTCCGCTGGCCTATATCACCGACATGAAGGACATCGACGACAGTCAGTTGGCCCTCTTAGAGGGCGTCGATACGCTGGTTGTCAATGGACTCAGATGGGAAAAGCCCCACCACAGCCATCAGCTCATTCCCGACGCTGTCGCCATGGGAAAGAAGTTGGGCGCGCGCCGAACCTTTATCATCCATCTTACCCACGACGTGGGACTCTATGACGAGGCCAACGCGAGACTGCCGGAAGGCTGTCTGTTTCCGTACGACGGCATGAAGATAGAGATGTAGGAAGTATTGTAAGAGAGAGGGGAGTTTGCTTGCAGGAATGCTGTAAGCAGAGAGATTTTCAGATAAGAAAATAAGGGCGTACTTGACGTATGGGCATAAAAAAAGGAGTACCGCTGTACTCCAACCTTGTTAACCTTAAATCTAATACTATGAAAAACACGGTGCAAAGTTACGAATGTTTCTCGAGTTTTGTTCCAAATCCACCCATAAATGATGATATAATAACCTTTATTAACAAGGTTGGGCTTGCATTTTAATGTTTTGAACAGTATTTGGCACAGTTGTAGCCTCGTAGCTCACTTCTTGAATTTGCGGTAGAGCTTCCATCCCAAGAGGAAAGCGTCGAGGAGTCCGGCACCTGTGTTGACGAGGCTGCCAATGCGCTTTGAAGGCGTGGCATCTTTCTTGAAGCCCTCGGGTTTGCGGAACAGCGACTGCCATTGTTGCTGGATCTTCTTGCGATCCTCGTCGATCTGCTCCTTGAGGATACGTCTGCGCATGGCAATTTCTTCCAGGCTGCGGTAGGTGGTAAAGTCTGTGGTATGGTTGTTCATGATTTAATTGCTTAGTAAGATGGACGCGAGGAAATGGACAAGCGGACGCTCGATCCATCTCTTTCTGAATATAAGGAAGAGCAAGAGTATCACCAGATAGATGCCTGAAATGATGAGGAAGGCAGCTACAGAGCCCACGAGAGGAGTGAGCGCAAAGGCGGCTGCGAAACTGAGATAGATGAGAATCAACATCAGTATCAGGGACAGAATGGCGGTCATCGCCACCACGGTGAGCACTCTGACGGTCTTCTCCACTACTTCCAATTTCACATTCTCACCTTGCAGACTGGCGTAGTGCTTCACACTCTCTACCAGTTGGGCGATGGTCTCTATGTTTTGGTCGTTGGAAAACATGTGGAAGTCTTGATGAAACAAACCTTGGCGAGGCTCGTGCAACGCATCGTCTTGCTTGCGCTGGCCTCGCCGGGTTAGAAACGGAATTTTCAATTTACTCCTTATTATATTAGTGTTCGTCCATTGTGCATGGGCTTGCTACAGTTTGTGTGAACCGCCCGGCCTATGCATTCGTGCTGTCTACGGCGTCTTTGATGTCGTCTACAAGATCGTCAGCATCTTTGCGTGCAAGCTTGATGTCGTGCTTCTTGCAAAAATCATCAACAGCGTCGGAAATCTTCGTGCGGGTGTCTGCGCCTTTCTCCGGGGCGAGTAACAGACCAATGGCTGCGCCGGCAATGGCACCACCTAAGAAAGCTGAGATATAACCTAATGTTTTCATAAACTTAGTGTTTTGTGGTTTTAAATTTATCTGTTGCAAATATATGATTTTTTTTCCGTAATGACATGCTTTGTGGGTATATTTTTTGTTAAATACCCTCTGATTCACTGATTTAACAAACTTTATGTGCACGAAAAGGATGCTTTCGTAATTAATTTAGTAATTTCGCAAAATAAAAGGTTGAATGCCTTTAGACGTAAAGAGTGAGAATGTCAACAGAACAATAATATTAAAATCAAATAGAAGATAATGAGAAAATATGTGTTATTAAGCACAGCACTGTGCCTTGCTTTCGCTTTTACCAGTTGTGGAACAAAAGAAGATGCCTACAAGAAGGCCTATGAGAAGGCTAAGGCTCAGGAAGAGCAGCAGAACCAGCAGAAGCCCGTGCAGGACGAGGCTCCCGTGGTGACTCCGCTGGCTGAGAAGCAGGCTGACCAGACCACTGTGACCAATGTCAACAATGCCAACGTGCGCAGTGAGAGCGTTACCGTTGTCAGCGGTAAGGGCTTGCAGGCCTACAGTGTCGTGGTGGGCTCTTTCTCTCTGAAGGCAAACGCCGAGGGACTGCAGAGCACACTGAAGCAGGGCGGCTACGATGCTCAGATCGCTTATAACCCACAGGTGAACATGTACCGTGTCATCGCATCTACCTCTGATGATAAGGCAAGTGCCGTGCAGAGCCGTGATGCCATCCGTGGCAGCAAGTTCAATCCTAAGAGCGACGCTTGGTTGCTGTTTAAGAAATAATTTTCCAAACAGTTATATACATTGGGAAGAATTCTTTCCATCGACTACGGCAAGCGCCGAACGGGGCTTGCCGTTACTGACCCTTTGAAGATTATTGCCAATGGGCTGGCTACGGTAGAGACGAAAAATCTCATGGATTTCCTGAAGAAATATATCTCTGAGGAAAACGTGGAGAAGATTGTCATCGGTAAGCCTACTCAGCCCAATGGCGCTCCGTCTGAGAATCTGGCGCGCGTGGAGGCCTTCGTGAAGCGGTGGCGCAAGGAGATGCCGGCGGTGCCGATCGTCTACTACGACGAGCGTTTCACGTCGGTGTTGGCACACCGGGCCATCATCGAAGGCGGCGTGAAGAAGAAGACAAGACGAGAGAACAAAGGACTCGTGGATGAGGTGAGTGCCACCATCATCCTGCAAGATTTTATGAATTCACAAAGAAGAATATGATATTACCCATTTATACTTATGGACAACCTGTACTCCGCAAGGTGGCTCAGGATGTAGACCCCAGCGATGCCTCGCTGCCGCAGTTGATCAGTGACATGTATGAGACGCTCGACAATGCGGGTGGTGTAGGACTTGCTGCACCACAAATCGGTAAGTCCATCCGTGTCGTCGTCATCGACCTCGACGTGCTGAAAGAAGACTTCCCTGAGTACAAGGGCTTCCGCCATGTCTTTGTCAATCCTCATATCATTGAGACAGACGACAAGGACAAGGAGACGCTTGAGGAGGGATGTCTGTCGATACCGGGGCTGAGCGAGAACGTGACACGTCCGAAACGTATTCATGTCACGTATCTCGACGATTATTTCCAGCCTCACGACGAGTGGGTCGACGGTTATCTGGCACGCGTCATGCAGCATGAGTTCGATCATCTCGAAGGCGTGATGTATGTCGACAAGGTGACGCCTCTGCGCAAGCAGCTCATCCGCAACAAGCTTCGCGGTATCATGCAGGGCAAGTTCCGCTGCGGCTATCGTGTGAAGACGATTCACAAGAAGTAGAGAAGAGGTAAGGCAAAACGTATTTCAGGATCTTAGGTATTAAGGTGAACAAGGGCAGATTGTTTCTTCTGTCGCTGGTGTGGCTCTTTGTTTCCCATGCCAATGCGCAATATAATGTGGACCGTCTCATCACTGCCGGTGAGGTGGCTCTGCACTACGAGGACTATGTGTTGTCGATACAGTATTTCAACAAGGCTTTGGCTTTAAAGCCTTATCTGTGGTTGCCGTGGTATGACCGCGCTGCTGCAAAATACTCACTCGACGACTATGTAGGTGCCGAGGAAGACGCATCACATGCCATTGACCTCAATCCTTATATCGAGCAGATCTTTGATCTTCGTGCCATGTCGCGTATCCGCCAGCAGAAATATGCTGACGCGATCACAGACTACGACAGGGCCATCCATCTCAATCCCTCGGTGACCAGCTTCTGGACCAACAGAGCTATCTGCCGACTGAACGTCAAGGACTATGACCATGCCTTGGAGGACGCTGACACGATCATCGCACGGTGGTCCAAGACGGCGACGGCTTATTCCTTGAAAGCCGAAATCTATCTGGAGAAAAAAGATACGATGCAGGCCGACCATTGGTTGGCACGCAGCCTCACCATTGACCCGTATAATGTCGATGCGTGGGCAACGCGCTCGGCCATCGCCCTCAACCGTAAGCATTGGGCCGTCGCTGACTCCTGTCTGAGCAAGCTGATCAATCTGCGTCCGAAAGTCGTGCACAACTATGTCAACCGCGCCTTGGTGAGACTCAACCTCAACAACCTTCGTGGTGCGATGGCGGACTATGACATGGCCATCGACTTGGATCCTAACAACTTCCTGGCTCACTACAATCGTGGCTTGCTGCGCTTGCAGCTTGGTGACGACAACCGTGCGCTGAAGGACTTCGACTTTGTGGTGAGGATGGAGCCACAGAACTTCATGGCTATCTACAACCGTGCCTTGCTCAACGACAAGCTCGGTAATCTGCGGGCGGCCATCCGCGACTATTCTGCTGTCATCAGTCAGTTCCCCAATTTCTGGACGGGTCTGTCGCAGCGTGCGCAATGCTATCGCAAACAGGGCATGACCGCAAAGGCCGAGCTCGATGAGTTTCGCATCTTCAAGGCACAGATGGATAAACATGTGGGTATCCAGCAGCGGTGGAGTCGTAAAAAGCTCAGAGAGGTGCGCCGACGTTCCGAGATCGATATCAGCAAATATAACGACATCGTCGTGGAGGATCAGCCGCAGACCGTCGAGCACGAATACAAGAGCGACATCCGTGGCGCCATCCAGAACAATGCTGTCGAGGTGGCTATGCTGCCGTCCTATCGCCTGTCGTATTTCAATTTTGTCAACACGGTCAACGGTGGTAAGGCTTTCGACACCACCTTGGAGCAGTTCAACAATAAGATGCAGCCGCTCAAGCGACTCTATCTGACTTGCAACCAAAGCAAGAAGATGGACGACGTGAGCTCCAAGCAGATCTTCCAACTCGTCGACAACCTTTCGGAGGGTATCAAGGAAGAGAAGGATCCACATCAGCGTGCCGCTCTGCTCTTGCAGCGAGCCGTGGCATACGCTGAACTGCAGAACTACAGCGATGCGCTGTCTGATCTCGACGACTATGTGGCCATGGAGAAGCAAAGCGTGCTCGGACGTTCTGAACGGGCTCTCTGCCAGCTGATGCTCAATGACTATGAGGCTTCCAAGGGGCAGAACGTCAGCATGAAGACCTCACAGGTGGAGGGTGACTATGCCGAAGCGATCCAGCTGGCTCCAAAGAATGCTTACCTCTACTATAATCGTGGTAACTTCTATGCAGGTCAGAAGAACTACACCCATGCCATCGATGACTACACGCGTGCGCTGCAAATAGATTCGCGTCTGGCTGAGGCTTATTACAATCGTGGACTGGCCTATTACTATAGCGGCAACCTGCACATGGCTCAGCAAGATCTCAGTAAGGCCGGTGAGCTGGGACTCTATCATGCCTATGCGCTTAGCAAGCAGCTTGGTGAGCGTAAGTCCGGCGCGAAACGGAACACGGAGAAAGGCAAGCGCCGATAAAGGTGCTTGCTGTAAGTATGCGTTAGAAAAAGGTTTATAGATTCACTCCTATACAAAGGTTTATCATGGAATTTATGTCACAGGAAGGCTATGATGAACTCGTAGCCGAACTCAACCATATGATCAAGGTGGAGTTGCCCAAGGCGATCGATGCCGTGTCAGAGGCTCGTGACAAGGGCGACTTGAGCGAGAACTTCGAGTATCGTGCGGCGAAGCGCGAGCATTCCCGTCTGCTGGGCCGCATCCGCTTTAAGCAGAATGTGTTGGCCCATGCCCGTGTGCTCGACGCAGACCGGGTAAATGCCGACAGCGTGCAGTTGCTCTGCAAAGTGGAGATCACGGATTTGACCCACGATCGCAAGCTCTGCTACACGTTGGCCAGTCCTCATGAGGCCAACCTGCGGGAGGGAAAGATCTCCATTAAGTCTCCGATTGCACAGGCTTTGCTCAACAAGCGGGTAGGGGATGTCGTGAATGTAAAAGTGCCCGCCGGTATCCTGAAACTGCGGATAGAGTCCATCAGTCTTTAATCAAGGTTGCGGTCTGTGGGGTCGATGGGGTCTGTGGGGTCTGTGGGGATTTCTTCACCCCATTCACCCCATAAGTCCTATTTTCCCCATTTATCCCATTATATATAATAAGGAGTATATATCAATTAAGGAGTATCGAATCATGGCAGATAATTTCTTGGAGCGTCATCGCGAGGAATACGAGCAGCGGAAGCAGCGCTGGTTGCTTCGCAAGAAGCTGCATCTTCATTCTGGAAAGAAAGTTGCGTCTCGTTCAAACGTTGACAAGCCTGATGATGAGGCACTGTGATGATTAAAAACGGTCTTAGTTAGATTATGTAGACTAAGCAATTCATAGTAGATGGGTAATATACGATGTGGATGTTATCCATGAGACGCTCACCTTCTCGGAATTGTTATTCTTTGGGCTTGTCGTTAAGCAATTTTACAGTATTGGTATATTCTGTCACTATTTCTGTTAGTTGTGGATGATCTTTCCTAATGAGAAGAGCGGTATAATTGACAACTCCGTCCGCATCAACGACAGAGGCTTCCAAGAACATCAGTATTTTCCGTCCTTCATAATGGTTATACCAAAATTCAAACAAACGGCTGCGCATTGACTGCTTTCCATCACCAGTTTCGCAAATATACAGAAGGGCCTCATTGTTTTGTTGAAAGAAGACTTCCAAGATAGCAGTTATCGTTTTTCTTAGCTTTGGATCGCGTGGCGATTTTATATTATTGGCATTTGTGATAAAAAACTGATAAGTAACAAAGGACAATGATGTGTCGTCTTTGTCAAAGCCAACAATATACTGAACTCCGTAGTCGGTAACGAAGTCTATATTATTATTGGCATCCGTGGCATTAACGTGATATGGAGCACGTTTGTTTATCATCGAGACATCTATGTTCATAATGTCTCGACATAATTAGCTTTGAGCCCGGTGCGCTCTTCATATTTTTTTATGGCGATCGCTTTCATAGCCTCAAGACGCTCCTCTTTTTTCTTCTTATTACGCATGAGCCATGTCATGGCTTGCTCTTTCGTAGTAATATGTTCCATAGTCTTCTTTTGTTGTTTTTTGGCAAATATAGGGATAATAAATGAATTGTGCAAGCAATCTTGCTTTTATTTTTTTCAATAATCATCTCTGCGCAAGGGCTATAAGTGATGTTGTTACGATGTACGTACAAAAAAATCCCACGTATCCGCAAGGGTTGCGTGGGATTTCTGTCTGAGTGTTAAGCGTCGGACTTGCATGCTTGCACCGTCTGTGCTTATGGCTGTTAGCCGTTGGAGGGCGTAGTCTCCTTGCCGGTGTCCTTGTCGGCTTCGAGGATGGCGGGGAGATGGATCTCGTTTTTGTCGTCGAGATACTTGTAGAGTACCTGTGAGACAGAGCTCAGTCCGAGCGTACGCTTCCATTTTTGCACCTGCTGATAGATCGTGGTGCCCTTGTCGCCGTTGGTTGTGGAAGGCTTGTTGTCGTTGAGCCATGCTGTGACGACGGCCTGCCGTGCCTTGAACTTCTGCTGCTGTGCGATCTGCTTCTCGGTAGCCGGCCCCTTGTAAGGGTTCTTGAGTTTTGCCAGTCTAACCTTGTTGCTCGAAGTGTTTGTGGCGAAGTAGTCGCCGCTGTTGTGGCCGTAGCTGCCACTGATGCCCTTGATGACATCGATCGGAGTAATTTTTGCCATGATGTTAAGAATTTAAACGTTAAACATGTTATTTTGCGGAGCACTTGCGGGGCTGTGGAGGAATGCGCTTTTCCTTCGAGAACCGTTCGAGATCCGTTCGAGAGACGCGTCTCTTGTTTGCACTACAAAGTTACGCAATCGTTGGTGGTCATTCATACGTTGCTGTACGTTGTCAGGCGATAGTGGACGATTTATGGTTCACCGAGATATTCGACGATCATCCTGACCTCTCGCGGTGACAGCCATTTAGCGTTTTTCTTGTAGCCCTGGTTTCGAAGCGCCTCTTGCAGCGGCGTGCACCGGTTGATCCAGGCCACGAGATGGTTGACGGCCGTGTGGGGCATGGAGTAGGGAAAGTAGCAGAGAGCGAGCTCTTTCTTGGTGTATCCCCGGATTTCAAACTTGTTCATCATTTCTCCTTTTCTTTACGTGTTATATTGTTGTTTTGATTGATTACCTCGCCGCTGATTTGCTTCATGCGTACAAAGTATTCTGCGAAGTCCTTGCATCCTGCTGGCAACTGATAATGAACGATGCCGGGTAGCAGTGCCTTGAGTTGCATGAAGAGCGATTCGCCGGGCTGGTCCTGGTCAGGATACATGGCAAATGTCGTCTCAAGCCGTTGACTTAAGTCTCTGAGCATCTTTACATCTTCGGGATGCAGGAGCGTGGCGCTGGGTATGGCGATGGCCTTGTGTCCTGCCGATAGCATGGCCCAACAGTCAGAGGCTCCCTCGGTGATGAAAAGCTGTTCGCCGTGTCGCAGTCTGGGCAGCACCTGCTGGTTGTAGATGCTGACGACGGATCCGGCCGGGAATCGGAAGCGCGGTGATTGCGGATGCTGCTGTCGGTCGAGGTTGCGGTTCTGTATGCCGATGAGTTTTCCCGTTGTGTCGTAGTAGGGAATCTGTAGCCAGTTGATGCCCTGTCGGTCGATCCACGACGTGAGCCTGCACCATCTGACCACGCGCGGGTCGATGTGTCGTTCCTGATAGAGAAACTTCTGTGCAGCCGAGTTGATCCATGGCTGTTGGAAATATCGCTCATAGCGTGCCGCGTCGAAGGGCTTGGTCGTCTGTGGCTTTTCATGGGGTTTCCACTGATTGAGTACCACGTTGTGCTCGTTGGCCAGCCACCGGCAAGCATCAAGGAAGTCGAGGTGCAGTACACCCATGACGAGGTCGATGGTGCCTCCCGACTTACCACAGACGAAGCATTTGAACGTGTTTTTCCTCACGAGGAAGGAGAGGCTCGGGTGTGTGTCGTCGTGGAAGGGACACAGACAGTGGTGTCGCGTAACTCGTAGTCCGAGTCGCTCCGCAACCCCCTCGATGGGAAGTTGTCGGAGCATTTGCAGTTGCTGTCGGTCCATCATTTGCCTCGGTTGAGATAGTCCTGTGTCTTGGTGAACAGTCCGGTCTGATTGGACCGTGTGATGAATCCCCGGTTGACCCACACGCGTAGCTGGTGCTTGGCGTCTTTTGGTTTGTCCATGCTGACGCGGAGGGCTTCGAGTTGAGCCTCGTTGAAGGTGTCGGGCAGGTCGTCGAGCATGTTTTTCACGCCTCCTTTGTTTTCGGCGAGGCCACGGTCCCCCTCCTTGATAAGGTCCTCAAAGATTTGCACCTTTGACCAGATGTCGTGATAGACGAGCCATTCGACGAGTTCTCCCATGGCGTGCGTCCATGTCTGGTTGTTGAGCACCCACATGATGCATCCGCATTTCCATGCAGAGACGAGCGCTCGTTTGCTGATGTCCCAGAGCACGTCGTCGTCGGCAAGGTCAGCAAGCGTGGCCATGTCTCCGGCGAGCCGGTCGACGAGCCGGTTGAGCTGTCGGATGATGAACCGTCCTTTGCAGATGTCGAGTCGGACGAGATATTCGTCGACATGGTTAAGGAACGTTTCGTCGTATCGTCCCTGTCTTGGAATACGTCCGTCGCGTGCGGTGCGTGCCTTGTATGAGAAGACCATCCGTCCGAAGGTACCGTTGAAGAGATCGTTTTTGTAGAACTTGCGTGAGGCGAAGGGTGTGGAGGAGATGGTGAGGTTGACTCTGAGCAGCGGGTTGCCGGTGACACCGTCGGCAGTGGCTCTGAGTGCTCCCGACCGTTGTCTGTCGTAGATGTTGCGCATCATCTGTGAGATTTGTTTATGTCCGCCGCAGATGCGGTCAGCCATCTCCACCTCGGGCAGGTTGAGATACTGAGTTCGTCCGCCGAGGTTCTCGCATGCCATGGCGTTTTGGATGAAGGCGGCGTTGGTGACATCGGCGGGTGGAAACCAGAAAGCCACTTCGGGTCTGACGGGTTTTTCCTTGTTGGCAGACTTTGACTTGATCTGTTTCTGCCACTCGATGAGTTTTTGCAGTTCCGTCTCGTCGTGTGTGCGGAATTTTCGGCAGAGCGCCTCCACGAGGTTGCTGAGCTGTCCCTTGTTGCCTCCGCTTTCCGCCACGAGGTTTGCCATCATGCCGCAAGGTTCCTTGAAAGTGAGGTCGGGGTACTGAAACTCAGCACCGCTCATGTGTGCGCCCAGTACAGGGAAGATCATCGGAACGAGGGGTTGTCGCATGTCTTTTGACACCTGTGTCAGCAGTAATTTCAAGAGCTCCGTGCCATTTCCGAGTCTTGGCATCGTGGGAGCCGTGGAAAGAGTGATATTGTAATTCATTGAATATAAACCTTTTAAAAAGTGAAACATGTTTTCTGTCCGTCTCAGAGTCTCAGCGTCTCAGTGGTTTTTCGAGAGGGGTGTGCCTCTTGTTTTTCTTATATAACTATCTAATTATTAGTTAGTTATGATGTATATAAGAAGAGGTTTGTGACGCACATTCCCGACTGAGACGTTGAGACGGTGAGACGCTTGTCGTGTCAGCCTTGTGTGGACTTCTTCTCTACAAGGCGTACGATCACGCGGAGCTCTTTGGCCGCCTGTCGGCAGAATTGGGCGAGCTTGTCTGCGTCCCGGATGCGTGGGCGATTGAAGGAGAGCCGAAAGTCAGGGTTTCCGCCGATGATGTTGACGCAGGAGCCTCTGTAGAGGTGCGGGTTGGCACCGGCTTTGTCCCTTGTGGGCTGGTGGTTCTGAACAAAGGTAAAGTGGTCTTCACCGTCTCGCGTGATGGTGCCGTTGATAACCTTACCCGTCTCGATGCGTCCTGGTCTGCATGTGAGCAGCTTCAGGTCGATACCCAACTCGGTGTTGGGGTAGAAATGATTAAAATCATTCATATATATGATTTTAAGGCAATGGGACCAGAGCTTTGCCACAACCACAATGGTCAAGACTCGAACGATTTCAAATCTCGTTGGCAAAGGAAATAAGACATTATCAGACACTACCTCCCGGCAGAAAAGACATTTTGGGACATTCCGGGACATTTGGGACATTTTGGGACACAGTCGCATATTGGTTAGTAAAACAGCTAAAGTTGTTTTCTGGGCTTATTCATATGAGCGTCTCTTGTCATCTATAGATCAACAAATAATTATTATTTGGAAAACATAAGTTAATAAAGGCGAAACATATTTTTATTACAGTATTTCGCAAATTCAACTAAAATCACTAAATTTGCATATTGAACAAGACTAAAAGTAGATATGGCAGGTTTTAATGAAAACACGCGAGTTAAGTTTCCGGCACTGATGCACCTTACGCGCATCGGCTATACTTATCATGCGTTAAAGGAGTTAGACCTTGACCCGGAGACAAATATTGCCAAGGATATTTTCTATAAACAGATTAAAAAATTCAATCCTCAGTTGACAGAAGAGTCCACCAACCTACTGCTCGGCGAAATACGCAATAAGCTGAACAATGAAGATTTGGGCCGTGAGTTCTACAGGATGATCTCTTCCAATAGCGGTATTAAGTTTATTGACTTTGAGCATCCTGAGGCTAACGACTGGACTTGTGTGACCGAAATGCCATGCATAAATGGCGGCGATGAGTTTCGCCCTGATATTACGTTGCTAATTAATGGTTTGCCACTTGTCTTTATCGAGGTGAAGAAGCCCAACAACAAAGGAGGAATACTTGTTGAGCTTCATCGCATGAATGACCAGCGTCTTCCCAATCCCAAGTTTCGCAGATTTATCAACCTTACTCAGTTGATGATATTCTCTGACAACAAGGAGTATGACTTTACCACATCCAAACCTGTCCAAGGCGCATTCTACGGTTGTATAGATAAGAAGCGGATGCACTTCAATGTGTTTCGCGAAGAAAGCACCGACTTCTACAAGAAGTTCAATTACTTGCCCTTGAAGGAAGACACTGAGAATTATATTCTTAAGGACAACAATAATATTGTGCTGAAATCCTCCCCCGAGTACGAAACGGACAAGAATCCAACGACACCAACTAATAGGATTATCACGTCCTTGTGCTCCAGGGAGCGTCTTCTTTATTTACTACGCTATGGTTTTGTCTATCTCGATTATATTGATGAAGACACGCAAAGACATGTCCTCCAAAAACATGTAATGCGCTATCCTCAATTATTCGGCACGCAGGCTATTCGCAAGACCATAGATGATGGCAAGCAAAGTGGTATCATATGGCATACACAAGGCTCCGGAAAGACGGCTCTCTCTTATTTTGCCACACGCGTCCTCACCGACTATTTCACAAAAAAGCATATCATTCCCAAGTTCTACTTTTTCGTAGACCGTCTTGATTTGATGGAACAGGCTACGACAGAGTTCTCCAACCGTGGCTTGCATGTCATCAATGTGGAGAATCGCGATGAACTGATGAATACTTTCAGCAACGAAAAGGCACAGGAGAACAACTCGGGCGAACATGAGATAATCGTCGTCAATATTCAGAAACTGAAAGATTCCGACGGTAAGATCAATGTCTCTAAATATGCCACGAACATCCAACGGGTATATTTCCTTGATGAGGCACATCGTGACTACAACCCCAAAGGTTCATTCCTCAGCCGCCTGTTTGAAAGTGACCCGAAGGCCATTCGTATAGCCTTGACCGGCACACCGCTTATCGGAGAGGAACGAAAGACCACGGATGTCTTTGGCAACTATATCAGTACCTATTATTACAATCGCTCTATTGAGGATGGCTTTACCAAGCGCATGATGCGCGAGGATATAGAGACCAGCTATCGGCTGCGCTTACAAGAAATTTGGTCTGACCTCGAAGAAACGATAAAGGTTAAGAAGAAGGATATTAAGAGGCAAGCCATTATTGAGAATGAAAGGTATGTGGGAGCTTTGCTCGACTATATCGTCAATGACTTCAAACGCTTCCGCTTGCAAATGGATGACCCGTCGCTTGGCGGCATGATCGTATGCGAGACGAACAAACAGGCCCGCATGATGTTCCGTCTGTATAAGATGGGAACGCACAAGGACGAGGATGGACATT
>DLDU01000055.1:44893-62767 GCA_002481295.1 Prevotella sp. UBA7764 | reverse complement strand
GGCCTAAATTGAATGGTTACGAAAGACTCCCTAAACAGAATGTTTCTGCACACTTGTTTTCTCAGTGTGCAGAGGGCATTGCACAACCCATATAGTTGTGCGCAACGATTTATGCTTTCTTTACAGTCTGAAAAAGAAATCTGTAAGATATGACTGCGTTTTGCTAAGTTTTTTGTACTTTTGGCTAAACAAAACGAGAGTTATCATGGAAGAATCAATCAAGCAAATCGGCGAGCGGCTCAAAGGCCTGCGCGAAGTTCTGAACATTCCGGCACAAGAAGTTGCCGACCTCTGTGGCATTTCGCTGGAGCACTATCAAAAGATTGAGTCTGGTGAGGCCGACCCTTCTGTCTACCGTCTCAGCAAGATTTCCAAACGCTATGGCATCGATCTCGATGTCTTGCTCTTTGGCGAAGAGCCACGCATGAGCAGCTATTTCATCACACGAGCCGGTCAGGGTCAGGAGATCGACCGTGGCAATGACTATCGCTATCAGTCGCTGGCCGCCGGATTCCGCGGTCGTAAGATCGATCCATTCTTCGTCACCGTGGATCCATTGCCCGACGGACGCAACCACAATAAGAACACACACGACGGTCAGGAGTTCGACTTCATGATTGACGGAACGCTCGAAATCACCATTGACTCCAAAGTTCTCGTGCTCAACGCCGGCGACAGCATCTATTTCGACAGCCGTCATCCCCACTGCATGCGCGCCCTCGGAGGAGAGCCCGCCACGTTTATCAGCATCATCATCTAATCAGTCTCCTGCGAGAGGCTTCCACGTTTATAGGTAAAAATTCATTCACCATCATGATAGAAAGATTCCTTACTCAGACGCATTTCACGTCGGAACAAGATTTCAAGGATCACCTTCATTTTATTATTCCCGAGAATTTCAACTTTGCCTACGATGTCATGGACGAGTGGGCACGCCTGAAGCCCGATAAGGTCTGCCTGCTGTGGACCAGCGAGCGTGGCGAGGAAGTGCGTACCACCTTCCGCCAGTTCAAGGAGCAGACCGACCAGACAGCCGCCTATTTCCAGCAGCTGGGCATCGTCCACGGCGATAAGGTCATGCTCATCCTCAAGCGTCACTACCAGTGGTGGCTGAGCATGATGGCCCTGTGCAAGCTCGGTGCCATTGCCATCCCTGCCACCCACATGCTCACCAAAGGCGACATCATCTACCGCAACAACCGGGCCAGCGTGAAAGCCATCATTTGCTGCAACGATGAGTATGTCACCACACAGGTCAGGGAAGCCATGTCTGAGAGTCCCACCGTCAAGCAACTCGTGGCTGTGAACTCCTCTACCCAGCAGGACAAAGCCGTACCCGAAGGCTTCCACGACTGGCGCAAGGAATGGGCAGAAGCACCGCATTTCCGTCGTCCCGAGTTTGTCAACACCAACGAGGACACCATGCTGATGTACTTCACCAGCGGCACAAGCGGCGAGCCGAAGATGGTTGCCCACGACTTCCTCTATGCCATGGGGCATCTCACGACCGGATGTTTCTGGCACAACCTCAACGAGAACAGCGTCCATCTCACCGTGGCTGATACCGGATGGGGCAAGGCCGTGTGGGGCAAACTCTACGGACAATGGTTTGCCGGAGCCACCGTCTTTGTCTTCGACCACGAGAAGTTCACGGCCGAAAAGATTATGCGGCAGATCGAGAAATACCGCGTCACCTCGTTCTGCGCACCTCCAACCATCTATCGCTTCATGATTCTTGAGGACTTCTCCAAGTACGATCTCAGCAGTCTGGAGTATTGTACCACTGCGGGCGAGGCGATGAATCCCTCTGTGGAAGAGACTTTCTATCAGCGCACAGGCATACATATCTATGAGGGCTTCGGCCAGACTGAGACCACGATGACGCTTGGCACCTTCCCATGGATCAAGCCGAAACCCGGCAGCATGGGCAAACCCAATCCCCAGTACGATGTCTGCCTGCTCCGTCCCGACGGCACTGACTGCGAGGATGGTGAGAAAGGCGAGATCTGTATCCGCATCGGCGACGTAAAGCCCATCGGCCTGTTCAAAGGCTATTACCGCGATCCCGAGAAGACCAAGGAAGCCTGGCACGACGGCATCTACCACACCGGTGACACGGCGTGGCGCGACGAAGAGGGCTATTACTGGTTTGTAGGCCGCACCGACGACGTCATCAAGAGCAGCGGCTACCGCATCGGGCCCTTCGAAGTGGAGAATGCGCTGATGACCCACCCCGCTGTTGTGGAGTGCGCCGTGACGGGCGTTCCCGATCCCATCCGTGGCATGGTAGTGAAAGCAACGATCGTTCTGAGCCAGGAATACAAAGCCAAAGCCGGACCGGACCTCGTCAAGGAACTGCAAGACCACGTCAAGCACGAGACCGCACCCTATAAGTATCCGCGTGTCATCGAGTTTGTCGATGAACTACCGAAGACGATTTCCGGTAAGATCCGGCGCGTGGAGATCCGCGAAAACGACGAAGAGAAATATCAGGAAAAGAAATAACGCACGCACATGGAAAACGAATATGTCAAGCAGTTCCCTGAGCTGATGAAGGGAAAGAAGATCATGTACAACCACGGTTTCAGCTCCTCCGCCGCGTCAGGCACGGTGAAACTGATCCGCCAGACCTTCCCCAATGCCACCGTAGTCGCCTACGACATCCCACTCCATCCCGCCGACGGCCTGGCTCTCTTGCGCCAAAAAGCAGAGGAAGAGAAGCCCGACCTGATCATCGGTACGTCGATGGGTGGCATGTACACCGAACTGCTCTATGGCTTCGACCGCATTCTCGTCAATCCCGCTTTCCAGATGGCACAGACCATGAAGGAACATGGCATGACCGGAAAACAGGCGTGGCAGAATCCCCGGCAGGACGGCGAGACGGAGTTTATGGTCACCAAAGCCCTTGAGAAAGAGTATAAGGAGCTGACCGACCAGTGCTTTGTGCAGCTGGAAGCCATGGACGAGGAGCAGAAGAAAGAAGAGCAGAGCCGCGTATGGGGCCTCTTCGGCGATGAGGATCCGGTGGTTCACACCTTTGATCTCTACCGCAGCCACTATCCCCAGGCTGCCCACTTCCACGGCGAGCACCGCATGGACGACATGAGTTTCCTCAACGGTGTAGTCCCCGTCATACGCTGGATCGACGACAAGCAGGAAGGACGTGAGCGCCCCATCGTCTACATCGACTTCTCGGCCCTGGTCGACAGCTATGGCAAACCCAAAGCAAGTCTGGTCAAGGCCTACCGCATGCTGATCGAAAACTACCAGGTTTATATCGTCGCCCCGGCACCCACCAACGACCATCAGCACCTGGCCGACACAGCAGGATGGGTCGAGCAATATCTCTCCACGCCTGCCCACGACCATGTCATCTATGCCAACCAGAAGGCATTGCTCTATGGTGATTACTTCATCGACATGCTCCCTGACGACAATTTCATGGGCACCGGCATCCAACTCGGCAGCGATGAGTTCAAGACGTGGGACGAGATCATCACGTATTTCGAGCGGTTGGGAGGTCAATAACCATGAAAAGGACAAACCTCATCATCGGTTTTCTGTGTTACGCGCTCCTCGCTCTGATTCTGATCGTGTGCGGATGGTGGTTAGCCGCCCTGTTGTTGCTGCTTATCTATGGCGTTGTACTACTCCTCTACAAGCGCAACAAGAAGGCACAATGGCTGATCGACGGCGACCCAAGCGACAAAGAGACACTCGACACGCTCATTGCGCAATATGGTCAGCCCGACGATGTGGTGATCATCGACGCCAGCCGTGCCAACGAGCCTTTTGGCGTGATACTCATCTATTCCGCCGGCCGTTTTCTCATCGCAGCAGGCAAGCGCATCCCCTTCGACAGCATTACAAGCATCTCGGCCAAGAATTCTGCCACGCCCTACACTGTCGGACAATACCAGATCCTCATCAATACCAACGACAAACTATTGGGCACGCTGCATCTCAACGCAGGCTATGACGCTCAGTTCGCCACCGGAGCGGCAACACAAGTCTTACATGCACTGAAATAGGAATTTCGGTTTCTGTGACTCAAAAGACAACAAACGATGGCTCACATCAGCCTCTCCTTCTGATCAAAGCAGGTATCTCTAATGATAAAAAAACGTCGGACAATTGGCAGACGGCTGTTTACCATCTTCAAATCAGCTCTGTACACTACACATCAAGGTTGAAGAAATCAGCTATCACGAAAAAAGCATGGTGAGCCAATAGCTCATCATGCTTTTTATTTTTAGTAGAGTGATCTCTTTTAGAATCTATACACAGCGAATGTCTTTGCAGGGATCGTCACCGTGCAGGCGTTTCCGTTGACATCCACAGAGCTCTGCTGCGGTACCACATTATTGGGTTTGTCGAGCGTGTTTACCGCACGGGGATCGTCAGCGTGGAGCGTTGTGACCTGAGCCTGACCTGCAATCTTGGCGCCACGGAAGGAGAGTGTGACCTGCTGCGGCTGGTCGCTGGTGTTAGCAATCTTCACGATGTATTTCTTCATCGGCTTATCCCATACCGCACTGGCATAGAGGCCGTCCTTACCCTCCACGGGCAGACCATTTTCAGTGAGGTTAAGCACATTGGTGCCCTTATTGGTGCCATAGAGCATCTGCACATACCAGTTGACCGAGCGCACCGAGCGCAGGTTGTCAAACCAAATCAGATCGGGACGCCACTGCCAGCCTTCGACATGTGCGAAAAGCGGAGCGTAGGTAGCCTGATAAACCACGTCGGCATTACGCTCCAAGCCTGTCATGAAGGCAGCCTCGGAAAGAGCAGCCTCGAAATTGTTCTTTGCCACAGTAGGCTGATCGTCCACGCCCTTGACGTGCGAGGCGTATTCTCCGGCAAAGACCTTCGGACCCTTGCGTGAATAGTTGTCATATCGTCCTGCGTTCTTGAGGAACCAGTCGGGCGACATATAGTAGTGCTCATCGACAAGATCCACTCCTAACTTGCGCATCTGCTCCCAGCCATAGTCAAAGTCCTTGCCGCTGGCAGACGGACCGGAGGTTCCGCAGATCTTGATATTGGGATATTTGGCGCGTATCTGCTCTACGAACTTCTTCAGTCGCTCGGGATAGAGCGGTCCCCACTGCTCGTTGCCAATACCAATCTGCTTAAGGTTGAACGGTTGAGGATGGCCCATATCAGCGCGCAGCTTACCCCATTTGGTGGTTGTAGCACCATTGGCGAACTCGATCAAGTCGAGGGCATCGTCGATATACGACTGCAAGTCGTCGACAGCCACGTGCGCGTTCTTGTCATTGTCCTTGTTTTGGAACTGGCAGGCAAGGCCGCAGCTCAGCACCGGCAACGGCTCTGCGCCAATCTTCTCCGACAGCAGGAAGAACTCATAGAAGCCGAGACCATAGGTCTGATAATAGTTGGGATAGAGGCGATGCGGGAAGGTATAGTTCCAGCGATTCTCGTTGAGAGGTCGGTTCTCAGCCGGTCCTACGCTGTTCTTCCACTGATAGCGAGTTGCCAGATCAGTGCCTTCTACGATACATCCACCGGGGAAACGGAAGATGCCGGGGTGAAGATCTTCCAAGTCTTTCACCAAGTCGGCACGCAGTCCATGCCAGTTGTCCTCAGGGAAGAGGCTGACATGATCGAGGTCTACGCCGTCGGCACTCTCCAGGAAGACACGCATCAAGCCTTTCTCAACAGTCTTGTTGGAGGTGAGCGTCACCGTTTTCTTAGCCCACTGGTTGTTGGCGATGGTGATCTCCTTCTTGTCGATAGGATTGTCCTGGTCGTCGACGAGTTCCACGCGAATCTTTGCTTCCTTGCCCTGCAAGTCGTGAAGGCGGGCAAAGACCGAGAAGTCATAGTTCATACCTTTCTTCAGTCCCATACCGAAAAAGCCGCGGTTCTCCAGTCCTGTGAACTTCTGGTCGTGACCGGCATTCTCCAATACCACGTAGTGGGGATTTCGGTCAAAGGCCGGTTTCACGTCGCTGACGCTGACATTGCCGAAGGTATTCCAGCCCATCAGCCGCTGCGGAAATTCAAAACTGCGGTTTTCGACCATCTCGGCATAGAGTCCGCCGTCAGCACCGAAGTTGATATCCTCGAAGAAGATACCGTACATCGTTGGCTGGATGGGCGCACCCGGCTTGGCGTTGATGGTCAACTGTCGCTGAGCCGAAGCCCCCGTGAAGGAGAGCAAGCCAAGGGCCAGCGAGACAAACATTTTAGTAGTATGGTTCATAAGTAATGATTGTTGAGTCTTCCTCCTCCTCCCGGATATGCCGGAAGAAGGAAGAGAGACAAGTTAAATATAAGATGCTATGTTCGTAAAAACAAATTCTTGAGCGTATGTCTACGCGACGGACATCGGATTACTTCACCGGTGCGATCATGACTTTAAAGGTCATGTTCTGTGCATGCAGTTGGTATTCCTTCAGCGGACGGGCACCCCAGCTGTTGATGCCGCCCACACCGTATTGTGCCAAGTCAAGACAGAGCTCCGTGTATTTGCTCTTTGGCACTTGGTAGGGATGGCGCTGATCCTTCTCCAGTCCTTCGTCGAGATCAGAAATATTGTAATGCAAAGCACTTGCATAGAATGGTTTGGCAGCCGTGAAGCGCAGTCCGATACCCTGTGCGTTAGTTTGTTTCCACCAGCGGATGTCGCTCTTCGTACCCGTCTCCTGTGGACGGATGTAGGGATAGAACTGCTGGTCGGCGGTCTGCGTATAGATACCGAGCCGCTCACTGCTCTTGCGGTCGACATAGTTCTCGATGGGTCCGCGGCCATAGAATGTGCTGCGGTCCATGTCGTAAGCCAAGTCTATCTTCAAGCCGAAACGGAAGAGGTCGCTGACCTTAGCGCCCGGCATCATCTTCATAGCCTCTGTCACGGTCATCTTGCCGCAAGGCTCTACTTGGTAAATCATGGTCAACTCAGCCTTCACGTCGGGCATGTCATAGACAGCGGTCACCACATTGTTGTCCTTATCAACGGCGATCGTCTTGAGGTTCATGGCCGGATTTCTCCAAGCAGCAAACTGTTTTTGCAGTCCGGCACCCATGTCGTTGTCGGTCACGGCGCGCCAGAAGTTTGGTTTCAGCGTGCCACCGTCGGGCAGAAGATTGCTGCCGCCCACGGTGTACTCCTTGAGCCAACCGGTCTGTTTGTCAAAGACGATGTCGAGACCGGCCTTGTTGCTCAGAGTGATAGTGGCGGTCTTCTTGTCGTCCTTCACCTTGATCTTGCTGTCCTTGTCGGCTTTTCCTTCTTCCTTCATAGCGCAGCAGGCAGCCGGAGCCGTCTGTTCGCGTACGGTCATCTGACGGTAGGCGACGGTTTGTCCCTTTGTTATCAGCGGCTCAGCTTCCTTCAATTGGAAATCGACGTTGAGCATTACCTCGCCCGTAGCCGGTACCTGATAGGGCAGTGTCAGCGTGGCGCGCTGCTGAGGAGCAACGTTCAGGTCAGCAACCTCACCGTTTTGTACGGCCTTACCGTCCTGGAGCAAAGTCCAAACAAGCTTATAGTTGCTCAGATCGCGGAAGAAGTTCTCGTTGTAGACCGAGATCTTTCCGGCTTTCAGATCCACGGGCTCAGCCCAAATGTTCTGATACTGATAAGCCAACTCATAAGCGTGGGGGTTGAGCTGACGGTCGGGGCCGATGATACCGTTGCAGTTGAAGTTGTTGTCGCTGGCGTCCGTCTTGTTGTAGTCCCCGCCATAGGTGTATTCGGGAGCCATGTTTCCGGTTCCGGGCTCATACTTTGCGGCGATAGCGTCGTAATCGGCTACCGTGCGGCCAGCCTTGAAGTCGGGATGACGGTGGAGTCCCTGATCCACGAAATCCCAGTCATAGCCACCTTGGAACTTAGGATACTTGCGGATAAGATCCCAATATTCCTTGAGGTTACCACCCGAGTTGCCCATTGTGTGGTTGTATTCGCACTGGATCAGCGGGCGTGTGTATTTCGGATCTTTGGCGTAGGCTTCGCAGTCCCACGGCGAGTAGTACATGGGACAGAAGATGTCTGTGTTGGCTCCGGTCTTTCCGGCTTGCTCATACTGCACGGGACGGCTCTGATCCTGACTCTTGATCCATTTGTAAGCAGCGGTGAAATTAGGTCCGTCAACCGTTTCGTTGCCCAAGCTCCACACGATGACACTGGGATGGTTGAAGTTGATAGCCACGTTGTGCTGGTTGCGCTGCAGAATTTGCAGCCCGAAGTTTTCTTTCTTGGCTTCAGAGTCGCTCTTGTAGCCAAAGCCGTGGCTTTCCTGGTTGGCCTCAGCGGTGACATAGAGACCATATTCGTCACAGAGGTCATACCAGCGTGGATCGTCGGGATAGTGACAGGTACGCACCGCATTGATGTTCAGCCGTTTCATGATCTTGATATCCTGAATCATGCGGTCGAGGGTGACGACATATCCTCCGTCGGGATCCATTTCGTGGCGGTCAGCACCCTTGATGAGCACGGGCTGTCCATTGACGAGCAGCTGACTGTTTTTGATTTCCACCTTGCGGAAACCGACTTTTTGCGGGATGACCTCCACGACATTGCCGCGGCTGTCTTTGACGGTGGCAAGGAGCGTATATAAATAAGGTGTCTCTGCTGTCCACTTCTTTACGTTGCGAAGCATGAAGCGCGCTGTGCCCTCCTTGCGTTCTGTGAACTTGCCGGTGGACTTGGCAACGACGAGATTGTTCTCGTTAAGCAGTTGGAAATCGATTGTCGGGTTGCCCTTGACGTTGACATCGATGAGCAGCTCACCATCGTTGTAGTCGTTCTCCAAGTCCGGTGTCAGTCTGATGTCGTTGACCTGCACCTTGCTGTCGCGCGCGAAGAGATAGCACTGACGGGCCACGCCGCTCAGCCGCCAGAAGTCCTGGTCCTCGTCGAGCGAGCCGTCGCACCAGCGGAACGTCTGAAAGGCGATGAGGTTCTTGCCGGGATGAACATATTTCGTGATGTCGAACTCAGCGGCAACTTTGGCGTCTTCGCTGTATCCGACGTACTGTCCGTTGACATAAAGATAGATATTTGATGTCACGGAACCGAAATGGGCGATGACCTGCTTGCCGTTCCAGTCGGCCGGCAAATCGATCTCCCGACGATAGGAACCGACATGGTTGTCCTTCGTAGGCACGTTGAGCGGGTGCTTCCAGTCGAACTGATAGCGCCATGCAAAACCGATATTGACATATTCCGGGTCGCCGAAGCCGTTGAGTTCCCACATTCCCGGCACCTGCATCGTCTTCCAGTTGGCGTCGTTCAAGTCGGTTTTGTAGAAGTCCGTTGGGCGTTGGTCGGCATTGGCCACCCAAAGAAATTTCCAAGGTCCTTCGAGTGTCAGGTAGTTGGCAGAGCGGGTGATGTCGCCCGCAAGCGCTTTCTGCCCATTCTCATAGGCGAAGAAACTGGTATGCATCGGGAAACGGTTGACCTCGTTGACCTGTTGGTCGTGCCATTCCGTCCACGTTGGCTCCACCACGCTTTTGGCCGTTGTGGGCTTCTGCGCGGCACGTGCTCCCAAAGCCATCAGCATCATTGCGGATAGGATGATTGTTTTGTTCATAACGCTTTAGGTATTTATTAGTAAAGATGTCTTATGTTCTTACAAGTGCAAAAATACAATTATTTTTTCAGAAATAAAAATAATACTTCTTTTCTTTTGGTTTTCTTATTATTTTATGTAGATTTGCAAATTATGAGACAAATAGTTTATGGATTTAGTGACTCTCCTTTCGGCCATATCATCGTGGCGCGCACATGGGAGGGCATCTGCGATTTGCAGTTCTTGGATTACAACCGCCTCGAGACCATCCACCAACTGGCCAAGCGATGGGGCGTCTATACGCCGACAACGCAAAACGACACTATGGCGCAAACCGTGGAGCGCGTCATCTTTGAGGGCTATGACCATCCGCTCAAACTCGACATCAAAGGCACTGACTTCCAGCTGCGCGTGTGGAATGAGGTTCAGAAGGTGCAGTTTGGACACACGGCTACTTATCTCGACATTGCGAAGGGTATTGGCGAGCCAAAAGCCGTGAGAGCCGTTGCAACAGCCATCGCTCAGAATCCTATCGCCATGCTCATTCCCTGTCATCGCATCATCCACAGCGACAGAACCACTGGCGAGTATCACTGGGGAAAGGAACTTAAGCAGCAACTGCTCGACTGGGAGAAATCCTCACTGCTGAACGCTCAGAAATAGAAACCACGAGAGGACTGCCACGATCCTGACACCGAGGCAGCCCCATCATCCTATCCGCTTATGCTCTCTACCGAACACACTATCCACACCACCACTTCCGCCGCACAGCTTGCCGGTGAGTTTTTCCAGCGCATCGAGGCGTTGCTCGCCCAGCAGGGCAGTGCCACAGCCAACAAACTCATGCATGAGACGCTCGTACTCGTCTGTGCCGAAGGGTTGAAAGATACACGCTACGGCTTCGGTGACCTCAATGCGCAAGTCGAAACGCTGTTGCGACAGCACCACATGCCCACCGACGAGGCGAATGCCGTCAGGCAGATGCGCCGCCACTCCAACCAAAGTCTGCCACTGTTGCCCGAAGACTTGCTCCACGACGCACGTGCCCTTGCCGTCTTCGTCAGCCGTGTGCTCCATACCGACATACCACCGTCGCTCTCCATCCGACTGCCCCGCGACCTGCAACCCAAGCAGGAGCACCTCCATGTCAACGCGCCCAACAAGCGTTGTCTCGTTCGCTCGTGGGACAACAGCACCATTTCCGTTGTCGTTGATGAGGATGGAGCCGTGTCACCGATGACGGTTCACTACTGCGAGGACAACCAATACGCCGACATGGGCTACCTGGCTTCTATCCTCAAAGAAGGCATGCATCTCAATCTGCTGGACTGTCAGGTGGAAGGAGACGACATCTATCCGCGCATCATCATCGTAGAGCCGGACTTCCTGCTCGACATCAGCACGATCGCATCCTGCTTCATGGAGTATGGTCACTCGCCACTTCTCTACCTCGTCAGCCGCATGAGGCCCAAAGCCAACACCCAGCCGATCCTGCTCGGAAACTTTGCCGGCAGTGCGCTCGACGACATCATTAACAATCCAAACTTCAACGCTTCTCAAACGCTGCGCGACAATTTTCGGGAGAAAGCACTGGAGTATAGCACCTGCACAGACTTCGACGCACGCCGCTTCAAGGACGATGCCGCCATGCAAATCCGGAACTTGCAGCAGGCCGTCGCGGAGCTGCGCCGTCACTTCAACATGGATCACGCGATTCTCGAACCTTCCTTTGTCTGTGAGCAACTCGGCATCCAGGGACGTGTGGACCTGATGACCACCGATCTGCAACTGCTCGTCGAACAGAAGTCGGGACGCAACATGCTCATCGAACGGCCAGATACGACCAACGGCATCAAGGCCGTGGAGAAACACTACGTGCAGTTGCTGCTCTACTACGGCATACTCTATTACAACTTCCACGCCACGCGCACCGACATCCGACTGCTTTACTCCAAATACGCGCTACCCGGTGGACTGCTCAGCGTGACGCGATTGATGAAACTCTACTACGAGGCCATCCGCTTCCGCAATGAGGCTGTGGCCCAGGAATTCCAAATCGCGGAGCACGGCTTCGCCCCTTACCTGCCGCTGCTGACGGCCGACAACCTCAACGTGGCAGGCAGATGCGACTTCTTCTACAACAATTATCTCTATCCACAACTCAACGCACAGCTGCAGCCTCTGGCTTTTCTCACGCCACTGGAGAAGGCTTACTTTTGTCGCATGATGCAGTTTGTCATCAAGGAAAACCTGCTATCGAAGGTCGGCGTCGTCGAGGGCACGGGCAACTGCGCGGCTTCGCTATGGAACATGCCACTGGCTGAAAAACGCGAAACTGGCAATATCTACACAGGACTGAAAATCGTCAGCAAGGAGAAAAGCAACGACTATAACGGCTACGACCGCATCACGCTCGCCGTACCCGACCAGGGTGAGGACTTCCTGCCCAACTTCCGGCGGGGCGACATGGTCTATCTCTATGCCTATCCACAGGACGAAGAGCCTGACGTGCGCAAGGCCTTACTCTTCAAGGGCGGTTTGGAGGACATCCATACCGACCGCATCACCGTGTTGCTGACCGACGGACAGCAGAATGCCGACATCTTCAACCATCTGCCCTATCGCCGTACGCTGCGGCAAGGCGAACCCGTCAGCAAGGCCGAGAAGCCTTTTGTGTGGTGTGTCGAGCACGGCAGCAGCGACGCCGGAGGCAGTGCGGCAATCGGTGCACTCTATGAGCTGATTACCTCCACCGCCGACCGCAAGGCACTGCTCCTAGGGCAGCGTACGCCTCAGGCCGACAAGAGCTTGACGCTTTCCCACTCTTATCTCCCCGACCTCGACGCCATGTTGACGCGAGCCAAGCAGGCGCGCGACTTCTTTCTCCTCGTCGGACCGCCGGGAACAGGCAAGACCAGCATGGCACTGCGCTTTATGGTGGAGGAAGCCCTCGCCACGCCCTCACCCTCAGGACAGCAGGCCGACCTGTTGCTGATGGCCTATACCAACCGCGCCGTCGATGAGATCTGCGGCATGCTCGTCAAGGCTGGCATCTCGTTCTTGAGGATTGGCAGTGAGCTGAGCTGCGATCCTCAGTATCAGCCTTGGCTGCTGCAAAACCAAATCGGCGACAAGCCTAAGCTCTGCGACATGCAGGAGAAGTTGCTCACGGCGCACGTCGTCGTCGGCACCACCTCGATGATGCAGTCACGATCCTATCTCTTTGCCCTGAAACACTTCTCGCTGGCCATCGTCGACGAGAGTTCTCAGATTTTGGAGCCCAATCTCATCGGACTTCTCGCCAGTCATCAAGGCGAGAACAGTATGGCGGGCAAACAGCATTCAAGCGATAAAGCCGCCATGAGTGGCTGCGACATCGACAAGTTTATCCTTATCGGCGACTATAAGCAACTGCCTGCCGTGGTACAACAAAACGAAGGAAGTGCGGCCATCACCGAGCCGGAACTGCAGGCCATCGGCCTGACAAGCTGCAAAAACAGTCTCTTTGAGCGCCTCATCCGCCAGGAGTTGCGCGCCGGACGCACCGACTTCATCGGCACGCTCCACCACCAGGGCCGTATGCACCCCGAGATTGCAGACTTTCCCGGCAAGGCTTTCTATGCCGAGGAAAACATCTCTCCCGTGCCACTACCGCATCAGCAAGAGACATCGCTCAACTATCCCTCGCCCACTCTCGACAGCATGGACGAGCTGCTGAAAGCTCACCGCTGTCTTTTCTTTGCCTCTGCCGACTGCCGGCAACCTGAGATCTCTGACAAAGTCAACAGCTATGAGGCGTGTCTTGTGGCACTGTTGTCGCAGCGCATCCGCCGTTTCTATGGTCAGAACTTCGATGCCGACACCACGCTCGGCGTCATCGTGCCCTACCGCAACCAGATCGCCATGATCCGCAAAGAGCTTGAGAAGCTCAATGATCCGCTGTTGGAGCGCATCAGCATCGACACCGTGGAGCGCTACCAGGGCTCGCAACGCGACGTCATCATCTATTCGTTCACGATCCAACAACGCTATCAGCTCGACTTCCTCACGGCCAACAGTTTCGACGAAAACGGCCGTATCGTGGACAGAAAGCTCAACGTAGCCCTCACACGAGCCCGCCGCCAACTGCTGCTTACCGGTCATCCCGACACGCTGCAGCAGTCCCCGCTCTTCAACCGACTTATGGAATATTTCAAAGAAAAAAGCGAATACATTCCTACAGACTTTTTAAGTAATTATGTGAAAATAGATTAATTCCGCTCACGGTGCTGTTACTTTTTCAATACTTCGTCGTCGTTAGATTTAGAAAGATAGAAAAAGTATAATAACAACAAATAAAAGACAAAACTAAATTTTAGGTATTATGAAAAAGTTACTTCTCATGGCAGCTGTCATGCTGTCTTCCGTGGGCGCTTTTGCTCAGCACGCAGTTGGTTCTTTCACACTGCAGCCGAAGGTGGGTATCAACATTGCCAACATCACTAACTACGGTGATTATGGCAAGGCACGCGTTGACTTCGCAGGCGGTCTGGAAGGCGAGTATCAGGCAACAGACATCTTCTCTCTGAGCGCCGGTCTGATGTACTCTCGTCAGGGCTTCAAGACAAAGGACGTGAAAGTAGCAGGCTACACCGTTTCTGGCGATTCCTGGAAGCCCAGCTACTTGAACATCCCCGTGCTGGCCAACGTATATGTTGTACCTGGCCTCGCAGTGAAATTGGGTGTACAGCCCGGCTTCATGATTGACAAGGACGATGCTGAGGATGTCAACACCTTTGATCTCTCTATCCCTGTAGGTCTGAGCTATGAGTACAACAACTTCGTGCTCGACGGCCGCTACAACTGGGGTGTGACCAAGATCAACAAGCACAGTGTCAAAGGAGCTGACGACACTCGCAACTCTGTCTTCCAGATCACTCTGGGCTACAAGTTCAGCCTCTAATCATTCCATAAGCATAAGTTTCAAGCCACAGAGTCCAATGCTCTGTGGCTTTTTTCGTCGCTTTAGATAGAAAGCAAAATAAACATTAAAAAAGTTGCTCGTTAGGAAATAAATGCCTACCTTTGCAGAACATATAGGTAACGAGCAAACAGAGAGATGGAATTCCGACATTCTACGATGTTGGAATTCTTTTCTTTTTTGCCCTTTTGAAACGAAACAATTAAACAGAAACAATTATGGCTTACATGTCTCAAGAAGGCTACGACAAACTCGTAGCCCAGCTTCACGAACTCGAAGCAGTAGAGCGCCCCAAGGCATCGGCCGCCATCGCCGAGGCCGCTGACAAGGGCGACCTGAGCGAAAACTCAGAATATGACGCAGCCAAGGAGGCTCAGGCCCACTTGGAAGCGAAGATCAACAACATCAAACTCACCATCGCTCAGGCTAAGATCGTCGACACCAGCCGACTCTCTACTGAGGAGGTGCAGATCATGTCTAAGGTGGAGATGACCAATCTCGCCACAAAGAAGAAGATGACCTACACGATCGTCAGCGAGAGCGAGGCCGATCTGAAGAAAGGCAAGATCTCTATCCACACGCCGATCGCTCAGGGCCTGCTCAACAAAAAGGTGGGCGACATCGCTGAAATCAAGATTCCGCGCGGCACCATCCGCCTGCAGATCGACAAGATCTCCATCGGCGAATAAGTCCGACAAGGAGGCAGACAACATCATTAACCCATTAACAGATAGGAGAACAAGACTATGGCTACATTGTTCAGTAAGATTGCTGCTGGGGAGATTCCCAGCTATAAGTGCGCCGAGGATGACAAGTTCTATGCTTTTCTCGACATCAATCCGGTGGTAAAGGGACATACCCTCGTGGTGCCACGCAAGGAGATTGACTATATCTTCGACATGGACGACAAGGACTTGGCAGACTTTGAGGTCTTTGCCAAGAAGGTGGCACGCGCCATCCGCGCTGCATTTCCTTGCAAGAAAGTAGCTGAGGTGGTGCTCGGTCTGGAGGTCAACCACGCCCACATCCATCTGATGCCTATCAACAGCGAAGCCGACGTGGACTTCCACAAGCACGTGAAGTTCTCCAACGAGGAGATGGCGGCTATCGCAGACAAGATCTACACGGAGTTTAAGAAACAGTAGTAAAAGTCCTCCCGGGCCCTATCAGCGGGAGGGGAAAGCTCGCCCTTGCACACAGCAGGAGGGAAGGCTCAACTAAGAAAGCCATCACAAGCGTATGGTAAACAAACTCCCCGACTTTTCTCATTGGGAAAAGTCGGGGAGGTTTTTCGCAACTATGCTTATGACATTGATAAAGAGTGATGGGAACCGCTCATGAAATTATACTTTTATTTCCCCTTCAACTTCCTTATCTCCTTATCAAAGATGGAATTGACGCGATAGCCAACGGAGATGATTGCATCAAGAGAATAGAACGAAGTCAAATAGTTTTTACCATCAGCAGCAGTTATTCGATTTTTTTGAATAACTGAATCTTCTGAGAGTTCCTGACTCTTGAAGATCTCCTTTAAATGGTAATTGATCGTATTGACTTGCACTCCGAACAGCTGTGCCATCGCCTTTTGGCTACACCAAAGCGTGCCATCCTTAACGACGACCTGCACTTTACCCTGCTCATCGGGCATACTGTAGAGCAAAAACTGTATCTCGTTTTCCATTCTACACATAGCTCTCGCCCTTCTTCAGCGCCACCTCATTGACATACTTGCGGATAAGGGCAGAAGAGTCTTCTTTCTTGCAGATGAGCAGCACATTGTCCTTTTCAGCCACGATGAAACCATCGAGACCGCTGATCACGCCCAAGCGGTCTTTCGGCAACTTGATGATGTTGTTACGACTGTTTTCAATCATCACGTCGGAGCCCACCACCACATTGTCGTCGCCAGTCTTCTGCTGTGACTCATACATACTATGCCATGTGCCCAGGTCGGCCCAGCCAAAGCTACAGCGCATCACGTGCACGTGCTCAGCCTTCTCCAGTGTGGCCGATTCAATGCTCAGGTTGGGATAAGAGGGGAAATGCTCGAGCATATAGCTCTCCTCCTGGTCGGGAGAGGCATAGAAGTTGATGTTGTCGAGCTGTCGGAGCACCACGGGCAGTTGCTTGGTCAGTTCCTCCCACGCCGTCTTCACGTTGACGAAGAACACGCCCGTATTCCAGTAAAACTCACCGCTGTCCATAAACACCTGGGCAAACTGCCGCTCAGGCTTCTCGGTAAACGACTTCACGGTGTAGAAGCCATCCTCCACGGGATCACCCAACTGGATATAGCCATAGCCTGGTTCCGGGCGTGTCGGCTTGACACCCATGACAAGAAAGCCCTCGTGCGCCGAGACAAAGGCAAAGCCGTCGTGGACATTGCGCTCGAAAGCAGCCTCGTCCATCACAGTCTGATCGGAAGGCACCGTGACTATATTGGCCTTGGCATCCTTGCGTGCGATGCGATAGGCAGCCCAAGCCAGGCTCGGTGCCGTATTGCGCTGCACGGGTTCTGCAAGGATATGGTCGCGCGCCACCTCTGGCAACTGCTTGCGCACCAAGTCGACGTAGTCGATGTTTGTACTGACAAAGATATGTCCGGGAGCCACCAACTTGGCCATGCGGTCATAGGTCTGCTGCAACTGTGTGCGTCCGGTACCAAAAAAGTCAATGAACTGTTTGGGATAAGACTCTCGGCTGTAAGGCCATAAACGCTGTCCCTTACCGCCCGCCAATATCAAACAGTAGTCGTTGTCACTTCTTGTCGTCATGTTTCTTAGGGTATAGGATTTAAATTCTTGTACGAAATTACGATTAATCTTTGAGACCACAAAACGTTTTACACTCTTTTTGTGTATTTTAATCATCGTGTCCATTGTGTTCGTTCACATTCTCACAACTCCTTTTCCTATCCTCGCCTCTCCGCCTTCAAGCGACAAGCCTTGTCATTTATCGGAATCACAGAACTTTTCGTGGCTTTTACTTTCCTATCTTTATAGTTTTTACTACCTTTGCACTGTATTTCATCGAAGATATGAACAAGAAACAGATACTTCTGATCAACGACATGGCAGGCTACGGCAAGGTGGCTACGGCAGCCATGCTTCCCATCCTCTCTTACATGGGGCTCCCCACCTATAACCTGCCTACCGCTTTAGTCAGCAACACGCTGGACTATGGCAAGTTCAATATTCTCGATACCACCGACTATATCCAAGGTGTCTTCCCCGTCTGGAAGGAGCTGGGCTTTAGCTTCGATGCCATCGCCACGGGCTTCATCGCTTCCGAGCGTCAGGCCGAGATCGTCTCGGCATACTGCAAGCAGGAGGCTGCCCACGGCACGACGATATTCGTAGA
>DLDU01000055.1:0-44802 GCA_002481295.1 Prevotella sp. UBA7764 | reverse complement strand
ACCGAGGCCTGCTATCTCACGGGCAGCGAGTACCATGCCGAAGGCGTCAGCAAGCAAGAGGCACGCACGCTGCTCGACAAGCTGCACGCCACAGGCGCCAAATCGGTGCTCATCACCTCCATTCCCGTTGAGGGCCAGCACTGCGTGGCAGGATACAACGACCAGCTGAAAGAATACTTCCTGCTGCCCTACACCGAGATACCGGTGCACTTCCCCGGCACGGGCGACATCTTCTCGGCTGTGCTCATCGGCAACCTGCTCAACGGCAAAGCACTGCGCCTTGCCACCCGCATCGCCATGGACGCTGTCTACCGCCTCATCGATCTCAACAAGAACAATGCCGACAAGAACCGTGGCATACCCTTGGAAAACTATCTCAACGTACTGGATGAGTAATCTCCGCTGTTGTGAAATGCAAGAAGACTACAAGTATACAATGTTGTAAATAACATGGACTGGTTAACTTCCCTCTTTACTATTCATTCTTCGATACAGACCGTCGTCATCATCTCTGTGATCATCGCTGCCGGTCTGGCTTTAGGCAAGATACGTGTCATGGGCATCTCGCTGGGCATCGCCTTCGTGTTTTTCGTGGGTATCGTAGCCGGCAACATCGGCATGTCTATTGACAAGGTGACGCTCGACTATGCCGAGACCTTCGGCCTGTCGATGTTTGTCTACTGTCTGGGACTGCATGTGGGTCCCAACTTCTTCGGCTCCTTGCGCCACGAGGGCATGATGCTCAACGTGTGGAGTCTGGCCGTCATCGTCCTGGGCACCGCCTTTGCGCTGGCACTCTCGCCGTTGACAGGCATCAGCATACCGGTGATGACAGGTCTGCTCTGCGGTGCTACGACCAACACACCTGCCCTCGGTGCCGCCACGCAGGCACTGACTCACGCCGGACTGCCCAGCAGCGACACGGCACTGGCCACGGCTGTCACATACCCGCTCGGCGTGGTCGGCGTGATCATCGCCATGGTCCTGATCCGCAAGTTCTTTGTGAAACCGGCTGATCTCGAAGTCAAGAAGCTCAGCGACGACAACCATACCTATATCGCACAGTTCACCGCCATCAACCCGGCAATCATCGGTCGCACCATCCAGCAGATTGCTCTGATGACTCATGTGAAGTTCATTATCTCACGCATCTGGCGCGGCAAGCAGGTGCTTGTACCGGTAGCGACGACAGAACTGCACGTCAACGACAAACTGCTCGTCGTCACCAACAAAGAGGACGAGCAGGCCATGACGCTGCTATTCGGAAAGAAAGAAAACGATCAGGACTGGAACAAAGAAGACATCGACTGGAACGCCATCGACGCCAACGTAGAGAGCCGCGTATGCGTCATCACACGTCCCTCGCTCAACGGCAAGCATCTCGGCGCACTGCACATGCGGCAGGCTTATGGTGTCAACGTCAGCCGCGTGATCCGTGGCGACATCAAGCTGTTGGCCAGCGACGACCTTCGACTGGAATACGGCGACCGCATCACTATCGTGGGCAAGCACGAAAACCTCGACAATGCTGAGCATTTCTTTGGCAACTCGGTCAAGACTTTGGAGGAGCCAAACATCGGCAGCATCTTCCTCGGCATCGTGCTCGGTCTCATCCTCGGCTCCATCCCACTCAGTCTGCCAGGCATGGAGTCACCGATCCGCCTGGGCATTGCTGGTGGCCCGATCATCATGGGCATCATCGTCGGAGCCCTCGGTCCCCGTCTCCACCTCATCTCTTATACGACGCGCTCGGCCAGCCTCATGCTCCGCAAACTGGGACTGAGCCTCTACCTGGCCTGTCTGGGGCTCGATGCCGGCAAGGATTTCCTCTCCACAGTCATCAAACCTGAGGGCCTCGTCTGGGTGGGCATAGGCTTCCTCATCACCCTCGTGCCCATCCTTATCATCGGCATCATCGCTCTCAAAGCCCATCGCTACGACTTCGGAACCATCTGTGGCATCCTCTGCGGCAGCATGGCCAACCCGATGGCACTGGGCTATGCCAACGACACCCTCAAAGGCGACACGGCCAGCATCTCCTACGCTTCGGTCTATCCCTTGGGCATGTTCATCCGAGTCGTCATCGCACAGATGATCATCATGTTCTTTGTGTAGAACCATATATACGTGCCGGGAGGATTCCCGGCATACAGAATAATACTGACAAAAACACTTTATCCCGAACTCACAATCTAGAGAAGACAAAAACGGAAAATCGGCTTCTCTAACTCAGTTTTGAGGCGTGAAATGATGAAAACAGCCTGATGAGAGGGAGAAAGCAGTGGTTTAACAGCATCAAAGCACTAAGATGACAAGGGAAAACAACTGAGATGACCATGGGAAAACAGTTGTTTGATGAAAAATTCTCTAGAAAATTTTTCATCAAACAACCGTTTTTATTTTATCAAAATACAATATTTTCTATAACTTGTTATGTATCAGTAGTTTATAAAACAGTGCTAAAATTCGCAAAAATCAGTCCAATGTGCCTCTCGTTTCTGAAAAACGTCTCTACGAGCGCGGAAAAATGTCAGTTTCACGGACAAAAGATAGTATTAACAGCAAGGAGACTTTAAATACAGACCACGGCAAACTATAATGCGCGCAATAGGTTAATATACGTTAGAAAACTATTATTTTCCTTTGGAAATTTGTTACTTTGGAAAACAAGCATTACCTTTGCACTGTTTTCCAACGGAAAGTATATATATGAGTAAAAGTTCAACCCTGCTGTCGCTCTTATTTCTGCTTCCGATGACCCTCAGCATTTCATGCACGGGCAAAACCACACAGCCCGACGGTCAGAAGCGTAGCAACGCCAAGGCGCAAGAGCAAACAGCAACAAAGAAAAAGGAGAAAAAGAATATGGAAGTAAAGGAGTTAACAACACAGGAGTTCAAGGAGAAGGTGATGAACTACGACGTGCATCCCAAGGAGTGGGTGTTTGAAGGTGACAAACCAGTGATCATCGACTTCTATGCCACTTGGTGCGGTCCTTGCAAGGCTACGGCGCCGATCGTGGCCGACATCGCTAAGACATACGCAGGAAAGATCGATGTGTATAAGGTAGACGTGGACCAGCAGCAGGAGCTCGCCGCCACATTTGGCATCCGCTCCATCCCTACGATCTTCTTCATCCCGAAACAGGGTGATCCACAGGTACAGGTGGGTGCCATGAACCGTGCGCAGTTCGACGAGGCCATCAAGGAGATCCTCCTTCCCGAGTAATCCTTGTGCACAATGGAAACCGAATGTATCTGTAGACTCCGGAAGATCTATAAGGCCATCACGGCTTTTGAGACGCAGGTGGAGGCATCATTGGGCGTGAATATCAACGCGATGATGCTCCTCTGCCTGCTCTCGGAGAAAGAAAATCTATCGGCCGGCGAGATTGCCAACGAGATGGGGCTCACCCGCTCCAACGCCTCGAAGGTCATCGCCTCGTTGGAGAAGAGTGGCAGCATCCGTCGCCGTATCTGCAAGGAGGACGGCCGCAGCATGCGCTTCCACCTCACCAAGCAAGGTCAGGAACTGCTGGAGCACGTCCATTGCGACAGCCTGCAACTGCCGGAAGAGCTCAGGAAGGTGGTAGAGACGAATGAATAAAAAATAAAAAAGGCACACTCGGGCAACAGACATCAGCGTCTGTTAGTTCGAGTGAGCCTTTTTTTATATTGTACTGGAAGGACTGCTTAGCACCCGCCTTTGTGCGTCATGATATTGAGCACCATGTCGTCTGTGGAGCACATGGCTTCCTTGCCGATGCTGGTGAGGTTGTGGATACTCTTGTCCACGTCCTCGTCGATGATACCCTCGGCAGCGGTGACATGCTCGCCCTCCATGCTCAGCAGAGCAGAGAGCAAGGCTGAGGACACTCCGGAACAGATCTTGATGGAGCAACTCGGCTTCGCGCCGTCGCAGATCATGCCCGTGAGGTTGGCGATCATGTTCTTCACCGCATGACAGACACGCGTGAAGTCCCCACCCATCAGGTAGACAATGCCACAGCTCGAACCGATGCTCGCCACCACACAGCCGCAGAGCGCACTGAGCTTGCCAAGGCTCTGCTTGATGTAGATGGCTGTAAGATGCGAGAGCGTCAGCGCACGGATGAGTTCCTCTTCGGTGTTCTCGTTCTCCTCGGCATACACTGCGACAGGATTGGTAGCACAGATGCCCTGGTTGCCCGAACCGGAGTTGGACATCACGGGAATCATGGCGCCACCCATACGGGCGTCGCAGGCCAGAGCCGTCTCGGAGATGATGTGCGAGAAGATCGTCTTGCCGAAGATGCCATGACTCAAAGGCCGGTCGATCGTCTTACCCAGGCAGTGACCGTAGTTGCCTTTTTTGCTCTCCTCGGCCGCACGGATGTTATAGTCGCGCGTTTGAAGGATGAAACGAATATCGTCGAGCGGTGCCGTGGTGGCAAAGTCCCACACCATCCGCAAGGTCAGCTGCACATCATCCTCATCGGCACTGCCGCCAAGACAAGCCCGCTTGTCCAGGAGCACCTTGCCGCAGGCTTCCTCATAGACAAAATTGGTGTGGCCACCGGCAATGATCGCCGTAGCCTTGTCGCCGTCAGCCTCGCAGGTCACCTCGATATAGAGTTTCTCCGTGATGTTCTCTTTGAGTTTGATGTCGATATGATCGCCCTCGATATATTTCTTTCCCTCTTCCAGAATGTCCGGCGTCAAGTCGCGCAGCACCTCCAACTGATATTTGCTCTTGCCGCAGAGCGCACCGAGTGCAATGGCAATGGGCAGTCCGATCATGCCCGTACCGGGAATGCCTACCCCCATCGCGTTTTTCAGCATGTTGGCACTCAGTAGCACAGAGATATGAGACGGACGCTTGCCAAGATTCTCCGTAGCCCTTGCCGTACAGAGGGCCACGGCCATTGGCTCAGTACAGCCAATGGCAGGGACGACCTCTTTTTTTATGAGAGAGATAATAGAACGGTTCAGTTCGCTGTTGTTATTCATAGTATGTAAGCATCAATTAGCTGAGAAAAGGCTGTAGCCCCGAAGGGCCACAGGTTTATTTTCCTGCTTTGTAGTTGTCGAGACCCTTCTGCAGGAAGTCGAGATAAGCGGGAACATCCTCTTTATAGCTGAACGAGCCACTGAGCGGATTGCCCTCGTTGTCGACCGTGACATAGAAAGGCTGAGCGTTAGCGCCGAACTTATGACTCTGGAGATAGCTCCACTTGTCACCGACGGTGCGCAGCGTACGGTGCTGTCCGTTGTCGTTGACTTCGACAGGCTTTGGCAATGGCGTCTTGTCGTCGACATAGAGCGAGATAAGCACATAGTCTTTCTCGAGCTTGTCAGCTACTTGGGGATCTGTCCAGACCGAGGCCTCCATCTTACGGCAGTTGACGCAGCCATAGCCCGTGAAGTCGAGCATCACCGGTTTGCCCAAGGCTTTGGCAGCCGCCATACCTTCCTCATAGTTCTTGTATTTAGCCTCGACGGTCTTCGTGTTAAGGTTGAAATCCTGGGTGTTCATAGGTGGTGCGAAAGCCGAGACTGCTTTGCAGGGAGCACCCCACAAACCCGGCAGCATGTAGACAGCGAAGGCGATGGAGCACAAGCCAAGCATCACGGCAGGGACAGGCATGGGGCGATTGAGCTCGCCACCGATCTCGTCGCTGCGGAATTTCAGCCAGCCGACCAGATAGCAGCCCAAAGCCAGGAAGATGACAATCCAAAGGGAGAGGAACACCTCACGGTCGAGGATGTGCCAGCCATAGGCAAGATCCGCCACGCTGAGGAACTTCAGCGAGAAGGCAAGCTCGACGAAGCCGAGCACCACCTTGATCTGATTCATCCAAGAACCGCTCTTCGGACTCTTCTTCATCAGTGTCGGGAACATGGCAAAGAGCGAGAATGGGATGGCCAAAGCCAAGGCGAAGCCAAACATGCCCACGGCGGGACCAATCCAGTTGCCCGATGTCACGGTCTCTACCAGCAGCAGGCCGATGATCGGTGCCGTGCAGGAGAAGCTGACGAGCACAAGGGTAAACGCCATGAGGAAGATAGAAAGCAGACCCGTCGTCTTGCTGGCTTTGGAGTCTACGCTGTTGGCCCAGCTGTCCGGCAGCTTGATTTCAAACCAGCCAAAGAAGCTCACGGCAAAGACTACCAGCAAGAGGAAGAGGAAGATATTGAAGACGGCATTGGTCGAAAGCGCGTTGAGCGTGTTGGGACCGAAGATTGCTGTCACGCCAATACCGAGGGCGAGATAGATGACCACAATGGAGATGCCATAGGTGACGGCGTCGCGAATACCTTTCTTCTTGTCGTCTTTAGAACGTTTCAAGAAGAAGCTGACCGTCATCGGGATGATGGGCCAGATGCAGGGCATGACGAGGGCGAGCAGTCCACCCACGAGTCCCATGAGGAATATATATAATAAGGAGTGGTTGGCAATGTCGCCCGTACCACCGAACTGCTGGAGTTGCTTGATCACCGGACGCCAGAGCATGTCCTTATCAGCACTGGAGAGTGAGGCACTGGCAGCGGCAGCAGCCTGTGCGGCAGAGTCGGCTTGTAGTTTGGCAAGCGAGTCAGCTCTGAGTTGCTCCAAGGCTGCGGCAGCCTCGGGATCGCCTTCCTGAGCCTTGAGCATCAAAGCCTGCTCCTGAGCAGACATGGGGGCACCGGTCTGAGCACCAGCGGCTGTGGCTGATGCGGCGGCAGTCTTCGCGGCAGCAGCGTCGACGGCAGGACTCTTGCCCGCGTGTTTAAACTCCACATCACTGGGCGGCATACAGTTCTGGTCGTTGCAAGCACCATAGGTCAGATAAGCGTCGATGGAGTAAGTAGGCTTGGTGAACTTGATCTTCTGCACAAACTGCACACTATTCTCGAAATAGCGCAGTTTCATGTCGAAGAGCTTGTCGAAAGAGGAAATCTCGTGTCCCACAGCCTTCAACTTGCCGACAAGCTGCACGCCGTCGAGCTTGTTGACATTAAAAGTGGCGGAGATAGGACCGTCAGCACCGAGTCCGGTGGAATAAACGTGCCATCCGCTCTCGATTCTTCCGGAGAACACAATCTCAGCCTCAGCCGATCCGTTGGTCTTCAAATGGGAAGAGAACTTCACGGGGTTGAGCATTTGTGCGTTGGCCAGCAGGGTAAAGACCAGCAGCAAGGCCAGTGTCATTGCTTTTTTCATTTGTAGTTTCCTAATACGATGAATATTTTCTAAATGTTCTATCTTCAATACGCTTTCACTGGTAACATGGCTACTGATCATCAGAATTATTGAGAGTTTTTAACGAATCGGCCAATAATTTCCACCGAACCAGTTAATATTCGACTTTATCCTTGCTGTTCCGCCACAGCTCAAACGCCTTGATCGCTTCCTGCGGCAACAGACGCTCCATAGCTTTATCGCGGTCTTCGGGACGCAGCGCGATCTCGTGATAGATGAAGTCGTCGTCGAAGCCAATGTCAGCAGCGTCCTTACGCGTGTTGGCGTAATAGATCTTGTCGAGATGAGCCCAGTAGATGGCACCAAAGCACATCGGACATGGCTCGCACGAACAATAGATCTCACAGCCTTGGAGATCAAAGGTCTGAAGCTTACTGCACGCGATGCGGATGGCGTTGACCTCGGCATGAGCCGTCGGGTCATGGTCTTTGGTAACACTGTTGCTGGCCTCAGCGATGATCTCTCCGTCACGCGCAATGACAGCGCCAAAGGGTCCGCCACCATGCCGTATGCTGTCTATGCTCAGCGCAATGGCCTCATGCATCAATTCTTCTTTCGTCATTGTAATGTATAATGTATAGTGTATAAATAATAATGAATAAATAAATGTCTGCTCTCCTCCTTTTCAGATTTTTCTTCTCCCTTTCCGCTTCTTCTTCTCCCTTCTAATCATGTTTCCCTCCTCCCTTTTTGGGAGAACAAGGGTGGGTTCATTCCCTCCCCCCTTGGGGGAGGTTAGGGAGAGGCTTTGAGGCTCTTGGGTGAGGGGCCTTGAGCTATTTCTACTTATTGAGCTTCATCAGCCTGTCATATTCCTTTTTGGTGATGCGCATGAACGAGCCGTGCTGGGGAGCAGTGACGCCCTCGATGTCGACAGGATCGTGGAAGTTGCGCAGATGGCTGTCGGCCTTGCAGATGCGATAGTGCTTGGGCTGGTCGCTGTATTGGATGTAGGCCACGCGCCACGTGCTGTCGCCGATAAGTTGGAAAGCCGAAGAGCCCTCGCAGTTCTTGCGGCCTTCAAAGCTCACGTAGTCGTCGTCAACGGGTTCGCCCCAGCCGTAGGTGAGGTGATCCGATGTGGCTGTGTAGATGCCGGGCTTGCCGCCTTCCTTCTTGATGAGCATGTGGTACTTGCCGTCGCTAAGCAGGTTGATGTCGCAGTCGATGGTGGCATAACCCCAGTCAAAAAGCAGACGCGGTGTGGTGATGCGCCGGAAGTCCTTGTCGGCATAGCTGTAGTACATGCGGTCGTACTTTTCCTCAGGCCGGTTGAGCATGGAGTAGTAGATCATGTAGCCTCCCTTGTCACCATTGGGCCACACGTAGCTGGGATTCCAAAAGATCTGTGGTGCCCACACACGGTTGATAGTAGACCAGTCTTTATAAGGAGAGGGAGCCGTAGCGCCGTCGCAGAAGATGCTCATACCCTTGCGGAAGTCAAAGGTCACGGACGTCCAGTGGATGAGATCCTTGCTTTTGAGCAGGTCGATGCCATAATTGTCCCACTTATGACTCTTGGCCACACACATGTCGGTAGTAACCATGAGATAACCTTTGCCGTTGTAGGCTCGGGTGATGTAAGCGTCGCGTGTGCCGCCCTCAATGCGTGCGTGCTCCTTGGGATCGAAGATAGCATTGCCGCCGAGGATGTCGGTGTAGTGATAACCGTCGCGGCTCACGGCATAAGCAGTGTACTCTCCGCGATCGCTCATGTGACAATAGAGATAGCCGTAGTCACCTTTCTGCAGGTTCTGTGCCGAAAGGGGCAAGGACAGGAAAGCCAAGCCGAGTGCTAAAAGTAGGTTCTTCATGGGCAATTATTCTATGATTAGTTATATTTTATCCTATGATCTGTATTATCTTTGCAAATGTAGTGAATATTTTTGAAACGCCGCCCAATAATGATGCAAAGATGGAGAAAATTAGCTAATTTAGCCGTGGCAATCAATAAAGCTCAACTTTGCACATTCACAAGACTAACTATATATGACAGACATGGACAACAAACGCTATGGACATTTCGATGACGCGCATCGCGAATATGTCATCACTGATCCGCAGACTCCGTGGCCGTGGATCAACTATCTGGGCAACGAGGACTTTTTCTCGCTCATCTCCAACACTGCCGGAGGCTACTCGTTCTACAAGGACGCGAAGTTCCGCCGCATCACACGCTACCGCTACAACGACGTGCCGATGGACAACAACGGCCGCTATTTCTACATCAAGGACGGTGACACAGTGTGGAATCCGGGATGGAAACCTTGCCGCACACCACTCGACAGCTATGAATGCCGCCACGGCATGAACTACACACGCATCACGGGCAGCAAGCTCGGAGTAGTGGCCAATGTGCTTTTCTTTGTGCCGCTTCACACCGCCGCAGAAGTGCAAATGCTCTCGCTGGAGAACAACAGCAACGAGGTGAAGCATCTCAAGATCTTCTCTTTTGAGGAATGGTGCCTGTGGAACGCGGCCACTGACATGGAGAATTTCCAGCGCAACTTCTCTACTGGCGAGGTAGAGATAGAGCAGCAGACTTCGACGATCTACCATAAGACGGAATACCGCGAGCGCCGCAACCACTATGCATTCTACCACGTCAACACGCCCATCCAAGGCTTTGACACCGACCGCGAGAGCTTCGTGGGACTCTACAACGAATACTCGGCACCGCAGGTGGTCGTTGAGGGAAAGCCGCGCAACAGCGTCGCACACGGATGGAGTCCCGTTGCCAGCCATTATATCGAGGTAGAGTTGAAGCCGGGCGAGAAGCGTGACCTCATCTTCCTGCTGGGTTATGTTGAGAACGAGCAAGACAAGAAATGGGAAAGCAAAAAGGTCATCAACAAGGAGAAAGCCCATGCGCTCATGGACCGTTTCGCCACACGCGAGCAGGTCGACAAGGCGTTTGCTGAGCTGAAAGCCTATTGGGATCAGTTGCTCGACATCTTTGTGGTGGACAGCGGCAACGACAAGCTCGACCGGATGGTCAACATCTGGAACCAGTATCAGTGCATGGTCACGTTCTGCATGAGTCGTTCTGCATCGTTCTTCGAGAGTGGTATCGGCCGTGGCATGGGCTTCCGAGACTCCAACCAGGACCTCGTGGGCTTCGTACATCAGATTCCAGAGCGTGCCCGTCAACGCATTATCGACATTGCCTCAACGCAGTTCCCCGACGGCGGATGCTATCACCAATACCAGCCGCTCACCAAACGTGGCAACAACGACATCGGTGGCGGATTCAATGATGACCCTTGCTGGCTCATCTTCGGTACTGTGGCTTACATCAAAGAAACGGGAGACTTCTCGATTCTCGACGAGCCTGTGCCCTTCGACAACGTGCCGGGCTCTGAGGTCTCGCTCTTGGAGCATCTTAAGGTTTCATTCAATCATGTCATCAATAACCTCGGTCCTCACCGTCTGCCACTCATCGGACGCGCCGACTGGAACGACTGTCTCAACCTCAACTGCTTCTCATGGAACCCCGACGAGAGCTTCCAGACGACGGAGAACAAGAGCGAAGGATCCAAGGCTGAGAGTCTGATGATCGCCGGACTCTTCGTTGTCACGGGTCGAGACTACGTCTCTCTCTGCCGTCATCTCGGTCACAACGACGAGGCCGATCGTGCACAGAAAGCTGTGGATGACATGGTAGAAGCTGTGGAGCAACAAGGATGGGACGGCAAGTGGTATCTGCGCGCCTACGACTACTTCGGTCATAAGATTGGCTCCGACGAAAACGAAGAGGGTAAAATCTTCATTGAGAGCCAGGGATGGTGCACCATGGCCGCTATCGGCAAGGAGAAAGGTTATCCCGAGATGGCCCTTGACTCAGTGAAGGAACGCATGGAGTGTGAGCATGGCATCGTGCTCAACAACCCTGCCTTCACCACTTATCACGTGGAGATGGGCGAGATTTCGTCCTATCCCGAAGGCTATAAGGAAAACGCCGGGATCTTCTGCCACAACAATCCGTGGGTGATTATCGGTGAGACTGTATCCGGACGCGGCGACGACGCTTGGCGTCACTATACCAAGATTCTGCCTTCGTATGTGGAAGAGGAATACCAGACCTTGCACAAGGTGGAGCCGTATGTCAACTGTCAGATGGTAGCCGGAAAGGATGCCGCACGTCCCGGTGAGGGTAAGAACAGCTGGCTCACGGGTACCGCAGCATGGATGTGGTATACCGTGAGTGAGTTCATCCTCGGCATCCAACCCGATTATGAGGGTCTGCGCATCGATCCCTGCTTGCCTTCGACGGCAAAGGAATACACGGTGAAACGCCGTTTCCGTGGTGCTCTCTACCATATTCACGTGGTCAACCCCAATGGACATCAGAAGGGCGTGAAGCGTATTTCACTCGACGGCAAGGCTGTCAGCGGCAACCTCGTCCCATGGTCTGAGGGTGAGCACCAGGTGGAAGTGGTGATGTAAAACCAATAAGCAATAACAATCTTCTAAAGAATCCGTGCATACTTTTAATCGGTATGTACGGATTCTTTTTTATATCAAGGAGAGATCTACGCTTGCCGACTGTATATAAAATATTGTTAAAAACAGCAACGCCTTTGTTGATAACAGAGGGATAGAAGCGTTATAGAAACGTAAAGCAACAAAGAGATGGACAGCCAAGCATACATATCCCAAGCCACTACGCTACGACAAAAAGCCGTAGAGAGTAGCCGCCGCTATGGGGCTCCAGCGGAGGAGGCAGAGGATATCGCGCAAGAGACGATGATCCGACTTTGGCAAGTCTGCCCCAAGATCGACACAAGACAAAAAGCTGAAGCCTTGGCGGTCTGCATCGCCCACAACTTAACCATCGACTGGCTACGACGCGAAAAGCGACGAGCTCCCCAAGATGAGATTCCGACAGAGTCATCAGACAGCCACTGTCAAGCCGACACACATTTAGAAGAGCAAGAGACAGACGAATGGTTGCGGAAGCAGCTGGCAGATTTGCCAAGTACAGAGTACACGGTACTGCACTTACGGCAGGTGGAGGGACTCGACAACCAAGCCATCGCCCAACGTCTGGGTATAGAAGAGCGGTCAGTGGCCACACTACTTTCCAGAGCGCGCCGACGCTTGTTGGAGGAGATAAGAAAAAGGAGGAAACAATCATGAAGACATATACAAAAGCATACATACAGTCGTTGCTCGACAAATATCTCGACGGGCAGACATCGCTGGAAGAAGAGCGTCAGCTCGGCGAATATTTCCGCACACAATCCGTTCCACCGGAGTGGGAGGACTATCGTGAGATGTTTGCCTGGTTTGACGATGGCATGAAGGGGGAGTACCTGCAAGACGACAATGGTATCAACATTACAGAAACAGCTTCTACCTCAATACCACCCAAGCGTTCCAAAATGATACGTCTGACCCTACCTTGGCTCGCTGCTGCCTGTTTGGCAGGAGGACTGATATGGGGAATATGGCCGAAGCAACACAGTAGCCAAAGCCTCACGATTACGACAGACAATGCCAGCGGGCAACTAATACGTTCTTCTCTGAAGGAACATGCTGCCCTAAGGACTGAATCTAAGGAAAATGAGCGACCTACCGTCACACCGGTTACTTCTGATCAGAAGTCTACCCCCCATGTGCTTGCAGCTACACATAGTTCGACAAAGATGACCACCATTTCTGAAAAAGAAATATCGATTGGTCATCAAGACAGTCTTCTACTCGCTCAAGCACAACACGACGTCGACCAGTGGCAAATAATAAATGACAGCGCCAAGGCTGATCATTCGCTGCTGATGGCCAATTTGCTCGAGACTAAGGCGATGATCGCACAAGCTCACGAGGAAATCGCACAAGCCAAACGACTGATCGACAATAAAGATAAACAGCAACATTATTCACCCTATAACATCATAGAACTATGAGAACAATTCATTGCATCGCAGCCTGTCTGTTAGCTATGACACCTCTCTTTGGGCAGGCTCAGGAAAGAATAGAAAAGATGAAGGATGTCATTATGCGCCAAGACGGAGTAGCGACAACCAATGAGACCGAGAAAGATCCTAAGACTCTGGACCTGCGATCGTCGCGGGAGACCTATGGGTTTACTGTGAAAAGAAACTCTCTCATCGTGCAGAATGCCATCAAAGCCTTCGACCAAGATGCTGCCAAAGCCTACAGCGTGTTCAAAGGCGATGGAGAATCATTGGCCACTACATACGATGTGGGCGGCATAAACATAGGGAAAGGCTATGACCACTTTGTGCTGGAATGCTTTGCCGATAAGAACAATTCCAACCGACGCTACGCCTATGCATTGGAATGGAACGAGGCTAAGAGAGGCAAGATAACCGGAAAGCTGACAAAGGTGTACGGACAAAGACCCGGCAGCGTGACTGTAACCAACGTCACTACTTCCTTGCCATCAATGTCAGATTATCAGTCTGTCGCTAAGGCGACAAAGAGGCTGCACATAGTAACAGACGGCACATTCTCCAACGAGCAGATGGACAGTATCATCAACTCGGTGATACGACGACTCAACAAAAAAGGCTACAAAGATATCGCATCCATGCTTCAACAGGAGTGGCAGACTGCTGAACAATCCGAAAAGAACGATGCAAGCGCCGTTCGGACGATTGTCTATGACAAAGAGAAAAACTTCATGAAAAGATATCGTAACGGTCAAGTACTCATCATTGACGGAGCGGGAAACATCGTCTTCACTGGTCTGAAAGGCAAACTCGTCATGGACGCTGCGGGAAACATTGTCGCGACAAACTATTCAGGAAAGACCGTCGTCATAAGTAACGACTGAACCTCGCCTTATGAGTTTGGCTCTCATTAGATAAAACTCCCATTAATTAATAACAGAAGAATCTCTCTCTTTAATTAAGAATACGATAATGTTATGTAAAAGGGGCGGCTCCGTGATGGAGCCGCCCCTTTATGGTATATGATGAATAAACGTCTTATTGCATGACGCCTATCCAGCGCAGGATGTCGTTGAGATTGGCCACCACCATGAGGATGACCAGAATGGTGATGCCGGTGTACTCGGCGTAGATCATGAACTTATCCGAAGGCTTGCGACGTGCAATGATCTCGTAGAGCAGGAAGAGTACGTGTCCGCCGTCGAGGGCAGGGATAGGCAGAATGTTCATAAAAGCAAGGATGATGCTCAGGAAAGCGGTCATCTTCCAGAACATGAACCAGTCCCACTGACTGGGGAAGAGGCTGCCGATGGAGCCAAAACCACCTAAGCTCTTCGCGCCGTCAGCCGTGAAGACATACTGCATGTCGCTGACATAACCGGCCAACACATCCCAGCCATACTTGCATCCGGCGGGGAAGCTCTCCAGGAAACTGTAGCTCTTATGCGTCATCTCCTTTTCGTAGAGCTGATAAATGCTTGCCACGGCAAAGCCAACCTTCAAGTCAGCAGTGAGTGTCGTGGCGAGCGTGTCCTGCTTACCATTTGCGGCGCGGCTCACCACAAGCGTCACCTTGCGAAGGCGCAGGCTGTCGGCAGTGCTCTTTGCAGCAGCGAGCTGATCGTTGATGCGGCTGATCTCATCGGTAAACTCATTGTAGGAGTCAACAGCCTTACCATTCAACGCCAATATCTTGTCGCCCTTCTTCAGACCTATCTTCCAAGCCGGTGTCTCTATAGAGTCTTTGCTGCCCTCAGCTACCGGCAGACGTTGCAGCACAGTATCAACGACAGCTGGAGTGAACGGAGTCACGAAACGAGGCGTAGACTTCAGCATGCCCAACAGATTGATATGTCCGGGCAGAGAGATGCGCATCTTCTTGCCGCCACGAATGATGTCGGCATAGTGAGCTTCGGAAAGGTCGCGATAGACATCAACATTGAAGTCTTTGAACGGACGCTTGTCGGTACCCACCAGGATGTCGTGGTCGCGGAAGCCCAGCTGTTTGGCCTCTGTGTTGAATTTCATGCCCTGACTCATGTCTGCCACACGCACGTAGCTTTCGCCCCAGTGGAACATGATCATGGAATAGATGAACAATGCCAACACAAAGTTGACGGTCACACCAGCCACCATGATGATGAGTCTTTGCCATGCCGGTTTGGTGCGGAACTCCCACGACTGCGGGTCACGCTTCATCTGTTCGGTGTCCATGCTCTCGTCGATCATGCCTGCGATCTTGCAATAGCCGCCGAGCGGCAACCAACCCATGCCGTACTCCGTCTCGCTGTTCTTGGGTTTGAAACTAAAGAGCTTGCCGCTCCACTTGCCAATGGAGACGTCGAAGAAAATAAAGAACTTCTCCACTCTGACTCCAAAGAGCTTGGATGCCAGTGCATGTCCGCCCTCGTGAAGCAATACCAGCAACGAGATGGACAGAATGAACTGGAGAAGCTTAATCAGAAAGATTTCCATTTATATCTAATAAATTACTAATTGCGAATTACTTGCCGCGGCTTTGCGCCCGCAAATAGCCTGCCGCGTCTCGGTCTGTTTCCATGCTTGCCTCTGCTTGTCAGCACCGAGTTATCCGTTCGGTTTGCCGCTGTTATGCAGCGGCCCAGCCTCTTGCGCGGCCCGCTCGTTCGGTTTGCCGCCCTTGTGCAGCGGTCCATTCTATTCTACAGAGCGCCCTCCAAAAATTGTCTTGCAATCTCTCTCGCCTCCTTATCTGTTTGCAGGTAAGTGTCGAGGTCGGGGTTTTTGTCAAAGGTAGCCTGCTCCATGGTCTTGCGGATAACCTCTGCCATACCGAGGAACGAGCAGCGACCTTGTCGGAACGCAGCGTTAGCCACCTCATTGGCAGCGTTGAGGATGCACGGCATATTGCCGCCCTGGCGGATTGCCTCATACGCAAGCGCCAAACACTCAAACTTCTTTGTATCGGGCTCAAAGAACTCCAGCTTCTGTGCCTTGAACAGATCGAGACGATCACCATTGAGAGGCAGACGCTCGGGGAAAGAGAATGCATACTGGATGGGCAGACGCATGTCGGGAACGCCAAGCTGAGCCTTCACGGCACCATCCATGAACTGCACACCACTGTGCACGATGCTCTGTGGATGGATCAGCACTTGTATCTTGTCGGCAGGCACGCCGAAGAGCCACTTTGCCTCCATCACCTCAAAGCCCTTGTTCATCAGTGACGCTGAGTCGATGGTGATCTTTGCGCCCATGTCCCACGTGGGATGCTTGAGAGCATCGGCTGCGGTGACATGCTCCAACTGCTCATGCGTGTAAAGACGGAAAGGGCCACCGCTGCAAGTGAGCAAGATCTTGTCCACCTCGTTTCTGTCCTCTCCTACCAGGCACTGGAAGATGGCACTATGCTCAGAGTCGACCGGCAAGAGGCTGACATGGTATTTGGCCACTAAGCTAAGGATAAGCTCACCGGCGACGACAAGCGTCTCTTTGTTGGCCAGACATATCTTCTTTCCGGCTTTGATGGCATTGATCGTGGGTACCAGTCCCGCAAAGCCCACCATGGAAGCCAACACAGTATCGATCGGTCCGGCCGTAACGATTTCCTCCAAGGCCTTCTTTCCCGCATAGACTTTGATGTTGGGACGATCGGAAAGCGCGGCCTGCAATTCCTCGTAGCGATTCTCATTGGCGATGACCACAGCGGCAGGATTAAACTGCCGGGCTTGTGCGGCCAGCTTCTCCACACTGTTGTTCGCCGTGAGGCAATAGACCTCATAGCGGTCGGGGTGCTGGGCGATGACGTCAAGAGCCTGTGTGCCGATGCTGCCCGTAGAACCGAGTATGCAAATCGACTGCTTGCGCGGCTGCTGATCATCGTGAAGAGTTACGTATTTTGTCATTTCTATCTTTAAATGCTATATATATAATAAGGTGTAGCCATTGCAGCGTTAGCGACAACAACTACAAATCGAGCAGTCCGTCGGGAATGTCCAAGACGATCTGACGGCCTGAAATATCTACGTCGACGACCAGTTCTTCCGAAGCAGGAATGAGCACCTCGCTGCCATCTTCCCGTTCCACTTCCAACAGCGTGTTGACCGTAGAGACATCGACGCCTGCCACGCGGCCTACTACACGATCGTCGTGCTGATGGTCAAGAACCTCAAAGCCCTGTAGCTGTTGCCACGACACTTCCGTCGACTCGCCATTGTCGGCAAGACTATGAGGAAAGTACACATCGCAGCCCGTCAGTTCACGTGCCTGTTGCTCACTGTCGATGTCTTCCAGTTTCATCAGTACCACGTCGTCAAACCGGAAGCGATATTCCTCTATAAAGAACGGCACAAGGATGCCGTCGACGTCGAGCACAAGATAATCAGCGTCGACACGGTCAAAGACATCGTCGTCGCACTGCATGCTCACCTCGCCTTTCACGCCATGGGGTTTGCCCATGCGTCCAATCTTGAAAACATCCTCGCGTCGTATCATGGTCTTGCTGTCATTGTGTTAATCGTCCACTCGCTCGATATGCGCACCCAACTCATTGAGTCGCATGTCGATATTCTCGTAACCTCGATCGATCTGCTGGATGTTGTCGATGCGGCTGGTACCATTGGCACTCATCGCTGCAATGAGCAAAGCAATACCCGCACGGATATCCGGACTCGTCATGCGGCCGGCACGCAAACGGATGCGATGGTCCTGACCGATGACCACGGCCCGATGGGGATCACAGAGAATGATCTGTGCGCCCATGTCGATGAGCTTATCCACAAAGAACAGACGGCTCTCGAACATCTTCTGATGGATGAGCACAGAGCCGCGCGCCTGTGTAGCAACAACGAGAAGCACAGACAGCAAGTCGGGCGTGAGGCCAGGCCATGGAGCGTCTGCCAAAGTCATGATCGTACCGTCGATAAACGACTGCACCTCGTAGTGGCTGTGGTGTAGAATGACGAGATCATCGCCCTCTTCTTTCACCTTCACGCCCAGCCGACGGAAGGCATCGGGGATGATGCCGAGGTTGCGCAACGACACATCCTTGATGCGGATGCCATTGCCAACCATTGCTGCCATGCCGATAAACGAGCCTACCTCGATCATATCGGGCAACACACGATGCTCAGCGCCATGCAGACTTGTTACTCCGACTATCGTGATCAGATTGCTGCCGATGCCACTGATGTTTGCGCCCATGGCGTTGAGCAGATGACAGAGTTGCTGGATATAAGGCTCACAGGCAGCGTTGTAGATCGTCGTCGTGCCTTTGGCCAGCACGGCAGCCATGATGATGTTGGCCGTACCGGTCACGCTGGCCTCGTCGAGAAGCATGTAGGTGCCCTTGAGATGCTGGGCACGTATCTGAAAGACGCTGCAATCCTCACTGTGCTCAAGCTTGGCGCCGAGCTTCTTGAAACCAAGGAAGTGAGTGTCAAGACGGCGCCGGCCGATCTTGTCTCCACCGGGCTTGGCCACAGTAGCCTTACCAAAGCGACCGAGCAAAGGACCGAACATCAGCACAGAGCCGCGCAGGGCCGAGCACTTCTTCACAAACTCCAGACTGTCGAGATAGTCGAGATTGAGATCATCGGCCTGAAACGTATAGTCGCCCGGTGCATTGGCTGTCACCTTCACCCCGATGTCCTTGAGCAGTCTGATCAGATTGTTGACATCGAGAATATTGGGCACATTACTGATCCTCACCGCGTCGCTTGTGAGCAACGTGGCGCAGATCACCTCCAAAGCCTCGTTCTTGGCACCCTGCGGTGTGATGGTTCCACTCAGGGCATGGCCGCCTTCGATAATGAATGATGCCATAAGCTGTCGTTATTACTTTCTTTTGCGTTTTTTGGAAGGAGCGGGCTGCTGGCGCTCGCGCGTACTGACCTTCTCAAACTTAAACGTATCCAAGTCGAGCTGAATCTTACCGTCGGTATAGCGCGCCAGGTCGTCGGCGACTTTCTCATTGTCGCTGTAGCCGTGGCTCCACTGCACGAGGTCGCGCTTCATCTGGTTGGCTGTCAGTGCCACGAGATGGTCGCGTTCGGGTCCGGGCTCCATCGTCTTCAGCTGATCAAAGAGTTCGAAGACCATCGAGCCATAGTGACGCACGGGAATACGCGACATCGGATAAGGTACCGGCTTGGGCTTGTCAAGGATCACGTTGGCCTCACTGACATCGTATGGCCAGTCGATATCCAGCTTGAAATCGGTCATCAGTGCCAGATGGTCCCACAGTTTCTGCTTATAGTCAGCGCTCTCGCGCACCTGCGGGAACATCCGCTCCATCGTTGCGACGATTGTATATGCACAGCGCAAGCGCTCGGCCTTACTCTTCAGTCCTACGGCGTAGTCTGCCATATTCTGCACTTCACGGCCATATTCCGGCAGGACGAGTTTCTCGCGCTGAGTGTTATAATCTAATCCTTTAATATTCATGTGTGGTAACGTGTGGCTTTCGCCATTTATTTGTGTGGAGTAGTAAGAGATCTGCTTACAGGAGTTTACGTGGCAACTTAGCCACAAAGTTCTTGAGATAGAACGGCACGAAATAGGCAACATCCTCAAACTGCTCCTGAGCCATGCGCTTTTCTGCCAGTGGCAGCATGTTCTTGGCGATCGGCTCAATGCCTTCGATGAAGTGTGCGTTGGGATGATTGATGGCATCCTTGCATTTCAGCGCACCGTTGCCGAAGAAGTAGACGGGATGCTCATCGAGATACTCTTTGTAGGTCTCGCCGTCCACCACATCGGCATGGATCGGCCGTACCTCATGAAGCGCGCGGTCGAAGAGCTGGGCATAGACTTCCATGCGACGGGCATCGAGCATCGGGCACAGCAGTGCGTCCTCTTCCTCTACTATCTCATGGAGCAATACCGGCACGCAGAGCAACTCCAATGTGGGCACGCCGATGAGCTTCAGCCCACGTCCATAGCAGATACCCTTAGCCATCGAAACGCCAATGCGCAAACCCGTGTATGAGCCGGGACCGCAACTCACGGCAACGGCATCCAAGGGGATGGCATGATTATCGGTGAAAGAAAGAGCCTCGTCGACAAACGATCCTAAGCGCTCAGCGTGATTGGGACCGCTATGGTCTTCTTTCTCAAAAAAACAGCTTCCGTCTTGCGTGACGGCTACGGAGCACACATTCGTGCTCGTTTCTATATTCAATATGCAAGACATAATCTAAAACTCTTAGTATATTCTCACTTGCTTATTATCAAGTATGTCTATTCTGTGCAAAGATAGCTAATTTGTAGCACTTAGCGAGTATTCAACCCGCTTTTTTAAGAAAATAAAGGAAATAGTCGGTTTGCAAGCACTTATATCCCCGATTTTTTGTATATTTGCACGAACTAAATTATTTCAAGTCGTTATGATACAGTCAATGACAGGCTATGGCCGCGCTACAGTGACCTTTCAAGCCAAGAAGATACACATTGAGGTGAAGTCGCTCAACAGCAAGGCCCTCGACCTTTCCACACGCATTGCTCCCGTCTACCGCGAAAAGGAGATGGAGATCAGACAGATGATTGCCAAGGCACTCGTCCGTGGCAAGGTAGACTTCTCTGTTTGGATTGAGAAAGACGACACACAGGCCTGTATGCCCATCAATGCCGCGATCGTGGAGTCGTATTATAAGCAGATCAAAGCAGTGTCAGCCAAGACCGGCATTCCGGAGCCGCAAAACTGGTACGACGTGTTGCTGCGCCTGCCCGACACGCTCGGCAAGCCGGAAGAAGAGGAACTCAGCGAAGAGGAGTGGACTGCCGTCCGCACTGGCATTGAGGCTGCCCTTGCTGACCTGCAGGCTTTCCGCCGTCAGGAAGGTGCCGCGCTGGAGAAGAAGTTCCACGAGAAGATCGACAACATCGAGGCACTGCTGAAGTCTATCGAGCCTTACGAGAAGAGCCGTGTACCAAAGATCAAAGAGGCAATCGTCAAAGGGTTGGAACAGATCCCTGAGGTCGACTACGACAAGAACCGGTTGGAGCAGGAGCTCATCTACTATATCGAGAAGCTGGACATCAGTGAAGAGAAGCAGCGACTGACCAATCACCTGAAATACTTCCGCGAGACGCTCGCCGAGGACACTCCCAACGGCAAGAAGCTCGGCTTCATCGCCCAAGAGATGGGACGCGAAATCAACACTACGGGCTCCAAGAGCAACCAGGCTGAGATGCAGAACATCGTCGTGAAGATGAAAGACGAGCTCGAGCAGATCAAGGAACAAGTGCTCAACGCACTGTAAAAAACGGCCTCACCCCCGGCTCCCTCAAGCCTCCCCCCAGCCCCCTCCCCAAGAGGGAGGGGAGTGATATGCTCCAAGAGTCGTAGTGAAGCAAGGCTACTGGTTCGCAAAACAGCTGGCTCCCGCCCGGTTCTGCCGGTTTCCGCCCGGTTCTGCCGGTTTCCGCTTGGTTCTGCCGTTTATCGTTTAGTTCTGCTGTTTATCTTTGGTTCTGTATGACGCTGCTCAGCAGCGTCCTCCTGGCTTGTCCTCCATTCATCATTGCATCAACTCATCTTTCATCCTTCAACATTCATCATTGTACAATGGGTAAACTCATCATATTCTCCGCACCATCAGGCAGTGGCAAAAGCACCATCGTGAGCTGGCTGATGAAAGAACATCCCGAACTGAAGCTGGCTTTCTCCATCAGTTGCACGAGCCGTGCGCCGCGTGGCACCGAGCGCAACGGTGTGGAATATTTCTTCCTTACCGCCGACGAATTCAAGCAGAAGATACAGGCCGGCGAGTTTCTGGAGTACGAAGAGGTCTACAAGGACCGTTTCTATGGCACGCTGAAATCGCAGGTAGAAACGCAGACGGCAAGAGGCGAAAACGTCGTCTTTGACGTCGACGTGAAAGGCGGCTGCAACATCAAACGACAGTACGGCGACCGCGCACTGAGCCTGTTCGTCCAGCCGCCATCGATCGACGAGCTGCGCAACCGGCTCGTACACCGTGCCACCGACGCGCCGGAAGTCATCGAGCAGCGACTGGCCAAAGCCTCCTACGAGCTGACCTTTGCTCCTCAGTTCGACCATGTGGTTGTCAACGACGACCTGAAGAAGGCCGAAGAGGAAACCTATCGTCTCGTCAAGGAATTCCTTGAGAAATAAGCTCACTACGCTATGGCTCGTATCGGCATCTTCGGCGGCAGCTTCAATCCTATCCACGTGGGACACATCGCCCTGTCGCGTCAGCTCCTCCGCTTGGCACGTCTTGATGAGATCCTCTTTGTTGTCTCTCCACTAAATCCCTTCAAGAAGCAGGCCACCGATCTCATGGCTGACGACTATCGTCTGGCCCTCGTGGAAATGGCATTGCAGGAAGAGCCGAAGATGAGAGCCTGCGACGTGGAGTTCCATCTGCCCAAGCCCTCTTATATGTGGCGGACGCTTGAGCATCTGAGTCTGTCGCGCCCCGCCGACGAACTTGTGCTGATCATCGGTGCCGACAACTGGCTGGCCTTTAACCGATGGGCGCACCACGAGGAGATTCTCAGCCACTACGAACTCGCTGTCTATCCGCGTCCCGGCTATCCCATCGACACCACTTCCCTACCAACCAACGTACATGTCTACTCAACCGTGCTCTTTCCGGAAAACAGCACGGAGATCCGGCGCCGTCTCGCTGCCGGCGAGTCGATCTACGGATTGGTTCCGCTAAAGATTGAAGCGGAACTGACAAAACATAAACAAATATTTCGCTCTTGATTTTCCTTGGTTGAGGAAAGTCATTTGCTGCGTAGCCTAAGATCATTTGCTACGCAGTGAACAATCTTTTTCTATAGGATTACAACATTGAAAACGCCATGATGACCTCATCTGTCCGCCGTATTCCCCCCAAGAACGTCGCTTTCTGACCCCATGAGACGGCAACGTTTTCTTCCTTTCATCCGCATAGTTTGTTGATAAAACTGCTTGTCCTTATTCCTCGTCGAAGTCTATTTTCCACTCAAAGGTAACGTTTTTGCCACTACGGGGATGGCGGAAGGTGAGCTGCTCGGCGTGCAGACACAACCGGCGGCCACGTTGCCCGTAAAGTTCATCTCCCACAATCGGATTGTTCAAACCATCGGGATGCGCACAATGCACCCGCAACTGATGGGTACGACCCGTCTGAGGATAGAGTGCCACATGCCGGTCGTCGATCTTCTGAAAATAGGTTATCGCTGCCTTGCCATGGAGCTTATCAACCATTTGTCGCGGACGATCGTCAAGGTCCGGACGGAGTGGCAGCGACAAAACACCGTCTTCTGTCTCCATCTCATGGCTCAGCCGAGCCACATAGCGCTTCTTCACCTCGTGACGCAAGAACTGGTCTTGCAGATCGTGATAAGCCTCCCATGTCTTTGCAATCACCATCAGTCCACTCGTCGCCATGTCGAGCCGGTGGACGATCAGCGGTCCCTCGGCTTCCGGGCAGTGGGCCTTCATCAGACTATAAACACTCTCCCGCGCGCTCTTCCCCGGCACGGAGAGCATACCCGCGGGCTTACACACCACACAGATATCGGCATCCTCATAGATGACGGGCAACTCTTGGTGACGCTCATCGTCAAGAGGATTCGGTGCCACATCCATACCCTGCAACATCCACCACAGCAGCGGTTTGCACTTGCCGTTGCAAGCCGGATAGCACTGAAGATGGTGCCTTACCTCTTCCTTCGGACTTTCGCCCCACCAAAACATCGCCATGCTCAGCGGCTGCATCCCCTGTTCAAAGGCATATTGCAGCAACTTCGGTTCGCAGCATTCACCACTGCCTGCCGGAGCCACCATCTTTCGCCCTTGCCGTTGACCGTAATCACGAAAGATCTCCTCGATGTCCTTCACCTCTCCGCGGGCGTTGCGCAGGCGGAACTGACGGAAGAGCCACGACTGCAAGTTGTCGCTCTTTTGTCGACGTTGCTGACGAAGACGACGGAGCGTATCTTCCAACTCGTCGACCGTGCTCAATGCTTGCTCCACCTGAGCGCGGTAATCTTTCCGCAGGCGATGGAGCTCCGCATTCTCGAATTGCCGCCGCCGGATATATGCTTCCTGGCTCTCCCCTACCCTCGCCCCGCTGGGATGATTGGCCTTAAAGTCTTGGACGGCCTGCTCCTGCCGGGCCTTCACGGCTTCCAACTGCCGATGGGCATCACGCAGATCCTGCCCCTGCTCCATGTCGCGGATGCGGTTGTTGATGTTCGTGATCTCAGCCTCATGCGTCTTGAAATAGCCGTTGGGCTGGAGATAGTCATAGACTGCAGGCACGAAATCGGGCCAGTCGCTACGTCCGGCAATCTGTCCGCTGTAACCGGCTATGTAGCCCAGCTTGCCATCTTTCCGCACGATCACCACACCAAACATCTTGCCCTGGGCTATCTCGGCCTGAAAGTTAGCGTCCACCGCGTCCTTTGCAAAGGTCTGCTCTTTGTCGCCACGCAGATATGCCGCCAGTTGCGCAATCGCCAAACGGCAAAGCGCATCCGGCTCGTAGTAGAACGGATTGTTCAACCTGACCGGCGGCTGCATAGTTGTATCGAGCGGATGGAATATCATAGTTTCGGAAATGTAATGTCGAAAACGGGAGAAACGAATGAGAAAAAACTGAGCCGACCCATAAGGCCGGCTTGTCGGTTAAGCGAGTAAGATGTCAAGCGAGAAGACGCTGCAGGAAGCAAATCAGAGCGAAAAACGTTTCTTCATCTCTGCGTAAAGCGGCAGGGCCACTGCCTTGGCGTCGGGATGAGGAGCACCCGTAGTGCCTAAGGCACGCAAATCGAAGAAATGTTTCCAGTCTGAAAGGAAAGCTGTATGCACCAACTCCGTGTTGGTGTCCAGCGGCAACACCACGCGGGCTTCCTGAGGCTTACGCCCCAAAGCTGTCAGATTGAGGTAAGCACGCTCAGCAGCTAAGTTGGCAAAAAGCCAGTTGTCGGCAGCGTCGGCCTCACCAGCGACAACTTTCTTGGTCAAAGCCAGGAAAGCGTCATCATCGAGACTCACCGTACCCTGCATGACCGTCGATGTCCACGCACCGTCGGGCAGTTCTTTCACCCATTGCGGCAGGTTGATGGTGATCTCTGCCCCGAATTTCTCCTTTGAATAATTGCAGTAGCGTGTACTCTGCTCTGCCATGGAGTTGACGCGATGACGGTTGAACTCGCGTGTGATCGCTACCTGAGTGGTGAAATGCACCGTGACGCGACGCTCATGGAGAACCGTTGGCTCACAGAGTTCGTTGAGGTCGTCCATACGTCCGTTCTCCACCAGTACGCGCAGGTTGGTGGAGACGTAAGCCTTTCCGTCCACCATGTTGACATGTGTGAACCGGTTATGGCGATAGAAGTCAGTACGGTCGTCGTGCTCGTCGAGCGTCAGATAGATAGTGGCATGCTCCAGCATTGCCGTATGCTTGCTGGCGATCATGCGCTCCACAAACGGCCGCGCCGAGTCGGCAGTCTGGTGATTCTCACTCTTGTAGCACACTCTGCCGCAGCGCTCCACCTGACGGTAGACACCGTCCGTGCCGGGTTGCTGCTCCCATATCTCGAAAGAAGGTTGATTGATCTTCATGTTTTTGTCGTTTTGCTTTTGGCTGCAAAGTTAAGAAATAATATTGAAACGCACCGGCGTATTCCGTCTGAAAGTGAAAGTTTTCAGCCGTTGTCTGTCTCTCGCTTGATGTTTCTGGGATGATGCAAAAGGATTTCCTGCCGCAGCGACTCGTCGTCCATGTGGGTGTAGATCTCCGTTGTGCCGAGGTCAGCATGTCCGAGCAGTTCCTGAATGATGCGCAGATCAGCCCCACCCTTGAGCAGTGCCGTTGCGAAGGAGTGGCGGAGCGTGTGTGGCGAGATCGTCTTTTTGATACCCGCAGCCTCAGCCTGTCGTTTCACCATGATCAGAATCATCGTACGCGTGAGGTGGTGTCCGCGTCGGTTGAGAAAGACGTAGTCCTCCTCACCGGGTTTGATTTTCATCTGTCGCCGGTCGTCAAACCACAACTCCAACTCATGGATAGCGCGTTCCGAAATAGGCACCAGCCGTTGCTTTCCGCCTTTTCCGTTGACACGGATGAAACCTTGTGGCAGGAAGAGGTCGCTGAGCTTGAGGTTGGTGAGCTCCGAGACACGCAGGCCACAGGAGAAGAACACCTCGATAATGGCGCGGTTGCGGTGCCCTTCATTGCTGGTCAGGTCGATACTGTTCTCCAAAGCATCCACTTCCTCGGTGGACAGATACTCCGGCAAATGCTGTGGCAGATGGGGAGACTCCAACAGTTCGGTCGGGTCAACGTCGAGATATCCGTCCAAGACAAGGTAACGATAGAACGAGCGCACACCGCTGAGGATGCGTGCCTGCGACTTTGCGCTGATGCCATGATCGGAAAGCATCGCCGCGAAGTGCTCCAGATCTTCGAGCTTGACGCTCAGCGGGTCAACTCCTTCTTGCGCTAAATAGCCCAGCAGCCAGTCAAGGTCATGCTTATAGGCCTCAATGGTATTGGGCGAATAGCCCCGCTCCAGCTTCAGATAACGTAGATAATGCTTTGTTAATTCCACTTTCGTTTCTCCCTAACCATTCATCACTCAACATTGACCAGGTCATCATTCAACACTGAATAATTCATCATTCAACATTGAACAAGTCATCATTCAACATTCATCATTCAACACTCTGATAATGGTCAGTCCATCGCGTACGGGCACGATGACCTTTCCCACCCTTTTGTCGTCGCGCACGTGGTCGTTGAATGCCCGTATGCCGAGCGTCTGATGATCGTGGTCATAGGCCGGATCGATGACATGTCCGTCCCACAGCGTGTTGTCGGCGAGGATGATACCACCGGGATTCATCAGTGGCAGGATCGCCTCATAGGTTTCTACATAGCGTCGCTTGTCACCGTCGACAAATGCCATGTCAAAGGTAACTCCTAATCGAGATGCCTCCACGCAGGCGTCGCCAATGCGGAAGTCTATCCACGGCGACACTGCGCTGCCCTCAATCCACGGGCGGGTGAAGTCCTCCATCTCGTCGTTGATCTCAAAGGTGAAGAGCTTACTGCCGTCCACGCCCGCCTCGCGCAGTCCCTCAGCCATGCAGATCGCCGAGTAGCCCGAGAACGTGCCGACCTCAAGCACATACTTCGGCCGCTGCATCAGCACGAGCATCTTCAGCAGTCGCCCTTGCAGATGTCCGCTTTGCATACGCCCGTGGATGGTATGTATGTTCGTAGCGCGGTAGAGCCGATAAAGGTATTCGTCTTCCGGATCGCTGTGGTTGACGATATAGTCGTCGAGCTGTTGCGTGTCGGTCATGCCTTGTCGCTTTGGTGTGCGAGGATGCCACGGATAGCCAGCTCATAGCCTTGCAGGCCAAAGCCACAGATGACGCCGAGACAGCCTGCCGAGATCATCGAGTGATGGCGGTACTCTTCACGCTGGTGCACGTTGGAGATATGCACCTCCACCGTGGGACAGCGCAGCGAACGGATGCAGTCGAGCAGTGCGATACTCGTGTGGGTATAAGCACCGGCGTTGAGTACGATGCCGTCGTAGTCGAAGCCTACCTGTTGCATCTTGTCGATGAGCTCCCCTTCTATGTTGCTTTGGAAATAGTCGATCTGCACGTCAGGAAACAGCGCTTTCAGTGTGGGCAGATAGCTCTCAAACGAGTTCTTGCCGTAGATGCCCGGCTCGCGCACACCGAGCAGGTTGAGGTTGGGTCCGTTGATAATCTGTATCTTTCTCATAGTTTTCACTTTCAGTACTGCAAAGATACGAATAATTCTGCTGCTATACAAAACCTCCGCGCCACAAATGCAGCGCGGAGGGTTTGTTGTTTATCAGTGAGATACTATTGAACTACATTCCGAGTTTATAGGCCTTGAGATTCATGACTTTGGCGGTACCGCCTTTGCTATAGAGTTTGATGTTGTTGTAAGGTTGCGTGGGGAAGACGAGATTGGTCATGGCGATGCGACCGCCGTCAACAAAGATCTCGACGCTGCACTTGTCGACAAAGATGTCGAGATGATAGGTCTTACCAATGATAATCGATGCGCGTGGGACTGATACGCGTGCCGTCGGGTGCCGTGGTGCCTATATAATAAAACACAGGTAGTTACATTCACTTAATTAAGTCTATACACCTTATTATATATATAGTACAGATAAGCTATACGTACAGACTTCCGAAAGAGGTTGCACAGTCACTAGGGACTGTAGAGATTGTTTCACATCGTCGGCATATCTGCCTGGCAGTGCCAAAGATACGAAAAATATCAATAGGTATACTCTTTTTTACGTTCGTTTTTTCGTATGCAAACGTTTTTTTAACATAGCACGTTCTAATAAGCACAAAAGTGTGGCTTGATTGCCGTGAACCTTGCTATAATAAGTCAAGCATGAAATGCTGATTTCAAAAATAGAAGATAGTATTACATTGTGCAAACTTAGTATTACAGAGATATAAAAATTATGTTTAACTTTGCAACATGACAATATAAAACCGACATCATCAAGTAACAACCAAATATTACTAACATCGATTTGTATTATGAAGAAAATCTCTACTCTATTCGTTGCCCTGCTCGCCGCTGCCAGCATGAGTGCCAAAACAGAAATCACACTGGGTACATGGTCGCCTTAGGATGCCACTACCACCACCGTAAACGGCAACACACTCACCATGTCCGCAGCTTGGGCTGGGGCCGGCAACTGGCAGGCCAACGGTACGGAATGTGCTGACTGGTCTGACGGCGACTACCTTGAGCTCGATGTTTCCAACTGCACAGGTAGTTTCAACGTGGCTATAGAATATAATGATGGCAAGCCCGTTGACGACAATGGCAACTCCACAAAAGTAGATGCACTGACTACCAAAGGCAGCATTGCAAGTGGTGATAAAGTAGCATTTATTAAACTCAACCAAGACTACTGCGACAAGGTCGTCAATATCTGGTTACAGAGCACGGCCGCCAACATATCTGTCACCGTGGACAAAGCCTATCTCGTAACAGAAGACGAATACCAAGACTATATCGACCAAAAGGCTAAAGGTGAGCAAGTCGCGTGGGAAGGCAGCTATGACTTCGGTACTGGATGGAGCACAAATATGACCATTGACGCATCGAAGTTCGCTACTGCCCAAAGTGGTGCCACCTTCACCTTCACATACACAGTAGGCAGCGAAGGCTATGCACAAATAAAGATCTGCAACTCGAGTTGGAAAGCTCTCGCAAGTCCCAAAGGACAGAATGAATATCAATGCGTAAGTCTTGATATGAGTGGCAACAGCTATTCTACAGTTCTCAGCGACGACGACCTGGCTACAATCAAAACTGGTGGTATGCTTCTACAAGGCTATAACGCTACCCTCACTAAAGTTACATTCACTAACCCGACAACGACTAACATCAACAGCATTAGTGCAGACAAGAAGATTCGTGAAGGATCAACCTTCAACCTCGCTGGCCAGCGTGTGGGCAAGACCTTCCGTGGCATAGTCATCCGCAATGGCAAGAAATATATTCAGAAATAATAAAAGCACAATCGTCTGATTGTCTCGTTCTCTCTCTGAAAAGAGTAGGAGCGGGAAATACCGCTCCTCTCTTTTTACTCGCATCTGCCTATAGTCAAAAAAGTATTTATTACGCTTCTATCTTATTTAAAAGAGTATGGCTATATACACATCACCGACATTATTATTGCATCATAGTATCTGATATTGCAAAAATAAAAATATTCTATGCAAGCATTTATCAGTAACTTTGCGCACAGATTATACCAATAGCACCATAAATAAGTCAAATCTACATATCTTATATATCACAATCACATGAACAGAGCAATTCTTATCCTGGTAATGACGATCCTCTCATTGCCAATCTTTGCCCAGTCGAAGCTCACGGGTACCGTTGTCGACGGTGCTACCGGCGAGACGCTGATTGGAGCAAGTATTGTTGTCCAGGGAACGGGCACCGGTGGCGTGACCGACCTTGACGGACATTTTTCTATCGACTTGCCAAAGGGCAAGACCAAAGTCGTCGTCTCCAGCGTAGGCTACACATCACAAACCATCAACGTTGCCGGCAAGAGCGACATCACTGTGAAGCTCGTCGAAGACTCTAAGGTCATGGACGAGGTCGTCGTTGTCGGCTACGGTACCATGAAGAAGAGCGACCTCAGTGGTTCGTTGAGCTCGCTCGCTGGCAAAGACCTGATGAAAGGCGGCGCCATGGATATCGCCCACGGCATGCAAGGTAAGATCGCCGGTGTGCAGGTCAACCAGAGCGACGGTGCTCCGGGCGGCGGCATGAGTATCGTCATCCGTGGTGCCAACTCGTTCTCCACGTCTTCCCAGCCTTTGTATATTGTCGACGGCGTGCCCTTTGAGACAGGCAGCACACCAAGCAACGGCGCTACGACCAACCAACAGAGCTCCAACCCGCTGAGTTTTATCAACCCACACGACATCGAGAACATCGAAGTCCTCAAGGATGCTTCCGCTACCGCCATCTACGGTAGCCGCGGTGCCAACGGTGTGGTCATCATCACCACGAAGAAAGGTAAAGCCGGCAAACCCAAGGTGGACTTCTCTGCCAACTGGGGCTTCTCGCACATCAGCAAGAAGATCGACATGCTCGACCCGGTGACTTACGCCCGCTATATGAACGAGCAGATCGACAACGACCGCTACTACCTCGGCTCACAGGCCACTACTTATCCCTACCCCGGCACATGGGGCTACCAGGCCTACTCCGACGGACACATTAATTATAATACAGGCAAATACACCGGTAAGCCCGAAGACTACGCTCATCCGGGATGGTACTACGACGAGTACGGCAACGCCACTGAACTCGGCGTAGCTGACTGGCAGGACGAGATCTTCCACACCGCTTTCCAGCAGGACTACAACATCGGCGTGAGTGGTGGCGACGACAAGGGTTACTACTCCTTCTCGGGCAACTATGCCGACCAGGACGGTATCATCAAGAACTCAGGCTACAAGCGTTACTCTCTCCGTGCCAACATCTCGCGCAAAGTCTACAGCTGGTTGGAGATCGGTACCAACCAGAGCTTCACACGCAGCACGACAAACTTTGCCAACACGCTGAGCTACAACACCGGCGTGGTGCGCTCGGCGCTGATCTTCCCACCGACCTACGGCCCGAACATGGATACCACGCAGGCCGACAACCTCAACTGGCTCGCTGCCAACCCGGCTGCCTACGTGCGTAGCACCAAGGACGAGCTTAATGGCATCAACTATTTCAGCAGTTCTTATCTTGAGATTCAGATCGTTCCGAAATGGCTGAAGTTCCGTCAGAACCTCGGACTGGGCTACAACGACTCGCACCGTGGCTCGTACTACGACCGCCACACTCAGGAGGGCAAGTCACCAATCAACGGCAAGGCCAGCAAGGCCAGCAACATCTGGACGTCGACCACCGCTGAGAGCATCCTGACCTTCGACCATACCTTCAACAACATCCACGCCTTGAATGCCGTCGCCGGTTTCACCGTGGAGAGTGACTCTTGGAACAACAACAGTGAGGTGGCACAGAACTTCCCCGACGACCTCACCAAGGACAACGACATGGGGCGTGCCAAGGACCGTGCTACGCTCTCCAGTGACAAGGGCACACAGCGTCTTGTCTCCTTCCTCGGACGTGTGAACTACACGCTGATGAACAAATATCTTTTCACCGCGAGCGTCCGTTCCGACGGCAGCTCGAAGTTCACCGACGAGAACAAGTGGGCTACCTTCCTTTCCGGTGCCGTCGCCTGGCGTGCCAGCGAGGAGAAGTTTATCAAGGATCTCGGCATCTTCTCCAACCTGAAGTTCCGTCTGAGCTATGGTGAGACCGGTAACCAAGGCATCGGCTCTTACCGCACACTGCCTCAGCTCGCTGTGGCCAACTATCCCTTCGGGGGTTCGCTCAACAGCGGCGTTGCCATGGTCAACTGGCGTGGCCCCGTCGACAAGAACATCAAGTGGGAGACCACCGCACAGTATAATGCCGGTATCGACTTCGGATGGTTCAACAATCGTCTGACGCTTACCGTGGACTACTATCACAAGAAAACCCGCGACCTGTTGCAGGAGGTGAAGATTCCTTCTTCTAACGGTTTCTCCAACAAGCTTACCAACTCCGGCAATGTCACCAACGAAGGTTTGGAGTTCACCCTCGGCACCACTCCTGTTGACACGAAGGACTGGCATTGGGATCTCAACGGCAACCTTGCCTTCAACAAGAACAAGATCGGTGGCCTCAACGGCGACCAGTTTGCCAACACACTGTGGTATGGTGCCGACAACGTCTTCATCCAGCGCAACGGATGCCCTATCGGTGCTATCTACGGATATGTGGAAGATGGCTTCTACGACAACGAGGCTGAGGTAAGAGCCGACCCACAGTATACCTACTCCACCGACGCTACCGTGAAGTCAAAGATCGGTGAGATCAAATATCTCGACCTTAACCACGACGGAAAGATCACTGATGCCGACCGCACCATCATCGGCGACACCAATCCGAAATACACATGGGGTCTGACCAACAACATCTCCTGGCGTGACCTAACCTTGAGCTTTATGCTCCAAGGCTCTCACGGCAACGACATCTTCAACGGTAATCTCATGGACATCAAGCTCGGCAACATCGGTAACATCACACGCGATGCCTATGACCATCGCTGGACAGCCGACAACTACGAGCAGGCTGAGTGGCCGAAGGCTTCCTCAGGCTATGAGCGTACATTTCTGCTCAGCAATCGCTATATCGAGGACGGCAGCTATATCAAGCTGAAGAACATCAGCCTGACCTACAACTGGAACCATCCCTTCAAGAGCACGGGACTGGAGAAGATCCAGTTCACTTTCGCCGCCACCAACCTCTTCACCATCACCAACTACAGTTGGTATGACCCGGATGTCAACGCCTTCGGCAGCGACTCCAGTCGTCGCGGTGTGGATATCTACTCTTATCCTTCTTCACGCACGTTTACTTTCGGCGTGAACATGACATTCTAATTATATAACGACAAGCAATATGAAATTCAATAAACTGTTCTCTGCTGCGTTGCTGTTGACAGTGACCACTCTGCCTCTGACCACCTCCTGCGACGACTATTTGAAAGAGAAATCCGAGAGCTTCATCGGGCCTGATCAGGTCGAGGACTCCAAGGAAGGCGTCGACATGTGGGTCACCGGTGTTTACAGCAACTGGCTCGACGACATGTTCCGCTGGAGCGAGTTTCCCCGTGTATTGGAGCTCGACGCTGACTATATCTCCGGTCCCGACTGGCTGTTCAGCTCACTCGGTGCCGGCAACTTCCAGGGCGAGAGCGCACTGGACAAGATGTGGAAAGGTCCCTACGACCTCATCAACGACGCCAATATGGCCGTGCGCTACATCAGCCAGATGAAGGGCGTCGACGAGGCTTACAAGAACAACGCCATCGGCGAGTGCTACTTCCAGGAGGCCTTTGCCTACTTCCTCCTTGTGCGTGCCTACGGACCTATCCCCTACATGGCTGAGGACGTGAGCAAAAGCGGAGAGTTTATGCACAGCCGCCGCCCCGTGGCTGAAATCTACGACCACATCATCGACCTGCTCACCAAGGCTTCTTCCCTGATGTACACCCGCGACAACAGTAACTACAAGGCCGGACACGTCTCTGCCGGATCCGCTGCCGGACTGCTCGCCAAGGTCTACGCTACCATGGCCGCCGCCGCCATGCCCGCCGGCACTGAGGTGACCGTGCGCACCGGCGCACCTTATGTCACCGAGAACGGCAAGAAGCACTATCGCATGCCGACTGCCGAAACATTTAAGAAAACAGCTGTCGAAGGCTATGAAAACATGGACGCTCAGGCTCTCTACAAGAAAGCTGCCGAATGGGCCAAGAAGGTCATCGACGGTGAATACGGGTCATACGAACTCACCGCCTACGACGATCTGTGGAAGCACAGCCACTGCCACGACGCTGAGATGATGTGGGGCGTGGAGTCCACAACGGGCGACGCCACCTACTGTACCGGCGTGCACTCCTTCTACTCCGGCTACAAGAAAAGTAAAGGCAGCCCATTTATCGAGTCTGGCGGATGGGTCGGATGTACCAACAACTGGTACCATCTCTTCGACGACCAGGATTACCGCATCACCAAGGGCGTACGCCACGTATGGCGCTACTACTATCAGGAGGAGTACAACGGTGCCTTCTACTATCCGCAGAGCTGGAGCGTGAAGATCACTGGACTGGACGCTGACGGCAACTACGTGCGCGAGCCGGACGCTGAGTATAAGAAGACTGGCATGAGCTACCAGTACAACCAAAGTTCTGAGTGCCTCGCCTTCACCACAAAGTATGACGATGTCGACGACGATGCCACGCAGTACGCCGAGTCATTCTGGCCGTTCCTGCGCTATGCCGACGTACTCCTCGTCTACGCCGAGGCTGAGAATGAGTTGGGCAACAGTGCCGAGGCGATGCGCTATCTCAACATCGTGCGCAAACGCTCCAACGCTAATCTGATGGAAACACCGGGCACCAAGACCGCCATGCGCAGTACCATCCTCGAAGAGCGCGCCAAGGAGTTTGCCTGCGAGGGCGACCGCCGTTGGGACCTCATCCGCTGGGGCATCTATCTGCAGGCCATGAACGCTATCGGCGGACGCGACGATGCCAACATCAACAAGGCACGCACCGACCGCAACCTGCTCTATCCTATTCCTACCGACGAGATCAACGTCAACGACAGTATCAACAGCAACAACCCAGGCTGGAACTAATCAACGCTCTCGCAACTATAAAATCATTAAAGCAAGAATATGAATATCTTATCATTCAAGCATATCGGTGTAGCGCTCATGGCGGCTGCTCTGTTCTCCGCCTGCAACGATGTCGTGGATGTCAACTATCCCGACCGCTACACCAACCACGGTGCTCCCTCCATCACGGGCATCTATGATGTTCAGGACACCGGACACGTTTCGGCGCTGAGCAGCGGCACGCTCAACCAGATGCTCCGTATCGAGGGCGCCAACCTCGCCAACGTGAAGAAGATCACCTTCAACGGACTCGAGGTCGACGTGCGGCAGGTGTATGCCGAGTCTGGCGAGAGCTTCGTGAAGATTCCGCGCAAGATTCCCGAGCACGTCACCGACACACTGGTCTATAAGACCAACGAGGGCAAGACAGCCCTGTACTTTCCCGTCTCGATCCCTCACGTAGAGTTAGAAGGACTCTCCAACGAGTTTGCGCTCCAAGGCAGCGAGGTGCAGCTCAACGGCGACTTCTTCGATCTCTACAACTTCAACGACACCACCGACAACAGCCCGGTGTCTATCACCATCACCAACAGTGAGCAGGGATACAGCCAGAAGATCCACACCGACTCTTGCTCGGAGACCTTCACAAGCATCCGCATCCCTAAGGACTGCCCCGACAACTCGCTCATCACCTTCCGATGGAAAGAAATGGGCAAGGACATGAGCAAGACTGTGCCTTACCGCATGACCAGCGCACTGCTCTTCGGCGACCTCACCGGCGATCTCGGCTGGTGGAACGACTGGGGCAAGAATCTTGTCACAGACGGATCGAAGAGCGGTGACCCTCAGTCGCTCGGCATGTCCTTCCTACGGATCAAGGGCACCTTCGACAGCTGGTCATGGAATTCCACCGGCATAGGATGCAACTGGCCCAACCAAGACTTCACAGACCATCCCGAGAACTATGTACTTAAGTTTGAGGTCTGCACCAACAGCTCTACACCGTTTGCCGACTATGGTGCCAACGGTGCCAGCGGCTCGCAGAACGGAGGCTATTACTTTGACTTCAACACAGCAGGCGTGTCCCGTCACCAGTGGGATCCCGTCTCCACTGGTCTGCGCAACACCTATAGCAAGTGGATCACCGTCTCCATTCCTCTCGACAAGCTCTGTGAGGTGAAACAAGACGATGGCACTATCAAGCATGTGCTGCCGGCACAAGGCTCATGGGCTGCCTTGGAGTTTGTCATGCAGCCCAACAATAATGAGGGCTGGACCGTGGACCATAGCTTCGGACAGTTCCGTATCGAACCAAAGAATTATTAATCGCAACTCAGCATGAAGAAATTACATATCCTTTTGCTGGCCCTGGCCGCCATGACGACTTTCGCCAGCTGCTCCGACGACAACAGCGACTACCGTGAGCCACGGTCCTTCGCTGACCAGGACGCTCCACAGGTGGTCGCGGTGACACCCACCGACAACGCTGCCGACATCGACACCTTTGCCAACATCATCGTGACTTACAATGAGCCCGTCGTCGCCACACCGCAGACTACCATCCGTGTCTACACCGACGACACCACCTATTATTATATAGACTCTCTGGTGACAACCAGCGGCAACCAGCTCACCATCCCCTTCCACGCCAAGGCGGGGATGAACTACAAGGTCAACATCATGAAGCCGTCAGTGCGCGACAGTTCCTACAACTTCGCCAGCGACTACACGTTCTCGTTCTCGACAAAGGCTTACAACAACTTCGACCCGACGCACTTCCACATTGCTGAAGCTCCCGTCAACGCTGAGGCTACCGAAGAGACGAAGAAGCTCTACGCTTATCTCAAAGAGAACTTCGGCAACCACGTGCTCTCCGCTGCCATGGCCGACGTGGACTGGAACACCAAGAACGCCGATACGCTCTATCAGCTCACGGGCAAGTATCCGGCCATCAACTGCTTCGACTTCATCCACTACAACTACAGCGCACCGCTCAATCCCACGACATGGATCGACTATACCAACACGAAACCCGTGGAGGACTGGGTCAACAACGGTGGTATCGTGGAGTGCATGTGGCACTGGAACGTTCCAGCGTCAAAAGCTGACCAGACCAACTATGATTCCTGGACCTACAACACCAAAGACTTCTCTGCCAAGAACGCCACACGCAGCAACCGCTGGGAACATAAGTTTGCCATGAAGCAGATCGACATTATCGCCGACTATCTCCTCGCTCTGCAGAAGAAGGGCATCCCCGTCATCTGGCGACCCTTCCACGAGGCCCGCGGCAACTACGGTCGCTACGGCGGCACGGGCAAGGCGTGGTTCTGGTGGGGCAACTCCGGACCGGTGTTCTTCAAGAAACTATGGAAGATGATGTACGAAGAGTTCAAAGCCAAGGGTGTGAACAACCTCATCTGGGTATGGACCTCTGAGGGCTCCTATACCGAGGACGGCAAGACTTACGACGACGCTGACTGGTATCCCGGCGACGAATATGTCGACATCATCGCACGCGACTACTATTGCAAGACGCTCAAGACGCCATACCATAGTGCACTTGAGGATCAGTTCGAGGCTCTGCGACAGATCACCGGTGGCAAGAAGATCATCGCGCTCGCCGAAGGTGATGCCATGCCTTCGGTGAAGAACATGCTCACCGATGGAGCCATGTGGAGCTGGATCATGCCATGGTACGGCCAGGACAGCGACGGCATGAGCTATATCAACAGCGACTACAACACTGCCGCCTTCCTCAAAGACCTCTTCAACTCAAAGTATGTCATCACACGCGATGAAATCAGCGGGCTGAAGTAATCCACAAGCTACAATAGTCCTATATATATAAAGAGGAGTAAGTTCCACACGGGAACTTACTCCTCGTTTTTTTGTATTCGGTATGGAAAAGGCATTATAAAAACATGTGACACACAAAAAAAACATATGTCTTAATGTTTATATTAAAAAAAAACGTAACTTTGCGATGAATTCATCATTATCCTGTTTGACTATGAACATACGTATACCTAATCTATGTTCCGCGCTGGCTCTGTTATTGTCCACCGGAATACTTCAAAGTTGTAAAGACAACGATTTCAGCTTCGACAACATCGACGCTACAATGGGACTGGGCAGTGAACAACTTGAACTGCCAGGGAACAACGATACCAAGGAAATCGCTCTCGACGATGTCGTGAACCTGAACAACTCCGACTTCGTCTACATCGACTACAACGGAGACTATCAAATAAAGATGGACGGCAACAGTCAGGAAAAAGCCACCGTGTCCATCGACCCCTTCACCATCAAATCTTCTCCAACGCCCGCAAAAAAGATACTGATCTCTCAAGGTGATTTCGAAGGCAAACTGGCTGTTCTCACCATGAGTGGAACCACGCCCGCCGAGGTGGAAGACCTGAACAGCGTGACGTGTGACCAAAATATCAACGTGACGATTAAAGTCCCTAATACCGTGCGGTGTGTGGACGAACTGACATTGTCACTACCCTCCTTCTTACTAATCGACCACGCCACCAACGACGGTGCTAACCTATCGATCAGCAACAACACAATCTCTCTTAACAACACTGTAGCAGGTAGCCACACCATGGTTCTACATGTCAAAAGCATCGACTTTAAGACATCGAGCAATCTCGGATCCACCTCCTTCGACAAAAACAATCACCGCGCCAGTCTTACTGCCGAGATATATCTGAAAGGTAGACTTAGCAAAAACAATATCATCAACAGGGGCAACCTGTCAAGCATCAGCGGTAACGCCACAGCTGACTTGACAATCACAGCCGCTACCGGATGCTTTCACCCAGTGTTTACATTCGACAGCTTCGGATCGGTAGCGCTTAACAATATTCCCGACTTCCTCTCTGACAAAAGCGTGAACATGAATCTCTATGATCCACACATACGCCTCAACTTCAACAACTCTCTGCCTATTGCTGCCAAAGTGAGCGGACGCATGATCGCACGCGACGCACAAAACCATGCCATCGCCACAGTAGATATTCCTATCTTCACCGTCCCCACCGGCAAGAGCGTCATCGTGCTCCACAAACAGAGCGAGACTGCGCCGCAAGGCCAGACCTACGTCACAGTGCCCGGACTTGGCAATCTGCTCAAGACCATTCCAGACCATATCGACTTTGTCGACATCAAAGCCAAAGCCGATAACACACAGACCACTGAAGTGAAGCTCGGACACGACTACGACATGACAGAACAGTACTCATTCTCCACACCGCTTCAGCTCGACGCCGATGCCGCTATCGCCTACACCGACTCTATTGACGACCTCAACAAAACTGTCAAGAAACTTAGCTTCAAAGAGAGCACTGTTGGTGATCCGACTTCCATCGACGGCTCTCTGGAACTGGAGGCCGACATCACCAACCGCTTGCCGACATACCTCACCCTCACTGCATGGGGTACCAATCTGCAAGGCGACTCTATACCGCAGTCGCAACTGAGCGTAGATGTGGACAAGACTGTGGATGCGGCTTCTGACACGCAAACGCCTGCCACTACACACTTGACGATCACCATCAAACCACAAAGCAACGATGTGCTTCACAGCCTTGAGGGGCTGCAATTCCGCTTCCGTGCCGCAGCCAGCAACGGCAACAACGCCATCGTCGGCAAAACTATCAACGCCAAGACACAAACCATCACCGTGAAGAACATCAAGCTCACGAAAACCGGAAAACTTGTTGGCAACTTCAACTAATCATCAATTCTGTTAAGAACATAAGACAACGAACATGAAACACCATATTATATCACTTTGCCAGCTACTCCTCGTCCTGGCTCTTGCGCCTGTGTCCGCCTATGCCCAAGGACTCCGCTCAGCTTACTTCACCGACGGCTATCTCTATCAGCACACTCTCAACCCAGCCATGGGCAACGACCAAAACTATGTGGCCATACCCGCACTGGGCAACATCAATGCCGAGGCCCACGGCAACTTCGGCTACGAGGATATCGTGCGCGACAACCCGCTCTACCCTACCGAAAGCGGCAAGAAGAAAACGTCCTTCATGAACCCTTATCTCAGCGACCCGCTCAAGGGCTTCAACAAAAGTTGGAACCGAGTGGGAGCAGATGCCAACATCACACTGCTCTCCGGCGGCTTCAAGGCATGGGGAGGATACAATACCGTGGAAATCAACGCCAAGTCTTCCTCAAACGTGAAACTGCCCTACGAGCTGTTCCGCTTTGCCGTGGACGCAGGCAACGATACTTACAACATCGGTGATCTCTACGTCAACTCGCAGAACTACGTGGAGATAGCACTCGGTCACAGCCGGGACATCAACCGTCAATGGCGTGTGGGTGCCAAAGTGAAGCTGTTGTTGGGTATTGCTGACGCAGACGTTAAGATGAAAGACGTGACCGCAAACCTCACCGGCGATACGTGGACACTGCACGGCGACGCGCAGGCTCACATGTCGATGAAGGGCTGGAAATACAAAACAGAGGAAAAGGAATACAAAGCACAGGCTGGCTCCTACTCCTATATTAATGATGTCGATGTGGACGGAGCCGGCATCGGTGGCGTGGGACTCGCAGCCGACCTGGGAGCCGTCTTCCGTCCCGACAAATACTGGGAGGTAAGCGCCGCACTGCTCGACCTGGGCTTTATCCACTGGAGCAACGACTGCTATGCCACCAACCGCGACAAAGACTTCATCTTCGACGGCTTTCACGACACCGGCATCAAAAGCAGCCAAGGCAACACCGCCGATGACCAGTGGGATAAGTACAGCGACCAAATCGCACAATTCTACAACCTACAGGACGAAGGCGACAAGGGTAGCCGCACCACCATGCTCTCCGCGCGGATGAACATCGGCGTGCGCTATACATTGCCCAGCTATGAGAAGATACACTTCGGACTGCTCAGCGCCACACGCTTCTGCGGTAAGCACACCTGGACAGAAGGCCGCCTCAGCGCCAACTGGGAACCACTCAACTGGCTCGACGGCGGCGTGAACCTGGCCGCCAACACGTTCTCCACCAGCATGGGATGGATCATCAATGTCCATCCCAAGGGTTTCAACGTCTTCTTCGGCATGGACCACCTCATCGGCAAGGTCAGCAAAGAGATGATTCCGCTGAGCAGCAACGCCTCGCTGAGCATGGGCATGAACGTCACCTTCTGAAAATATCCGCCGCAACGCACCTTTATCTCTTTGTTTTTTCGTAACTTTGCACATATATTATTATTTTGTCGACAAAATACCGGTATAAACGCATGAATATAGAAAAAGTAATCACTGAGGCCACCATCAAGGCCGTCAAAGAGCTCTACGGACAGGATGTGCCCGAGAAAATGGTGCAACTGCAAAAGACCAAGGACACTTTCGAGGGCAATCTCACCCTCGTCGTCTTCCCCTTCCTGAAGATTTCACATAAGAAACCTGAGGACACCGCTCAGCAGATCGGTGAGGTGCTCCAGCGCGACTGCGAGGCTGTGGCACGCTTCAACGTGGTCAAGGGTTTCCTCAACCTTGTCGTGGCACCCCAGGCTTGGGTGAGCCTGCTCAACGACATCAATGCCGACGCTAAGTTCGGAGAGAAGCAAGCTACTGACGACAGCCCCCTCGTGATGGTTGAGTATTCATCGCCAAACACCAACAAGCCGCTCCATCTCGGACACGTGCGCAACAACCTGCTCGGATGGAGCCTCTCTAAGATCATGGAGGCCAACGGCAACAAGGTCATCAAGACCAATATCGTCAACGACCGAGGCATCCACATCATGAAGTCGATGCTCGCTTGGATCAAGTGGGGCAACGGCGTCACACCCGAAACAGCCCACAAGAAGGGCGACCACCTCATCGGTGACTTCTACGTGCTCTTCGACAAACACTATAAAGAGCAGTGCAACGAACTGAAAGCGAAGTTCATCGCTGAGGGCATGGACGAGGAAAAGGCTGAGGAGAAAGCCAAGAACGAGGCACCGCTCATCGTGGAAGCCCATGAGATGCTCGTCAAATGGGAGGCCGGTGACCCCGAGATCCGCGCACTGTGGCAGAAGATGAACAGCTGGGTCTACGCTGGTTTCGATGAGACCTACAAGGCACTCGGCGTGAGCTTCGACAAGATCTACTACGAGTCAAACACCTATCTCGAGGGTAAGCGCAAGGTGGAGGAAGGACTTAAGAAGGGACTCTTCTTCCGCAAGCCCGACAACAGTGTGTGGGCAGACCTTACCGACGAAGGGCTCGACCAGAAACTGTTGCTCCGCGCCGACGGCACCAGCGTGTATATGACACAGGACATCGGCACCGCTGAGATGCGCTTCAACGACTACCCCATCGACAAGATGATCTATGTGGTGGGCAACGAGCAGAACTATCACTTCCAAGTACTCTCCATCCTCCTCGACCGTCTCGGCTTCAAGTGGGGCAAGGATCTCGTGCACTTCTCCTATGGTATGGTGGAGCTGCCCAACGGCAAGATGAAGAGCCGCGAAGGTACTGTCGTCGATGCCGACGACCTCATCGCCGAGATGATCGGCGACGCACGTAAGACCAGCGACGAGCTCGGTAAGTTCAAGGACATGAGTGAGGAAGAGAAGAGCGAGATTGCACGCATCGTAGGTCTCGGCGCACTGAAATACTTCATCCTAAAGGTTGATGCCCGCAAGAACATGCTTTTCAACCCTGCCGAGAGCATCGACTTCAATGGCAACACGGGTCCGTTTATCCAGTACACCTATGCCCGTATCCGTTCCGTGATGCGCAAGGCCCAGGCCGACGGCATTCAGCTGCCCGCCGCCCTGCCCGCCGACGCACCGCTCAACGACAAGGAGATACAGCTCATCCAAAAGATGGACGCCTTCAAGGTGGCCGTCAAGGATGCTGGCGAAAACTACAACCCCGCCGGCATCGCCAACTACTGCTACGAGCTCACCAAGGACTTCAACCAGTTCTACCACGACTACAGCATCCTCAGTGCCGACACCGACGCCGAGAAGGTGACACGTCTCGTCCTCGCCGACAACGTAGCCAAGGTCATCAAGAACGGCATGGAGCTCCTCGGAATAGAAGTGCCGGAAAGAATGTAATCATGAGTAACGAGCCAGTCTCTCCTCCCGACTATCGCCACGACACCGTGCTGCCCCTGCCTCCAGAGGTGAGAGCAGACGCGTGGGCTGTGGACGCTGCCTGTCCCGGAAACCCCGGACCGATGGAATATCAGTGCATCGACCTGGCCACAGGGGCGCGGGTCTTCCACTTCGGACCCGTCCGTGGCACCAACAACATCGGCGAGTTCCTTGCCATCGTACACGCCCTGGCCCTCATGGACCAGCAGGGCATACACGACAAGGCCATCTACTCCGACTCTTACAACGCCATCCTGTGGGTGCGCAACAAGCATTGCAAGACCAAACTCGTGCACGACGACTCCACAGCCAAAGCCTACGAGCTCGTAGCACGCGCCGAGCGATGGCTCGCCACCCACCATGCTTCCGTCCCTATCATCAAATGGGAAACCAGGAAATGGGGCGAGATTCCCGCCGACTTCGGCAACAAGAAGAAATAGTATTCTGTACATATAGAATTTCATATCACTAACGTGGCTTCTTCTTTTCATTTTCATAGAAGAAGCCACGCCTTTTCTTTTTAACCCTTGAAAGTAATTACTCCCCTCTCCTTGGAGAGGGGCACGGGGGTGAGGCTACTTTGCACTCTTTGCACCTTTTGTGCAGAACGTGAGAAAAAAGATGGTCTTTAGGCATACACCTTCACGAAAAAACACTTATCTTTGCCAATGAAGCCATAGAAGTGATTCTTTGGCAAAAAAGATCAGTCAATAACTAAAGACCCTACGACTATGATGCAAGAATTGATAGACACGCTCAACGATAAGCAGGCCTCTCTCGTCATCCTGCATGAAGGAAAGATCCACTCCTTCGGTGGTCACGGCGTGCGCCACCTATATAATCTGATGAATGAGAAACCAGAACTCTTCCTCGAAGCCAAGCTCGCTGTCAAAGCTGTGGGACGTTCCGCCGCCAAGATGATGGCCGACGGGGGCATCACGGAGGTGTGGGCAGAGTATATCAGCCAGCAAGCCTACGACCTGCTGCGCGATGCCGGTGTGGTGGTAAAATACGACCACAAAGTCGACCATGCCACCTTCCTCGACATCTGGCGTAAGCTCGGCGAAGAAGCAGCATGAGGCACAAACCAGCATTTTCGCCATATGTACGCTCACCACGCTTCTACAACACGGGAGCGTGGGCGATGTCATGACAGAAAGCGGAATCCTTCAGTTTAACACCCTCTGGCAATACAGATTTGATGAAGAAAAGCTCTTGACTATATTAAGGGCTTGACTGCTCATATGGCTTCAGCTAAGCAAGCTAACGAATCCAAGAGCACCCTTTACAAGCCGTCGGGGAAGTTGGCAATCCCTTATAAAAAAAGAGATTAACATGAAGGGAAGTACAGTGGCAGATGCCGCGTGCCTTCCTTTGTCAGTTTGCCACCCTCCACAAACTTGGTGAGCCATTGATTCGCCTTGTAGTCGCTAAGGCCGAACTCGGAGCGCATCGCTCGGCGTGTGATGTAGCGGTGGGCGGAAAGATATTCTGAGATCTTTGCCCACAACGTTTCCTCCGTGTACTTAGCAGAAAGCGTAGTGTAGTCCGACTTGGTGAAACGGACGTTGCGCTGCACCTCCTTCAAGAATTTTTTCTCGGGTTTGAAGTTGATGTTGCGCAGATAGATGTCCTTGCCCGTCAACTTCCCGTTTGGTTTCTTCGACGGTGGAGTATTGCTCACGGCAAGGGACAGATAACCTATCTCCGGCAGATAGAAACGGCTGCCAGAGGACAGTTCGCGGCTCACCCGATATATCTAGGG
>DLDU01000023.1 GCA_002481295.1 Prevotella sp. UBA7764 | reverse complement strand
TCAATTAATTCTTTATTTGTCCTCAGCTCTTCCATCGTCCTTAGGTTCCTTTCGTTGCCCTCGTACGACATCTGAACTTCACTAACCATCAATGCAATATACGTGCCCAAAGACCAAAGATGACAAATCGTGCCATTGTTGTCAGCAATGCTTAAAATATTTACACTTTGCTGACAATAGTGGCAATCATACGCCTTTATTCGCTCATCTCACTTCGAGGTTATGCCATTTCGACCATCTCGGGAAGAATATGCAGTTGCAGAGCATCTTCGATTTTGAAGATGGTCTCAATGGAAAGATTTTCCCTTCCCTTTAGAACTTTGGAGATGTACCAGTGTCCTTAGGGGGGCGCAACTACATTCTTATGGGGTCGAAGCTATGTTCCCTATGTTGTAATGCAATAGAAAAAGATCGTTCACTACGCAGAGAATGATTAAAATCTACGCAGCGAACGATCGTTTGTTAGGCAGCAAAAACAAGCGTTGAAAATCTCGCTAAACTTCGGTATAGACATTGGTAGTGCCTATTTTCGTCTTTTGCAGAATAGGGTTGTCGCCCTTCGTCATGTTCTCAAGGCATTTTCTTGCAGAGTGGGCACTTAGTCCTGTGGCACGGCAGTACTCTTGCACTGTGACATACCGGTTGCCATTGGCATCTAACGACAGACAACTCTCCAGCTCGGGATTGCGCTGGCTGTAATAATGGGTGTCTATGGGATGGTTGCGGCGGTCAATCTGTATACTGCGAAACTGGCTTTTCACTGCCTCACGGAACTCCTTGGTAGGACGAAAGTCTACGCCACCAAGCCAGATGTCATTGGCCGTTACGATCTCATTCTCTGTCATGGTCCGCAAGAACTGCGGCTTGATGTAGAAGCTGCCGATAGGAGTCTTTACCCGCTTGTGGTCACCAATGAGATGAGGGATGGCATACATCAGTGCCTCAAAGCATCGGGTGACATAGCCTTTAGGCAGATTCTCATACTCATGGCAGAAATCGTCAAGCTTGTCAAGTCCTATCTCCTCACGGGCATTGGAGGACACATAGAGCATCTTGTGTCCCTTGTCGTTATTGAAGTTGGACGGGTAAACCACTACATGCAGAGGGTCTGTTTTCTGTCGTGCCATTATTGATAATTTTTATGTTAATATTCTTGTCCACCTTACTCGTCGCCCATAATAAACCGATAGGCTTTACCACCGGCACTTTTGAAGTTTCTCATACCACTGACGATTTCAATAAACGTGTCGTATATGTACTTTTTCATAATTTGTTTTTTCTTTGTATCAATAATCTATATGAACACTACTTCACGACAAAAACTAAACAGCACCAATTACCTTTGGAAACTTTTCCGGTATGCACCAATCCCAAAGTAGTTGCTTTGGCACTGAGTGAAGCACAGTCCTCTTCGAAAAAGCCACTGAGAATGAGCACGCTGCCCTGCATCATCACATTGCGGAAAGCCGGCATATCCTGTAACAGGATATTGCGATTGATGTTTGCCAACACGACATCGAAGACTCCGGAGACATGGTTCAGCACATTGGCATCACCCTGCAAGACTTCAATGTTCTTCACATGATTGATTTGAGCATTGTGGCGTGCATTGTCGGCACTCCACTCATCGATGTCGTAGGCCACCACCTCCTTGGCTCCGAGTTTGGACGCTGCGATGCCGAGGATACCCGTACCACAGCCGCAGTCCAGCACCCGTTTACCAGCGAGATGCATATCCAGCAGCAAGCCGATGATCATCTGTGTAGTCTGATGAGTGCCTGTGCCAAAAGCCTGACGGGCTTGAATGGCTATGGGGATGGCTCCCTCGGGAAGCTGGGGCATCGTCTGACGCGCGTCATAGATGACCATACGGTTGTAGATGTCGATAGGATCAAAACCACTGTTCTCCCAAGTCTCGTTCCAGTCCTTATCCTCCACCTTCGAAAGGTCATAGGTCATGGTGACACCGGGCAGCGGGAAGTCGGCAAGTTGGGCATCAAGGTGCTCTTTGTCGAACTGCTCTTCCTGAACGTAACCTTTGATGCCGTCGTCGGTATCTTCAAACGACTCAAAGCCTGCCTCACCGGCGCAATCGGCCAAGAGATCACGTGCCGTCTGCAAAAGAGAAGGCTCGGAAGCGATATGAAAAGTTGCTGTAAGGTATTTCATAAATGAATGATTAAATTATACTGCAAAATTATAAAAATTAGGGAAAACTCTACTACCATATAGGGAAAAATCCCTATATTTGCATTAGAAATACGGTAATTTTGCACCGTACATAAAAAAGAACAATATAAAAAGGAGTTTGAGATATGAAAAGGTTATTTCTTCTATTGACACTCGCCAGCGCAATGCCACTGGCAGCGTTGGCACAAGACGATGATCTTTACTTCACGCCAAGCAAGGCAGCGCCAACCACAAACGAGGCACCTGCCTACTACTGCGGAAGCAAACGCAGCGTGGACGACTACAACCGTTATGGCATCCGTAGCATGTATCAAAAGATCGGACGCGACTCGCTGGGCAACAACATGGTGAGATTCCGTCCCGGCTATGGTGTGCTGCCCGACACAACATATGTCGACACTGCCTACATTGGTCGTGCCTTGGGCGACAACGACTATACCTACACACGTCGCATGAGCCGTTGGGACGGCTTCTATGATCCTTGGTTCTATGGCTACTATGGTCCATGGCGCTGGGGCTATGCCGGTTACTACTCGCCTTGGTACTACTACAATGGCTGGTACGATCCCTGGTACTACGACTATGCCGGCTGGTATGATCCTTGGTATTATGGTTATGCCGGGTGGTACGACCCATGGTACTATGGTTACGGTGGATGGTACGGTTGGGGCTATCCCTACTATGGCTGGTATGGCTGGGGCTGGCCAGGAGGTGGATATGTGTATAATGGCGGCAATCCACGCGGCTACACCGGCACTCGCACTTGGGGTCTGAACGATCATGCTTCCAACTCTGGTGTCCGTTTCGGTCGCGGTTCTTCGACACGTGGCAACAACGACGGCAACACTTACACATGGCGCAGCCAGAGTAACCGCTCGTTTGGCAGTAGAACTAACTACCCTACCCGCTCCAATAATAATACGAGCTTCGGCTCTACTCGCTCATCAAGCTTCGGTGGTTCCTTCGGTGGTGGTTCCTTCGGAGGAGGTGGCGGTTCCTTTAGTGGTGGAGGCTTCGGCGGCGGTCATAGCTCGGCTGGTGGTGGCGGTCACTTCGGTGGCGGCAGACGCTAAACCAAGATCACGTTAATGGTTACTCATTAATAACATTTGAATGACGATGAAAAAGAAATATTTGTTAGCGGCAATGGTAGCCATGGCACTGCCTGCCGCTGCTCAAGAGACTTATCAGGATACGAAGCTCGTACAGAATGAGCTCAACGGTACAGCCCGCTATGTAGGTATGGGTGGTGCCATGGAGGCTTTGGGGGCCGATCTGTCAACGATCAGCACCAACCCGGCAGGTATCGGACTTTTCCGCTCCAGCCAGGTGGCTATCTCCGGTGGACTGGTAGCACAACAGGACGCTACTACTACTCCAAGTCTAAGCAACAATTTCGGCATACACATCAATGGCGACAAGACCAACGCCAGCTTTGACCAGGGCGGTTTTGTCTATTCGATGCGCACGGGATATAAGAACTATTTGAACTTTGCGTTCAACTATCATAAGAGCCGTAACTTCGACCAAATCCTCACTGCCGGCAACAGACTCAACAATGCTTCTCAGAATAAGCTGACAGCGATAAAGTATCCCTATCTTACGGACTACAACATGAATGCCGTAGATGCCTGCTACTCCGCGATGCTGAACCCCATCAAGGATGCTTCGGGAAAGCAGACGGGACTGGACTATCTCAACGGCACCGAATTCCTTTATGGACAATATCAGAAAGGATACATTGGCAGCTATGACTTCAACATCAGTGGCAACATCAACGACCGGGTATTCTTGGGACTGACCTTCGGCATCCACGATGTTCATTATCAATCCAACTCGCTCTATTCCGAGAATTTAGAGAAGGAAACTTCTGCCGATACTTACGAGTCCCTTAAGATCACGGGAACGGGTTATGATCTCAAGGCCGGTGTAATCTTCCGTCCCATTGAGCAGTCACCGTTCCGCATCGGCCTGTATGTCAACACACCGGTTTGGTATGACCTCCATGAGGCTGCTGCCACCGACGTGAGCATGTTCAACAGTAGCAACAATAAGCTGGATAAAGGTCATGCCGTCGACTACGACTACAAGGTCTACACACCTTGGAAGTTCGGTGTGAGCCTGGGCCACACCATTGACAAAATGGTGGCAATCGGTGCTACCTATGAATATGCCGACTACAGCCGTATCGACAACCGCATCAACGATGGCGGCGGATATGACGACTGGGGCTATTACTACGACAACAGCAGCAGCGACGATGCCATGAACAGCAACACCAAGCGTGTGCTGAAAGGTGTCAGCACGCTGAAGTTAGGTGCCGAAGTGAAGGTGATACCGCAACTGGCAGTCCGTGCGGGCTACAACTATGTAAGTCCAATGTTCAACCAAGGTGGTTATCGTGATGGCAGCATTGAGTCACCAGGATCTTTCTATGCCACATCTACGGACTACACCAACTGGAAGAGCACCAACCGCTGGACATGTGGTGTCGGATATACTGCTGGTAAGTTCTTCGCAGACCTGGCTTATCAATACACGCAGACCAACGGTGACTTCTATCCATTCATGAGCTACTACGACACTGCTAATTCAAGCAACAATGTTATCGTGGATGCCACAAAGGTTAACTTCAAGCGCAATCAGGTATTGCTCACATTGGGCTATAAGTTCTAATAATAGATTTAGAAGTAGATATAATAAAATCCATCAGGACAACTTTGTCTTGATGGATTTTTTGTATTACAAAGAAAATATGTACATTTGCACTTCAGAACATTCACACTAAACAATTTTATGAGAAAAACGCTATTTTTACTATTTCTTCTTCTGCAAGTCGCGCTCAGCTATGGACAGAAACGTGAGTTCCGCGGTGCATGGATTCAATGTGTCAACGGACAGTTCAACGGTCTCACACCTGACGAGATGCGCAGCACACTGACCAAGCAACTCGATGCCCTCCATGCCGACGGCGTGAACGCTATCATCTTTCAGGTGCGTGCTGAATGTGACGCACTCTATGCCAGCAAATACGAACCATGGAGCCGCTTCCTCACGGGTGTACAGGGCAAAGCGCCAAATCCCTATTGGGATCCACTGCAATGGATGATCGAACAATGCCATAAGCGAGGCATGGAATTGCACGCGTGGATCAATCCTTATCGAGCCAAGACAAAGACAACGACAGCCCTGGCCGCTAATCATATTGCCATCACACATCCCGAGCGTGTGTTTACTTACGACGGACAATATATCCTCAATCCGGCACTGAAGGAGAACCGGGACTATATCTGCAAGATCGTCGATGACATCGTCAGCCGCTATGATGTAGATGGCATTCACATGGACGACTACTTCTATCCCTACCCCGCTCCCGGTCAGATCATCCCCGACCAACAACTCTACGCCAACAATCCCAGCGGCTTCCGAACCATCGGTGACTGGCGGCGAGATAAGGTAAACGTCTTCGTCAAACAGCTTTGCGAAACCATTCATCAGCGCAAGCCTTGGGTGAAGTTTGGTGTGTCGCCTTTCGGCATCTACCGCAACAAGAAGAGTGATCCGAAGAATGGTTCTGAAACCAACGGCTTACAAAATTATGATGATCTCTACGCTGACGTGCTGCTGTGGGTGAACAATGGATGGGTAGACTACTGCGTGCCCCAACTCTATTGGCAGATTGGCCATCCGGCAGCAGACTATGCCACGCTCATCCGCTGGTGGGATAAGCACGCTGCCAACCGCCCGCTTTTCATCGGCGAAGATGTAGAACGCACCGTAAAATATCCGTCTCAAACCAATCCCAACAGCAATCAGATGCCCGACAAGCACGCACTGCATGAACAGATGCACCATGTTGATGGCACTGTACTGTGGTATGCTAAATTGGTTGCTGACAACTACGGCAACTATGGCAATGTACTACGCAATGCTTATTGGCGCAATTCTGCCTTACCTCCATCCATGCCTTTTTTGGACAACAAGAGCCCCAAGAAGCCCCGCAAGATGAAGACTGTCTGGACAAGCGACGGCTATATTCTATTTTGGTCCGCACCCAAAGCTAAGAAATGGGGCGACAAGACCAACCGATATGTAGTCTATCGCTTTGGGAAAGATGAGAAAGTCAATCTTGAGGAAGCCTCGCATATCATTGCAATAACGGGAAACACCATGTATCGCCTGCCCTATGACAAAGGAGATAAAAAGTTTATCTATGTCGTCACCGCTCTCGACCGTGTAGGCAATGAGAGTAAGGGAAAGAAAGTCAAAGTAAAACTATAAGATATCAAGAAAAATCCCCCATCTTGACAGAATCAAGATGGGGATTATATTTAGTTGCACTAAATCAAATTAGTTGTTCTCAGGACGCAGCTTGCGAACGGTCTCACCAGCACGCCACATCTCCATGTCATGCATAGCCTTCAGCTCTGCATTGAGCTTCTCACGGTAGTCAGGCTTAGAGTTGCTGTCGATAGAGATCTGAGCCTCTTCGCCAGTCTTCACACTCAGGTAGAGCCACTCCATCACCGGAGTGATAGCCTCGCGGAAGCGAGGAGCCCAGTCGAGTGCGCCACGCTGTGCTGTAGTAGAGCAGTTTGCATACATCCAGTCCATACCCTTCTCACCGAACAGAGGCATCAAACTCTGTGTCAGCTCCTCAACTGTCTCGTTGAAGGCCTCGGAAGGCGTGTGTCCGTGCTCACGAAGAACATTGTACTGAGCCTCAAGCAAACCCTCGATAGCGCCCATCAAAGCACCACGCTCACCAGTCAGGTCGGAAGTAGCCTCACGCTGGAAGGTTGTCTCGAACAGATAGCCAGAGCCGATACCGATACCCATAGCCAATGTCTTCTCCGTAGCCTTGCCGGAAGCATCCTGATAAACAGCGTAAGAGCAGTTCAGACCGCGGCCTTCAAGGAACATGGTACGAAGAGATGTACCAGAACCCTTAGGAGCAACCATGATCACATCGATGTCCTTTGGAGGAACTACACCCGTACGATCCTGCCAGTTGATGGCAAATCCGTGAGAATAGTACAGTGTCTTACCAGCAGTAAGATGCTTCTTGATAGTAGGCCATACAGCGATCTGACCTGCGTCAGAAAGCAGCATGCAAATGACAGTACCCTTCTCTACGGCCTCTTCAACAGAGAACAGTGTCTTTCCAGGAACCCAACCGTCAGCCTTAGCCTTCTCATAGCTACGGCCCTCACGCTGACCAACGATGACATTGAAGCCATTATCGCGAAGGTTACCTGCCTGACCAGGACCCTGAATACCATAACCAATGACGGCGATCGTCTCATTCTTCAGCACCTCGCGTGCCTTATCCAATGTGAACTCTTTGCTTGTCACGACGTTCTCAACGACGCCGCCAAAATTCATCTCTGCCATAATTAATGTGTTTTAATTATAATGTTAGAAATCTATGACTTTCTTGGTTCTTTTATACTCCCCCTCTGTTTTCGAGCGCAAAGGTAATAATTTAAAATATAACCGCCAAATATTCTTTCAGATTTTTACGAATTTAATACTACATCTTACTACTTCGCTATCCTCGGCACCTTTCTTCACAATTCTGACGAGGTATTCTTCCTCATTGCCTTCTTCCTTTGTGGCAACCTTTTCCATATAGAAGCAAAGCTCGTCACCAGCATGACTCTCAGCCACATAGGCAATGTCGAAGCGTTTCACCCGATGGTTGCGATACCAATCCAAATTGAACAAATCGAGCACATGCTCGATATATTTGATGGAATTGACGTGTCCGTTGACATCGATGTCATGGTAGTTCATCGTCACTGTTTTCACCAACATGGCATCTTTGCTGATGGCTACTCGCCCCGGCTTGGCTATCGGACAATCAAGATTCGTCTCGATATAGTCCTTGATAAGCCCACCTTGTATCTGAAGAATGTCAACCGGCTGGCGGGTGTCTGTATCGATCATCGCCCAGATGCTTCGCCCATAGCCATAGACCTTCTGATGATCCTGACTTGTGATTGCATAGTTACGACTCGTGAAGAAACGGAAAGCCGCCTCCACCCACGTGGAGATGGCTATCTTGTCGTAAGCTACCGGCATGTCGTTCATCTCCACTGCGAACCGGGAGAGTACCCATGTGCGGTGTCTCGCATTGAGGTAGCTGATGCCGTAGCCACGGCTTTCGCTGTGATAGTCTGAGGCATTGAGCAAATCATTGCTCAAACTGCTCAAGAAGAGATGATTGCTGAAATCACAGTGGAAAGGTTCCACTGTGAAGGGATATTCACCTACCTTTGACTGCATAGCTACTCCTGACGGTTTAGAAAATCGCTAACAGGCTCCTCAAAGCTGCGTGTCACGGCAATGCGGCCCGAACGTGTGTATTGAAGCAAGCAGTTGAAACCATTGAGCACCTTGAAGAGATCAGCGATGTCCTCGGTCAATCCAGTCTGCATCACTGTGGAATAGGTTGGATTGACCTCCATCATACGGGCATCGTGACGGCGGATGGCACGCGACACCTCAGGATTGTCCAACAACACCGGTGTAGAAATCTTGAAAAGAGCAACCTCGTGGATGAACAACTCGTCATCGGTATAGAAATTGGCCTTGATGATGTCGATCTTCTTTTCCAACTGTTTGGTGATCTTCACAATCTGGTCTTCCGTAGACCAGCACGTGATCGTGTATTTATGTATGCCGTCGATGCTGGATGCCGAGACATTCAGACTCTCGATATTGACCTGACGACGTGTGAACACTGCCGTCACCTGATTGAGGATGCCGGCAATGTTTTCACTATATACTAATAAGGTATAAAACTTCTGTTCCATAAAGCGATTAAATATCCAAATGCAACTTCATCTCATCCACCGCACTTCCAGGAGTGATCATCGGGGTGACGTTCTCTTCCTCCTTGACAGCGCATTCAAGGATATAAGGTCCGTCGGTGGCAAGCATTTTCTCCACCTTTGACTTCAACTCGTCGTGCGTCAGTACCACATCGTAGGAGATGTGGTAAGCACTGGCCAACTCCTCGTAATGAGGATTGAGCATGTGTGTGAACGAGCGCCGGTGGTTGAACATCAGATCCTGCCACTGACGCACATTGCCAAGATAGTTGTTGTTCAAGAGTATGATCTTCACCGGAGCCTGCTGCTCCATGATCGTTCCGAGTTCCTCTATGCACATTTGGAAACCACCATCACCGGTGAACAGACAAACTTGACGGTCCGGTGCGCCAAAAGTTGCACCAATAGCGGCTGGCAGTCCAAAGCCCATCGTACCTAAGCCACCACTTGATACGACGCTGCGATGACGATGGAACTTGAAATAGCGACAGGAGAACATCTGGTTCAAACCGACATCGTTTACCAGCACGGCCTCGCCTTTGGTAGCCTCAGCAACGGTATTCACCACTTCACCCATCAATAGTTCCTTGCCTTGTGGGTGAATAGACGGTTCGATGACCTCTGCCTTTTCTTTCTCGTAAAGCGGCCTGAAGGAGTCACGCCACTCTCGGTGAACTGCCTTATTCAAGTATTTCGTGATGGCAGGAAGACTTACCTTGCAGTCACCCACCACAGCTACGTCGGTCTTCACGTTCTTATCGATCTCAGACGGGTCTATGTCCAAATGGATCACCTTGGCCTGTTTGGCATAGCGGTCGAGACGGCCTGTGACACGATCCGAGAATCTCATGCCGATGGCAATCAGCACATCGCACTCCTGCTCCTTGATGTTTGGGGCATAGTTACCATGCATACCCAACATACCCATATTCAGAGGGTGATCGGAAGAGAGAGCGGAAAGCCCTAACAAGGTACGTCCTGCAGGGATGTCTGCTTTCTCAAGGAATTCCACCAACTCATCCTGCGCATTGCCCAACTCTACACCATGTCCAACAAGAGCCAATGGCTTCTTGGCATTGTTGATAAGTTCAGCAGCTGCCTTGACAGCCTCTTCATCTATCTTAGGATAAGGGATATAAGAGCGGACACGATCCGTCTTTCCCGGCATCCATTTAGCTTTCTGTATCTGGGCATTACGTGGGAAGTCAAGCACGACAGGACCCGGACGGCCGCTGCGTGCGATGTAGAAAGCACGGTTCACAGCCCACGCGACATCTTCAGCACGACGGATCTGATAGCTCCATTTCGTGATCGGCTGAGCCATGCCTACCAAGTCTACTTCCTGAAAAGCATCTGTGCCCAATGAGCCTACGCCAACCTGTCCGGCGATGACCACGATAGGAATGGAATCCATCATCGCGTCAGCTACACCGGTAAGCGTATTTGTGGCACCAGGACCGGAAGTGACAATCGTCACGCCGACCTCACCACTGACACGCGCATACCCTTCGGCAGCATGAGCAGCACCCTGCTCATGTCGTACGAGGACATGATGGAACCAAGGATCTTTCTTGTGGGTGTAAGTATATAAGGCATCATACACCGGCATGATAGCACCTCCGGGATAACCAAAGATGGTATGCACATTCTCCTGATACAATGCCCGCATCAATATCTCTGAGCCGCTGCACTCTTCTCCGATACGCACTCCCGACCAGGGAGCCTCCGGTTCTGTCCAGGCGGCCTGTGTTGTTTGCTTTTGATTCTCGCTCATATTTTGTCTTTGTATTGTTCTCGTTTAGTCAATGATTCTCACGCCACCCTTGTCTGCAGAGCTAACGCTCTGGGCATACGCACGCAGTGCCTTGCTGACAACGCGATGACGCTTCAAAGGCTGCTGCGGACGAGCGTTGAGTTCCTCGTCGCTCAACTTCACATTAAGGCTACGGTTGGGGATGTCAATCTCGATGATATCGCCATCCTTGATCTTACCGATATTACCACCGGCAGCAGCCTCAGGTGAGATATGTCCAATGCTCAGTCCACTCGTACCGCCGGAGAAGCGGCCATCAGTGATCAGTGCACATTCCTTACCTAAGTGACGGCTCTTGATATATGAGGTAGGATAGAGCATTTCCTGCATACCCGGACCGCCCTTAGGACCTTCGTGGGTAATCACAACGCAGTCGCCGCTCTTCACCTTGCCGCCCAAGATACCTTCACAGGCGTCTTCCTGGGAGTCAAAGACCACTGCCGGCCCAGAGAAATGCCATAGGCTCTCATCAACGCCGGCTGTCTTTACCACACAACCGTCTTGAGCAATGTTTCCGAAAAGCACAGCCAAACCGCCATCTTTGGTATAGGCGTGCTCCAGGTCACGGATACATCCGTTGGCTCTATCCGTGTCGAGTGACGGCCACTGCGTGTCCTGACTACCCATCTTGGTAGAGAACTTACGCCCGGGGGCACTATGATAGATGCGGTCAGCCTCAGGGTCAATTGTAGCACCCGTGATATCGTATTTCTTCATGGCTTCGTCCAAGGTCATTCCATCCACACGCTTCACGTCAGGACGGATCAAACCACCTTTGTTCAACTCGTTGAGAATGCCAAGAATGCCACCGGCACGATTGCATTCCTGTACAGAATACTTCTGAGTATTAGGAGCCAGCTTGCAGATGCAAGGTACTTTACGGGACAACTGATCGATATCATGCATCATGAAGTCTACCCCGCCCTCCTGAGCAACAGCTAAGAGGTGAAGTACCGTGTTGGTACTGCCGCCCATGGCAATGTCGAGTGTCATGGCATTGAGGAAAGCATCTCTTGTAGCAATGTTACGAGGCAACACACTCTCATCGCCATCCTCGTAATAAGCCAGTGCATTCTTTACGATCTGCCGAGCAGCTTGCTTGAAGAGCTCAATACGATTGACATGTGTGGCGAGAATCGTACCATTACCAGGCAGGGCAAGACCGATGGCCTCTGTCAGCGAGTTCATGGAGTTGGCTGTGAACATTCCCGAGCAGCATCCGCAGCCAGGGCAGGCACATTGCTCGATTTTCCGCAAGTCATCATCGCTCACCTCTGTATCAGCGCCTTTGACCATTGCTGTGATCAGGTCAGCGTTCTCACCATTCCAACGTCCAGCCTCCATAGGACCACCCGAACAGAATACTGTCGGGATGTTAAGGCGCATGGCTGCCATGAGCATGCCCGGCGTGACCTTGTCGCAATTGGAGATGCAGATCATGGCATCCGCCTTATGAGCGTTTACCATATACTCTACTGAGTCGGCAATGATGTCGCGGGAAGGCAGGGAATACAGCATACCGTCATGCCCCATGGCAATACCATCATCAATGGCGATGGTGTTGAACTCGGCAGCATAGCACCCCATGCTTTCAATCTCCTGCTTAACAATCTGACCTATATCGTGTAAATGAGTATGTCCTGGTACGAACTGGGTGAACGAGTTGACAACAGCAATGATAGGCTTACCGAACTGTTCCTTCTTCATTCCTGTAGCTACCCAAAGAGCACGGGCTCCAGCCATTCTTCTGCCTTCAGTACAGACTGCACTTCTCAATTGATGCTTCATAAATCTTATTCTTATTGGTATTTTCATGCAAAGATACAACAATTCTTGCAATCTACAACAAAAAAGTCTAATATTTTTAAGAATAGTAAGATTATAAGCGGTAAAAGCCAGAAATAAAAAAGCTCCAAGGAGAAAAGCTGCTACTTTTTCCTTGGAGCCATAACGTTTTTTACATCAAGAATACACGCTGATGAAAAGAGGCACGTTTACTTCAAATGCTCTCCAAACCATTGTGCGATTTGACGCAACAGGTGATTGCGGGTATTTCCACCGGAGATACCATGGTTGCGGTTGGTATAATACAACTCTTTGAAATCCTTGTCGGCCTGTACCAAAGCCTCAGCATACTCAAAGGTATTCTGCGGATGAACATTATCATCGGCTGTTCCATGACAGATGAGCAACGCTCCATGTAGTTTATCAGCACGTGTAATAGCATTGTCATTGTAGCCGTCAGGATTCTCTTTCGGTGTGCGCATATAGCGCTCGGTGTAGATCGTATCGTAATAACGGTAACTTGTCGGAGGGGCCACTGCGACACCAGCCTTGAATACAGGGCGTCCCTCGCTCATACTCATCAGCGTACAGAAGCCACCATAAGACCAGCCCCAAATGCCAATGTTGTCTTTGTCGACATAGGATTGCTTTCCTAACCACAGTGCTGTCTCAACCTGGTCCTTGGCCTCCAAATTGCCTAAATGGAGATAAGTGCACTTCTCAAAGTCTGCGCCACGTCCACCGGTTCCACGGCCGTCCACACAGACGACAATGAAGCCTTGCTGAGCAAGATACTGGTCATAAGCTCCACCCTGTCTCATGGAACCTGCATCCCAGGAATTAATCACCTGCTGGTTGCCGGGTCCACTGTATTGGAACATGATTACGGGATATTTCTTATTTGGATCAAAGTTGGCAGGTTTGATCATCCAACCATTGAGTTTAATACCCTCGGAAGTGGTAAAGGAGAAAGTCTCCTTCTTTGTCCAACCATAGTCGCGGATCTTTTGCTTCAGCACTTGATTATCGAGGTTGGTAGCAATCACCTTACCGCTGTTGCTACAGGTACTATATATATAAGGAGTATCATAGTCGCTCCAACAGTTAACAAAATAACGAAGATCACTGGAGAAGATGGCCGAATTCCAACCCTCATTCTTGGTGAGCCGTTCTGTTTTTCCATCCTTATGGGCTACATAGATCTGCCGGTCCTGAGGATTAAGGGCTGCAGCCTGATAATAGACATCACCCGTCTTATCGTCATAGCCATAAACATCTGTAATATCAAAATTGCCATTTCCAATCTTACGCATCAACTGCCCATTGCTATTATATAGATAGAGATGCATGTAGCCATCGCGGTCGGAGGGCAACAAGATATAATTATTTCCAATGCGGGCAGCTTCTATTGCCTCCTCTTTGACATAACGGGAGATATGATCTGAGAGCAGTAACTGTGCTACCGTGCTGCGAGGATTGACACCATAAAGATTCAGTATATCCTGATGGCGGTTCATCGTATAGACAATGATTCGATTGGGATTGGAGGTAGGAAGAATGCGCGGCATATAACCATCGCTGTCCACAGGCACTTGCAGACGCTGAATACGATGGGACTGAATATCGAAACTCCAAGCGCTGACGGTGGCATTACGCTCACCAGCCTTCGGATACTTGTAAGCATACTCGCCGGGATAGACAGCGTATTCCTTATGTTCCGGATTTAATCCTTTGAACATCTGTAGACGATACTGCTGCACCGCGCTCTCGTCGTAGCGGAGCCAGCAGAGCATTGTGCCGTCGGCATTGAATGTCAAAGCATGTGAGAAAGCAAACTCCTCTTCGTTGACCCAGTCGGGAATACCATTGATGACATGATTGAAAAGTCCGTCCTTGGTCACCTGACTCTCGCTGTTGTTGTAGAGAAGCTTGACCAAAAAGATGTTGTTATCACGGACAAACGCCACCTTGGTACCATCGGGCGACCATACCGGAGCTTGCTGAGGACCACCATCAGACAAAGGCTCCAACTTACGGGAAGCCATGGTGTAGATATAAAATACAGCTTTGTAGGAACGACGGTAGACTGGCTGCGTCTTAGTGCGGATGAGCATTCGCTTACCATCCGGCGACATGATATAGCCGTCGAAGTTGTCAATCTTAGCACCCTGTGTGTCATCTACATCAAACAACACCGCAGTTTGCTTACCAGTCTTGAAAGAATACTGTATCACCTGCTTCCCATTTTGGGAAATGCTGGCATACTGATCAGTACCCTCTAAGGGATTAATACCTGTCATGCGCTGGGCTGTAAACTCACCTGCCGTCAACGCTTTAAGATCGATGCGCTTTGCAGCCGCACCGGAAAGGGTAAAAGCCATACAAAGGAAAATAAGGAAAACGACTTTTTTCATGTTATAATATTTAATAGCTAAAGAATACGAAATGTATAGAAGTTACAAACATAGAGGCCATCACATAGAGCAATAGAAATGGCATCAGCAACGCATGTTGCGAGCAAAGAGCACGACAGACTCCATCAACACCATGCAGCGTGCCACTGACCAAGCCGAAGACGATCGACATGGTGGTCAGCATGAAGCAAATACTTGGAACAATGCTCGCCGAGAAACTGCTGTCTGACAAAGTTCCTGTTACACTAAGAAGCACTGCCTGTGGCGGAACGGTCAGCAACAGTAGACAGCCGATTTGTAAAAAACCGAACGAGCATGCCGTAATCAACGCTAACTTGACACGACGAGGAAGAGCAGAGAATCCTACCTTCACGCTTTGAATGATTGTTGTCAGAAGGTTACTATCTCTCATTCCCCCAAGAGTAAAAGCACACAAGATGAGCCATAGCAAAGGGGCGGAAGCCTCACTCTCTACAAAATCGCCAAAGAACCACCTGATCCCCCGGGCACTCAGCAATGAGATAATTGATGACTGGGGCATGGCGGCAGACAATAGCCATGAAAGGAAGATGAGCAACAACTGAGCCAGAGCCAATCCTATAGAAAATCTATAAATGACCCTGCGCCAATGCCATGATCTCTGCCTATGCTTCATCGGGCTGCAAATTATCTAAATCGAGAATATGCAACTGCAAGGCACGCACTACCAGGCGAGTCGCATTGACACTGGTTCCCTTGTTGTCTGGGAAGAGTCTGCCTACCAATTCATTCTGGCGCTTCTCAAGGCTCTTGACGCCAAACGGCATACCCCTCAGTGCTGTAATCTGCTCCTTGGTATATCCCAAGGCTAAGTGACGAAGGAAACGCTCGTCATACTCATCAATATCGTAATCGATCAACGCTTCCTGACGCATCAGATCATTGTTCACACTACGCTTGAACCGATCAACGATCTTCTCCAAGATCGGTTGGTTGAAGACAAGACGTTTGCCATCCATCACACTCGCCACATCACCACGGGTAAGCAATTCGCCACTCTTGAGGATAATACCATCACAGCCGGCATCCAGTGCGTCAACCCATAGCTTCTCATTGAGAATCTCTCCGGTAAAGATCAGCACCTTCACCTCAGGATGAGCCTGTTTGGTTTCCCGACAAAGCTCCACGCCCACAGTGGTAGATCCGCTAAGTCCTAAATCCAGCAACACCAGGTCGGGCAATTGCTTAGCCATGAGTTTACGGTAGGACACCTCGTCTGGAGCCGTACCAATGATATGGGCTTCGGGAATATCGTTCTTGAATATTCCTTCTGTACCTTTCAACTCCAAAGGCACATCTTCCACAATCACTACATTAAAGTCTTTCATATGCTTGTATGATTATTTTTTATTGCAAACAGACAGCACTTTTTCATCCGACCTGGCATCACAACCTCGATCAGGGTTCCGTCTTTATGAACATGAGCACTTAAGCCACAAGCTCTTTGATTGGTTGCCTCTCCCATTTCACGCACGATCTGACGACATAGCAGGAAACGCACATCAGAAGTATAAGGCGTGAAAAGAGCACGGCAAGCCTCCTCGTCATCGTGACGCTGACTTAACAAGCATTGCATCTTGAGATAGTCACCGTCAAGAGTCTTATTTGTCACTATTGGTGTTTTCTTACCATTGACATCGGTCAGCAGATCAAAGAAATAGTCCACCATCTCGTCGTCCAGCCGGATAGGTGGAACTTGTCTCATGGCCTGCTGAGCCAGTACCACGTAGAGGTCATGATAATAATCGACAACTTCCGCTATGTCGTCAATGCTGTCCGGTGACTCTTGCACCAACTGTCTGATACGTGAGGGATAGTACATCGTCTCATGTTTAAACGCAGAAAGGCAATTGTCAAGTACACTATTGGAGACATGCAAACGGGCAGTCTCTAAATTCAGTCTTCTGAGATCGTCTTCGGCAAATTCCAGATCGTCAGCCTGCCGGAGTTGCCCTTGCATGGCATCGAGTTCAGCCTGACGCACCGTCTGCACGATGTTTGTCAGCGTGGAGAACTGCTCTTCACCAAGGTCAAACGAAGCGAAGTCTGCCAAATGGTCTATACCCTGGAGTTTCTGCTCATCAGAAAGATCAGACATAAGCAACTGATTCATTCGCCTAATACGATCAATGCATGACTGGTAGTCGAGTCGATGACGGTAATAGAGGAAATAATAGGCAGGAAGGATAGTCAGAAGCAACAGCACAAGTAGGATGATGGCCACCGTCTTATTGTTTTCACTCCGTTGCATCGTACGTACATAATCCGGCAGACTGCTGTCTGCACTGGCCTGACGGAATAGACGTGTATAGATGCCATTGCTTTTCTCGTAAAGCTTCCATTGATGCAATGCCAATGCCGCCACCGCAGTCTCGTTACTGACATCGAGCAAAATAGCGGTATCGCTTGGCGAGAGTACAGCCCGACAACTGTCGGCAAAGCGCAAAGCCCGTCCATACTCTCCACGGATGTTACAGTAATAAGTACTGTCGGCATAAACAGCAGCCTTACTTTCATTGGCATAGCCTCTACGTGGAACAGAAGGGACAGAGAGGGCCGGCAAGATAGTGGCAAACAACAGCAAGAGCACGGTTAGAGCACGACGGAAGCCATAAGGCAAACGGAAGAATACACGTGTGCCTTTACCAAGTTCGCTTTCCGCCCCAATAGACGCAACACTAAAGATGCGGCTCATCTTCTTGTATTTCTCGATGATGCCATTGCAGTTTTTTAATCCGAAGCCATGCCCACCAGTGTAGGTACGGTCAAAGATATGACTTAGCTTCTCTTTTGTCATACCTGGTCCATTATCTAGGATACTTATCTCAACATAGTCAGGCATACCATTGGCCTCCACTTTCACCACACCACCCTCTTTAGAAAATTTTCGCGCGTTGTCTGCAATCGTGTTGATCATAAACAAAGTGAGCGTCTTGTCAGCTTTCACCTTCAGGTCTGTCGGTTTCACCTGAAGATCAATACCTTTGATACGGAACGATGTACGGGATCTCTCGACCATGTCAAAGAGATCCTGTAAATCGAAGCCCTCGATCTTTAAACTCACATCGCCTTGCCGCATCTGTATCCATTGCGTCAGCACTGAATTGTAGTCGTTGATGCTGTCGGTGATCTCCATAAGATAGTCATAGTTGCGCTTCTTCCAATCAGCATCCCTACCCTTTTGCTGACTGTCTTGTTCTTGCTTCAACTGATGAATGACATACACCATTCGATCAATGAAAGGCAAGATGCTATTGACCAGTTGAACCTTTGCACGTGCATCAAGGTTTCTACGCTTGTATTGTCGTAAGTGCAGTTTGCCGACAGCCAGTTGTTCTTTCATCTCACTGATATTCTCATTCATGAGACGATTGCGCTCCTCATTCTGTTTTTGCCAATTTCTTAGAGGTTCCAACAACGTATCCAGCGAGAAAGCCTCATCACTTCTTCGACGTTTTGCATCGAAGACAAAGAGTAAAATAACGAAGATGAGAATCATCAGCACTACTGCTATAAGCATGACATTGAGCTGCTGGGAGGAATGATTGAGCTGGCTGGCGCGTGCCTCGAGTTGGCGATCCTGCCGAGTTCGTTCTTGTATGTCGAGATAGATATTTCTGTTTCGGTCGCTGTTGGCTTTGTCATCAACAGCAGAATAGACCAACGATAACCGCTCACGTATGGAAGCCACCAGGTCCGGAGCCTGATGCACAGCCTTGATAGACAGAGCTCGCTGAAGACAAATCAAAGCGGAACGGTAGTCATGAATATACCAATAGCATTCCGCTAAAGTGCGGTTGGCGCCTGCTACTTGATACACATCACCGTATGCCGTGAAGATTTGCAGAGCCCGTAAAGCCAGGTTGCCTGCCAAAAGAGAATCTGGCATGTCATCTGTGTTGAGATACTTAAAAGCCGGGACATTGTTGCGCATCAACAAACGACGTATGCTTGGATCCTGCAGATGCTCGCTGATAGATTGTAAAGTCTGAGCTTCCCAAAATGGCATATCGCAACGCTGAGCCAATACATATGCCTGAATCAGGTAGTCAAACTCTGACTGGGCAATATCCTGCTTGGTTCCTCCCGAGATGATACCTCCTGCACCAATATTATAACAATAATTGATGTATTGTGCGGTATCCTGCGCCAACTGATTCCAAGAACTCATGTCTTGAATAGCCTGCGCGGCTTGATGGTTCAACCCGACGTAATAATAGTATGTGGACGTAACGCTCTGAAATTCACTTTGTGCGTATAGCAGTCTTTTTTGCTGATGCGGAGACAAGCGATACGACTCTTTCTGAAAGCGCTGTATGCACCGGAGTGCACGCTCATGATAGTCATAAAACTCTTTATTGTAAGATTCACGTTGACACAAACGCATCAACTGCACATCAGAGATAAGAATCTCTATCTGATTGTCAGTAAGTTGAGGTACCTGTTTCAGAAGTTTCCATGCGTCCTTATATCTCATCCTTGCGATGTCGACAAATGCCAAATGATTGTAGGCTTCCGCCGCGCCGTCACCCTGATGGTCAGCAAGTTTCAAGGCCTGTTGCGCATATGACCTCACAGAATCGAGATTGCGGTAATGCCACTCATAAGACAAATCGTTGAGACGATCCACCCGTTCTTGCTCTTTCTCTGAGCAAGAAAAAAATAGGGACATTAAAATCAGCAATGCCCATGTCTCTAAGCAGTGTTTAGAGAATGTCTTTTTTACTGTGTTCTGCCGACAAATCATGTATACGCATCTCTCTTTGCAAAAATACAATTATTTTCTGAAAAGAAAAAGAAAATACTGAAAATTGAATCTTCACGATAAATTATTTGCTTTCTTAGCCTACTTTCTAAGTTTTTATTGCTATTTTTGCAACAACATATAAATATAGAGCATGACCGAGAGCAAAATTAGAATAAAGGATATTGCAGAGCGCGCAGGAGTGTCGGTGGGAACCGTGGACAGAGTTCTGCACAAGAGACCCAATGTGTCACCCATCGCAAAGGAAAAGGTTGAGAAGGCTTTGAAGGAAATGAACTACCAACCTAACATGTATGCCTCTGCATTGGCATACAACAAGACCTACACCTTTCACGTCATCATCCCACAACATGAGCAGATTGCTTATTGGGAGGAGATAGAACAGGGGGTGAAGAATGCTCAGGAGGCTCGTCGTGATTTCCATATCACAGCCGAAATCCACCATTACGAGCGCTTTAATGTCAAGTCATTCAAGGAGACGACCGAAGCCTGCCTGCAAGCCAAACCCGACGGTGTCGTCATCGTGCCGGCCGATTTGGAAAATACGCGTGCCTTCACAGATCAGCTTCATGCGCAGAATATTCCGTTTGTCATGCTCGACTCATATATGCCTGACCTGAAACCATTGTCGTTTTTCGGCCAGGACTCTTTTGCCAGCGGCTATTTTGCGGCTCGTATGCTGATGCTCATCGCTGCTAACGAGAAACAAATCGTACTGATGAAGTTCACAAAGAACGGTCACGTCGCCAGTAAGCAGCAAGACAACCGTGAAGTGGGGTTCAGGCATTATATGCATGACCACTTTCCTGACACAAAAATCATAGAGTTCGAAGTTCCCTTAGATAGTTCGAGGAGCCTTTATGACAAGCAGATGGAGGCCTTGTTTCAAACCCATCCCGATATACACCACTGCATCACATTGGGATCTAAAGCCCATATTATGGGCGACTTCCTGTTGCGGACTAATCGGCGAGACGTACAGATTATGGGATACGATATGGTAGGCAAAAATGCCGATTGCCTCCGGCGTGGCAGCATATCCTTTCTCATTGCCCAGCATGCTTTTCTCCAAGGATATTCATGCATTGACACGCTTTTCCAGGCTATCGTTCTTAAGAAAGAGGTCAATCCTATCAATTATATGCCGATAGAGTTGCTTAGCAAGGAGAACGTGGACTTTTATAGACGCACACAACTTTGAAATAAGAAAACGAACGTTCATATAATATTTATGAGCATGATTAACAAAACAAACGCAAAAGGATTGCTGGCCCTATCACCACTTATCGTCTTCATCTCGCTCTATCTTGTATTAAGCATTGTTGCAGGTGATTTCTACAAAGTGCCTATGACTGTGGTCTTTATGATCGCCAGCATCTATGCTATCGCTATTTCCGGAGGCTTTCCTTTGCGGAAGCGCATCGGCATATTCAGCCGTGGAGCCAGCAGCGACAACTTGATGCTGATGCTTTGGATATATGTTCTGGCCGGTGCTTTTGCCTCTTCAGCCAAGAGTATGGGAGCCATTGATGCAACGGTGGGCGCTACGCTGAGCGTCTTACCTCATAGCTTGGTTCTTCCCGGTTTGTTTGTGGCCGCATGCTTTATCTCTACCGCAATAGGAACAAGCGTCGGCACTGTAGTTGCACTAGTACCAATAGCAGCCGGTGTTGCCCAACAGACTGGCAGCAGCCTGCCTTTGCTGACCGCCGTTATCGTCGGCGGCGCATACTTTGGTGATAATCTCTCGTTTATCTCAGACACCACCGTCGTTGCCACCCAAACCCAAGGCTGCAAGATGAGTGATAAGTTCCGTGTCAACGTGCTCATCGCTACACCAGCCGCCATACTCATGCTGATCATCTATACATTCCTGGGACAAGGAATCGCGGCACCGTCGCATACTGCGTCTGTCAATATTATCAAAGTAATACCTTATCTATTGGTCATCATATTGGCCATCACAGGTATGAATGTGATGGCCGTGCTCGTCATCGGCTCTATCGCCTGTGGCCTCATCGGTATGATCGACGGCAGCTATGACTTTTTTGCCTGGCTCATCGCCATGGGAAAAGGTATAAGCGGAATGGGAGAGCTGATCATCGTGGCCATGATGGCTGGCGGAATGTTGGAGATTATCAGAGAGAACGGCGGCATAGACTTCATCATCAACAAGTTCACCTCTCGCGTGCATACTAAACGAGGTGCAGAGTTTGCAACGGCCGCCCTAGTAAGCTTTGTCAACATCTGCACTGCCAATAATACGATTGCCATACTGACTATCGGCGACATTGCGAAGAAATTAGGAGACCGCTTCGGTGTCGACAGCAGAAAGAATGCCAGCATTCTTGACACATTCTCTTGCACCATACAGGGACTACTGCCTTATGGCGTACAGATACTTCTGGCAGCCGGACTCGCCGACTGCAGTCCAATGCAGATACTCCCCTATCTCTATTATCCAATGGCATTAGGTGTGGCGGGTATTCTTTCCATCGCTTTTCGCTTCCCCAAGCAGTACTCTTAAAATGTTTGCGAAATGGATATCATCACACGTAATTTCTTTCGGCTGATCCTTTCAGATTATCTCGAAGAGCAAGATCCCATAGAGCCGATGTCGGCCTTCAAATGGCAAAGACTCTTCCAGATGGTTCATACGCAACATGTGGAGGCTTCGGCTTCAAAGGGTATAGCGAGATATCGGGAAGACGAGATGATGAATATTCCCCAGGAGCTCACAGAAGATCTGGCAGCATATACGCTACCATTACAACAAGCACAGTTGAGCAATCCTTTTCTCAACTATCGCCTCAAAAAAATCATCTTCAACGAGCGCCACGCTATCAACACCAACATTGAGGCTGTGGAGCTGTTGAAGATCATTGTAAACAACGTATCATTAATGCTCAATAAAGGTATTATGCTCGGTGGATTGATACAACTTGGCAGCTATTTGAGAACAAAAGGAGACAAAGTGGACTTCGTGAAGTTGGAGCAATGGCTCAGCAAACTCCATATCCGGCGTATGGCTCAGCTACAGGGAAGTATGCTCATGGCTGCCTTCCAATTCGAGCAAGCCGAATTGCCTTTTGTGAAGCACGTGGAATCATCGGCTTATAAACTCGTCATGCGCTCAGTACACCACACTGTCAACGACACTGCCGAAGAGTGGCATTTCAGACAAGGAAAAGCCGGATTTTTACAAAACAACTCCTCTTTGTTGCGACGCAACTTGCGACGCAGCCTCTGCTATATTGTCTATGCACCACTGGAGACGGTCAGTAACTTCTTCCATAATTTTGTCCGCTCACTGCAGGAAATAGAAGAATAGACAAGCAGAAATACCGTGAAGGAACATGCCACAACATATCGTTGCTCTTAATTATTTATAATTATTAAATAAGGTCATACGCGATAAGGAAACTTTTCGCTAATTTTGCAAATATGAATCGATTCATACTTTGCATCATAACTTTGTTAGCTTCCATAAGCTTACATGCTCAGAACTATGTGGAATGCGAAGACACATGCAGTCACATCCACGGTATTGACTTGAGTCACTATCAAGGCAACGTGTTTTGGGAGACCATCGGTACTTCTAAAATGGCTTATGTATATCTTAAAGCCACAGAAGGTGGAAGCCGTATTGACAGCAAATACAAGCAAAACATAGACCTCGCCCACCGCTACGGACTGAAAGTTGGATCGTATCATTTCTATCGTCCTAACATTCCCCAGCAAACACAGCTTGAGAACTTCAAGACGCAATGTCGGCCAGGAGATCAAGATCTCATACCTATGGTGGATGTAGAAACGAGAAGTGGACTCTCCGTAGAGGCATTTCAAGACTCTCTCTTTCTCTTTCTCCATCTAATGGAAAAGGCCTATAAACAAAAGCCTCTTATTTACACAGGAGCCAATTTCTATGACCACAACCTCCTTGGACGGCTGAGAGACTACAAAGTGATGATCGCCCAATACACAAAGAGGACTCCGGTGCTCCAAGACGATCTCGACTATATCATGTGGCAGTACACTGGTAAAGGACATCTCAATGGCATCAACGGATATGTCGACAAGAGCCGGTTCATGGGAAAGCACAAGCTCCGGGAAATCAGGTTTCGACACCGATAACCGAGCATCTGACTGAATTTTAACGTTAAAACTAAATATACTTTTATTATGGCTATCATAAAATGTCCCGAATGTGGACGGCAAATCAGCGACAAAGCTCCGGCATGTCCCAACTGCGGCGTACCCATCGCTGGTAAAATCGTGAAATGCCCACAATGTGGGGAGATCTATTTCAAAGATCAGGAGATGTGCCCCAACTGCCATCATCTCACTCCACGGGGAGAGACGCTGGTAAAAGGAAATGTTGGCAAAACTTCTCTAAACAGCAACAGTGCACCTCAATCATCGGGCATTGAGGCTGCACAGAGAACGGAAAGTTCACAGGCAGAAAGGCGGATGTCACAGCCTCCTACTCCACCAAGAACAGGCAACAACTATCAAAAAACACAAGATAGAAATGCACAGCACACAATGTCTCCTACGCCCTCTGATCGCCAAAAGCCAGAAGCGGCCCCAAAAAGTCACAGTGCGCTCATTATTGCGTTTGTACTCGCAGTCCTTGCATGCGGTATCTGTTTCTACTTCTATAACAGTAGTAAGAACTCTAAAGAAGAGGAAGCCTACGAATTTGCCATGAACAGTGATGACCCTACGGTGCTTCAGACCTACCTTGATACCAACCCAGATGCTCCGGAAGCCCATCGGGACTCTGTAGAGGCCCGACTTGAGAGCTTAAAACAGACCGACATTGACTGGACCAATGCTGTAGTTAGCGGGTCACGTACAGCCCTGGAGGATTATCTCACTAAGCATCCCAACTCTGAACACAAGGCAGACGCACTTCACAAGATCGACTCATTGGACTGGATTGACGCCACAAACGGCAATTCCGAACAATCCTATTCTACCTATCTCAGTGAGCATGCCAATGGAGAGTACGTAGACCAGGCCAATAATGCACTCAAAGCACTCAAGGCCAAGACCGTGCAGCCAGAGGAGAAGACGATGGTCAGTGCTGTCTTCCGTCATTTCTTCCAGGCTATCAACGCTAAGAATGAAGATGGTTTGACGGCCACCGTGGCACCGCTCATGTCCAACTTCCTGGGTAAGACCGACGCTACAAGAGCTGATGTTGCCGTCTTCCTGAGCAAAATCTATAAAGATGATATCTCCAATATGAATTGGCATATCAACAACGACTATAAAATTAGCAAGAAGGAAGTAGGAGACGAGGAATACCAGTATAACGCTACGTTCTCTGCTGTGCAAAAAGTAGATAAAGTAGATGGATCATCCGTGAACACCCGCTTCAATATCAAGGCCACCATTGGACCAGACGGCCTGATCTCATCCATGTCGATGACAAAGATATTGGAATAGCAGCGTATATACATATAGTAAACATACAGAAGGGGGTGTATCAAAATACAAATGCCATTTTGAAAACCTTACAGATTGAAACTTTCCAATAAGAAAAAGCCATTTCAAAACTCATTTCGAGTCAAGAAATGGCTTATTCTTTGCTTTTAGAGGGCTCTCAACTTACAGATTGAAGGTTGTTAGGTTGTGGATTTGTATTTTGACACACCCTCTTCTTTTTTATATATCATCCCCCTCTTCATTGGCAAATACATAAGCATCATTTTACAAAAAGACAGGTTTTCGTTGTGTGACCACATTTCTGACTAATTGTTAAATTCCGTATTATCAGCAAGTAAATCACATTATTTTTGTATCTTTGCAAGGAATAATAGATCATCCACAATAATAATCAAAAGATAAAATGATTACACTGACAAACCTTGCCATACAGTTTGGCAAGAGAGTTCTTTATAAAGATGTAAACATCAAGTTCACCCGTGGTAATATTTATGGCGTCATCGGTGCCAACGGTGCAGGAAAGTCAACATTGCTTCGCGCTATCAGTGGCGATCTTGAGCCCAATAAAGGTTCTGTAGAGTTTGGAGCCGGCGAGCGCCTTTCTATTTTGGAGCAGGATCACTTCAAATATGATGCCTTCAGTGTCATGAACACCGTCCTGATGGGTTATGAAGCTCTTTGGAACAATATGAAAGAGCGTGAGGCTCTCTATTCCAAGCCAGAGATGACCGACGAAGACGGTAACCGCGCAGCAGAGCTTGAGGAAAAGTTCGCAGAGATGAATGGCTGGGAGGCCGAGAGCAACGCAGCCCAACTGCTTCAGAACTTGGGCGTCAACGAAAGCCTTCACCAAAAGCAGATGTCAGAACTATCCAACAATGAGAAAGTCCGCGTCATGTTGGCCAAGGCACTCTTTGGCAAACCGGACAACCTTCTCCTCGATGAGCCCACCAACGACTTGGACCTTGACACTGTAGAGTGGCTGGAAGACTACTTAGGCGATATCGACGAGAATCAGACGGTGCTCGTTGTCAGCCACGACCGTCACTTCCTCGATGCAGTGAGCACTCAGACCATCGACATCGACTTCGGCAAAGTAACTGTCTTCGCCGGCAACTACAGTTTCTGGTACGAAAGCTCTCAGCTTGCTCTTCGTCAGGCTCAGAACCAGCGCATGAAGGCTGAAGAGAAGAAGAAGCAGTTGGAAGAGTTCATCCGCCGCTTCTCTGCCAATGTGGCAAAGAGCAAGCAGACGACCTCGCGTAAGAAGATGTTGGAGAAACTCAATGTAGAGGAGATCCGTCCATCCAGCCGTAAATATCCTGGCATCATCTTCCAAATGGACCGTGAGCCCGGTAACCAGATCCTCGAAGTAGAGAATCTGAAGGCAGTAGACACAGACGGTACCGTTCTCTTTGACAATGTCAACTTCAATATCGAGAAGGGTCAGAAAGTTGTCTTCCTGAGTCACAATCCTAAAGCAATGACCGCTCTCTTCGAGATCATCAATGGCAACAGACAAGCTGACGGAGGCAGCTACAAGTGGGGTGTAACCATCACCACAGCCTATCTCCCACTTGACAATACGAAATTCTTCCAGTCAGATTTGAATCTTGTCGACTGGCTCAGCCAATACGGTACTGGCAATGAGGTGACGATGAAAGCCTACTTGGGTCGTATGCTTTTCCGTCAGGAAGAAGTCGAGAAGAAAGTCAATGTGCTCTCCGGAGGCGAGAAGATGCGTTGCATGATTGCGAGAATGCAACTGCAAAACGCCAACTGTCTTATCCTCGACACGCCCACCAACCACCTCGACCTTGAGAGCATCCAGGCTTTCAACAATAACCTTGTCTCGTTCAAGGGTAATGTACTTTTCTCCAGCCACGACCATGAGTTTATCGAGACGGTAGCCAACCGTATCATCGAGCTCACGCCAAGTGGAACGATCGACAAGCTGATGCCATACGATGAGTACATCCACGACGATGCCATCAAAGAGCAGAAGGCAAAAATGTACGGCGGAAACGCTTAAAATGGCAGTATATGTCCATTCGGCACATTTTTTGCAAAGCTTTCATTAAAAAACATTTTACCATGGAAGAAAAGAAAAAAGATCAACTCGAAAGAGACATAAAAATCGAAGGTGCTGAAAGCAAAGTTGCCAAAGAGCGTCACGATAGCGAGAAGCAGGAAACTACTTCTGCTGACTCAAATAAGCAGGAGGATAACACTCACGAAGATCATAAGGACGGGCACGATAATAATAAGGAGGCCGGGCAAACCAAAGACGAGGAGAAAGATCCCCTGGCTGAGGCTCAAAAAGAAATAGAGGAGCTCAAAGACCGCTACCTCCGCACAGCTGCAGAGTTCGACAATTATAAGAAACGTACGCTGCGTGAGAAAGCCGATCTCATTCTTAATGGTGGCGTGAAGACAGTGACTGCTATTCTGCCCGTTCTCGATGACTTTGAGCGAGCCATTGCGGACAAGAGTGAAGACCCGAAAGTCATAAAGGAAGGCGTACAGATGATCTTCAACAAATTTGTTAAGACACTGGAGAGCCTCGGTGTGAAGAAAATCGACACCAAAGACCAAGACTTCAATACCGACTACCACGAGGCTGTGGCTATGGTTCCTGGTATGGGAGATGACAAGAAGGGCAAAGTGATCGACTGCGTACAGACAGGCTACACCATGAACGACAAAGTCATTCGTCACGCCAAAGTAGCAGTAGGACAATAATTTGTTGAGGTATCGACAAGACACAAGACAATGGAAAAAAGAGATTACTACGAAGTACTTGGCGTAAGCCGCGACGCATCGGAAGATGAAATCAAGATGGCCTATCGCAAATTGGCCATCAAATATCATCCCGACCGTAATCCTGGTAACAAAGAAGCTGAAGAGAAATTCAAAGAAGCTGCCGAGGCCTACGAGGTATTGCACGATCCTCAGAAAAGACAACAATACGATCAGTTTGGCTTCGAAGGTCCACAAGGCGGAGGCTTTGACGGCTTCAGCGGGAGCGGCATGGACATGGACGACATCTTCTCTATGTTTGGCGATATCTTTGGCGGCCATTCCGGCTTTGGAGGTTTTGGCGGCTTCGGTGGAGGCGGCCAGCGACAGCAACAACGCGTTTACCGAGGCTCTGATCTGAGACTAAAAGTCAAACTCTCTCTTCAAGATATTGCAAGCGGAGTAACAAAGAAGTTCAAGGTCAAGAAAGATGTGACTTGTACAGCTTGTCATGGAACAGGTGCAGCCAACGGCGCAAAGCCAGAGACATGTCCTACGTGTCACGGTTCTGGTGTTGTTGCCCGTACCGTACGCTCTATGTTCGGCATGATGACCACGCAGAGCGAGTGCCCAACCTGTCATGGCGAAGGCACTGTGATCAAAGACAAGTGTAAGGAATGCAACGGATCCGGTGTCGTCAAAGGTGAGGAAGTTGTTGAAATCAACATCCCGGCAGGCATTGAAGACGGTATGGTTCTCAATGCCCATGGCAAGGGTAATGCGGCTCCGCACAACGGCATCAATGGTGACATACAAGTTTTCATTGAGGAAGAGAAGGACAACACTTTCATCAGGGACAAGCAAGATATTATATATAATCTTCTTCTTGACTTCCCAACAGCAGCCTTAGGCGGTGAAGTGGAAATACCAACAATCAGTGGAAACAAGATAAAGATGAAAATTGCACCAGGCACCCAGCCCGGCATGAGTACACGACTGAGAGGTAAAGGACTACCAGCACTGAAAGGCTATGGCACCGGTACCGGAGACTTGGTAGTAAACATGAGTGTCTACGTGCCTAAGACGTTATCGAAAGATGAGCGTAAGGTTATTGAAGAATTACGCGACAGCGAGAACTTCAAAGGCGACACGTCGACAAAGAAAAACATCTTTGAGAAATTCAAAAGTTATTTCAATTAATCCATAACAATCCCTCCTGGCAACGGGAGGGATTATTTTATATCCCTTAACGATGACTTATCAAGAATGCGTTGAATACCTATTTAATAGTACACCTGTCTTTGAGCACGTAGGAGCATCAGCCTATAAAGCAGGTTTGGAGAACTCTCTGGCATTGGATGAACACTTTGGTCATCCCCACAGAGCTTACCGCACGATCCATGTTGCCGGCACAAATGGCAAAGGATCATGCTCGCATACTTTAGCATCTATTCTTCAGCAGGCTGGCTATCGCGTCGGTCTCTATACGTCTCCACACTTGGTTGATTTCCGTGAACGCATTCGAGTCAACGGCAAACCCATCAGCGAGCAACGCGTCATAAATTTCGTAGAGAGTGAACGACACTTTTTCGAGCCCCTTCACCCTTCGTTCTTTGAGTTGACGACAGCTTTGGCTTTTCTCTATTTCCAAGAGCAGAAAGTCGACATCGCCGTTATTGAAGTAGGACTTGGCGGACGTCTTGATTGTACCAATATCATTCAACCAGAATTGTCCATCATCACGAATATCAGTTTCGACCACACACAATTTCTTGGTAACACTTTGGCCAAGATTGCCGGAGAGAAAGCCGGTATTATCAAGCCCCATACTCCTGTTGTCATAGGAGAAACCTGTGCAGAGACACGTCCTGTCTTTGAAGCAAAAGCAAAGGAGGAAGATGCTCCTATCACTTTTGCAGAAGATCTACCAGAAGTCATCTCCTCTGAGCCATGTCATGACGCAAAAAGCGGACGCAATTATGTTACCCGCAACTTCGGATCTTTCCACGGAGAACTTGGCGGAGACTATCAGACGAAGAACACCAATACCATTTTATGTGCACTACGTGAGCTAAACGATACTCGTGTCACCTTTGAGGCAATCCACAAAGGTTTTTCCACGGTGTCTGAGACAACTGGTCTGACAGGCAGATGGCAAATTATCAACCAGCGCCCCTTAGTCGTTTGCGACACAGGACACAATGTAGGTGGATGGCAATATCTTGCTCCTCAAATCAAGAGCATTCCATGCAAACAGCTAAGAATTGTCTTCGGTATGGTTGATGACAAGGATATTTCCTCCGTGATGACGCTACTTCCGAAAAACGCGGAATACTATTGGGCTCAGGCCACTTCACGACGCGCTATTCCTTCTTTCAAAGTGAAAGATCTTGGCTATCAGCACCAACTGCATGGAAAGGACTACGGTTCTGTGTCCAACGCCTTTCGCCATGCGATGGCTGACGCATCAGAAGACGACTTCATTTTCATAGGCGGATCAAGCTATATTGTGGCCGATTTCTTGTCGATAAAGCATTTTTAACACAATAATAATGGTATTTTATCGTCGTTTGTCTTGCTTTTATCGCATATTTTTAGTTACTTTGCAAAAAAGAAATAAGACAATATTAGAACGTAACTAAAAACTTGTTGATATGACAAACACAGCAACGGAAAATATCTGTGGCCTGAAGCGTGAAGACTTTCAGACCACTGTGAACGGAAAGAAGACAGATCTCTTCGTGTTAAAGAACGCCCAAGGCAATGAGGTTGCTATCACCAATTTTGGAGGTGCTATCGTGGCCATCATGGTTCCAGACAAAAATGGTAACCGCGCCAATGTCATCATGGGACACGACAACATCAATGACGTCATCAACTCACCGGAACCTTATCTCTCCCGTATCATCGGACGATATGGCAACCGCATCGCTAAGGGTGAGTTTACACTCCACGGCAAAGTCTACGAGGTACCCGTCAATGATGGTCCCAACTCACTCCACGGAGGCAAGAAAGGCTTCAATGTCAAGGTATGGGATCCAGAGTTGATGAATGACCACACACTTGTGCTCCACTATGTATCTGCCTACGGTGAGGAAGGTTATACCGGAGAGTTGAAGACTACAGTCGTTTACACTTGGGACGATGACAACTCTCTCCACATCGACTACTTGGCATGCACCAATAAGAAAACTATTATCAACTTAACAAATCATGGTTTCTTTGCTTTAGCCGGTATTGCCAATCCAACTCCTTCTATCGACAACGTCATCTGCCAGATCAATGCAAATTACTATTTGCCAATTGACAAGACATCTATTCCCACAGGTGAGATCCGCCTCGTAGAAGGCACACCATTTGATTTCCGCAAACCTAAGCCCTTCGGTCAGGACATCAATGCCGACAACGAACAGATCAAGAATGGCAGCGGCTTTGACCACAACTATGTCCTCAACAAGCACGAGGAAGGCGAGATGAGTTTTGCAGCCCGACTCATAGAGCCTGTCAGCGGCCGTACCATGGAAGTGTATACCACAGAGCCCGGATTGCAGCTCTATACTGGCAACTTCCTTGCAGGCATCAAGGGAACCCATGGAGCCACCTATCCTCGTCGCTCCGCAGTCTGCCTGGAATGTCAGCACTTCCCCGACACGCCAAACCATCCTTATTTCCCGTCAGTAGTTCTTGACGCAGGAGAGCAGTACAAACAACACTCTATTTATCACTTCGGCATTGAAGAATAAATTTTGAGACAGTAAAAAGTTGCACATGTCTGAATATCATACTATAATAATATGAGACTGTGCAACTTTTCTACTATCCTTTTTGAAATGAATCAATCATTATCAGACCAATAAAATCATGACCAACACACCAACTTCTCAACATCCTAACTATACATTTGCACTCATTGTAGTCTTCATCGTGTGCTTCCTCATTGGATTCATCACAACGATGAACAACTCGATGATCGCCTTTTGCTCCAAAGCTTTTGACTTGACGGCACAGCAAGGACAATATGTCAATACAGCCTTTTACGGTGCTTACTTATTAAGTATTCCTTTTGCCATGCTGATGAGCAAAATTGGATATAAGGGCACTTTAATCCTTGGTTTGGCGGTCGCCGGCATCGGCTTTATTATCAATTCGTTTGGTATTCAGTCAGCCATAGCTGCTCAAGCCAATGTTTATGTTGTATTCTTGGCAAGCATGTGCCTTGTAGCCTGTGGTGTAGTTATGCTCCAGAATGTTGCCAACCCTTATGTGATGGTACTTGGAAGTCCAGAAAAAGGCGCATTCAGAATGACTTTAAGCCAGGCTCTGAACTCAGTAGCAACAACACTCGCTCCTCTTTTCATCACTTATGTGATCATACGTGGACAAGCTCCTACCCCATCCGCTGTACCGGGTCCATTTCTGGGTCTTGGTATTTTCACATTGGTGATCTGCCTTATTTTGGTATTTTTGAAATTGCCACGCATTGATGAGGCAAAGCAGGCCGAAGACGCCGGCGTTCACCGCGAGTATAAAAGCAGCGTGTTCAAGTATCCACACGTATGGCTGGGCGCTTTAGCCATCTTCATGTATATGGGCGTAGAGATTGGCGTACCTTCGATGCTCCCCTACAAGTTCAAGGCTATGCCGGAATATGCATCCAACTATGCATCTGTAGCCACCTCCTTCCTTGCATTCTATTGGGGAGGCATGATGGTAGGCCGTTTCGTCGGAGCTGCCATTTTGGCCAAGTTCCAGCCTCGCAAGTTGCTGAGTGCATGTCTTTGTTTAGGTGCTCTCTGCATTGCCCTGTCAATCATTCTCCCCGGTATGATTGGCATCTACGCTATGCTTGCTGCCGGATTGTTCCACTCCGTCATGTGGCCGTTGATCTTCAACCTTGGACTTCAAGAGCTCGGACCACATACCAAAGCTGCAACCGGAGTCATTAACACGGGCGTCATTGGCGCAGCATTGCTCATGCCCTTAATGGGATCTGTTGTAGACGCAGCCGGCGTGATCATCGCCACTTGCTGCCTGTTTATCTTCTATGCTTATATCTTATGGTTCTGTAACCTCGGTTCCAAGATCGGATTAAGTAAATAAGCATAACAGATACTTTAAAGAATCCAAGGAATAACTATACCAAATAGCAATTCATCTTATAACTAATAAATTTTAGACTCATTATGGATATAGAATTTGTAAGAAGCCGATTTGTGAAGCATTTCGATGGCAAGACCGGTAACATCTATGCTTCCCCGGGTCGTATCAACCTCATCGGCGAACATACCGACTATAACGGGGGCTTTGTTTTCCCCGGTGCTGTTGAGCAGGGCATCATGGCAGAGATCCGTCCCAACGGTCAGAAGACCTGCAACGTATATTCCATCGACCTGAAAGATATGGTGCACTTCACCATCGACGACCCCAAGGGTCCGTCAGCAACATGGGCCCGCTATATCTATGGCATCGTGCAGGAAATGCGTGCACTGGGCGTAGACGTCAAGCCTTTCAACGCAGCATTCGCCGGCGATGTACCTTTAGGTGCAGGCATGTCTTCCAGTGCAGCTCTGGAGAGTTGCTTTGCCTTTGCACTCAACGACCTCTTCGGAGACAACAAGGTTTCTAAATGGGACCTCGTCTTGGCTGGTCAGGCTACAGAGCACAAATATATAGGTGTAAACTGCGGTATCATGGACCAATTTGCTTCTGTCTTCGGAAAGAAAGGCAAGCTCATGCGCCTGGACTGCCGCAGCCGTGAGTTTGAGTACTTCCCCTGGGAACCTAAGGGCTACAAGCTTGTACTTCTCAATTCCAAAGTAAAGCACGAGCTGAAAGGATCCCCCTACAACGACCGTCGCAACTCCTGTGAGAATGTTGTCAAGGCCCTCGGCCAGCAGTTCCCCGACAAGAAGTTCGAGACTCTGCGCGATGCCAATTGGGATGAACTGGAGGCTGTGAAGGACAAGGTTAGTGCAGAGGACTACAAGCGCGCTCATTTCGTATTGGGCGAGAAAGACCGCGTGCTGGCTGTCTGCGATGCCCTGCAAGCAGGCGACTATGAGACCGTCGGACAGAAAATGTACGAGACCCACTACGGGCTCAGCAAAGAGTATGAAGTGTCGTGCGAAGAGCTTGACTTCCTCAACAACGTTGCCAAAGAGTGTGGTGTCACCGGCAGCCGTATCATGGGTGGTGGCTTTGGTGGCTGCACGATCAATCTTGTCAAAGACGAGGTCTATGACAAATTCATCGCTACAGCCAAGGAGAACTTCAAAGCTGCATACGGCCACGAGCCCGTCGTCATTGATGTAGTGATCGGCGACGGCTCACGCAAGATTTGCTAAGTTCATCATCAACACAATATCGAGCCTTCTGTCATTTTCGGCAGAAGGCTTTTTTTTGTCATGTTTACTCTTAATTTATCAAACTCTCTTACAAAACAACTTCACAAAGACGACCGCTTATAGAGCAAACACTGTGAAGCAAGAGAACAAGAACCACATCGGAAGCCCCATTTTTGCAGTTGCTCCTGATGAAAACAGTGAGTTGACAGTAAGAAAATAGTTGTTTTATGTGATCAGAACACTGAGATGACAAGGTAAAACAACTGAGATGACAAGGTAAAACAACTGAGATGACAAGGTAAAACAACTGAAATGTCGAGATAAAACTACTGAAATGGAAGGGGTAAAATGTAGCGACTTATATATAATATTGATAATCAACATATTATAAAAAACCATCAAAAACTCGTAAATTTGGCGTCAAGGACAAGTTTATTTGGAAAATCGCAAGCATTGGCGCGTAAAATTGGTAGTTTTTCCGACAATACATGACTTTCTTCTAAAGTGCGAAACTGTATAACGCAAGAATTCACCCTCATATGCACTTGCCTGATGAGCAAATCAACTCTTTAAGACAACAACATCATAGACACAATAGTAAACTTATGAGCAGCATACACCAATCACAAGAAAGATACGCAAGTAAGCAGAATCGAGTTTAAATCACACTGATAATGGAGTAAATACACTCCAATCTCGCTTTAAAAGTGTAAAAAGTACTATTTTTCAGAAATTTCACATTGAATGTGATACGACTTACAAAAAAATGTTGTAACTTTACCACCAATAAAACCAAATAACTATAGACAAACATGGAAAATATCAAAAACTACTTAGGCATCGCAGGAGGTTGCCTGCTGGCACTTGCATCATGTGCCGGTAACAAAACCGCCAGCCGCACCGTATCCGGTCTTGATCCGGCTGCCTTTGACACCACATTGAATGGAAAGAAGGTTGAACTCATCACCTTGAAGAACAATAATGGCATGGAGGTATGCCTGACCAACTACGGAGGTCGTGTTGTCTCCCTCTGTGTGCCAGATAAAGAGGGAAAGCCCACCGACGTAGTGCTTGGCTATGACAATATCCGTCAGTATGCCGACACTTTGAACAGTCCCTCCGACTATGGTTCCAGTGTTGGCCGCTATGCCAACCGCATCAAGAATGCACAAATCACTGTAGGCGGCAAAGTCTATAAGCTTCGTGCCAACGACAATGAGAACACACTCCATGGTGGTGGCAACACCGGATGGCTCCATCAAATATATAATGTGCAGGCAAAGACCGACAGCAGTGTGACCTTCGCCATTACTGCCCCCGACGGTGAGAATGGATTCCCTGGCACAGTAAAAGCAACTGCCACCTACCTTGTGAAGAGTAACAACACGCTCGACATCACCTTTAAGGCTACTACTGATAAGGAGACTGTCATCAACATGACCAACCACTCCTATTTCAACCTCAACGGTGATCCTTCTAAGGTCGGCACAGACGAGATCATGTATATCAACGCCAACAAGTTCACCCCTTCTGACGCTAAATACATCCCAACGGGTGAGATCCGTGACGTGACCGGTACCCCGATGGACTTCCGTAAGCCCCACGCTATTCAGGAGACCATCACCGATACTACTTTCGACCAGATCCACAATGCCACAGGTTACGACCACAACTGGTGCCTGAATACCTTCAAGAATGGTAAAGGCGATGACACACAGGTGGCTGCAAGCCTCTTCTCGCCCAAGACTGGCATTCTGCTTGAAGTGTTTACCAATGAGCCGGGACTACAAGTCTACACCGGTAATTTCCAGGGTACAGGCATTCCTTGCAAACACGGTATCAAATATCCCAAGCATGTCAGCGTCTGCTTTGAAAGCCAGAAATATCCCGACAGTCCTACCAAGATCAACCAAAAGACCAAAGGTTGGGAGATTTCTAATCCATTCCTCAAACCGGGGCAGACTTACTACAGCCACCTCGTATATAAGTTTTCTGTGAAGAAATAACCGATTCTCATAACAAACAATACTAAAAACAAAACTATGAACTGGAACGCAAAAGAATTTATTTGGCTTGACTGGGTGGTCCTTGCCATTGGCATAGGCTTGGTGGCTGTGGCCGTCTACAGAAGCATCATGAAGGACAAGCGCAAGATGAAAGGCGCTGACAGCCAGGACTACCTCTTTGGTAAGGGTGAGCCTTGGTGGGTGATTGGCGCAGCGATCTTCGCCGCCAACATTGGCTCAGAGCACCTTGTCGGTTTGGCAGGTACCGGTGCAAAGGATGGTGTGGGCATGGCTCACTGGGAGATGCAGGGCTGGATGATCCTCATCCTCGGCTGGCTCTTCGTGCCTTTCTATCAGTTGCTCAACAATAAATTAGGCCGAATTATTACCATGCCGGAGTTCCTGAAATTCCGCTATACCAAGGCTACAGGCTCTTGGTTGAGCATCATCACGCTGGTAGCTTACGTGCTCACCAAAGTCAGTGTGACGGCCTTCACGGGTGGTATCTTCTTTGAGTACCTGCTTGGCATTCCCTTCTGGTATGGCGCCCTGGGACTGATCTTTATCACTGCTGTCTTTACCATTTTCGGTGGCATGAAGGGCGTGATGACAATGTCTGCCATCCAGACTCCTATCCTGATCATCGGTTCTTTCCTTGTGCTCTTCCTTGGCTTGGCTACACTGGGCGACGGAAGCATCACTCAGGGTTGGAGCAACATGATGACCTATTGCAGCCATCTTCACAATGGCTATGGCACCACACACATGTTCCACTGGAGTGAGGGCGATCCTATGTACCATGAGTATCCGGGCTTCGTCGTCTTCATCGGAGCCTCTATCATCGGATTCTGGTATTGGTGCACCGACCAGCACATCGTACAACGTGTTTTGGGACAGACCAAGGGCGAGGACAATACCGTCGTGATGAAGCGTGCTCGCCGTGGTACTATCTGCGCAGGCTACTTCAAGCTTCTGCCTGTCTTCATGTTCTTGATCCCCGGTATGGTTGCTGCCGCTCTGGCTGCTAACCCAGCCAAATATGGTTTGGTAATGAACAACACCGACGCTGCCTTTGCCCTGATGGTAAAAGATGTGCTTCCTGCTGGAGTGAAAGGCGTCGTGACCATTGGCTTCATCAGTGCTTTGGTTACCTCTCTCGCCGCCTTCTTCAACTCTTGCGCAACTTTGTTTACCGAGGATTTCTATAAGCCTTTGCGTGCGGGCAAGAGCGAAGCTCACTACGTGCTCGTCGGCCGTTTGGCTACCGTCGCTGTCGTACTCCTGGGCTTGGCTTGGATGCCAATCATGATGAGTATGGATACTCTCTACAGCTATCTGCAGAACATCCAGTCATTGCTGGCACCAGCCATGGTAGCCGTGTTCTCTCTCGGTATTTTCTCCAAGAAGATCACTCCTATGGCAGGACAGTGGGGACTTATCGGTGGTTTCGTGATCGGTATGCTCCGTCTCGTCACCAATGTCATTACTCATAACGGCAATGCCGCAATGACAGGTGCCTTCTGGGAGAACACCGCATGGTTCTGGCAGACCAACTGGCTGATCTTTGAGTGCTGGTTGCTGGTGTTCATCATTGTGATGATGTTTGTCATCTCCATGTTCACCAAGGCTCCCTCTCAGGAGCAAATTGCCGCTATCACCTTCACACCGGAATACCGCAAGCAGATCCGCGACAGTTGGAGCACTGGAGACATCATTGCCACTTTGGGTGTCATCGCTCTCTGCGGTGCCTTCTATTGGTATTTCTTCTAATCCCCACTACCCATGACAGGATTTTATAGTGAACACTCCAAAGTTTGGGTCTCGGTCGACTGCATTGTCTTCGGTTTCGAGGAAGACAAGCTGAAGTTGCTTATCGGCAAGCGACAGATGGATCCAGGCCGAGGCGAATGGTCACTCTACGGCGGCTTCGTCGGACCTCAGGAAAGTCTGACCGAAGCTGCCCAGAGAGTTCTGCAAGATCTCACAGGCTTACAAGAACTCTATATGCGGCAGGTAGGAGCCTTCGGAGCCATAGACCGTGATCCGGGAGAACGTGTCATTTCCGTAGCCTATTGCGCACTGATCAACGTGAAGGACTACGACGATTCCCTCCGTGAGCGATACGGCCTCGAATGGGTGCCGGTGGAAAACATGCCGAGGCTCTATTCCGACCATAATATCATGGTAAGGGATGCCTTGGCGATGTTGCGTCGCCACATCAATACAGAGCCTCTGAGCTTTAACCTTCTGCCAGAGCTGTTTACCTTGACACAGTTGCAGCATGTCTATGAAGCCATCTTGGGCACAGAAATCGACAAGCGCAACTTCCGCAAGCGTATCAAACAAATCGATTTCATTGAGAAAACCGACAAAATAGACAAACTGACCTCCAAGCGCGGCGCTGCACTCTATCGGTTCAACAGCAAAGCGTATGACGAAGATCCAGAATTTAAGTTATAACTATCATGTTAGAAGAATTAAAAGAAAAAGTATATCGTGCCAACCTCGATTTGGTAAAGCATCAGTTGGTACTCTTCACCTGGGGCAATGTCTCTGGTATTGACCGCGAGAAAGGTCTCGTTGTCATCAAACCGTCCGGTGTCAGCTACGACACCATGAAAGCCAGCGATATGGTTGTCGTGGACTTGCAGACCGGAAAAGTAGTGGAAGGCGATCTGAATCCATCATCGGATACTCCCACTCATCTCGTCCTCTATCGCAACTTCCCAGAGATCGGTGGTGTGGTACACACCCACTCCACCTACGCTACGGCTTGGGCACAGGCAGGATGCGACATTCCCAATATCGGTACGACACACGCTGATTATTTCCACGATGCCATCCCATGTACAGATGACATGACAAAGGATCAGATGGATGAATATGAGTACAACACGGGTGTTGTGATCGTAGATAAGTTCAAGAAAGACCATATCAACTATGTGCATACTCCGGGCGTTCTTGTCAAGAACCATGGCCCCTTCACCTGGGGCAAGGATCCTGACGAGGCTGTCTATCATGCCGTCGTTGCTGAGCAAGTTGCCAAGATGGCTTTCGTCTCTTTCTCTGTGAATCCACAGACCAAGATGAATCCATTGCTCGTGGAGAAGCATTTCTCCCGTAAGCACGGTCCCAACGCTTATTACGGACAAAAAAAGAAAAAATAGTCATCAGAATTTCCACAATCAAATTATATTAAAAACGTTATCAACCAAACAATCATCATGGAAAAAGCATTTAATGATTTCGAGATCTGGTTTGTCACAGGTGCACAGCTTCTTTACGGAGGCGACGCTGTCAAACAAGTAGACGGACACTCTAAAGAGATGGTAGAAGGAATGAACAACTCAGGCCTGCTACCCGTCAAGGTTGTATATGCTGGTACTGCCAACAGCTCAAAGGAAGTGGCAGATGTCATGGCCCGCGCCAACGTTGACAACAAATGTATTGGTGTCATCTGCTGGATGCACACCTTCTCTCCCGCAAAGATGTGGATCAAGGGCATGCAGATCCTTCGCAAACCCCTCCTCCACTTACATACTCAGTACAACGAAAAGATTCCATGGAATACCATCGACATGGATTTCATGAACCTCAATCAGAGTGCTCATGGCGACCGCGAGTTTGCTCATATTCTTTCTCGTCTACGCAAGCCACGTAAGACTGTCATCGGCTACTGGAAAGATGAGAAGACTCTCAAGCATATCGCTGTTTGGGAGCGTGTCTGCGCCGGAGTTGCTGATGCTCAGGATTGCCTCATCATCCGTTTCGGTGACCAGATGAACAACGTCGCTGTGACCGACGGTGACAAGGTTGCTTTTGAGCAGGTACTGGGCTATCACGTCGACTACGTGCAGTTCTCTACTGTCATGGAGTATTTCAACAAGGTAAAAGACGAAGATGTCGATGCCCTTGTACATGATGTCTACTTCAAGGAATATGCTGTGGCAGATGCCCTGAAGGACGAGAAGAGTGTCGAGTACAAGAAAATCTGGAACTCTGCCAAGGCAGAATTGACACTTCGTGCCGTATTGAAGGCTTATGGCGCCAAGGGCTTCACCACCAACTTCGACGACTTAGGCGATGTCAACGTGGAAGAGACCGGTCGTGGCTTCGACCAGATTCCGGGCTTGGCTTCTCAGCGTCTGATGCACGACGGCTATGGCTTCGGCGCAGAGGGTGACTGGAAGAGCGCCTGTCTCTATCGCACCACATGGTTCATGAGCCAAGGCTTGGAAGGTGGCACCTCATTCCTGGAGGACTACACACTCAACTTCGATGGTGACAACACCTCTATCCTGGAGTCTCACATGCTCGAGGTCAATCCTGATATCGCAGAGGAGAAGCCACGGCTGGAGGTTCACTTCCTCGGCATCGGTGTGCGCAAGACTCCTACAGCACGTCTTGTCTTCACAGCCAAGCAAGGTCATGGCGTCACAGCCACTGTCGTAGATATGGGCAACCGCTTCCGCCTGATCGCCAACGATGTCAACCTCATCAAGAGCCAGCCACTGCCGAAGCTTCCAGTAGCATCTGCTCTGTGGATTCCTGAGCCCACATTTGAGGTGGGTGTAGGCTGCTGGATGAATGCCGGCGGAACCCACCACTCCTGCTTCAGTTTCGGTCTGACCGACGAGTATTGGCGTGACTTTGCTGAGATCGCTGACATGGAGGCTTGTATCATCAACAAGGACACCGACTACGAGCAGTTCCGCAAAGAACTCCGCTGGAACGAGATGTACTATATGCTGAACAAGGCTCTCCGCTAATTGAAACCTATAAATTCCGGCAATGCCCGTCATAGAGCATTGTCGGATATGACATTAATCAGAAACAAATGAACGCTCAAACAATCATAGAATCCGGTCGTGCCGTCCTAGGTATCGAATTCGGATCCACACGCATCAAGGCTGTGCTGATTGACGAGGAGAACAAGCCAATCGCACAAGGCAGTCACACGTGGGAGAACCAACTTGTCGACGGACTTTGGACGTATAGCATTCAGGCTATTTGGGAAGGACTTCAAGACTGCTATGCCTCTCTTCGCCAAAATGTCAAAGAGCAATATGGCATAGAGATCACAAGGCTCGCTGCCATTGGCATTAGCGCTATGATGCATGGCTACATGCCCTTTGGTGAGGACGACAAGATCCTCGTACCTTTCCGTACTTGGCGCAACACCAACACAGGACAGGCTGCTGAGGAACTCTCCAAACTGTTCAACTTCAACATTCCTCTTCGCTGGAGCATCTCTCATCTTTATCAGGCTATCCTCAATGGCGAGAGCCATGTCAATAGTATCAAATATCTTACGACACTTGCCGGATATATCCATTGGCAGCTCACAGGCAAGAAAGTACTTGGCATCGGTGATGCTTCCGGTATGATTCCTATCGACCCGGAAACTAAGCAATTCGATGCATCGATGATCGAGAAGTTTGAAAAACTTATTGCTCCTAAACATCTTTCCTGGCATCTCACTGACATTTTGCCAAAGGTGTTGTTAGCTGGCGAAGATGCCGGAACACTCACCGAAGAAGGTGCCAAGCTCCTGGATGTCTCCGGTCACCTGCAGGCAGGCACCCCCCTCTGTCCACCGGAAGGTGACGCTGGAACCGGTATGGCAGCCACCAATGCTGTCAAGGTGCGTACAGGAAATGTATCCGCCGGCACATCCTCTTTCTCCATGATCGTGTTGGAGAAGAATCTTTCCAAGCCATATTCCGTCATCGACATTGTCACCACTCCTGACGGGCTTCCCGTGGCTATGGTACATTGCAACAACTGCACATCCGAGATCAACGCTTGGGTGAATATCTTCGATGAATACGCAAAGATGTTAGGCATCAAGCAAAACACCAATGAGCTCTACACCCGTCTGTTCAACGTAGCACTTGAAGGCGACGCTGACTGTGGTGGTCTGCTCTCCTACAACTATGTATCAGGGGAGCCCGTTGCAGGACTTGCTGACGGCCGTCCACTCTTTGTGCGTGCCGCCAACGACAAGTTTACACTTGCCAACTTCATGCGCACACAACTCTATGCCGCTGTCGGTGTGCTGAAGATTGGCAACGACATTTTGTTTAAAGATGAAAAGATCACAGTAGACCGCATCACAGGCCATGGCGGTTATTTCACCACGAAAGGCGTAGGCCAGCGCATTTTAGCAGCAGCTCTCAACTCGCCGATCTCTGTCATGGAGACTGCCGGTGAGGGAGGTGCTTGGGGCATAGCACTGTTGGCCTCTTATTGCATCCACCGCCAGCAAGGTCAGAGTCTGCCCGACTTCCTTGATGAGCGCGTCTTCGCCGGCAACACGGGTACAGAGATCAGCCCAACACCTGAGGATGTGGCAGGATTCGACGCGTATATCAAAGCTTACAAGCAAGGACTTGAAATAGAAAAAGCAGCTGTCAAGTATAAGGCAGCAAAATAGAAAACAAGATCTTATCACTTACTATATTATATTATGAACGACATTGAATTGATGAATCGCGCAGCCGACAACATTCGTATTCTGGCTGCTTCGATGGTTGAAAAAGCTAACTCTGGCCACCCCGGTGGTGCTATGGGTGGTGCAGACTTTATCAATGTACTTTTCAGCGAGTACTTGATCTATGATCCCGAGGATCCCACATGGACAGGCCGCGACCGCTTCTATTTGGATCCTGGCCATATGAGCCCTATGCTCTATAGCGCACTGACGCTCCAGGGCAAATTCTCACTCGAAGACATCAAGCAGTTCCGTCAGTGGGGCTCCCCCTGCCCGGGTCACCCCGAACTCGATGTGATGCATGGCATTGAGAATTCCTCCGGTCCTTTGGGCCAAGGCCATGCTATCGCAGCAGGCTCCGCCGTTGCCGAGAAATTTCTCGAAGCCCGTCTGGACAGCGTGATGATGCAACACCATATCTATTGCTATATCTCCGACGGTGCCGTTGAGGAGGAGATCTCACAAGGTGTAGGCCGAATTGCCGGCACATTAGGTCTCAACAATCTCATCATGTTCTATGACTCCAACGATATCCAGCTGTCTACAGAGACCAAAGATGTCATGAGCGAGGACACCGCAGCCAAATACCGTGCATGGAATTGGAATGTCATCGAGATCAATGGTAACGATGTCGCAGAGATCCGCAAAGCATTGGACGCAGCCCAGACAGAGAAAGAGCGTCCTACACTCATCATTGGCAAGACAATCATGGGGCGTGGCGCCGTGAAAGCTGACGGCACAAGCTATGAGCACAACGTGAAGACCCACGGCGCTCCTTTAGGCGATGGCGCTTACATCAACACGATCAAGCACTTAGGCGGTGATCCCGAGAATCCTTTTGTCATCTTTGATGATGTAAAGAAGCTCTATGCCGACCGTCGTGAGGAGTTAAAGAAGATCGTAGCAGCACGCCGCGTAGAAGAAGCAGAGTGGGCAAAGGCCAATCCTGAAAAGAAAGCCTTGATGGACACATGGTTCTCCGGCAAGGCTCCGAAGATTGACTGGAGCAAGGTACAGCAAAAGGAAGGTTCCGCGACACGTGCCGCATCTTCTGCTTGCTTGGCAGAGCTTGCTAAGCAAGTACCTAATATGATCTGTGCTTCTGCCGACTTGTCAAACTCTGACAAGACTGACGGCTTCTTGAAGCAGACCCACTCGCTGAAGAAAGGCGACTTCTCTGGTGCCTTCTTCCAGGCTGGTGTGGCAGAGTTGACGATGGCCGATATGTGCATTGGTATGATGCTCCATGGCGGTGTCATCGCTGCTTGCGGTACCTTCTTCGTATTCTCTGACTACATGAAGCCAGCTGTTCGTTTGGCAGCACTGATGGGCGTACCTGTGAAGTTCATCTGGACTCACGATGCTTTCCGTGTCGGTGAGGATGGACCTACTCATGAGCCCGTCGAGCAGGAAGCTCAGATCCGCTTGATGGAGAAACTGCAAAATCATAAGGGACAAGACAGCGTGCGTGTGTTCCGCCCCGCCGATGCTGATGAGACTACCGTTTGCTGGGAGATGGCAATGGAGAACATGGACACTCCGACAGCACTGATTTTCTCCCGTCAGGGTATCGCGAAACTGCCTGAGGGCAATGATTATCAGCAGGCTCGCAAGGGTGCCTATATCGTTGCAGGCTCAGACGAGAATCCTGATGTCATCCTCGTTGCCAGCGGTTCCGAGGTTTCCACGCTTGAAGCAGGCTGTGCTGCTCTTCGTGCTGACGGCATCAAGGTACGTGTGGTCAGTGCTCCTTCTGAAGGCCTCTTCCGTCGTCAGTCTAAAGAGTATCAGGAGAGCGTTCTCCCCTACGACGTCAAGAAGTTTGGTATGACAGCTGGACTGCCTGTCACACTCGAAGGCTTAGTAGGTATCGGCCCCAACAGCCGTATCTATGGCATGAAGAGTTTCGGCTTCTCTGCACCCTACAAGGTACTTGATGAGAAGCTCGGATATACCGGTGAGAATGTCTACAAGCAGGTGAAAGCTTTCTTGGACAAGTAATGAACTGCTGTATATAAATAAAAGATAAGCAATGGTAGACAATACCATTGCTCATCTGACGTTATATACTCGTTAATTCTAAATGATAAAAAACACGCGAGATGGAAATTAAAACAGTAGGACTGGCAAGTGATCATGCCGGCTTTGCCTTGAAGCAGTACGTCAAGAAATATCTTGATGAGCGCAACATTCCTTATAAAGACTATGGTACTTTCACCGAGGAGAGTTGCGACTACCCCGACTTTGGCCATGCGCTTGCACAAGGCATAGAGTCTGGCGAAGTCTATCCGGGCATCGGCATCTGTGGCTCCGGTGAAGGCATTGCCATGACGCTCAACAAGCATCAGGGCATTCGCGCCGGACTTTGCTGGATTCCTGAAGTGGCTCACCTGATCCGCCAGCACAACAATGCAAATGTCCTTGTCATGCCCGGCCGTTTCATCGACAATGACATGGCAAAGAAAATCATGGACGAGTTCTTTTCTACAGAATTTGAAGGAGGCCGCCACGAGCGCCGCGTCAATAAGATTCCTTTGACTCCTGAGAAATAATTAAGAACTTCAATTGTCAAAGAAAACTTTGAGTTGTAACAACACATAACAACCCAACAAAAAAAACGTCTGAGATATTTCCTTATCAAGGAATCATCTCAGACGTTTATCTTTATGTAAGAACAGACGCTCTATAAAATTTGTCTGTTACTTAGAAGATCTTCTTGGCTACTTAGCGGGGACTTCATAACGGTCGCCAGTTTGCTTGACAATCTGCTCCCGATAAGTTTCAGGATAGCCGGGACGCTTCACAGCTACTCCGATGCCTTCCGGCGTACGCAGGAACTTGCCGTCTTTCTCCGGCTTCACCGTCATATCATTGTATTTCACAATCAGATAGAAAGCAAGCTGTTTCCATCGGGCCAGCATCTGCTGAGCCACTGTGTTGCTATAGTCGTTGAGATAACGTGCGGCAGCATCTTCGTTGGTAGCGGCCATTGCCACAGCTTTGTCCTCAACCTCTTTCTGATGGGCAAAATAGCTCTGCTCCAAAGAGTCGCGTACAGCCTTCAGACTTGGGAACATCAGAGAATAACGAGGGTAGACCATATTGCTCACCCAGTTGCAGACCCAATATGCATTCTTCATAGAGAAGGTAAGCGCATCGGCACCCGGTGTGTTGTAACATTCGGGTTGCACAGTATTTCCGCAATAGATCGGGGTGTAAGCCACCATATTGCCATCATCGTTGCCAAACCACAGCACGCCACCCACTTTACGGGGAAGCCATGCACGCATCTGAGCGACGAAAGTGAAGCCAGTCTGCTGCGTGCTTGTCGGTCGCTCGTTAAAGTATTTCTTTCCGTTCACCTCATAGAAAAGAGGTGTAGGGCGATAAGGCATCTGCCAAATACCTCCACCAATGTCAGTAGAGTCAATAGCCATCGGCGTCCCCTCGTAATGGTCACGCATAGCCACCTGCACATCTTGTACACTCAGCTTTCGAGCTGGTTTCACCCACAAGGGCATATCCTCAGCTGTGGAGTCTTTGCCAAGAGCCCAAGGCAGATATTTGTCCATGCCCTTGGCATAGCGGTTGAAGAACGACCAAACGCGGGCATCGCAGATGCGGCGGCCACTGAAGTCAGGCTTAGCGTAAGTCATCTTCCAGTTGAAGTCTGCATCTTTACCCTTGAACCATCCTTTTTTACGGGCGAAGGCGACAACGTCTTTGGCATACATCACATTGTTTTTGTCCTTCATGTTGAACTTACCAATGCGACTTTGATTGGCATGGCCACAGATAGCATCGTCGGGAATACGCTGTGCCACCCAAACGACGCCCTTCTCTCCTTTTCCTTTGCCCTGCATTTCCATGATCCATGCTTCGTTAGGGTCGCAGATGGTGAATGTCTCACCTTCGGAGCAGTAGCCATAGGTTTGAGCCAGCGTTGTCATCACCTTGATGGCTTCGCGCGCGGTCCGAGAGCGTTGCAAGCCGAGATAGATCAGCGAGCCATAGTCAATGCCTCCATCGGGATTGACCATCTCCTCACGGCCGCCATAGGTAGTCTCGCCAATGGTTACTTGAAACTCATTGATGTTGCCAATGACATTATAGGTGACGGGAGCCTCAGGAATCTTACCAATATATTTATGCGTGTCCCAATCTACGATGTCGCGCATCTCTCCCTTTTTATGTGTCCCGGCAGCATAATGCGCCAATCCTATGAACATGCCGTAGTCGTCGGCATTGTAGCTGCAGATGACAGAGCCATCGACAGATGCTTTCTTTCCTACAATAAAATTAGTACAAGCCTCACCCTGTGTAGCGCACATAGCAAGTGCTGCCACGGTGATGCCGCAAATACGAGATTTGATTTTCATAGTCTGATTATTGAGCCCACTTTAAAAAGTAA
>DLDU01000065.1:32458-33168 GCA_002481295.1 Prevotella sp. UBA7764 | reverse complement strand
GACGGTACGGTACGCTGCTTGGTTTTTGAGAAAGGCGTACTGAAAGAAGACCATACCGAAGAGACACAGGACGAGAATGGAACCTATATCTTCTTCCGTCCTGACGATACGCTGTTTAAGAACTATTCATTCCATGACGAGTTTGTGGAGACCATGCTCCGCAACTACACCTACCTCAACTCTGGTCTGACAATCATGTACAACGGGCGGCGCATCAAGAGCCGCAACGGCTTGGAGGACTTGCTGGTTGACAATATGACGGTCGATCCGCTCTATCCCATCGTACATATCAAGGGAGAAGACATAGAGATCGCTTTTACCCATACCAATCAGTATGGCGAGGAGTATCATAGCTTTGTCAACGGACAGCATACCACACAGGGCGGTACGCATCAGAGTGCCTTCAAAGAGCATATTGCCAAAACGATTAAGGAGTTCTTTGATAAGAATTACGAGTACACCGATATCCGCAATGGTATCGTTGCCGCTATCGCCATCAACGTGGAAGAACCCGTGTTTGAGAGTCAGACAAAGATCAAGCTTGGCTCTACACTCATGGAACCTGGAGGCGAGACAATTAATAAATATGTCGGTGATTTCATCAAGCGCGAGGTCGACAACTACCTGCATATCCATAAAGAGGATGTCGCTGACGTACTGGAAAACAAGATCAAGGAGAGTGAGCGGGAACGTAAGGCAATGGCCGGTGT
>DLDU01000065.1:0-32380 GCA_002481295.1 Prevotella sp. UBA7764 | reverse complement strand
GACGACCGCAAGGAGGAATCTTCCATCTTTATCACCGAAGGAGATTCCGCAAGTGGTAGTATCACCAAGAGCCGCGACGTCAACACGCAGGCTGTCTTCTCTCTGAGAGGAAAGCCTCTTAACTGTTTCGGTCTATCTAAAAAGGTGGTCTATGAAAATGAAGAGTTCAACCTCCTTCAAGCAGCCTTGAACATCGAGGATGGGCTTGACGATCTCAGATATAACAAAGTGATCGTGGCCACCGATGCCGATGTTGACGGTATGCACATCCGTTTGCTGGTCATCACCTTCTTCTTGCAGTTCTATCCCGAGTTGATCAAGAAGGGCCATGTCTATGTCTTGCAGACGCCACTCTTCCGTGTTCGCAACCGTCGCTCTAAGATCAAGAACAAGCAAGTCATCGCTAACGCAGATGCCAAACTGCTGAAGAATGAGAAAAAAAGCGACTTCATCACCCGTTACTGCTATACCGACCAGGAGCGTCTCGATGCGATTCGTGACCTCGGACCCGACCCGGAGATCACACGATTCAAAGGATTGGGTGAGATCTCGCCCGATGAGTTTGCGCATTTCATCGGCCCGGACATCCGACTCGAGCAGGTTACCTTGCACAAAAACGACCAAGTGCAGAAGCTCCTGGAATACTACATGGGCAAGAATACCATGGAGCGTCAGAACTTCATCATTGACAATTTGGTGATCGAGGAGGACAAGCCCGAGGGGGAAGAGACAAATGTCGATGACGGAGAATAAAGGCATCTGCACTGATAAAAAGGATGATGTATCTTCTAAAAAACGGATGATGTCTCTAATCAACCAGGGCAAAGAAAAGTATATGATACCACAAAGGGAAGGAGGATATGACGGTTTATGAATCAAGATCAGAAACAACGGATAGGTCTGTTTGTAGGTTCCTTTGATCCGTTTACGATAGGACACGACGAAATCGTGCGGCGGGCGTTGCCGCTATTCGACAAATTGGTCATTGGAGTAGGGGATAATCCCCGCAAGCAACATGCCTATTCGATAGAAGAGCGCGTAAACGCCATTCAGAGGCTCTACAGCGGTGAGAAACGTATCGAGGTGATACCTTATAATGATTTAGCCGTAGACCTCGCTCAGCGCGTCGGAGCGCATTATGTCGTCAAAGGCGTCAGGTCGGTACAAGACTTCGAATATGAGCGTGTGCAGGCCGACTACAACCGTAAGTTAGGCGGTTTGGAGACCCTGCTGATCTACGCCAGTCCGGAGATGACGAGCATCTCGTCAACCGCTTATCGTGAGCTCGTCCACTTCCACAAAGACGCTTCCTGGATGTTGCCGGGAGGAAAGAGACGGGAATAGGACGCTTAGAAGGTCGCAAGACGCTTGAGTTACGGGCTCTATATATAATAGGTGTTCTTAGAATAAATCATAGGTGTTTTTAGAATAAATCACGAGTGTTCTTAGGTTATTTAGACTTTTAATCCACAACAATATGATTAGTTATCAGTCAGACGGCGTGAAGATGCCGGAGTTCAATCATCGTTCTACCACGGCTTGGATCAAAGCAGTAGCAGCCACCTATGGCCGACGTGTAGGAGAGATCGGCTATATGTTTGTCAGCGACGAGAAGATTCTTGAGGTCAACAACCAGTATCTTGGCCATGACTACTACACCGACATCATCACGTTTGACTATGACGAGGGTGATGTAATCAATGGTGACATCGTCATCTCGCTGGACACGGTGCGCAGCAATGCTGAGCAGTTTGGCAAGGCCTACGATGATGAGTTGCATCGCGTCATTATTCATGGCATTCTGCATCTCTGTGGCATCAACGACAAAGGGCCTGGTGAGCGCGAGATCATGGAAGCCAATGAGGACAAGGCTTTGGCCATGCTTCCTACGTATCTGGGTTGACAATGTATCGGCTCGCTCAGCTTACTTCTCCCTTGCTGTTTCCCAGTAAGCCAGCAGAGTCTTTATTGCATAGCGTTTATAGCTTTACAGCGCGTCTATAAAGGTTCTATGGCACGTTTGTGTCGGTTTTATAGCGTATGATCTAACGCTGATTTCTCCGTCTCATTCATATAGAAAGAGCCCCGCATTCCTATTTGGAGAGCGGGGCACTTTTGTTATTTCTTTCTGTATTCTGTGGGTGTCATGCCGTATTTCTTTACGAAGATCCGATAGAACGTCTGTGGTGCTGGGATGCCACATTCGCGTGCTACGGCTTCAACAGAGTATTCTTGATGCTCTTTGAGCAACTTCACGGCATAGTCCAGCCGGAGGTTGTTGACGTAGTTGACAAAGTTGGTGCCTGCAAAGCGGACGAAGAGCTGACCAAACTTGTTTCTGGGCACATACACCCGATTCGTCACATCTTCACGCGAGAGGCGTGGCTGGAGGAACATCTTCTCATGGACAATATAATATTCAATGCGCTGGAAGAGAGCCTCGTCGAGGTCAATCGGGTTTGGCATAATCGTTGTTTTATATAGTTATTTAATGTAGCAAATTTAATCATTAAATAATTATCCACCAACGATTTTATACCTGTTGTTCTCTCAAAACAGCACATGATGTTTAAATTGTGAATGATTGAGACATAGTTTTAAACATTGTTGACAGTATGTTACTGTTCTTTGCTTATTATTTGCAGTGCTTTGCTGATAATTTTGTTTTTTTCGTTGATTATCTGAAAGTATTCATTCATATCCCAGAGATCCCTTGCGACGAGTGCTTTTAGCTGTGTTTTGAGATAAGGAAGCGTTTGTTGGAGTTCTTTGTTGTCTTTTGGCTCAATCTTCTGCTTCTTGCCGTCTGCGAGGATACTGTCGATGAGTGTCTGTGGCACCGTGTAGTGCTGCAGGAAATCACTGAAGAGTTGATAGCGTCTCTTCAGTTCCTTGCGGTTATCGTCAACGTATTTCAGGTTATGCTTGATGACGATTCCTTTCGCCATCAGCTGTCTGTGAAGGCGTGTGTACAATGTTGTGTCGAGCGGCACGAAGTAGTCTGGCATGATGCCACCGCCGCCATACACGGTGCGGTGCTTGCGGAGAGTGTAGAATTTCAGTGAATCGGCAAAATGAATGCTGTCGACTGAATAGAGCTCCCCATGTTTGTAGCGGTCATCCAGTTCCATCTCATAGTCCTTCAAATCCCCTTTTTTATAGGGTTTTTGGATGCAACGGCCTGAGGGAGTGTAGTAGTGAGCGATGGTCAGACGCATCATGCTACCGTCAGCAAAGGGGATCGGGCGCTGCACAAGGCCTTTGCCGAAGCTGCGTCGGCCGACGACCTTGCCGCGATCCTGGTCTTGTATGGCACCTGTGACGATCTCTGCTGCTGAGGCTGTGAACTCGTTGACGAGTACAATCACCTTTCCGTCCAGGAGCTGTCCGTTGCCTTTCGCCCTGTATTCCTCTCTGGGCACCCGTCGGCCTATCGTGTAGACGATCAGATCGTTCTTTTTCAAGAACTCGTTGGCGATGTCCACGGCGGCATTCAGATAGCCTCCACCGTTCTCTTCCAAGTCCAGTATCAAGTCTTTCATGCCTTGGCCTTTCAGCGTCTTTACCGCTGCCATAAACTCATCGTAGGTGGTGGCACCGAAGCTACCGATGCGGATATATCCCACGTGTGGCTCGATCATATAGAAGGCATCCAGGGTTTTCACTGGGATCTTGTCTCTGACGACGTCGAAAAACAGCGTTCCGGCGATGCCACGACGTACAATTCCGAGCTTCACATGAGTGCCCTTAGGGCCACGCAGCCGCTTCATGATCTCCTCCTGCGGCATTTTCACGCCTGCAATTGCTGTGTCGTTGACGCTGACGATGCGGTCGCCGGCCATGATGCCCACTTTTTCCGACGGGCCTTTCGACACGGGTTGTATGACCAGCAGGGTGTCAGCTTGGATGTTGAACTGCACGCCGATGCCCTCAAACGAGCCGTTGAGCGACTCTGAGAGTGCTTTGGCTTCTTTGGCGGACGAGTAGGAGGAGTGCGGGTCGAGCTTTTCCAGCATGCCTCGGATGCCGTCCTCAACGAGTTTCTGTTCGTTGACAGAGTCGACATAGAGATTGCTGATTGCCATCTCTGCTATTTGCAGTTTGCGCAAAGGACTGTTCGGTCCGAAATTGATCTGCATACGTTGAGCCTGCACTGCCACAGGACAGAGCATCGAGAGGCCCAATGCCAGCGTCATAAAGTATTTTTTGATTCTCATCATTCTGCTTTTATGTAAATCTAAACGGTCTTTCTTTTAAATATTTTCCTTAAAATAATATGAGTGGCTACTTGACGTATCCAAGTTCAGTTCTCGTATTTTTTCAACTCGTTCCTTGCATATAATGAGTCAACTCCTTTATATATAATAGGTACCCTTCACGATAATAATGAGTCAACTTCTTATATAATAAGTTCCCATTTCTATTTCAATTCAGAACAGTTCAGGCTGCATTGGGTTTGCCGTGCGAATATTTCTGCCTAAGTGCTCGTAAGCCAGTGCTGTCGCCATGCGTCCGCGTGGCGTACGCTTGATAAATCCCTCCATGATCAGGAACGGCTCATAGACCTCCTCCACCGTGTCGGCATCCTCGCCGATGGCAGTGGCAATGGTAGAGACACCGACAGGTCCACCACGAAACTTGTCGATGATTGTCAGTAGGATCTTATTGTCGATCTCGTCAAGACCGTAGGAGTCGATGTTCAGCGCGCCCAACGACAGCTGTGCGATGGCGGAGGTGATGGTGCCGTTGCCCTTCACTTGTGCGAAGTCACGCACGCGTCGCAACAGTCCATTGGCAATACGTGGCGTGCCACGGCTGCGCCGTGCGATCTCCATGGCGGCATCGTCTTCGATAGGCACTTTGAGTAGCATAGCCGAACGCTTGATGATTTTCTTCAGAGTTTCCGGGTCGTAGTACTCCAAGTGCATGTTAATGCCAAAGCGGGCACGCAAAGGTGCAGTGAGCATACCGGAGCGCGTGGTGGCTCCTATGAGCGTGAAGGGATTCAGATCGATCTGTATGCTTCTTGCCGACGGCCCTTTGTCGATCATGATGTCAATGCGATAGTCCTCCATGGCGGAGTAGAGATATTCCTCCACGACGGGCTGCAGTCGATGGATCTCGTCGATGAAGAGCACGTCGTTGGGTTCCAGCGAGGTGAGGATTCCGGCCAGATCTCCCGGCTTGTCAAGGACGGGACCGGAAGTAATCTTGAATCCTACGCCGAGCTCGTTGGCGATGATATTGCTCAACGTCGTCTTTCCCAGGCCAGGAGGACCATAGAGAAGTGTGTGGTCGAGAGGCTCGCCTCGGTATTTGGCTGCCTCGACGAAGATGCGCAGGTTGTCCACTACCTTCTGCTGACCGTTGAAGTCGTCGAAGTGCAGGGGCCTCAGCGCATTCTCGAATTCTTTCTCTGTTGAGGAGAGCTTTTCCTCATGTATGTCAAAGTCTTCTGCCATTGTTTGTTGATGATTGCTTGTTTGTTAAAAGGGACGAGGAGGGGGGCGGCTGCACAGCAGCCACTTACGAAACCCAGCGATAGTGAGGGACAGACGGGGTTGCAGTGCTTTGGGCTTCGCTCTTCGTCTTTTTTCCCCGCTCTCCGCTTGTGCTTTGCCGCTCTACGCTTGCGCTTGTCCGCTGCTCTCCGCTTGTGCTTTTTCGCTGCTTTTCAAGAAGGCGCGGCACTGCTCAAGGATGTCGGTAAGGGCCTCGACAGTCTCTGCTCTGAGCATGGCGATGCGCGTCTGTCGGAAGTTGGGAATGCCCTTGAAGATCGGGGAAGCGGCCAGATGACGGCGAGTATGGAGAATACCGCGGTACTCGTCAATGCGTTCCACATTGATGCGCAGCTGTTCTTCCAGGATGTCGATCTTGTCGTCTATGGTCAGGGCAACGGGTGCTGCAGGCGTGCCTTCCTCCCGGCGTGTCTTCTCCGCGTCGATATATTGCCGCATCTCTTGGAATATCCAAGGATGACCAAAGGTAGCCCGTCCCACCATCACGGCGTCTACACCATAGTTGTCAAAGGCCTCTTCCGCCTCCTGTGGTGTGGTGATGTCACCATTGCCAATGATTGGGATATGAATACGCGGGTTGTCTTTCACCGCTTTTATCAAGGTCCAGTCAGCATTGCCGGTATACATCTGGCTGCGCGTACGTCCGTGAATGGTCAGAGCCTGAATGCCGCAGTCCTGCAACTGTTCAGCTAAGTCCGTGATGATCAGGTTTTCTTTGTCCCATCCCAGTCGCGTCTTCACGGTTACCGGTGTTTTTACGGCTTTGACAACCTCTCTTGTGATGTCAAGCAAGAGCGGAATGTTCTTGAGCATCCCCGCTCCCGCACCTTTTCCGGCCACCTTTTTCACCGGGCATCCAAAGTTGATGTCGATGATGTCGGGGTGCACCGATTCCACTATTTTAGCCGCCTCGACCATCGAGTCCACGTCTTTTCCATAGATCTGAATGCCTACCGGCCGCTCCTCATCATTGATGTGCATCTTGTCGAGAGTGGACTTGATGCTACGGATGATAGCGTCGGCAGATACAAACTCAGTGTAGACCATCGCTGCCCCAAACCGTTTGCAGAGCATACGGAAGCCTACGTCCGTCACGTCTTCCATAGGAGCGAGGAAGAGCGGACGTTCACCGAAGTCAATGTTTCCTATCTTCATATATGAGTGCAAAGGTAGCGAAAAAAAGTGGGAAAACCTATTTCAGCAAGTGATAGAATCCTCCTGCATACGGCTTGACGACTCCTTTCATCTCCAAAGAGAACAGCTTTGCCTGTATCGTACCGATATTCAGTGCCGTTTTTACGGCGATGATGTTGGCGGGCAGATCGTTTTGTGCTTGCAGCAGCGTGGTGATTTTTTGCTCCTCCTCATCGAGTTCCGGGAACATCTGTCGCTCTATTCCTGCCTTTCTCATTTGGTTGATTTGCAGTTCGTCTTGCCATCCCATGGCCTTGACGAAGTCTACTGCCGAGGTGATCAGCGCGGCTCCGTTGTCCCGGATCAGGTGGTTGCAACCTTCACTGTAGGGCGCGCCTACCGGTCCGGGGAAAGCAAAGACGTCACGGTTGTACTCTCTTGAGATGCGTGCGGTGATGAGTCCTCCGCCTTTTTCAGCGCTTTCCACCACAATGGTGGCGTCGCTGAGGCCTGCCGTGATGCGGTTTCGGCGCACGAAGTTGAGCTTATCGATCTTTGTGTGCGTCATATATTCCGTGAGCAGACCGCCATGGAAGACCATCTCGTTGGCTGTGTCGCGGTGCCGCGGCGGGTAGAGCTCGTCGAGACCATGGGCGAGCACGCCTACCGTGTCCATATTGTTTTCCAGCGCATTGCGGTGCGCATGGATGTCAACACCGTATGCCAGTCCGCTGACAATCAGCGTGTCTGGACACAGCCGGCTCAGGTCTGCGAGGAAGTTACGGATGAGATCCTGTCCATAGGTGGTGCAGTGGCGTGTGCCGACCACCGCGATGACATGTTGCCGGTTGAGGTCAGCCCGTCCCTTGTAGAAGAGCATGAGTGGCGGATCTGTGCATTCGGTGAGTCGCTTGGGGTAGTTCGTGTCGTTGAGGCAGAGCATCTGTATGTCGTGCTCCCTGCAATAGGCCAGTTCCTCCACGGCTCTTGGCCTCATGCTTTCGGCATCCATCAGGTCATCGGCAATGCGATGAGGCAGTCCGGGAAAGGTTGTCTTGAGATGATCGCGTTGCCGGATGATCTCAGTGGCGGAGCCCAGTTGTTTATAGAGTTCCACCATCGTGTTGAGATGGAAGTAGCTGAGACGTGTCAGGATGATGGTGTTGATGAGTTCCTCTTCAGTGATCATGCTTAGGAAAAAAGGCTATTTACAGACATTGTTGTCAGCAGCAGTGAGGGGCGTGCCGTCTTTTTCAAATCGCTCAATGACAGGAAGAAAGGCATCGTCGTAGTCCTTGCTCACGCCGAGGCGTCCGTTGATGAGCGTGACCAGTTCCGTGTCGGCATGGAAACAGAGAGCGTTGTTGGAAGCACGGTAGATATCGTGCTCAAAGACATAGCGCACACCCTCCTTATGAAGGTTGAGGCACGAGCGAAACTCATCGTCGCATTTCAGTGGTCGCTTGAATTGCAGTTGCATCCTTGCCACGACAGCGTCCACGCCCTTTTCGTGCAGGTCGGCAAAGCTCACGCCGAGGGCACGGAGAAAGCGGTGGCGCGTATGTTCGGTATAGTGGAGATAGTTGGCGTTGTTGACGATACCCTCGATGTCGCATTCGTAGTCGCGCACCTCCATACGGGTTTCGAAGAGATAAGACTTCATGAGTGTTGCGTGATATTTATTCATTTTTATTTATACACTATACATTATACATTTCTCAGGTATTCGTATCCGAATCGGCAGCGAAGGCAGTCCTTGCGGTCGCAGTATTCGTTTTTCAGTTGGATGAGAGCCTGAGAGTCACCGGCGTTTTCTACGTCGAGCCCGCATTGTTTCCACATTCTGACGATATGGTTATCCTCAGCTTTGAGCTCCTCCAGGAAGTCGAAGGCGCGGTCGCAGAGCCTGTCGTCCTCTTTGTGTCTGCCGTAAGCGAAGAGCATGGGCACCACCGTGTTGATCGTCAACACGGTGACAGAGTCTTTCGACAGTCGTTTTTCAGCCTTTTTGCTTTCCGTTCCGAAGGTATAATGTGTTTCCCAGTAGGGTGTCGCCTCGGTGTCGAAGAGCTGTTGCACCTCTTTCAGCGTCTTGCAGTCGACGAGTTGGCTCAGTCCTGTCCGGCGATGATAATAGAGGTTGGCCAGTTGTGAGATGCGTATCGTTGGGAAGTTCTGTGGTCTCAGCCTTAGGAAGCGCCATCGCTGTCCACTGATGGGCTCCAACGAAAACTTATGAGCGAGATAGAGATATTCGTGTCTCAGCCTTTGAAAGTACTCGTCTTCCTCAGCTTGCTTTCTGTGTCGTTGCGGCATGTCGTCGGTGTTGAGCATTCCCGCCTGCCCCATAAAGATTGCCTCAATCTGGAAGAGATCGTTGCGGTGGTGGTCCACGTCATGCAGTGGCACGTGTAGTGCCCACTGCTCAAACGCCTCGCTGTTGATGCTGAAACCGAAGCTTCGCGCCAGTGTGACGAAGTAAGCCTGCTCCCAGGAGCCGTTGGCAATGGCGACGCGCTGGCGTATCTTCTCTGTCTTCTGTTCGAGGCGCTCTGTCTGTAGCGCGCTCATCCACGAGTGAACGGTCAGCCGTGATAGCTGCGGAATGATGCGATAGCAGGGCGGGTATTGGTCTTCCTGCAACAGCTCTTGGTAGTGTCTTTCCACCGTCTCGGGCACTTCCATCTCCAATTGCGGCAGTACATCGCCATTGGCGGTCTTCACCTCAGTGTCAGCCTTCCCCGTGACGTGCAGCACCACATTATTATAATGGTCATCCTTCTCGTGTCCGTGGAGATACCAGTCCGACGACTTGTCGTGGATCTCCACGTTTCCCACCCACAGCGTGCCGTCGATCTTCACCTTAGCGTTGAAGAAGTCGGGACCCGCATTTCGGTTGTGCAGTCCCGGATCAATGACCTCCACGTCTTGTCCGCTGGTGGTCTTGAGTTGTTGTAGTGGGAAGAGCCTGTGCTTCCAGCAGTAGTGCAATAGCTGTTCCATCTGATGGCTTTTATAGTATTTTGGTTTGGAGAATCTTCGCTGACGCAAGGAGACTCATTTGCAAAGATAAGAAAAAATCCCGTATCTGTGTACAACAGATGCGGGATTTTTCTTTGGCGACAAAAAGATGTAAAGTTTTCTTTTCTCGTCTCTTAGTTGATAGTCAGACAGTTGCTTGCGTTTTCTGTCTGTCTGAAAGCTTATTTCAGCACTTTCTTACCGTTAAGGATGTAGACGTTGCCGTGGTGCATGGTCTTCACCTCGCGTCCGTTGAGGTCATAGACCTTGCTGTCGTTGTTGGTAGCAGTTTTGATTTGGCTGATACCAGTCTCTGCTCCCTTGTCGATAACGAGGGTATATGTCTTGATCGTCTTCAAGTCGTCAGAGCAGTAGAGCAGTTGCAGCTTGCGCTGATCGGCGGAAGAGCTGAGCTCGCTGACGGCAGCGAAAGAGCCCTTGTTGGCTGTGGAGGCGACAACAACGGCGGTGGTCGGATCGGTGGCAGTAGTGCTTACCTCGGCGTTGTCGAGCGTGACGGCATGACCGTTGACGGTTACCGCAGGCTTGTCTACATTGTAGATGAGGCTGATGTCGTCGACGTAGAGGCTGTCAGCAGGAGAGCCTTGACCGGGATCGGCGTTGGTGGAGATGGTCACGAGCAGAGCTTTGGCTTTCACATTGTTGTCGTTGTACTTAAAGGGAATGACGATGTGCTGCCAAGCAAAGCCGTTGGAGGCAATCTGAGCATTCTTTGCTGTAGCTACCACATTGGTGTAGTCTTTGTCCTGTGGATCCTGATAGTAAGTGCCATCGGTGAGAGCCGCACTGACGGTAGCGTAAGGATGGTCGGCAACAGGTGTCTGCTGTTTGAACTTCACCCAAACGGAGAGAGAGTCGGGCGTGCCGTCCATGAGTGCATAGAACGGATCACCATGGCTGTCCGTGGAAGTGCTGTCGGTGGAAAGAAAAGCGCAGTTTTTCGTATTAGCAGCATTCATGTCTCCTGCTTGCATGCGGCCTGTGGTGATAGTGCCGTTAGCGATGGTGATTCCCAAGACCGAAGCGGATGTGAGCAATAAGCTTTTCTTTCCTGTGCTGTTGGGGCGTACAACGTCGGAGGAATAGGTGTGTGGATCAGAGAAAGCATTGGCAGCCTGAACAAAATCACCCGTAGCGGAGGCGAAGGAGTGCCAGTTCAGTGGCTCATTGACATCAACCGTTACTTGCGGATATGCTTCGTTGAGTTTACTAATCTGCTCGGTGCGATAGTCCTCAAAACCGCTGTTGGGCAGCTGATAGTGGTCTCCAAAGGTGACGTGGATGGTCTGTCCCAGTGTTTTCTGCATGTCGATGTCGATGAGCGTATAGAGTTTCTCATCATTGACCAGCAGTTTCAGATTCAATGGAATGGTGCCGAGCATCGGTCCCATCCAAGTAGAAACTTTGGGGTCATCACCTGCTGTGATGGTGATATTTTGGCTGGTAGTCACCACGTCACCCTTGTCGCTCTTTGCAGCTTTGAGGTTGTTGAGCGTGATGTTGCCGATACCCATGGATTCTCCACCCATTTTGAGCATGAAATTCTTCAAGTTGAAGTTGTAGGTGCCATCGTTGTTTTTGTCTACGCTGATGGTTGCCGTCTGTTGCGTAGCCGTACCGTTGACGGTCACGACGAGCGTGTCGGTGTAGTCCTTGGCGCTCATGCTCAGCGAGGAGAGCAAGGCCAGGGCTAACGAGAGTAAAGTTTTCTTCATAATTTAAACCTTTTACTTTAGAAAGAACTAATAATAATGTATGTTTCTGAATTCAATGATTTACCGATGCTTGAGCCGGTAGCTCACGCCCACCGAGGCGAAGATAGGGTAGAGCGTCTGCTCTACGGCTGTGAAGCCGCTGTGGTGGATGCCGCTGAGTCCCCAGCTGAGATTGGCAAAGATCGCCGTGCGCTGCCAGATGCGATACTCTCCTCCGAAGTCTATGCCCCATTGCAGGTGACGCATGTCGTCGCTGAAGTCATAGTCGCCGCGCGTGCTCTCGTCGCCACCGAGAGTCACCTTGGCACCCGTGGGATCGCCTACGCGCAGATAGCCGTCGTGGGCGTAGCCCGTGAACTTGCGCTGAGTGAGCACCGAGAGATAAGGTCCGGCGTGGAGCGAAAAGCGATTCGTGGCCTGCCAACGGGCGTGCAGAGGAATCGTGAGCATCCACTCCGTCACCTCTGTTGTGACGTCGCCGGTGAACATGCCGGCGAGTTTCTCGCCGCCGCGCACCACTTCCTCGTGGTAGCTTTTCACGCGTGCGTCCTCTTTCATGCCTTTGTTCTCTATTTGCAGCCCCAGTGTCAGTCCCCAGCGGTCGTCGAGGGCTTTGTCAGCCTCCACGCCGAGCACCAGGTTAGGTTGCAGCGTGTAGCTGTTGAGACGGCGTATTGATGCCGGCATGCCCACGGGTGCCGTACCACCGATGTTGTAGCCGAGATGCATTTTCAGTTCCATGTTGTCCATCAGTCCTTTGGCCTGAGTGTTTACGGCAAGGGCTGGCAGGAGAGCGAGTGCGAGTGCTTTTATCTTGTTCATTGTCATGGTGTCTAAGAGATTATTGTTCTTTTTTGCATATCAGTCTCACTTTGTCGACGCAGAGCGTAGAGCCGATGGCTCCCTCAAACTGGTCACCGTCGGCACTGGACGAGAAGACGATGGTGAGGCTGTAGCCGCGCTGCTTGAGCAGGTCGAGGTCGATGTCGCTGAGATAATTAAAGTCGATGGAGAACGGCGTCCACTCTTTTGTGGGTTTCACCATGCCCATGTCGGCAATGGCGACGATCTGCGGACTTGTCTTCACATTGTCGCCGTAGAGCGTCACGGCGTTGCCCTGATCGTCGTGGTTGCGGTAGAGCACGGCGTAGATGGCTGCCTGGTCGGTGCGGTCAGCCACGGTGTTGCCCTTGGGATCTTGGAAGGTAGGTCCCGGCTGATAGGTATAGTAGCCCGTAAGCGTCATCGGCTGTCGGTCGAAGACCTGTCCGAAGTGTGTCGCCTTCATAGCATCTGTCAGCGCACTGGCCATGTCGAATGTGCCGATGAAGAGGTTTCCGGCCGCGATGCGCTTGTTGACCCACGCTCCGAAAGGTCCCGTGCTGCGTGTGGTGAGCTTCACGGCGGCCCCGTCGTAGCCGTCGGCCAACGGTGCCGTCGGGTATTCGTCGGGCTTGGCAGAGCCCATGCTGAGGCTGAAGCCGGGGTTGCCGTTGGCCCAGTCACCGGCGCTGCTGCCATCGTTGCGCAGGATATGCCAGACATAATAATGTCCCTTCGGCTCCAGCTCATAGTGCTCGAAGTCGAATCTCACCGTGTCGTTGGTCATGCGTGCCATGGGTCTTACCTCCACGGTGTAGTTGCGGTGCCAGTGCCCGTCCTCCGAGACGACCTGATAGTACCATTTACCGCCTGTCGCATTGTCGACCTCGCTGCCGGTCATCACCGCTTTGGCACCCGGTGTCAGCTGCAATGTCGGCGTGAGCAGGCTGAGATCAGCCTCGTGGTCGCGTCTGACCTCAAAGGAGATGAGGCTGTCGGTGGACAGCACGTTCTGTGCGGTGTCGGACAGCTGATAGAAAGTAGCCAACGGGTTGTCGGTGTGCAGACTCACGTGCGTAATGTCGCACTCGCTGTTGAGCGGCTCCTCTTTGAAGCAGGAACTCATCGTCAGCGTAGCAGCCAACAAGGGCAGAGTGTAGAAGTATCTTTTCATTCCTTGAAAGTGTTATGTAATGGCATATATAGCCCGAAAACATCTACAAAGTTACACGTTTTTTATTTAAATGGATGTTACCAAAGGGATAATAGCGGTTAAAAGTATCTAATGCGGTTCATTTTGAATAATTTAAGCGACAAAAACAACGTCTTTTGCCATAAAATCGCTAATTTTGCAGAAACGTTTAATTCCGGAAATACATGAAGATAGCTTTGATTGGCTACGGCAAGATGGGACACATGATCGAGCAGATCGCCCTGGAGCGTGGCCACGAGATTGTTTGTAAGATTGATGTCAACAACCAGGACGACTTCGACAGCCCCGCCTTTGCGTCGGCCGACGTCGCCATAGAGTTCACAAACCCCACGGCTGCCTACGGCAACTATCTGCGCGCTTTTGCCCACAACGTCAAGGTGGTGAGCGGCTCCACCGGCTGGATGAAAGACCACAAGGCCGATGTGGAGGCGCTCTGCAAGGACGGCAAGCAGACGCTCTTTTGGGCCAGCAACTTCTCCATTGGCGTGGCGATCTTCTCTGCCGTCAATAAGTATTTGGCCAAAATCATGAACCAGTTCCCACAGTACGACGTGAAGATGACCGAAACCCACCATATCCATAAGCTCGACGCACCGTCGGGCACCGCCATCACCTTGGCGGAGGATATCATCGACAACCTCGACCGCAAGACATCGTGGAAGGCCGGCACCACCATATGGGACGACGGACATGTCGACGGAACCGAGGACCACAAGGCCGATGAGCTGCTTGTCGACAGCATCCGCCACGACGAGGTGCCCGGCATCCATTCTATCGCTTACGACTCTGAGGCCGACTGCATCACCATCACCCACGACGCTCACAGCCGCAAGGGCTTTGCCCTCGGTGCCGTGCTCGCCGCTGAGTTCACCAAAGACCATAAGGGACTGCTCACCACGAGCGATCTGTTTAAGTTCTAAAACCGTTATCCAATAACAAAAGAAATGATCGATAAGGAAAAAGCTAAGATGAACATGAAGAAGCAGTGGGCCAAGTTTGGCGTGGTCACTGCGCTCTATCTGCTCTTCCTCCTGTGGGTGAAGAGCTGGCTGGGACTGATCGTCGTCCCGTTCATCTTTGATAACTATATCACCAAGAAGATTCGCTGGACCTGGTGGAAGGACGCCGAGGGTCCCGTGCGCTTCGTCATGAGCTGGGTCGACGCGCTGGTCTTCGCCCTCGTGGCCGTGTATTTCATCAACCTCTTCGCTTTCCAGAACTACGTCATCCCGTCGAGTTCCCTGGAGAAAAGCTTGCTCACGGGCGATTACCTCTTTGTTTCCAAACTCAGCTACGGTCCCCGTATCCCCGAGACACCGCTTACCATGCCGCTCACGCAGCACACGTTGCCCATCATCCACACCAAGAGCTACGTCGACTGGCCGCATTGGGACTACCGCCGCGTGAAGGGTCTTGGCCATGTGAAGCTCAACGACATCGTGGTCTTCAACTATCCTGCCGGTGACACCATTCTCACCGAGGACCAGTTCGCCAACAGTTACTACACGATGTGCTACGACTTTGGTACGGAGCTCTACCAATCCCAGAACCCCAATCCCGTCAATCCGGCTACACTCAACCGTCAGGGACAGCTCGACTACTTCAATATGATCTATAACCTGGGACGGGAATATATCGTGCAGAATCCGGTGAAGTATGGCATGATCGACCATCGTCCCACCGATCGCCGCGAGAACTATGTCAAGCGCTGCGTCGGTTTGCCGGGTCAGACCCTGCAGATCAAAAACCGTATCGTCTACCTCGATGGCAAGCCCAACAAGGAGCCCGACAACGTACAGTACTTCTATTATGTCAAGCTCAAGCGTGACCTGCCCGACGACGTGCTGAAAGATTTGGGCATCTCCATGGAAGACCTGGGATATCTCAACCAGGGCGGTGCCATGCCGCTGACCAAGCGCGCTGTGAACTATCTCTCCCACCGCAAGGATCTCGTAGCCAGCATCCATATCGTCAACGACGCAGTCACCGGCGATCTCTATCCGATGAACATGGTCACAGGATGGACACGCGACAACTACGGACCGATCTGGATCCCGAAGAAAGGAGCCACTCTCAAGCTCACCATGGACAACATCGCCATCTATGAGCGACCTATCCGGGTCTATGAGCACAACGATCTGGTGGTGAAAAACAACCGCATCTATATCAACGGCAAGCCTGCCAACAGCTATACGTTCAAGATGGACTACTACTGGATGATGGGCGACAACCGCCACAACTCCGAGGATTCTCGCTACTGGGGCTTTGTGCCGGAAGACCATATCGTGGGCAAGCCCATCTTCATCTGGTGGAGTTCCGATCCTGACCGCCATGGTTTCAGTGGCATCCGATGGAACCGCCTCTTCCGCTGGGTCGACAACATCAAGTAATATTGGTCAGCCATGACACGCCCATCGCGGCGTGCCGTGGCTCTTCCGTTTTTGTTCACTCCTTATTATATATATAGATCTTGCTGAAGCAAACGCTGAAATTTGTCATTGCGCTGTGTGTCGCCACCGCTTTCGTGGTGGCTGTGCATGCCTTTGCCTTCGCCGTCTGCACACTTCCTTCTGGCTTTGGTAACGAGTACCATAAGGGCGATCGTGTGGTGGTGAACAAGCTGGTGCATGACAATTTCCGTCGTGGCGATCTGGTGCTGTACTATCCCGACTGGCGCGTCACCAGCCGCTATGCCGACAGTCCGATGAATATCGGACGCATAGATGCCATCCCCGGCGACACCATCCGGCTGGGCAAGGACCGCTTCCGCATTCCTCTGCGCTGCTGCCATAAGTGCCGTTGCATGGACTGCAAGCTCTATCTCGTCAACACCGGGCAAGGACAGACCCTCGTGCATCTCCATCAGATCGTGGGAAAGGCCTACCGACTCACGCCATAAAGCGCTTTGCGATTTCGTGCAGCGTCTTGCCTTCTGTGTGCCTCGTCTTGTCTTCTGTGTGTCGCGTCTTGCCTTCTGCGTGCAACCGTTGGGTTTGCCGCTGTTGTGCAGCGGCCCGGTGCTTGTCTTGCCGCCGCCCAGTTCTTGCCTCGTCGCAGCCTTCCTGCTTTCATTCATCCTTCATCATTTATCACTCAGCATTGAACACTCTTCTTTCCGCCACATACTTTGGCCCCGTACAATGGTATCAGAAGCTCAACAGATCGGGCTTCTGCTATATCGAGCAGCACGACAACTTCATCAAGCAGACCTACCGCAACCGCTGTGTCATCGCCACGACGCAGGGCACACAAGCCCTTACCGTCCCCATCGAGCGCTACGACGGCCTGAAATGCGAGATGCGCGACATACGCATCAGCGACCACGGCGCCTGGCGCCATCTCCACTGGAATGCCCTTGTCTCTGCCTACGGCGAGAGCCCCTTCTTTGAGTTCTATGCCGACGATCTACGGCCGTTCTTCGAAAAGAGGTGGCAGTTTCTCTACGACTACGACCTCGCCATCACGGAGAAGATGTGCGAGCTGCTGGATATCCATCCCACGTTGAGACAAACAGAAGAATACATCAAATTGCCCGATTCCACCGCTGATGATAACACAAAAGCCGCTTTGATACCTTCCGATGGAATCGCTGGTAATCGCATACAATGGGCCGACTACCGTGAAGTCATCCGTCCGAAGCATCCATTGCCCGATGCTGACTTCCAGCCCAAGCCTTATTACCAGGTCTACAAGCAGAAGTTCGGCTTCTTACCTAACCTTAGTATTCTTGACCTGCTGTTTAATGAAGGCAACGAAGCTGTGCTTTTCCTTTGATGTTTTTTCTGACAAAAGTAGTGCTCTGCGGACTTTCAATCTAGAGAAAACGGTGAGGGCGAAAAACGCAAAAACAAGAGTGAAATCAGTAAAATGGCTTGATGAGGTGATGAAAGCAGTGAGATGAGCGACACAAATCAGTTGTTTTACTTGATAAAATCAGTGAGATGATGAGGCAAAATCACTGAGATGACACGATAAAAGAGGTGCTTTGAGACAGAATCCTATAGAGTTTTTTGCCTCGAAGCGCCTTTTCTTGTTTGTAAAACGTACTTGCTTTTTTATAACACACTATGTGTCAAGATCTTATAAAAAAGTGCCAAGAATCGCGTCATTCGGGTCAATGAAGGCCTTTGCTCAGAAAATTGCAGCCACGAAGGCGGAAAAATGTCAGTTTATCCAACAAAGAGAACTTATACCATAGTCTGTGACTCCAGAGTTGCGAGGTTACTAAATAACTCTAAAAAAAAGCATGAAACAACGGCTAAGTGCCGCTTTTTTCGTAACTTTGTGCCAATTTGCACGGATGGAGGAAGAGCGCCCGATGATTTTCAATGGCTGGGAGGGCGGTTGATTCCTCATGCGTCATTGAAAATTTAAAGGTTTAAAGATTGAAGACATTTGAAGAATTGGGCGTCAGCGAAGAGATTCGCCGCGCCATCGAAGAGCTGGGCTTTGAGCAGCCCATGCCCGTACAGGAAGAAGTAATCCCTTATTTGCTCGGTCACGGCAACGATGTCATTGCATTGGCACAGACAGGAACAGGCAAGACCGCCGCTTACGGCATCCCCGTGTTGCAGAAGACCGACCCCACCAACAAAGCGACCCAGGCCCTCATCCTCAGCCCCACCCGTGAGCTGTGCTTGCAGATTGCCGACGACCTCAACGCTTTTGCCAAGTATATCGACGGCATGCACATCGTGCCCGTCTACGGCGGAGCATCTATCGAGACACAGATCCATGCCCTGCGCCATGGCGTGCAGATCATCGTGGCTACCCCCGGCCGTCTCATCGATCTGATGAAACGTGGCGTGGCACAGCTCGACCAGGTCAACAACGTCGTGCTTGATGAGGCCGACGAAATGCTCAACATGGGTTTCTCGGAAAGCATCAACGAGATCTTTGAGGGCGTGCCCGCTGACCGCAATACCCTGCTCTTCTCAGCCACGATGAGCAAGGAGATCGAGGCCATCGCCAAGAACTATCTCCACGATTACAAGGAGATCGTCGTCGGATCGCGCAACGAGGGTGCCGAGAACGTCAACCACATCTACTATATGGTCAACGCGCGTGACAAGTATCTCGCGCTGAAACGTATCGTCGATTTCTACCCTCGCATCTATGCCATCATCTTTTGTCGTACGAAGATCGAGACGCAGGAAGTGGCTGATAAGCTCATCAAGGACGGATACAATGCCGAGGCGCTTCATGGTGACCTGAGCCAGCAACAGCGTGATCTGACCATGCAGAAGTTCCGCAACCACTTGACACAGCTGCTCGTAGCCACTGACGTGGCTGCCCGCGGACTGGACGTCGACGACCTGACCCACGTGATCAACTATGGTCTGCCCGACGATGTGGAGAACTATACCCACCGCTCTGGACGTACCGGACGCGCCGGCAAGAAGGGCACGAGCATCTCCATCATCCACTCGCGCGAGAAGTTCAAGGTGCGCAACATCGAGAAGATCATCGGCAAAGAGTTTGTCGACGGCACGCTGCCCACGCCTGAGGAAATCTGCAAAAAGCAACTCTTCAAGACCATGGACGACATTATGAAGGCTGACGTCGACGAGGAGCTCATCGCACCTTACATGCCTGAGATCAACCGACAGTTTGACTATGTCGACAAGGAAGACATTATCAAGAAGATGGTGAGCATCACCTTTGGCAAGTTCCTTGACTACTACAAGAATGCCCCCGAGATTGTCAAGCCTACGAAGAAGGGCCGCGACAAGTCGGAGCAAGGCGACCGCAACGGACGTGGCGGCAAGGGCTCGCGCGACCGCAAGCGCGGACCGCGTCAGGCAGAGGCTGGCTATCGCCGTCTGTTCATCAACTTGGGCAAGCAAGACGGCTTCTATCCCGGTGAGGTCATGCAGTTTATCAACAAGCATATCCACGGCCATCAGGAGGTGGGACATATCGACCTGCTGCAGAAGTTCAGCTATATCGAAGTACCCGAAGGAAGATGCCCAGCGTGTGATGCGCGCTTTGGACGGCACAGCCTACAAAGGTCGCGAGGTACGCTGCAACGATGCAGACGAGAGTGGACACGGACGTTCGGCACGCGGCAGCCGCACCGGCGCAGACAAAGGAGACCGCAGCTATGGTAAGGGTGCGCGCGGCAAAGGACGCCAAAGCACCAAGACGCACGGCGATGACAGCCGTCGCGGACGCGATGATTGGAAACAGTTGATGGCCGACAGCCGCAATATCAAGTTGCGCGGCGAGGTTCCCGACTTCAGCGAAGAAGGTTGGGCACGCCGTCGCCCCAAAAAGAAATAAGGCTTTTTTAACAGGCAAAGGGTACCCTTTTTACCTTTTAATGCGTCTCTATAAAGTAAATCGTTACTTTTAGATCATAAAGAAGATTATTATTCACAACTTGAAAACAAATATGATGAAAAGCATTTTGTGCAGCCTGGCCCTGATGGCCATGGCCTGCGTGCCCGCTATGGCACAGAAGAAAGCCGCAAGTGATGCCGTTCACTTCAAGGGCGATGTCAAGGGAGTCAAGGACACACTGCTGGTGATCGTGCCGCAAGGTGACCAAAAGGCAAAGACCGATACGGTGCTGGTAAAGAATGGCAAGTTCGACTTTACGGTACATGTGAGTGAGCCGACCGACATCCGTGCCTATACGCCCGGCAGTCTGCGTGGTACAGAGCGCGCCGGTTTCCAGGTGATCGCCGTTCCCGGCGAGAGCGCCGTGATGAGCGGTGACCTGACATCCAACTACTATCTCACGGGATCTAAGTTCTATCAGCAGTTCAACGAGGTGGACCGCATGATGGAGGCAGCCCAGAAGCCCATGCAGCAGTTGGTCGACAGCCTGCAGGAACGTATGAAAGCTGGTGAGAGCCAGGAGGCCGTGATGAAAGTCTATCAGGAGAAAGGTGGACAGCTGCGCCAGGAGATGCACGACAAAATGCTGAATTTCATCAAGCAGCACCCCGACAACGAGGCTTGTGCCTATCTGATTCCTCAGATGGGAGAGCTGGACTGGATGCACGACGCCGTGAAGTTGCTCTCTCCCGCTGTCCGCGACGGACGCATGAAGAGCTACTACACGAGTGCCATAACCGCATTGGAAAACGAGGCAAAGGCCGAGGCTGAGGCTGCAAAGAAGCAGGCATCTGGTATTGTCGCTCCCGACTTCACCCTCAACGACATCAACGGCAAACCGCTGAGCCTCTCCAGTCTGCGTGGTCAGTATGTGATTCTCGACTTCTGGGGCTCATGGTGTATATGGTGCATCGAAGGCTTCCCCGAGATGAAGGAGTATTATAATAAGTATAAGGGCAAGTTCCAGATCCTCGGTGTCGACTGCAATGACACACAGGAAAAGTGGAAGGCTGCCGTACAGAAACATGAGTTGCCCTGGCTCCACGTCTATTGTCCGCGCGACAACCGCCAGCTCTTTGACGCTTACGGCATCCAGGGCTTCCCCACAAAGATCCTCATTGATCCCCAGGGCAAGATTGTCAAGACCGTCGTTGGCGAGGATCCCGCCTTCTATACCTTGCTCGATGAGACATTCGGCAAGAAATAACGAGGGCTTCAGCAAGAAATAATGAAGGCTTCAGCATCAAGTAATAGAAGCCTTCTTTCACGATTCAGGAAGCCGCTGGAGAAGTTGATTCTCCGGCGGCTTCTTTGCTTTTAGGGCGTGTCAAGGCTTTCTGTAGTCGGCTGTGTTGCTTCCGTAGTGTTGTACATTGCCATTTTCTTCCGCAAATAGACGTGAAATACAAAAAAAATATGTAAGTTTGCAGGTTGAAAACCAAGAAAACAAGTTATCGCATTATATGATGAAAACAAACAAGGTACTCTCGGCGGTGCTGATCGTTCTTACCGCTTTGGCGCTCGCCTCTTGCACTGGAAAGAAATTCCACGTCTCTGGTGTCATCACAGACGCCAAAGACTCGTTGCTCTATTTCGAGAATATGAGCCTCAATGGACCGGTGACTGTAGACTCTGTGAAACTCGACAAGGACGGCTCGTTCTCCTTTGACGGCAAGGCACCGGACGCCCCAGAGTACTATCGGCTGCGTATCGCGCGGCAGATCATCAATATTGCTGTCGACTCCACAGAGAATATCTCTGTGAAAGCTTCTTACCCGACGATGTCGGCGCAGTACGAGGTGAAAGGTTCCGATGACTGCTCGAAGATGAAGGAACTGGCGCAGATGCAGTTGGGATTGCAGGCTTCGATCAACGCCATCCAACAAAACCCCAACCTGTCTTACGACCAGGTCGACGCTGCTATTCAGCAGACCTTGGCCAGCTATAAAGATAAGGTGAAGCGCCAATATATCTTCACCGCACCGATGAAAGCCTACGCTTATTTCGCGCTCTTCCAAACAGTCAACGTCGGTAATCAGACGGTGCTTATCTTCGATCCACGTAGCAAGAAGGAAGACGTGCAGGTCTTCGCTGCCGTGGCAACAAGCTGGGATACCTACTATCCTAAGTCGGAGCGTGGAGCCAACCTCCATAACATCGCCCTGCAAGGCATGAAGAATGTGCGCATCATCCAGGCCGAGCAGGCTCAAGGACAGATCGACGCCAGCAAAGTACAGACCACGGGCGTGCTGGAGATTGCTTTGCCTGACCGCGAGGGCAATATCCGCCGACTCACACAACTCAAGGGTAAGGTGGTGATGCTCGACTTCCACATGTTCGCCGCCAAGGGCAGCACCGAGCGCATCATGCATCTGCGCGACCTCTACAACAAATATCACGCTCAGGGCTTTGAGATCTATCAGGTGAGTCTTGACACCGACGAGCACTTCTGGAAGGAAAGCGTGGCTGCCCTGCCATGGATCTGTGTCCACGACAGCGATGGGCCAAACTCGCAATTTGCCTCACAGTACAATGTGCAGACCGTGCCGACCTTCTTCCTCATCGACCGCAACAACGTGTTGCAGAAGCGTGATGTGCAGGTCAAGGACCTCGACGCCGAGATCAAAGGTCTGTTGGCGAAATAAGGATCATGCACGTTCTTGACAAATTTCACTATTGTCCCGTCTGTGGCTCTGCCGACTTTGAGCCCAGCACGGTGAAGAGCAAGCGTTGCCGGCACTGTGGTTTTGAGTATTTCCTCAATCCCAGTGCCGCCAACGCTGCGCTGATTATGAACGGTCGTGATGAGTTGCTCGTCATCACCCGTAAGAACGATCCCGCCAAGGGCACGCTCGACTTGCCGGGCGGTTTCTACGATATGAACGAGACTGCTGAACAAGGTCTCGCGCGTGAGGTGAAGGAAGAGACGGGTCTCACCGTCGTTTCCTCACGGTTGCTCTTCAGTTACCCCAATACCTATCTCTATTCCGGCTTCACCGTTCACACGCTCGACTTCTTCTTTCTCTGCCGTGTGGAAGACTTCACTGTTTTGTCGGCACACGATGATGCCGCCGGCTATGAGTGGATCGCCGTCAAAGAGCTGCGGCCCGAACGCTTTGGGCTGGACTCCATCCGCCGTGCCGTGACTCGTTTCCAGCAGGACTTTGAGGCAGGCAAACTCGGTTTTTAATAAAAAAGTTACATGGATGTAACTTACATTTATGTAACTTTTTGCATCGGTGTCTCTTAAAAATTCTAAAATCATACATATATAATAAGGTGTAAGACAAAGTTATTATTACTTTTGTCCCCGACATTATATAACTACACGCAAGCATGCAAGATAACTTAGTCATTGTAGAGAGCCCTGCCAAGGCCAAGACGATTGAGAAATTCCTCGGCAAGGATTATAAAGTGATGTCTTCCTACGGACACATCAGAGACCTAAAGAAGAGTGGGCTTAGTATCAACGAAAAGACGTTTGAGCCTGACTATGAGATACCAGAGGATAAGAAGAAAGTTGTAGCAGAACTCAAGAAGGACGCCAAAGCTGCCAAGAAGGTGTGGCTCGCATCCGATGAGGATCGCGAAGGAGAAGCCATCAGCTGGCACCTCTGTGAGGTGCTCGGACTTGATGAGGAAAAGACTTCGCGTATCGTCTTCCATGAGATTACAAAGCCCGCTATCCTTTATGCTATCGAGCATCCACGTCATCTCGACATGAACCTCGTCAATGCACAGCAGGCCCGGCGCGTGCTGGACCGCATCGTGGGCTTTAAACTCTCACCGGTATTGTGGCGAAAAGTCAAACCGTCGTTGTCGGCAGGACGTGTACAGAGCGTGGCCGTCAGACTCGTCGTAGAGCGTGAACGTGAGATACACGCCTTCAAGAGTGAGCCGTACTACCGTGTTACTGCCATCTTCACACCCGTAAATGGTGATAACCTTGGTGTGGAGGTCAAGGCAGAGCTCGATAAGCGCTTTGCCACACACGATGAGGCTCTCGACTTCCTCAACCGTTGCAAGGACGCTGTCTTCACCGTGGGCAATGTGTCGAAAAAACCGTTGAAGCGCTCTCCTGCGCCTCCTTTCACGACTTCTACCTTGCAGCAGGAAGCTGCCAGAAAGCTGGGGTTCACCGTGTCGCAGACCATGCGCATTGCACAGCAACTCTATGAAAACGGACGCATCACCTATATGCGTACCGACAGCGTCAACCTCTCGGCACTCGCCATCAACAGCAGTAAGGAGACGATCTCCAAACTCTTTGGTGAGCAGTATAGCTCTCCCCGTAACTTCCATACACAGTCCAAAGGGGCACAGGAAGCCCATGAGGCTATTCGACCTACCCATATGGAAAACGCCACTATAGACGGTACGGCACAGGAGAAACGTCTCTACGACCTGATCTGGAAACGCTCCGTTGCCTCCCAAATGGCTGAGGCACAGATCGAGAAAACCACGGTTAACATCAATATCGGCGGGCAGCCCGAGAAGTTCGTCGCCCGCGGTGAGGTCATTGTCTTCGACGGTTTCCTGAAAGTCTATAAAGAATCGACCGACGACGACGAGCAGTCTGAGGAGTTCGCTTCCCTGCCCGCACTGCAAGTGGGCGAGCAACTCTCCCGCGAAACCATTGCTTCTACGGAACGCTTCTCTCAGGGACCGTCACGATATACCGAGGCCAGTCTCGTACACAAACTGGAGGAACTTGGTATCGGACGCCCTTCTACCTACGCGCCGACGATTTCTACGATCCAGCAGCGCGACTATGTGGAGAAAGGCGACAGGGGAGGCAAAGAGACCAAATTCACTGTTGACATCCTGAAAGGCAACCAAGTGGAGTCGACAACAAAGACGGAGTTCACCGGTTCGGAGAAAGGAAAGCTCATCCCCACCGACATTGGCATTGTGGTCAACGACTTCCTCTTGCAGAACTTCCCCGAGATCATGGACTACAACTTCACGGCGAAAGTCGAGAACCAGTTCGACAAGATCGCCGAGGGCAAGGAGGAATGGAAAGACATGATGAGCAAGTTCGACAAGCCCTTTGAGAAGACTGTCGACCAGGTCATGCAGTCGCGTTCTGAGCATAAGGCCGGCGAGCGTATTCTCGGCAAGGATCCTAAGACTGGCAGAACTGTGCTGGTGAAGATCGGAAAGTTTGGTCCGCTGGCTCAGATCGGTACTGCCGACGACGACGAGAAGCCGCGTTTCGCGCAGATCCCCAAGGGCAAGAGCATCGAGACCATCACGCTCGATGAGGCTCTGGAACTGTTTAAGTTGCCACGGGAACTCGGTGAGTTCGAGGGCATGCCGGTCACTATTGGTGCCGGACGCTTCGGCCCTTATGTACAACATAACAAGAAGTATGTCTCATTGCCCAAGGAAGATGATCCGATGACGGTCACCCTTGACCATGCTATCTCACTGATTCTCGCCAAGCGGCTGAAAGACCGTGAGCGCGAGATCAAGACTTTTGAGGAAGACGACCGGTTGGAGCTGCTTAAAGGACGCTTTGGCCCTTACCTCGCTTTCGACGGAAACAACTATCGTATCGACAAGAGTCTCCACGACCGTGCGCTGGCCGGAGACCTGAGCTACGACGAGTGCATGGAGATCATCAAGAATGCACCGGAGCCAAAAGCCAAGGCAAGAAAGAGAAAATAAACGTTTAGCTGATGGATACACCTGTTCGCATCATCCTCGTGGGCTATATGGGCTCAGGAAAGACAACGGTCGGCAAGGCGCTCGCCAAATCATTGGGTCTGCCCTTTTATGACCTTGACTGGTACATAGAAAGCCGTATGCGCAAGACCGTCAAACAACTCTTTGACGAGCGGGGCGAGGACGGCTTCCGACAAGTAGAGCGCAACATGCTCCATGAAGTCGCTGAGTTTGAGAACATCGTACTGAGTTGTGGCGGCGGCACACCGTGTTTTTTCGACAATATGGACTACATCAACCAGCAGGGAGAATCGGTCTATCTCAAGTGCACCACTGATGTGCTCGTACAACATCTGAAGATGGGAAAGACCGTCCGCCCGCTCTTACTCAACAAAACGCCCGAGGAGGTCGTCGCATTCATAGAGCAGCAGCTCTGCCAGCGCGAGCCTTTCTACACTAAAGCAAAGCACACGCTCGACGTGAGCCTGATGGATAATTTCGACAAAATACAGATTACAGTAGAGCAACTGAAACAACAACTCGGCTTGCCATGAGCCGGCAATAAATTAACTAAGCTGATTAGATGAAAAAATGGACCATCGACGACTCCAAGGAGTTGTACAATATTAATGGTTGGGGTACTTCTTATTTCGGAATAAACGATAAGGGTGATGTCTATGTCACGCCTTGCAAGGACAACACGCAGATCGATTTGCGCGATGTCATGGACGAGCTCGCCTTGCGCGATGTCACCCCGCCGGTGTTGCTCCGCTTCCCCGATATTCTCGACAACCGCATTGAGAAGATGGCTGAGTGCTATGAGAAGGCAAAGAAAGAGTACGACTTCAAAGGACAGAGCTTTATCATCTATCCTGTCAAGGTCAACCAGATGCAACCTGTCGTCGACGAGATTATCTCTCACGGACGCAAGTTCAACCTCGGTCTCGAAGCTGGTTCCAAGCCGGAACTCCACGCCGTCATCGCCGTGCAATGCAAGAGTGACTCGCTCATCATCTGCAATGGATATAAGGACGAAAGCTATATCGAGCTCGCTATGCTGGCGCAAAAACTCGGCAAGCATATCTTCATCGTGGTGGAGAAACTCAATGAGATCGATGTCATCGCCAAGACGGCTAAGCGACTGAACGTAAAGCCCAACATCGGTATCCGCATCAAACTCGCTTCCTCAGGATCGGGCAAATGGGCCGAGAGCGGTGGCGACGCTTCTAAGTTTGGATTGACTCCTATGGAGCTCTTGCAAGCTTTGAAGAAACTCGACGAAGTAGGACTGCACGACAGCGTGCGCCTGATCCACTTCCATATCGGCAGTCAGATCACCAAAATCCGCCGTATTCAGAACGCGCTCACAGAGGCTGCTCAGTACTACAGCAACCTGCGCCGCATGGGCTACAACATCGAGTTTGTCGACTGTGGCGGCGGTCTGGGTGTTGATTATGACGGCACACGGTCGAGCAACTCCGAGAGTTCGGTCAACTACTCCATCCAAGAGTATATCAATGACTGCGTTTACGCTTTCGCTGATATCGCCAACCGCAACAACATCCCGCACCCGAATATCATCACCGAGAGCGGTCGTTCGCTGGCTGCCCACCACTCGGTGCTCATCCTCGACGTGCTTGGCGCTGCCTCACTGCCCGAGATGCCTGAGGAGTTCGAAGCCAAAGAATCGGACCATCAGCTCGTGCGCGACCTCTATGATATATGGTGCAACCTCAATCCAAAGTCGATGCTTGAGGACTGGCACGACGCTGACCAGATCCGTGAAGACTGTCTCGACATGTTCGCCCACGGCATGGTCGACCTCAAGACGCGCGCTGAGGTGGAGTCGATGTATTGGAGTGTATGCCATGAGATCAACTCCATCGCCAAGACGCTGAAGCATGTGCCCGACGAGTTGCGCGGTCTTGACAAACTCTTGGCCGACAAATATTTCTGCAACTTCTCGCTTTTCCAGAGTCTGCCCGACTGCTGGGGCATCGACCAGCTCTTCCCCATCATGCCGATCGAACGGCTCAATGAGCGGCCCACACGCAACTGCACATTGCAGGATATCACCTGTGACAGCGACGGCAAGGTGGCCAACTTCGCCGTCAACGGCACGCAGTCGAACGTACTCCCCGTGCATGCGCTCAAAAGGGATGAGCCATATTATATAGGTGTCTTCCTTGTGGGCGCCTATCAGGAAATCCTTGGCGACATGCACAACCTCTTCGGTGACACCAACGCTGCGCATATCTCGGTGAAGAACGGTACCTATAGCATCGATCAGATCATCGATGGTGAGACCGTCGAGGAGGTGCTGGAATATGTGCAGTACAACCCCAAGAAGCTCGTCCGTCAGTTGGAGCAGTGGGTCACCAAGAGCGTCAAGCAAGGCAAACTCTCGCTTGAGGAGGGCAAGGAGTTCCTCAGCAACTACCGCTCGGGACTCTATGGCTACACCTACCTGGAGTAAGATCAGACATGCCGTCCCCATATCTCTGTGTCAGACAGAGGCATGGGGACGGCTGATAAATACTAATTTTGATGATTGTATAGAGAATGGAACAAGTGACAGTCATAAAAGTGGGCGGTGCCATCGTGGAGGACGCTGAGCGCCTGGCCCAGTTGCTCGACCGTTTTGCAGCATTGCCGGGGCAGAAGGTACTTGTGCACGGTGGAGGCCGCCGCGCCACCAAGGTGGCATCAGCCTTGGGCATAGAGAGCAAGATGGTGGAAGGCCGACGCATCACCGATGCCGAGATGCTCGAAGTGGTGACGATGGTCTATGGTGGTCTGGTCAACAAGAACATCGTGGCACAGTTGCAGTCTCGAGGCGTGAATGCCGTGGGACTGACCGGTGCCGACATGAATGTGATCCGCAGCCATAAGCGTCCGAAGAAAGACGGCGTGGACTATGGCTTTGTCGGTGACGTGGACAAGGCCGACGGTCATCGCCTGCTCAGTCTGATTCGCGGCGGTCTGACGCCTGTCATGGCACCGTTGACCCACGATGGAATGGGCCATATCCTCAACACCAATGCCGACACCATCGCCGCCGAGACGGCGAAAGCCCTGGCCCGGGAAGGTGCGTCGACAACACTGGTCTACTGCTTTGAGAAAGCCGGCGTGCTGGCTGACCCCGACGACGAGGGCAGCGTCATCAGCACGATCAACCACGATGAGTTTGTGAGACTGGTGGCCAACGGTACGATCAGCGGGGGCATGATCCCCAAGATCACCAACGCTCTGGCTGCCGTAGACGCTGGTGTGGAACGTGTCATCATCACCAAGGCCGAGAACAACGGCACCTCTACGGGTACTGTCATCACCCGATGAATCACAGAAACGCTTGTTAAGAGAAAACCGCAAGAATGAAAATAGATTTCCGTAACGACATCCTGCCGCTGAAAAATCAGCTCTATCGTCTCGCGCTGCGCATCACGCTCGACAGTGCCGAGGCCGAGGATGTCGTGCAGGAAACGCTCATCAAGGTATGGAACAAGCGCGACACATGGGAGGAAATCGACAACATTGAGGCTTTCTGCTTTACCGTTTGCCGCAATCTTTCACTCGACAGTGTGAAGAACAAACGCAGCCAGACCGAGAGCCTCGACGACAAACCTGTGGAAAAGCCCGACAATACCTTCAACCCTTCTGACAAAGTTATAGAGAAGGATCAGGTGAGCATTGTGCGGGAAATTATCGACAGCCTGCCGGAGAAGCAGCGGGAATGCATCCAGCTGCGCGACTTCGAGGGCAAAGCCTACAAGGACATCGCGGCCCTGCTCGGCATGACAGAGGAACAGGTAAAGGTCAATATCTTCCGTGCCCGTCAGGCCGTCAAACAGCGCTTTCAGGCGATTGACGGTTTTGAGGCAAGGGGATGAGCCGCACGTCGCGTGAATCTGTCGCGTGTTTTTGCGTGTGACTATTCAGTAGAAAACCTCTGTGGAAACCTTTTTTATCTCAAGAATTTGAGAATGAGAGAATTATTCTGTCGACAGAAATTAGAAAGAATTATCAGAAAGAAGGGCTCAGGTGCAGAAGTCCGTGGATAAATAGCGTTTTATAATTGCGTATAGAATGCTCGTGTGCCCTTTCGGGGCACCTCGTTGCCAAAGGTGTACAACATAAAAAAACCCGTACTGCGCTCGTTCCTCGCTTGTGCGGTTATATATGTCTTGTGGGGTTAGGGCGGCCACGGCGGGCCGCCCCTACATCCCCACCACTTTCACCCCTTGGCGGTAATCCAATTCATGCCAAGGGTGTTAGTGTAGGGGCGGCCCGCCGTGGCCGCCCTAACCCCCTTGACGGTAATAAAATAAATGTCTTGCGACGGGAGGCTCCTGCTGTATTACGACGACATGCTGCCCTTGACGGTAATAAAATAAATGTCTTGCGTGTTACCCATGCGTGTGCCCCTTTGGGGCACTGACCCATCCACTGCGAAAAAGTTCTTTCCCCCAATAGCGTCAAAGCATACCTTCCTTGCGCTATTAACAGCCCCAACGGGGCTGAAGCATTGGTAACACGGTCATGCGACGACAGGAGCGCAGACCGGGGTATGAAATCCAGCTCCTATCTACTGGCGAGGTGACCCGAGGGGTCACACGAGCATATTATGCGCATTAATATAGATAGAATGCAAACACGGAAAATTGCAACTGATCCATTAAGACACCTTTGCGACTTACACCACCAAGCGTGGCAAGGGTTTCAATTCCATAAAAGGTACGATTAAGACACCATAAGCACTGATGGTGCTCCTAGCGTTGTGAGTTTCAATTCCATAAAAGGTACGATTAAGACACTGTTACGGACACCCTTAAGGACGTTTTCGCCAGTTTCAATTCCATAAAAGGTACGATTAAGACCAAGGGGGGAAGGGGAGAAGCGGATCACCGGCGGGGTTTCAATTCCATAAAAGGTACGATTAAGACGACAACTCGGAACAAAAGATGAAGAAGACTCAAAATTGTTTCAATTCCATAAAAGGTACGATTAAGACGTAGCATCGGCTTTATCAGACGCGGGAAGTTCGCCGTTTCAATTCCATAAAAGGTACGATTAAGACTTTGCTGGATGGAGATAATCACAAGGTTGGGATAGTTTCAATTCCATAAAAGGTACGATTAAGACAATGATATGCACTCCCTCGGTGTACCATGAGACGAAGTTTCAATTCCATAAAAGGTACGATTAAGACTCATAATAATCAGAGTTGAGAGACCGAAGAACTTTGTTTCAATTCCATAAAAGGTACGATTAAGACTTTTGTCGAATGAATTAAAACCGAAATTTGACCAGTTTCAATTCCATAAAAGGTACGATTAAGACTTTTTCGAATGTGAAGCTTTGACCTTATATATAAGTTTCAATTCCATAAAAGGTACGATTAAGACGAAAAGCCCACGCCCTTGAACTCGAAGAGGAAGGGGTTTCAATTCCATAAAAGGTACGATTAAGACAGGCACAAGCGAGGTAAGACACATAAAGTACCCAAGTTTCAATTCCATAAAAGGTACGATTAAGACCGTGGGTGCCGTGGTGCTCATCAGGGCGGAGAGAGTTTCAATTCCATAAAAGGTACGATTAAGACTTACATGCCGGAGTCTGTCGAAGAGCTCGCCGAAGTTTCAATTCCATAAAAGGTACGATTAAGACTTCCGTCAGAAGCTGATCGCCTTCCAAAGCCGATGTTTCAATTCCATAAAAGGTACGATTAAGACAGTGAGCGGACGTGAAGGAAGAACATCAACGCAGTAGTTTCAATTCCATAAAAGGTACGATTAAGACCCTATAATAATGAGTGTTTGCCGTGGTCAAATTTGTTTCAATTCCATAAAAGGTACGATTAAGACCTTCTGCGACACCTTTATAAACCTCACATTTGACCGTCGTTTCAATTCCATAAAAGGTACGATTAAGACTAGGATAGAAGCCGAAAGTTTAGAAGTGGGTAAAAGTTTCAATTCCATAAAAGGTACGATTAAGACGGAATCTCCTGCATTGCAAAAGCAAGGACTTGAAAGTTTCAATTCCATAAAAGGTACGATTAAGACCGGGCTTTGGCTGAGAAATACAGTAAAATGCCGGTTTCAATTCCATAAAAGGTACGATTAAGACACAAGAGAAACAAAAAGAGCCTGATTTGTTATGCAGTTTCAATTCCATAAAAGGTACGATTAAGACAAAGAGGTTAAGACATGTACTTTAGTACAATTAGTGTTTCAATTCCATAAAAGGTACGATTAAGACAGGTGGATTTGGTTATGTTCCTCGTTTGTCATCTGTTTCAATTCCATAAAAGGTACGATTAAGACGAAAAAACACCTTCTCCTTCACCACTGGGACCATTGTTTCAATTCCATAAAAGGTACGATTAAGACGCAACGAAACGATTTCTGTTTTGTGCCTATGTCGAGTTTCAATTCCATAAAAGGTACGATTAAGACGAAATGTTAATCCGGCTTCGTTGATGCAAGGTGGCTTGTTTCAATTCCATAAAAGGTACGATTAAGACTGGATACGAATTTAGCTCCAGTTAATTCTGTCTCGTTTCAATTCCATAAAAGGTACGATTAAGACGATGTTCAGCGCGCTCTTAAACGCAAACTTGATAGTTTCAATTCCATAAAAGGTACGATTAAGACCGATTAAACGAGACAAACTCTTGTGCATGAGCCCAGTTTCAATTCCATAAAAGGTACGATTAAGACATAATAAGTACTTACGTGCCAAGGATTATCACGCTTGTTTCAATTCCATAAAAGGTACGATTAAGACTATTCGTATTTTGATCTTGTTTTCGGCGTGAACGGTTTCAATTCCATAAAAGGTACGATTAAGACCAACGAAGAACCAATACCTTTGCTCTGCAAATGCTGTTTCAATTCCATTGGTGAAATCGGAGCAATCCC
>DLDU01000011.1:7396-39714 GCA_002481295.1 Prevotella sp. UBA7764 | reverse complement strand
GAGCTCGACATTGCCGTTGTAGCAGTTGCTGCAGTCGCTGTTGGACTGTCCGTTCTGGTGCATCAACTTGATGTCGAGCACGCCACTGGTACCCTCAGCATCGTATTTGGCACCCGGAGAGGTGATGACGTCGATGCTCTTCACCATGGAGGCAGGCATCGACTTCGCCACTTGTGAGAAGTTGTTTTGGAACATCTGGTTGGGCTTGCCGTCGACATAGACCTTAAAGCTGGCAGATCCCTTCACGGTGACGTTGTCCTGTCCGTCAACGTTGACCATGGGCACTTTGCGGAGCATGTCGAGGAGCGTCATCGTCTTGGCGTCCGCATCCTGCTGTACGTTGTAGGTCATCTTGTCGGTCGTCATCCTGACGACGGGCTTTTGCGCCACCACCTCCACGCCTTGCAGGTCGAGGCTGTCGTGGATGCCTTGGAGCTTGAGGCTGTCGGCGGTGTTGACCGGAGCCTGGGCCAGGGCGGCGATAGGGGAGAACGAAAGGAGAGTGATGGCAAGCGCCTGCTTGCCTTTGATATAGTTTTTCATTGTTTTGCTATTGTTTTTGGGTGGGACGCTGGAAAGCAGCGTCTTACTGAACAGAGGCTACCGCTTCCTTGAGCTCTTCCCAAGAGATGTCGAGGAGCTTCATTTGGCGGACAAACTCGGGGAGGACGGTCTTGAGAAACGTCTGGCGTCGTGTCTGCTTGATATGTCGCTGCGCATCTTCCGCTACGAAATAGCCGAGGCCGCGCTTGTTGAAGATGATGCCTTCCTGCGCGAGCTGGTCGTAGGCTTTGACCGCCGTGTTGGCGTTGACGCCGAGCGTGGCGGCATATTCGCGCACGCTGGGTATGCGGTCGAAGGCCTTGTAGACGCCCGCGAGGATCTCGTCGCTCAGTCGGTCGGCTATCTGCAGGTAGATGGCTTTGTCGTTGTTGAATGCCATATACGTGAGTGTTATGTGTTGTGAAGTGTGATTACTTGCCGAGTTGCAACTTGTCTGTGTCGATGTCACCGGCACCGGACACACTCTTGTCAAGTGATTGCAGCGTGCCGCAGAGGTCGACGTCACCGCTGCCGGCGATGCTGATGCCCGCATAGCCGCAATGTTCGAAGTTGAGTGTGCCGTCGCCGCTTCCGGCAATGTAGAGCTTTGTCACTTTGACATTGGTCAGCTTGCTCTTTACGTCACCGCTGCCGCTGATGCTGAACGAAGCATTGCGGGCCTGTATGGTTCCAGTCTCTATGTCACCACTGCCTGCTACGATATATTGGAAATCACCGGAGAGGGTAACGTCTTTCAGCTTGCTGTCGCCGCTGCCAGAGATGGACAGCTCCAGGCTTTTGCCGGTGATGTTGCTTTCGGCATAGAAGTCGCCACTGCCGGCGGTAGAGATAGCGTCTAACGAGGGAGCGCAGATCCAGAGCTCGGCACCATCTCCTGTGGTGTTGAAATGTAAGATGGTGATGCCTTTTTGCTTCTTCTCTTCCTTCTGCGTGATGACGAGCTCTCCATGGCTGGAGGTGATGGAGTGGGTGGCGTACCAACGCGGAGTGGCTTTCAACACAACCTTGTAGGTGTTGGACTGCGTAAAGTGAATGTCGCAGTTGGAGTAGTTCTTGATGGTTTGGAAGTCGCGGAGGTTGAGGGTATAGGACTTCGCGGGCTCATCACTGTTGTTAACTTTCTCGATTCGGCAAGCGGAAACAGAAAGGATGGCCACAAGGGCGATAAACATAAATGCTAACTTTTTCATGGTGATACTTCTTTAATGATTGAAAGATGCTGCTGAGCATCGTCTTACAAAACGAAATGGTTGCCTTTTATTTGTTGATCCATTGGTTGTTGATGACCTGCAGGCGTGTGTAGCGGCGGAAGGCGAACCAATAGCAGAACACGATGAGGGCAATGTTCAAGACGAAGCAGAGGGCTTTCCACCATGCGTCGTAGAGGATGATCGTGTAGCCACTGTCGAGGAAGTCTGTGAGCAGTTTCGCTGCAGAAGCACCGAGCATGAGCAGCAGGATGCCAATGCCCATCCACGTGAGAATGGCCATGACGAGTGGATGCTTATGGTAGATGCTGCCGAAGAGAAGGAAGCAGGCGTGCTGCGTGATGGTTCCTAAGAGAATCACGAGGAAGCCTTCGACTGGTGAGGGGTCGCCATTGAGATTGGTATAAAAATGGAAGATGCCACTATTGTTGAGTCCTTCCGTGAGTGCGCTGGTAGCCCACTGTGCTGCATCGCTGTTGATCATCAAGCTCATGAGATATTGCAGCACGTCGCCGGCAAAGAAACCTAAGATGGCGGCTAAGGGCATGACAACCACGAGTACGAGGTAGCGGGCGATGAACTTCTCTTTGTTGGAGGCAGGGAGCATGAAGTTGTTGATGCGCTGTTGACGGCTTCGGAGGCTGGAGAAGATGAGCGCACCGCTGCAAAGCAGATAGGCGGACAGCGCTACGGAACAGAGAATGCCCATGGTGTAAGCACTGCTCGACGACGACTTGAAGACGAGCGTGAGGATCTGTGGAATGACAACCAGACCGAAGAAAGTCAGGGCCATGGTGGCTATTTGACGCTTGCTGAGCAGCAGCTCCCAACGGAGCACTTGCAGAAATCTATTCTTGTTCATAGTGTGATTCTGTATCTATGTGATGTATATCGTGTTATATATAATAAGGTGTAAACACTTGGAGCCTTATATATAAATAAGGTGTAGCGAAACTACTGGTTACTGATTTTGCCGCTGATCGTGGCGTTGAAGAGCAGCTCCAAGTCTACTTGCGTCTCTTCACCTTCGCCACGTGGCATGATGACGGCGTTGCCTTGCAGGCTCGGCTCTGCGTAGAGCACACGGTCGTCCATCTCCTGCGGCGAGAGGTAGCGGAAGGCATAGCGACGAGAGATGTCTGCGATGGAGCTGTTGAGCAGCACGCGGCTTTGGTTGATGATGACCACATGGTCGAGCAGGCTCTCTATGTCGTGAACCTGATGGGTGGAGATGATGAGCGTGCGGTCGTCTTCCATGTAGTTGGCCACCACCTTTCGGAAGAGCGCCTTCGACGGGATGTCCAGGCCGTTGGTCGGCTCGTCCATCATCAGCAGGCGGGTGCCCGTGGCAATGGCGAAGCTCATATACACCTTTTTCTTTTGTCCCATGGACAGCTCCTTGAGGTTGGGACGTGCCGGCATCTCGAAGTCGGCGAGGCATTTGGCCAGCAGGTCATCGCTGAAATGAGGATAGAAGGCGCGCATCATGTCGGCGAAGGCCTCAAAGCTCATGTCGGGCATGGCATACTCCTCAGGCACGATGAATACTTCCTGCAGCATTTCGGGAAGGCGCAGCCAGCTCTCCTTGTCGTTGACTGTCACCGTGCCGCTGTTGGGACGCAGCAGTCCGGCGATGAGATAGAGTAGGGTGGACTTTCCCGTGCCGTTCTTGCCCAGCAGTCCGTAGACGCTGCCGGGCTGCAACTGCAAGGCGAAGTGGCTGAACACTTGGTGTTTGCTGCCCTGATAATGAAAACAGAGGTCTCTTACATCAATCATATTATTCTTTCGTTTAATTGTTATCTGTATTAGTGTATTACTTTAATAGTACACTGCAAAGATACTATGATTGATTTGAAACGACCAAATATTTGAGCAACAAAATGCTTGTATTTGGTGTATATTTAACTTTTATACAGATAATAGCAGTGTCTTCTTTGCTTCTGTTAACTATTTTGTAAGAAATGTCAGAGCGCGATCATGCGAAGAGTAAGCTATGGTTATGGTGCGAAAAAGGGGTTGTACCACGTTTGTGGTATGCAATATGACGTGATTATGCGATTTCTATGATGGGAAAATCGTCGTAACTTTGCATCGTGAAAAAACAATAGATGTAGAACCGCTGAACGCAACATCTTATATAAGAGTTGAGGGAGGCATAAAAAGTAAATGACTATGAGCAACGAGAAAAAGCTTCATTTCGAGACACTGCAACTCCACGTAGGCCAAGAGCAGGCCGACCCCGCAACCGACGCGCGTGCCGTACCTATCTACCAGACCACCTCTTATGTGTTCCACAATGCACAGCACGCCAGTGATCGTTTTCACTTGAAGGATGCTGGAAACATCTATGGTCGTCTGACCAACACCACACAGGGCGTGTTTGAGGACCGCGTGGCCGCACTGGAAGGCGGCGTAGGCGGACTGGCTGTTGCCTCAGGCGCTGCTGCTGTGACTTACGCTATCACCAACCTGGCATACGCCGGTGATCATGTGGTGGCTACTGATACCATCTACGGCGGTACCTATAACCTGCTGAAGCACACGCTGAGCAAGTATGGCATCGACACAACTTTTGTCAACCCCGACGATTACGATGCATTGGAGGCGGCCATTAAGCCTAACACCAAACTCGTATATATTGAGACCCTTGGTAATCCGAACTCCAACATCAGCGACATTGAGCGTTCGGCCGCCATCGCCCACAAGCATGGCATCCCCTTGGTGATCGACAACACCTTCGGCACTCCTTATCTGATTCGTCCTATCGAGCACGGAGCCGACATCGTGGTGCACTCAGCCACTAAGTTCATCGGTGGCCACGGATCATCCTTAGGTGGTGTGATCGTCGACGGCGGTAAGTTCGACTATTTCCAGAACGACAAGTTCCCCGGCTTCACCAAGCCCGATGCCTCTTATCACGGCCTTGTCTTCGGCAAGCTGCCTGCTCCTTTCGTGACTCGTGTGCGTGCTTTGCTGCTTCGTGACGAGGGAGCCTGCATCTCCCCGTTCAACGCTTGGGTATTGTTGCAAGGTCTGGAGACACTGTCGCTGCGTGTCGAGCGCCACGTCTTCAACACGCTGAAGGTTGTCGACTACCTTAAGACACAGCCACAGGTGAAGAAGATCAACCACCCGTCACTGCCCGACCACCCCAACCACGACCTCTACGAGCGCTACTTCCCCAATGGCGCCGGCAGTATCTTCACCTTCGAGATCGATGGCAGCCAGCAGAAGGCTTGGGACTTCATCGACCATTTGAAGATCTTCTCAGACTTGGCCAACGTGGCCGACGTGAAGTCGCTGGTCGTACATCCCAAGAGTACCACACACTCAGAGTTGAGCGAGGAGGAGGCTTCCGAGCAGGGCATCTTCGACGGCACCATCCGTCTGAGCATCGGCACCGAGCACTATGAGGATCTCATCGCTGATCTTGATCAGGCCTTTGAAGCCGTGAAGAGCGAGAAATAAGGTCAAGGAGCGATCGTCATTTATCAAGAATTTAGAGAATTGAAGAATTAGAAACCATTAAAAAGAAACACATTATGGCAAGAATATATAAGCAGATCACAGACCTGATTGGTCATACACCTTTAGTAGAGCTCAACAAGTACTCGGCTCAGCGTGGCTTGGAGACTCCAGTGCTGGCCAAGGTAGAGTTCTTCAATCCCGGCGGCAGCGTGAAGGACCGCATCGCCCTGGCAATGATCGAGGCCGCTGAGCGCGACGGTAAACTCAAGCCGGGAGAAACGATCATCGAGCCGACCAGTGGTAACACAGGTGTAGGCTTGGCCCTGGTATCAGCCGTGAAGGGATATAAGCTCATCCTCACCATGCCCGAGACGATGAGCATCGAGCGCCGCAACCTTGTGAAGGCCTACGGTGCACAGGTGAAGCTCACCAGTGGCAAGGATGGCATGCCGGGTGCTATCAAGGCTGCTGAGGAACTGCGTGACTCTATCCCCGGCTCGGTTATCCTTGAGCAGTTTGAGAATTCCGCAAACCCTCAGAAGCACTACGAGACGACAGGTGTGGAGATTTGGAACGACACCGACGGCAAGGTCGACATCTTTGTGGCTGGTGTAGGTACCGGTGGAACGATCTCAGGCATCGGCCGCAGACTGAAGGAGAAGAACCCCAACGTGAAGATCATTGCTGTGGAGCCTACAACCTCACCGGTGCTCAACGGTGGCAAGCCCGGACCACATAAGATTCAGGGTATCGGTGCAGGCTTCGTGCCAAAGACCTACGATCCGAAGGTCATCGACGAGGTGTTTGACGTGGACAACGACGCTGCTATCCTCGCCGGCCGCCAGCTGGCTCAGCAAGAGGGACTGCTCGTGGGTATCTCTTCCGGTGCAGCCGCATACGCAGCCACTGAGATTGCCAAGCGCCCGGAGAACAAAGGTAAGACAATCGTGGCTCTGCTGCCCGATACGGGCGAGCGCTATCTCTCGACAGTGCTCTACGCCTTCGAGGAGTATCCACTTTAACAACAACGTTTTCTCGTTTGCATCATTGCATACATTTTAGGCCCGCTGCCTGATGTCCCACTTCCAGGGGACAAGGCGGTGGGCCTTTTTCAATGTTGAATGGTGAGTGATGAATGGGAGCGGGAGGAAGTGTTGAATAGAATACCCCAAAAGGTAGAAACAATACGAATGGAGACAGTCAAGTCAGCGTGTTCTTTTTGAAAAATCAGTTGTTAGTAAATGGTCAAACGTTCGTTGGACGATAGGCAAACGTTCGTTTGACTTTTGTACAACGTTCGTTCGACCATACGTCAAACGAACGTTTGACCATCACCAGACAACGCTTCTTTGCATGTCTGGTCGTGCAATTCAATGTGTCTAAAGACGATTCTAAGTCCATGCAAGGACGAAAAATCGCGCGTATAGAACCAAAAAGGCACTGACAGGAATGCTGTCAGTGCCTTTTGATGATGATCGCTTAAAGCTTTGTTTATGCAGGAGTGACCATGATGAATGTGCGGATGATCCAGTAGCAGAAGATACCGCCAAGGTAGCCCAGCGCTGCAATCCAGCTCACATGCTTCATATACCAGCCGAAGGTGATCTTCTCCAGTCCCATGACCACAACGCCGGCAGCAGAACCAATGATGAGCATGGAACCACCCACACCGGCACAGTAGGCGAGCAACTGCCAGAAGATGCCGTCGACAGCCATGTCGCCTGTCGGTGCCACAGGATACATGCCCATGCAACCGGCCACCAAGGGTACGTTGTCAACAATACTCGACAGCACACCGATGATGCCCGTCACAGCGTAGTGGTTGCCGTCGAAGGCTACGTTGAGGCCCTTGCCGATAGAGGTCAGCACGCCTGTCTGCTCCAAGCTGGCCACTGCCATGAGGATGCCGAGGAAGAAGAGAATGGTCGACATGTCGATGCGGTGAAGCAGGTTGACCACACGCTTCTTGGTTCCGTGAGTCTCGTAGGAAGTGGAGAGATTGCGGTAGAACAGCTCGGTGGCAATCCACAGCACACTCAGCACGAGCATGATGCCCACGAAGGGAGGCAGACCGGTGATGCCCTTGAAGACGGGAACGAACATCAGACCACCGACACCGATGCAGAACACGGCGGCACGCTGGCGATGACCCAGCTCCTGTTCTTCGGTCTCCACAGGAGCGTCGGGGCTGTCAATGTCCTCCAAGTCGCCGTGGAGAGAATATTGCAGGATAAAGGCCGGGATGACCATCGACACGATAGAAGGAATCGTGATCTCGGAGAGCACGCCCAAGGCTGTGATGACGCCCTTGTTCCACAGCATGATTGTCGTCACGTCGCCGATGGGCGAGAAAGCGCCACCTGAGTTGGCGGCAATGATGACGAGTGAGGCGTAGATGATGCGATCCTTGTGCTCTTTGACGAGTTTGCGCAGGATCATGATCATCACGATGCTCGTGGTGAGGTTGTCGAGGATGGCAGAGAGGATGAATGTCAGGAAGGCGATGCGCCACAGCAGTGTGCGCTTGCCTTTGCTCTTCATCACGCCACGTACCCAGTTAAACCCGCCGTTCTGGTCCACGATCTCCACGATGGTCATGGCACCCATGAGGAAGAACAGCGTCGTGGAGGTGTCGCCCAAGTGCTCAGTGATGGCCGTGCCTGCCTTGTTGATGAGTTCCTGACCGCTGAATCCCGGCAGATAGCTGCCCGGATCGATCATGAACAACGTCCAGCAGACCACAAACATCAGCAAGGCTACGGCAGCTTTGTTGACTTTCGTCACGCTCTCTAAGGCTATGAACAGATAGCCCACGCAGAACACGACGACAATTGCGATAGTTAATGTTGACATAAGCGTTACGTTTTTATGCTTTCTCTGTAATATAGTTAACCAAGTGCAAAGATAATCATTTTTCTAAAAGCAAGAGGCGAAAAAGCCAATTATTATGCTTTTTCGCCTCTATTGCTTCTGTTTTGTCATTTATCTGTGATGGACGGGGAACTGCTCATGACCACGGCAGGTGCTTTCTCAATTCTTCTCATTCGGAATGAAAGATATTAGTTAAAGGATGATGTTGCTGCCGAGCTGTTTGGCAAGGGCGTTGCGCATGGTCTGCAGTTCCTGGTAGCGGGCCATCAGCTCTTTGAGCTTGCCGATGTCCTTGGTGCTTTGCGCGATCTCGGCCTGCACCTGTTTCAGTTGTGCCTCGACATAGTCCTTGCGGAAGTCAAGCATCAGGTGCATGGCCTGGTTGCGCAGGTCGTCGGTCTCGTTCTCCATGCGCTGCTCCAGCTCCTCCTTGTTTTTCGGTGCTTCCTCCTTCTCGATGAGATGATACTTGTCGGCTGTCATGTCGGCGGCAAGCTGTGCGATGGCGATGTCGTCGTGGTGGAGGAAGTAAGACTCAGCCTTGAATCCCGGTTCGGCACTTTTCTGTGCAGCCTCTTGCAGAATGCGGTTGTAGACCTCACTTTGGAACGAGAGACTGTCGGTGGTGAGGCTGTAGTGGATATATTGTGCCACGGTGAGCGAGTGGAGCTGTCCCTCGTCATCCTCGACGTTGTTGAGGATGATATGCTCGCCATGTTTGATGATGAGCTGAATGATCATGCTCTCCACCTGAGTAGCCTGCACCTGTGGCGTGACCGGCATCGACGGCTGTGACACGGGCGCTTGTGCGGGAGCAGGAATGTCGCCGGGGACAGCCGAGCCCGCTGCGCCACTCTTACGGCTACGGATGAAGTTGTTCATCTGATTGATGAGCGTAGCCTCACCGATGCCGATGCGCTGTGAGCAGTCATGGATGTAGGTGTCCCGGAGAATCTGGTTGGGCACCATCGACACGGACTGTACGATGGAGCTGATGGCATCGGCGCGTTTCTTCGGATCGGTTTCTCCACGCAGCATCAAGTCGGTCTTGAACTGGATGAAGTCGGCCGAGTGGTCTTCGATGTATTTCCGGAAGTCGGCGGCGGAGTGAGAGCGTGAGAACTCGTCTGGATCCTGTCCGTCTGGCAACAGCAGCACTTTGAGGTTCATGCCTTCAGAGAGGAGCATATCGGTGCCTCGCAGGGCAGCGTGTATGCCGGCGGCGTCACCGTCGTAGATGAGTGTGATGTTCGACGTGAAGCGGTGAAGTGTGTGGATTTGGTGCAAGCTGAGTGCCGTACCTGAGTTAGCCACCACGTTTTCGATGCCGCACTGGTGCATGGCGATGACGTCGGCCTGCCCTTCAACCATAAACACTCGGTCTTCTTTTGCTATGGCTCGCTTGGCCTGCCAGATACCGTAAAGCTCGTGGTCCTTATGAAAGATGTCGCTGTCGGGCGAGTTGACGTATTTTTGGTTGACGCCTTTTGTGCGGCTGTCGAGCACACGGGCCGTGAAGCCCACCACCTTTCCGCTCACGCCAATCCAGGGAAAGACCACGCGACCGGCATAACGGTCGATCAGCTCACCACGGTCGTTGCGGTAGCAGATGCCCGTTTTGAGCAGATACTCTTCTTTATAGCCTTTCTGCAGAGCGACACGGGCCAGGGCATGTCGGTCAGAGATGTCGAAGCCCAATTGGAACTTCCGGATGATGTCGTCGCGGAAGCCACGGCTGCGGAAATACTGCATGCCGATAGCCACACCGTCGGCATGGTTGTGGAGCAAGTCCTCGAAATACTTTGAAGCCCATTCGTTGACGATGAACATCGACTCGCGCTGGCTCTGCTCCTCCTTTTCCTTGCTGGAGAGCTCGCGCTCGTGGATTTCGATGTGGTATTTGTTAGCCAGCCAGCGCAGAGCCTCGGGATAGGTCATCTGCTCGTGCTCCATGATAAAGGATACGGCGTTGCCGCCCTTGCCACAGCCGAAGCAGTGGCAGGTGCCACGGGCGGGAGATACATAGAACGACGGTGTCTTCTCGTTGTGGAACGGGCAGAGGCCTTTGTAGTTGGCGCCCGAGCGCTTGAGCGTGACAAACTCCGAGACCACGTCCACGATGTTGGCGGCTTCCTTGATTCTCTCTACTGTCTGACGGTCAATCATGGTTCAGTGTTAGAACGAAACAAGCGTATAGAGATACATCACAGCTGCAGGAATAGCCATCAGGCTTGAGTCGAAGCGGTCGAGCATGCCGCCGTGTCCCGGCAGGATCTTGCCGCTGTCTTTGATGCCCAAGGTGCGCTTGAAGAGACTCTCCACGAGATCTCCCCATGTGCCGAAGACCACGACGACGAGTCCCAGTCCTGCCCATTGCCATTCGTTGAGTTGATAGATGGGGCTCTCGTTGGCGAAGAGTCCGATGACGAAGGCAGCGATGATCACGATGACACCGCCACCGATGCTCCCCTCCCAGGTCTTTCCCGGTGAGATGCGTGGGAAGAGCTTGTGCTTTCCAAGCAGCGAACCTGTGCAGTAGGCACCGGAATCGTTGAGCCAAAGGAAGATGAAGACGCACAGCGGCAGGAGCATGTTGTAGTGTACGCCCGTTGCATCGGCGTTGACTTCGAAAGCCAGAATATTGATCAGCGACAGCGGCATGGCGATGTACATTTGTCCCAACATGGTATATGCCATGTCGGCCACTGCGTTTTTGTTGCCTGTATACAGTTCGCTGATAAGCAAGTAGACGATGCTGAGGATATAGGGAACCATCACCACGAAGTTGTTGACCATTCCCGTGCGCCATCCGGCCACGGCAAGGAAGAAATAGACACCGGCCACCGTGGAGATGAGACGGTTGACCTGCACGTCGGCCACGAAGTTGTTTACCAGTCCGGTGTACTCCCAAAGGGCGAGTGCCGTGATAAGGGCGAAGAGCGCCACCATGGTTGTGGGAGTGAGGAAACCAGCCACCATGACGATGACAAAGAGCACACCAGTGATGGTGCGGATAATGAGATTGAGTTTCTTGTCGTTCATCGTATTGTCGTTTAAGTTGTGTAATAGCGTATGGGCGCACCCAAAGAGGCGCGCCCATACCTTATTATATATATGTATTAGTCAGCCTGCTCAGCGTCGTCTTTCTTATCGGTGTCGGCGTGCTGATCAGCGTTCTCAGCTTGTTTCTGTTTTTCGGCAGCCTCGTGCTCGGCCTGAGCCTTCTTCACCTCGTCGGGCATATCCTCTAGTTTGGGCTCAGCAGCCTTGGCCTTTTCTGCCTCAAGCTTGTCGTTCTCTTCCATGAGTTCCTGTGAGCGGCTCACCCATGGACGCTTGCCAAAGATCTTCTCCACGTCCTCGGCATAGATGACCTCCTTGGAGAAGAGCAGGTCGGCCAGCTGTTTGTGACCTTCCTTGTGCTGCGTGAGGATGTTCTTGGCGCGCACATATTGCTCGTTGATCATCTTCAGCACCTCGTCGTCCATGATCTTTGCGGTGGTCTCGCTGTAGGGGCGCTGGAACTGATACTCCTGGTTGTTGTAGTAGCAGATGTTGGGGAGCTTGTCGCTCATACCCGCATAGGCTACCATGCCGTAGGCGCTCTTGGTGGCGCGCTCCAGGTCGTTCATGGCTCCGGTAGAGATATGTCCGGTGAAGAGATCTTCGGCAGCACGTCCGCCGAGCAGTGCACATATCTCGTCGAGCATCTCCTCTTTGGTGGTGATGACGCGCTCCTCGGGCAGATACCAAGCGGCGCCGAGGGCCTGACCACGCGGTACGATGGTCACCTTGACCAACGGATTGGCGTGCTCGCAGAACCAGCTGATGGTGGCGTGACCGGCCTCATGGATGGCGATGGAGCGCTTCTCCTCGGTGGTCATCACCTTGGTCTTCTTCTCCAGACCGCCGATGATGCGGTCCACAGCGTCGAGGAAGTCCTGCTTGGTGACGGTTTTCTTGTCGTGGCGGGCGGCGATCAGGGCGGCCTCGTTGCAGACGTTGGCAATGTCAGCGCCGGAGAATCCCGGAGTCTGACGCGCCAGGAAGTCGATGTCGAGGCTGTCGTCGGTCTTCAGCGGCTTCAAATGTACTTGGAAGATAGCCTTGCGCTCTGCCATGTCGGGCAGGTCGACGTGGATCTGACGGTCGAAACGTCCGGCACGCAGCAATGCCTTGTCAAGCATGTCGACGCGGTTGGTGGCTGCCAGAACGATGACACCCGAGTTGGTGCCAAAGCCGTCCATCTCGGTGAGCAGGGCGTTGAGCGTGTTCTCGCGCTCATCGTTGCCACCCATGGCGGGGTTCTTTGAACGTGCACGTCCCACAGCATCGATCTCATCGATGAAGATGATGCACGGTGCTTTTTGCTTGGCTTGGGCAAAGACGTCGCGCACGCGGCTGGCACCGACACCGACGAACATTTCCACGAAATCGGAACCCGACATCGAGAAGAAAGGTACGCCGGCCTCTCCGGCCACAGCCTTGGCAAGCAGAGTCTTACCTGTTCCCGGAGGTCCGATGAGCAGGGCTCCCTTAGGAATCTTTCCACCCAGGTCGGTATATTTCTTCGGGTTCTTGAGAAACTCCACGATCTCCTGCACTTCCTGCTTGGCACCTTCCTGTCCGGCAACGTCCTTGAAGGTGATGCCGAGCTCGCCGGCTTTCTCGTAGAGCTTGGCTTTGCTCTTGCCTACGCTGAACACGCCACCGGCACCGCCTGTGCCGCCACCCATGCGTCGGCCGATGAACCACATGAGCACGAAGAAGATGATCAGCGGGGAGAGGTTGATGATCAGCGACATGATGTCGCTGGTCTTGGCGTTGTCGTAGCTGTAGCTGGCAAACTTGCCTTTGGCCTGCTCGGCAGCTAAGTACTTGTCGAGCTCATCAACGGAGCCGAACTCTACGTTGACATAGGGGTCGTTGCCTGTCTGCTGCGCAGTCTGTTGGAATACGTTTTGGATATACTTAGGCTTGACGTACATCTTCAGCGTGTTGTCGTTTTTGTTGACGACGATACGCTGGGCATAGCCTTTCTCCACGTAAGTCTTGAAATCACTGTATTTGGCATCCTTGCTTGTGCCTGCGGCCTGCGCCAGGGAGTCGCCTCCACCGGTGAAGAAGAGCACGGCAAGGCCAATGAGCACGATGATGTAGATCCAGTTCATGTTGAACCGGGGCATCTTCGGCTGATTGTTGCGCCTTGGAAATTGATTGCTGTTTCTGTCCATTTCTGAGGAGTAGAATTGTTATGTATGTTAGGATTGTCTTGTCTGTCGTTTAGTCCACGTCGGGCAGTTCGGTGAGCTTGGCGTCCTCCCAGAGGTTCTCCAGGTCGTAGAACTCTCGTGTCTCCGGCATGAAGATATGCACGAGCACGTCGACATAGTCGATAGCCACCCATTGGTTGTTGCCCAGTCCGTTGACATTTACGGGTTTTTCGCTCGCTTCCTTTCGGCAGATGTCGCCTACGCTTTCGGCGATAGCCTCCACCTGCGTGGGTGAGTTGCCCTGGCAGATGACAAAGTAGTTGGCGATGGCGCCGTCGATGTGGCTGAGGTCAGCAATGACGATGTGCTGTCCCTTCTTCTCTTGTATGCCCTTGGTGATGGACTTTACGAGATTTGTTGCTTCTGTCATGTATCTGTTTAAACTTGGTATACCTTATTAATATATGTAATGATTTGAATTGCAAAGATACGGTATATTATCGAAAGAAAGTAGTCTTTCGATGTTTATTTGATATTTTTTAGGAAGACGAGAGAGGAATGGAGAGTCTGAGAGGGGTGGAAAGAGGTAGCAAAAGAGAGAAAAATGCATTTTTTATAAAAAAAGTCTTCAAAAGTTTTGGTGTTTCAAAAAAAGTCCGTACCTTTGCACTCGCAATACAGAAGCAAGGGTGTTGCTTCCAAAGCAATTGAAAATTGGGATATGGTGTAATGGTAACACAACAGATTCTGGTCCTGTTTTTCCTGGTTCGAGTCCGGGTATCCCAACAAGAGGTCGCTGAATAGCTTAGCTGTTCAGCGATTTTTTTTGTTTGTGCCTGACAAGGAGAGGAGGATAAGAGAAGGGAGCGTCACGATATATCGTGACGAACAGAACTATGAAAACCCAAAAGAGCGAATCAAAGAAACCACAAAGCGGAATGCGGAGCCCAGAGTAAGAGGCTCCAGCATTATCGAAACAGACTGAAGTTGACGCTGCCGTAGTGGCGGTGGTCAACGAAATGAGGATGCGACTCGAAGGAGTGGTCCTTGCCATGCTCCAGGACGAAGATGCCGTCGGGAGCAAGCAAGCCGTGCTCGAAGACAAGATCGGGCAGGGTGGGGAGCTGCTCAAGCGCATAGGGAGGATCGGCAAAGATAAGAGAGAACTGCTGGTGGCAGGACTTGAGGAAGCGGAAGGCGTCGCCACGGATGAGCAGGTCGTTGTCAGCACCAATCTTCTTCATGCACTGAGCGATGAAGCGGGCGTGGTCACGGTCTGCCTCCACGCTGATGACCTGGGCGGATCCCCGTGAGAGCATCTCCAGCGAGATGCTGCCAGTGCCGGCGAAGAGGTCGAGGGCGGTGATGCCGTCGAAGTCGAGGTAGCCGCTGAGCACGTTGAAGATGTTTTCCTTGGCAAAGTCTGTGGTAGGTCTTGCCTTAAAGGTACGTGGCACGTCGAAGTGACGGCCTTTATAGATGCCAGTGATGATTCTCATTATTTTCTTTTTGAACAAGTTGAATGTTGTGTGAGTGGCCTAAGACGCTCTTTAGTTGAGTTGGAAGTTTTGCCTAATTTGAGCGTTACTATGCCAAAGGTCTATCCGAGTTAGAAAGTGACCATGTCCGGGAGCTTATCCGAGATAGAGCGTGACCATGTCGAGAGGTATGCCCTTGATGTCGGTGATGGCGGCTCGGTTGAAGTCGGCTTTAGGGTTGATGAAGGTGACTTTGCTCAGATATTTTTGCAGCATGGCGGTGAGTTCCTCCTTTTCACGAATGTTGCCGGAGAGGTAGAGCTCGTCGGATCGCTGGTCCATGGCGAGCTGTTTCCAGATGAAGAGAAGGAAGAAGACAGCGTCTTGCCACTCCTTGATGGGATATTGGTTGGAGAAGACGAAGCGGTTGCGCTCAAAGCTGAACGCCTCCATCTTGCCGTCATGGAAGTGGGCATAGAGCTTGCGGCGGTTGGAGACAAAGCTGCGGCGGTGGAGATACATCCACACGGGGCGCATGAGCGCGATGAAGCGAGCATCGCTGTAGTGATCCTCGACGACGAGCCGTAGGTCTTTGTTCAGTGCGAAGAGCGCCACTGCATTGAGATCCGGGAGGATGTTGCTCTCCACGGCATAGCCTTCGTAGCCTGTGATGGCCTGGTGATAGAGGATCTCGTTCTTGGTCTCGTCGTATTCCTCGATGGGCACAAGCACCACGGGCGTGTCCACGAGCACCTGAGCCCGATGGGTAGGCCGCTGCAGGATGTCGGCGGTCTTGAACGCTTCGCGCAGGTTGGCGGCCATCGACACACCGCTTTTTGCCGTATAAGGCTCGTAGACAATGTTGTTGGGATGGTCAGTGTCAGCGATGGCAAAGATGAGCGATCCCTTGCTCACGCGTATGGTCATGCGGGGCGAGAGCCCCTGTCGTGTGGTATTGTTGTTGTCTTGCATAGTTTATTCCCAGTTACCTGCGTTGTCGTTGGGTTGTGTGGTGTCGCCAAATTTCAGTCCGGGAAAACGCCCGGACTCGTTGGCGGCCTGTGTGAGATTGTCGATGCTGTTCTTGTCGAGCCCCTTGAGATAGTCGTCGTAAGCAGCACTGCACTCCATGAGCGGTATCTGTCGACCGCTCTTGGCGATGGTCGTGGTGGCATCAACGGTGAATCGTTTGCCGTCGGAGTAGGGGATATACTGCAAGGAGTCGGCGAGCAGTCCGCTCTTGATGAGTGTGCTGAAGTCGGCCGTGTAGACCCCGTGGCGTAAGCGATATTTCTCCTCGGCGGTGCGGATCTTTAATAATCGTTCCTTGACGGCATTCTCGCGCTGCTGCTGTTGATGTTCGAAGCGCATGGGCGAGCTGACGCTCAGCACGCAGAGCACAGCCAGGACGAAGACGCAGGCAAGGAGCCCGTAAGTGTTTTTATGTTGAATGTTCATCTTTCTCGATAATTATTACTACCTTTGCCCTACAAGGGTTTCGTAGTTGCAAAGATACGAAGAATTATTGTTTCATCAAAGAGAAAAGTGAAGATAGCGCAATTTATAGATATGATCGTCGGGCAGTTTGGCTTTCAGCCTACTGCCTGCCAGCAAGCGGCGTTGCAGACCTTTGGTCAGTTTTTGGCTGACCGCAGGCCAGAGTCGGTGATGATCCTGCGCGGTTCGGCGGGTACGGGCAAGACTTCTTTGGCAGCTGCCATGGTGGGCACGCTCCACCGGTTGGGGCAGAAGCTCACACTCATGGCACCGACCGGTCGTGCTGCCAAAGTGTTCTCGCGTGGCAGCGGTCTGCCGGCCTATACCATCCACCGGCGTATCTATCGTGAACGTGCCTACCAAGGACTTGACGGACAGTTCAATCTCAACGACAACCGCAACCGCCGTATGCTCTTTGTCGTCGACGAGGCTTCGATGATCGGCTCCGGCGCGCAGGGTGAGGACACCTTCGGTTCCGGCTCGCTGCTCGACGACTTGATTAAGTATGTCTACAGTGGTGACAACTGTCGTCTGCTGCTTATAGGTGATAAAGCCCAGTTGCCACCGGTGGGTGAGGAAGAGGCTCCGGCACTCTCGACCGACGTGCTTCGGGGATACGGACTCGTTGTTTATGAGTGCGACCTCGACGAGGTGCTTCGTCAGGGACAGCAGTCGGGCATTCTCTTCAATGCCACGCGGCTGCGTGATATGATCGTACGCGACGAGACCACCCAGTTGCCGCCGGTGACCTTCGAGGGCTTTGCCGACATTGTCAACCTCAGAGGCGACGAGCTTGTTGAGACGATAGCCTCAAGCTACAGCCAGGTAGGTATGGACGACACCATCGTCGTGACACGGTCGAACAAACGGGCCGGCATTTACAACCAAGGCATCCGCAACACCATCCTCGACCGCGAGGACGAGCTCTGTTCGGGCGATCTGCTGATGATCGTACGCAACAACTACTACTGGACCGAGCGAGAGCAGGCTGCCATCCGTGAGAGTGTGAGCAAGGGTGAACCGGCCCAGCCGTTGCCCGTGAGTTTTCTGGCCAATGGCGATAGGGCGGTGGTGGAGCGTGTGCGCAACATCCGCGAACTCTATGGCTTTCGCTTTGCCGATGTATGGTTGCGTTTTCCCGACTACGACGACTATGAGATGCAGGTGACGGTGAACATGGACTCGCTGCTCACCGAGGCTCCCGCGCTGACGCTTGATCAGAGCGAACAGCTCTTCAATCAAGTGATGGAGGACTATGTTGATCTAAAGACTAAAACAGAGCGGCTACGGGCTGTGAAGAACGATGCCTATTTCAACGCCCTACAAGTGAAGTTCGCCTATGCCGTCACCTGCCACAAGGCGCAGGGTGGACAGTGGAGTCACGTCTATGTTGACCAGGGTTATATGACCGACGACATGGTCAACGCTGACTATTACCATTGGCTCTATACGGCCTTTACACGTGCTACAGAGAAACTCTATTTGGTCAATTGGAAGAATGGGTGAAAAGAATTGGTTGGCCATGAATCTTTACAAAAGACTGTCTTTTCGGTCGACGGTTCCAGAGAAGCGGCTAAAGAAAAACAAGGGATAAATAGGGCTGAAAGGCTCAGAAAACAGACGAAAGAAGAAGAAAATGGTAGTTTGACAGTGACAAATCGCTGAGATGATCATGTGAAATCACCGAGATGACCGTGTGAAATCACCGAGATGACAGCAAGAAAAAGGTACCTTGACGATGAAGGGTTATCGTCAAAGTACCTTTCCCTTATGGTTCCTTGAGGAAAGAAAAGCGTAAGTAGTTAAGTGTCAACAGATTGAAGAAAAGTGGTCGAAAATTGCGAAAATCAGGCCAAAGGAGGGCTTCGTTCAGGAAATCGCCGTATAGGAGGCGGAAAGATGTCAGTTTGTCCAACATATCTGCCTTTCCTGTGTGGTACCGGATTCTTCGGGAAACTTATTTCCCGGCTCTGTATTTCTTGCGTATATTGGCAGGCGAGGCGTTGAGGTGCTTGCGTGTGTAGGTACCGAAGAAGCTCAGACTTGGGAATCCCAGGTCGTTGGCGATCTCTTTGACAGTCTTTGATGTGTAGCAGAGCTGGCGTCGGATCTCTTGTGCCACAGTTTCGTCGATGAGTTGCTTGGCGGAGTGCCCCGTTTTATCCTTGATGATGTGTGAGAGGTATTTCGTGGTGATGCACAGCTCGTGGGCGAAGTAGCTGACGTTTCTGACCTTGCCTTTACTCATGGCCAACAGTTGCAGGAAGTTCTTGAAAGTGTTGTCGGTCTGGCTGTATTGCTCGTTCTCAGGGATTGTGTCCATGCGGTTGAGCAGCATGTCGGCGATCTCGTAGATGATGCTTTTGTGTAGCGTGTGCAGAATGTTGCGCTGGAATTTTGTCGGCTTACGTTTTGAGTAGGACTTGTAGAGCTGGTAATATTGCTGTCCGACCTCTTTCTCGTCGTCGGTGAGGTGAGTCTTCGGGTGATTGGCAACGAACTCGATGGTTGGCCACAGATTTTTGTCGGCCAGCAAGCTGTCGTTGATGACAGATGGAGAAAGGCTGAGTACCAGCATCTGCAAGTCATCGGAATAATTGAAGTCTTCTAAGGAAGTGCGTGGGAGAACAATCATCAGATCTCCATGGGAGAGGGTTGTAGTCTGTTGGTGGTTGATGGTGGCGGACAGAGTCCCTTGTTGACAATAGGCCACGATGAATCTGTTGGGGATGAAGAAGTCGATTTGCTGCGAGGTGTCGGCAAAATCGTCATAGAGGATAAATTCTGGCTCTGTCTCTGGAGTGGGACGGATGTCAGCAGTGGCGGTGATGTTGTCGTTGGAGAGTGTTTGCTGTGGTGTGGACATGGGTTCTGGAATGCTTAAGTTGATTAAAGGCTGAAGGGTGTCATGGTTTGCGTCTTCTCTTGATAGGTTGCGGTGTCGACGCGCCGTCCCCGCAGACTGCGTACGCGCGGCATGTTGTCGAACCATGGATCTTCGGTGACGAACCAACAGAAGTGGCTAACCTCGTTGATAGAACGCAACCGGTTGTTGAGCTCTCGGGCGAAGCGTGGGTTCACAGCGGAGAGGAAATGGTGACCGTCGTGCATCTCTATGGCGAGCACCAAGTGCTGTTGCTTATTTGGGTTTTCGGAAATGTGGGCCGGGAGTGCTGACTTACCGAGGTTGCGGGTAGAGCTGCTTACGTGTATGTCCCAGCCGTCGCGGTTGAGTCGGTCCATGATGCCCCGGAAGACAATGCCGTGGGGCGAGGAGTCGCGGATACCCGTGTATGCGATGGAGTAGTGGATCATCTCATGGAGCAACACGCTTTGGAACTGGTGCTCGTTTTGGTCGTAGTAGTTGCTCATGCCCAGTGTGTAGTCGTAGTTGACGACCTTTCGCCACGTGCGCTTTCGCTTGAAGGAGAGAGAGCCCAGTCGCGTACGTGACCGTCCGATGTGGTAGCGTGGCTCGGGCAGCCCGCCGTCGAAGTATCGACGGTTGAACGTCTGAAAGTTGGCGCGTAGCCATGAGATAGTGATTTGCATGAAAACGATCCTTTACTTTTGTCAAAGCAAAGTTAGTGTTTTTCCTTTTATCTACAAAGCGAAGAGGGGGTAAAGTTAGGCTTTCGGCAGTTTTTCATGAAAAGCGGTAAGCAAAACCAACTCTTACAATGAACGACAGCGATCATTGGAATTTCTTTCGAGGAGGCACTATAGATAGTAGGTTCCACCGACGTTGCAGTGACATACGGCTAATAGGCCTCGCGATATTTGCTCTCGTCCTTATCCTTGAGCATGCCGAGATAGCTTTCGTAGCGCGACTCGGCGATATAGTGGTTGCGAACCGCCTCAATCACGGCGCAGCCCGGCTCATGGGTGTGGGTGCAGTTGGCAAAGCGGCAGTCCTGAGAGAACTTAAAGATCTCGGGGAAATAGCTGGTGATCTCTTCCGGTTCCATGTTGAACGTACCGAAGCCTTTGATGCCTGGTGTGTCGACAACATAGCCATTGTTGTCGGGCAATGACACCATCTCGGAGAAGGTCGTGGTGTGCATGCCTGTGTCGTGGGCTTCGCTGATGTCGGCTACACGGGCTTCAGTGCCGGGAATCAGCAAATTGAGAAGGGTAGACTTGCCGACACCTGAGTTGCCACTGAGCAGTGTCACCTTGCCGCTGAGCAGTGTGCGCAGTCCGTCGATGCCATCGCCGGTGAGTGCCGACACCTGGTGACAGGGATAGCCGATGTTGTCGTAGAGCGTCACCATCATGTCTTGATAGTGCCGCTCTTCGTCGGTGAGCAGATCGGTCTTGTTGAACACCAGTACCACCGGCACGCTGTATGCCTCGGCAGAAGCCAGAAAGCGGTCGATGAATGTCGTAGAAGTCTGTGGGTGTGCCACGGTGATGACGAGCATTGCCTGGTCGAGGTTAGCCGCGATGATATGGCTTTGCTTCGACAGGTTTTGTGACTTACGGATGATATAGTTCTTTCGGTCCTCGATCTCTGTGATAAAAGCAGTACCCTCCCGGTTGATGTCTATATGCACCCAGTCGCCGACGGCAACGGGGTTGGTGCTTCTGATACCCTTCAGCCGGAAGTTACCTTTGACCTTGCTGTCAACGAGCTGGCCGTCATCGGTCTTGACGGTGTACCAAAATCCGGTGTTTCTTACGACAAGTCCTCTCATGCGCCATGGATTAAACGGTCATCACCTCTTTCTGCTTGGCAGCCAGGGTGGCGTCGATCTCCTTGATATATTTGTCGTGCATCTTCTGCAAGTCGGCTTCAGCGTCCTTTTCCTGATCCTCAGAAAGTCCGTCCTTGATAGCCTTCTTTAACTTCTCCTTGACCTCAGCGCGTGCGGTACGCACCTGCACTTTCACGCCCTCGCCAATCTTGTTGCACTGTTTGACGAGCTCTTTGCGGCGGTCCTCAGTGGGCTGTGGAATGCGCAGGATGACCATCTCGCCATTGTTTTCCGGTGTGATGCCGACATCGCTGTCCATGATACCTTTTTCGATGTCCTTGATGGCCTTGCGGTCCCAGGGACGGATGGTGATGGTGCGAGCGTCAGGAATAATGATAGAGGCTACCTGGTTGAGGGGCATCATCTGACCATAGGAACTTACGCGCACGCCATCGAGAATGGCAGCGTTGGCACGGCCGGCACGGATGCGTGCGAGCTCCTCTTGAAGATACTTCGACGCCTTCTTCATTTTTTCCTCGGCGCCATTGAGGGTTTGCTTTACGTCTAACATATTTTTAGTGCTTAGTTTTCTAAGTCACAAATTTAAAAAGATTTTCTGGACGATGCAACTATTTCTCCAACTTTTTTCTTTCGCGACATAATAACAGAGGAATAAAGACATAGTAACATATTAAACAGATGGATGAATAGACATAGTAACATATTAAACAGATAGTTTTTTAGACATAGTAACACATTAAACAGATTATGCTATTTTATGTTCTATCTGTTACTATGTCTAAAGTTATTATAGTTATTGTGTCTTTATATACTCTGTCTTTTATACCGCGCTGCTGTTTACTTTGTCTGCAACCATGGAGGTGAGCTCTACAAACTGCTGGACGGAGAGCTGTTCGGGCCGCTTGGTCATGATGTCTTGAGCGAAAAAGTCAGGCGTGGGCATGGTCTGAGGTGTGAAGAGCTGGCGCAACGAGACGCGCAGCATCTTGCGGCGTTGGCCGAAAACCGTCTTCACCACACGTTTGAAGAGCACTTCGTCGCAACCGAGATCATTTACGTTGTTGCGTGTCATGCGTATCACGGCACTCTTGACCTTTGGTGGCGGGTTGAAGACGCCCTCGTCGACGGTGAAGAGATACTCCACGTCGTACCACGCTTGTATCATCACGCTGAGGATGCCGTAAGCTTTGTTGCCCGGTGCAGAGGCGATACGCTGAGCCACCTCGCGCTGAATCATCCCCGTGCAGCAGGGAATGAGATCTTTATAGTCGAGCATCTTGAAGAAGATTTGGGAAGAGATGTCGTAGGGATAGTTGCCGGTAAGCACAAACTGTTTGCCGCCGAAGATCTTGTTCAAATCCATGCGTAGAAAGTCTTCCCCGATGATCTGGTCGCGCAGCTCGGGATAGCGTTCGTTGAGGTAAGCCACGCTTTCGGAATCGATTTCCACGGCTTTCACCTCCCGGTTTTTCTTCACCAAGTACTGTGTGAGGACTCCCATGCCCGGTCCGATCTCCAGAATGGGCAGAGCCGGGCAGGCGTCTACTGTGTCAGCGATGCGTCGTGCCACGCCAAGGTCGGTGAGGAAGTGCTGACCGAGGTTTTTCTTTGGCTTTACTTGTTTCATGTTGCAGATATGTATTTTTCTTTGGTTACAAATGTACGAAAAACATTGGGGATAGACAAGAAACGGGATAAAGAATTGCCGTCAACGCACAAAAAAGACCGGAAACAGATTGCTCCATTCCCGGTCTTCTATGTATTCTCTCTATTTTATTTCAAATCTATAAGGCTGTTTACTTGCCCTCGACCATATGGTCCATTGTCAGAGCCAGTGCAGAAGCACCTACGAAAGCAACAGCTACCAATGTGATAAATGTCATCATACTCATAATCTTTTTACCTTTCTTTACTTTTAATTCTACTTTTGTTATCCTTTGTCCGTGGTCTCGTGTTGTGGAGATCTTCTTGTGGACTTGTTATCCTCTTGACCACTTGGGGTCTCTGTTTTACGTCTGCAAAGGTAGGAGTTTTTCTCTGTGTGCGCAAACAATAGTAGTTTTATTCGCGAAATATGTGATTTTAATTGATACGTGTCAAGCAGATTGATGTGTATCAATGAATTCTATAAGGGAAAAGGCGTACATTATAAAATGATTATTTTTCTAAAAAAGTTTCGTTATTCCACTGAATTGCATTACTTTTGTATGCTATATGAAGAAGAGAAACACCATCAACAACATAGTGAAGGTGGCATTGAGCCTGATGCTGGGCGGTGCCATCCTCTATTGGATGTATCGTGGTTTTGATTTCCAAGGCATGAAGCAGGTGCTCCTCCATGGAATGGACTGGACATGGATGCTCCTTTCCTTCCCCTTCGGCATATTGGCTCAGGCTTTCCGTGGCTGGCGTTGGCAGCAGACTTTGGAGCCTGTCGGGGAGAAGCCACGCGCCTCGGTGTCGGTCAACAGTGTTTTTGTGTCCTATGCCGTGAGCTTGCTTATACCACGTGTAGGTGAGTTTGCGCGTTGCGGCATCCTTCGGCGATGGGACGGTGTGTCGTTTCCCAAGGCTTTGGGGACAGTGGTTACGGAGCGTGCCATCGACTCGTTGCTGGTGCTGGTGATGATCTTTGTCACGCTTCTCTCCCAGTTTCGCGTTTTCCAATCATTCTTCCGGCGTACGGGCACGCGTGTCGATGAACTGTTGGCAAGCTTCTCGTCTACCGGCTGGTTGGTGACAATGATATGCGGTGTCGCCGTGGTGATACTTCTTTGGGTGCTGCTCAGAAAGATGTCTATATATAATAAGGTGAAGGAGCTCTTCCATGGACTGTGGCAGGGAGTGATGTCGGTGCGCTATGTCAAGAATGTGCCACTGTTTATTTTCTACTCTGTTGCTATCTGGGCATGCTATTTCCTCCACTATTATTTCACCTTCTTCTGCTTCGACGCGACCCGTCATCTGGGTTTCGCCTGCGCGATGGTCACATTCATCGTCGGTAGTATTGCTGTCATCGTGCCCACGCCCAACGGTGCCGGTCCATGGCATTTTGCGGTGAAAACCATGCTCATTCTCTATGGCGTGGCGTCTACGGCAGCCTTGAACTTTGTGCTCATCGTCCACAGCATCCAGACCTTGCTCGTCGTGGTCATCGGTATCTATGGATGGATGGCACTAAGCTTCACGAAGAAAAAGACGAGCAACAAGCAAGAGACAATCATCAGTGAATAGATAAAATATTTATTGTAACCATTAAACGTAATATTATGAGTGAAATCAGCAATCTGCAGCCAGCAGCCATCTGGCGCAACTTTGACGCACTGACACAGGTGCCACGTCCGTCGGGTCACTTGGAGAAAGTACAGCAGTTTCTTCTCGACTTTGCAGCAAAAATCGGCGTAGAGGCCTTCAAGGACGCTGGTGGAAATATCGTCATGCGCAAACCGGCTACCCCAGGCTATGAGAACCGTAAGACTACACTGTTGCAGGCTCACATGGATATGGTGCCACAGAAGACTCCTGACAGCAAGCATAACTTCGAGACAGATCCGATTGAGACCTATGTCGAGGACGGATGGGTACACGCCAAAGGCACTACGCTTGGCTCTGACGACGGTATCGGTGTGGCTGCCATCATGGGCGTGTTCGAGAGCAACGATCTCAAGCACGGACCTTTGGAGGCTTTGATTACACGTGACGAGGAGACGGGTATGTACGGAGCTAATGAGTTGCCCAAGGGAGAACTCAATGCTGACTACTATCTCAACCTTGACTCAGAGACATGGGGCAACTTCTGTATCGGTAGCGCAGGCGGTATCGATATCACCGCAACAATGCAATATCAGGAAGTGGAAAACGACCAGGAAGCTGCCGTCAAGGTGACCTTGAAGGGATTGCGTGGTGGACACTCTGGTCTGGAAATCAATGCTGGTCGCGCCAATGCCAATAAGGAGATGGTGCGTCTCGTGCGTGAGGCTATTGCCGAGCTGGGTGCCCGTCTGGTCAGTTGGGAAGGCGGCAACATGCGCAATGCCATTCCTTCTCATGCCGAGGTGGTGCTTGCTTTGCCAAAAGCCAATGTGGAGACACTGAAGCAGATGGTAGAAAAACAGCGACTGGCCATTGAGGATGAGTTCAAAACCATCGAGAGCAACGTGCAGTTCTTCTGCGAAGACGTTGACAAGCCTGCTACACTGGTGCCGGAAGAGATCCAGGACAACCTTGTGGACGCCATCTATGGTTGCCACAACGGCGTGGTGCGCTTCATTCCTGTCAAGCCCGACGTAGTGGAGACTTCTTCAAACCTCGCCATCATCTCTATTGGTGAGGGGAAGGCTGCCATCAAGATCCTGGCTCGCTCCAGCCGTGAGGATATGAAGATGTATGTCGCTACACAGTTGGAGAGCGTGTTCTCTATGGCTGGCATGAAGGTAGAGTTCTCTGGTTCTTATGGTGGTTGGGACCCTAATCCCGACAGCTCTCTGCTGAAGTTGCTTTGCAAAGTCTACAAAGAGCAGAACAGCAAGGACGCTACGGTCGTCGTGGATCATGCCGGACTGGAGTGCTCGGTGATCCTGGAGAAGTACCCCAACATGGAGGTAGTCTCTCTCGGTCCTACGCTCCGCAGCCCCCACACCGTCAACGAGCGTTTCGAGATCGCTACAGCAGAGCCTTTCTGGAAACTGCTGACAGCAGTACTCGAGCAAGTTCCAGAGAAGTAGACGATAAAGACAAGTTCTTTTTAAAACATAAAGGACATGTTTTCTTTATAAGACATAAAGACATAAAAGACATATTCTAAAGGACAAGTCCTTTTTTAAGACATAAAGACATAAAGAACATATTTTCTTCTTGTCTTTATGTCTTTTTTTGTTTTTATGTCAAAAGAAATATGTCTTTCTGTCTAAACAAAGAGGAATATGTTTTTTATGTCTTTATGTCTAAATAAAAAGAAGCATGTCTTCTTGTCTTGCTTTTGGCATCTTTGTCATCAAAAAGAATATTAAATCGTTGGCTCACTCACTTATTTTTTCTAATTTTGCAGTCAGTTAATCAATATTCATCAATTTATGGACGATTATCACGCGGAAAACTTCAAGTGTTAACGTGAGGATTCGACTCGGAGAGTCAGTCCCCACACTTCTTATCATGGAGATTGGCTACAATGAGAACATATTGGAACATTGAGAAAAAGCTGAGCGCCCTCCAGGAGTGGCAGCCCAACTGCTGGATTCAAGTAACGTGCCCCACCGACGATGACCAGCGCGAACTGGTGGACAAATTTAATATTCCCGACTATTTCCTTAGCGACATCAGTGATACGGATGAGCGTGCCCGCTATGAGTACGACGATGGTTGGATGCTCATCATTTTGCGTATTCCTTACGTCAAGGAGGTGAAAAGCCGTACTCCTTATACTACAGTGCCGCTTGGCATCATCCATAAGCGCGATGTGACCATCACCGTTTGCTTCTACGAGACGAACATGATGATCGACTTCGTCAGCTATCAGCAGAAACGCGGCGAAGGCTTCACCGACTATGTCGACATGATCTTCCGTCTCTTCCTCTCCAGTGCCGTGTGGTATCTGAAACGGTTGAAGCAGATCAACACCCTTATTGAAAAGGCTAAGCACAACCTCGACAGCGAGATCAACAACGAGAGCCTGATCGGACTGTCAAGGCTGCAAGACTCGTTGACCTTCTTCATTACTTCCATCCGTGGCAATGAAAACCTGCTGCAGAAACTGAAGTTCAAACTGCAAGTCGATGAGTTGGATGCCGACCTTATCGAAGATGTCAGCATCGAGATGACCCAGGCGCGTGAGACCACCAACATCTATTCCAATATTCTGGAGTCGACGATGGACACCTATCAGAGCGTCATCAACAACAACATGAATACCACGATGCGTACTTTGTCGTCTATTAACATCGTGCTGATGTTCCCTACGCTCATCGCCAGTTTGTATGGTATGAACGTCGTCAACGGTTTGGAGACATCGCGCTATGGCTTTGTCATCACCATCGCCATATCCATAGTTGCGACAGCGATCAGCCTTTGGTATTTGAAACGGAAACGGCTCCTTTAATACGCTAAACGGCGGCAAACTTAAGTTTTTTCGTAAAAAAACGGTGGTTTTTGTTGGAATTACAGTTTTTTTGTTTAAGTTTGCATAATAATATCAAATAGCATGTGTTGTCTGCTCCCCTTGTTGTCTATTTATAGAGGCGGGGGAGAGGCAAGTGATAAACCGAATCATAAACTTAAAACGGTGTAATGATGGACTCTCAAGAAAACGCCTTGGAGCAGGATAAGAGCCTGGCCCAAGGAGCCACGGAAGGCGAACAGAATGCTGTGCAGGCACAGGACGAGAATGTAGAAAACACAGAGGCTGCCACTGAGAAGCCTGCCGCAGAATCGTCTGAGACAGTGCAGCAGGAAGCGTCTACAAACCAGGAACAGTCGGCTGATAGCCAAAGCCAGGAAGACAAACCACAGAAGGCTGAAGCCTCGGCAACGGATCAGAATGGTGACAGTTCCGCTGAACAGCCTGCTCACAAGGTCTATGCCTCTAAGCAGGAGGTGCTCGAAAGAATCAAGGAGATTGCCCGCAACGAGGACAAGCCCGATAAGGATGAAGTGGAGCACTTGAAGTCTTCCTTCTATAGATTCCACATTGCCGAGCGCGAGAAACGGCAGAAAGACTATCTTGAAGCCGGCGGCGATCCTGAGAAATATCAGGTCCTTCCCGATGATGACGAGGAGACTTTCAAGGCAGAGATGCAGATCATCAAGGAGAAGCGCGCCAAGGCTTTCCAAGAGCAGGAGGCTGAAAAACAGGCCAATCTGCAACGTAAGCTCGATATCATAGAGAAGATAAAGGCAATGGCTACCTCTCCCGAGGAAGCCAACAAAAACTATAATGAGTTCAAGGAACTGCAAAAGGAGTTCAAGGAGATCAAGTCTGTGCCGCCGGAGAAAGCCAATGAGGTGTGGCGCAACTACCAACTCTATGTAGAGCAGTTCTATGACTTGCTCAATCTCAACCGCGAAGCACGTGAGTATGACTTCAAGAAGAACCTCGAAGCCAAGACGAAGCTCTGTGAGGAAGCAGAGGCTTTGGACAAGGAGCCCGACGTGGTCAGTGCCTTCCATCAGTTGCAGGAGTTGCACGCACAGTATCGCGAGATAGGACCTGTCGCCAAAGATCTGCGTGAACAGATTTGGGCGCGCTTCAAGGCTGCCAGCACGGTCATCAACAAGAAACACCAGCAGCACTTTGAAGAGCTTCGTGCCAAAGAAGAAGAGAACCTCGCCAAGAAGACGGAGCTCTGTGAGAAGGTGGAAGCCTTAGCCAAAGAAGAAAATAAAGGTATTGGTGATTGGGAGAAACACTCCAAGGCTATCATCGCCTTGCAACAGGAGTGGAAGACCATCGGCTTTGCGCCACAGAAGATGAATGTGAAGATCTTTGAGCGCTTCCGTGCCGCCTGTGACGACTTCTTCAGCCGCAAGAGTGAGTTCTTCAAACAGCTGAAGCAGCAGTTTGCTGCCAACGCAGAGAAGAAGCGCGAGCTCATCAAGAAGGCTCAGGAAATGACCGACTCCACAGACTGGAAGGCTACGGGTGATAAGTTTGTTGCTTTGCAAAAGGAATGGAAGACCATCGGTGCCGTGCCAAAGAAGCTCGGTGACCAGCTGTGGAACGAGTTCCTCACGGCTTGCAATCATTTCTTCGATGCACGCAACGCCGCTCATGCCGGCACCCGTACTGAGGAGAAAGCCAACCTGCAAAAGAAACGTGATATCATCGCTCAGCTCAAGGAACTTGCAGAGAAGGGCGTAGAAGACGCACAGGACAAGGTTCAGGAACTTGTCGACGCATATAATGCTGTCGGCCATGTGCCTTTCAAGGAGAAAGATAAGATCTTCAAGGAGTACCACGATGTGCTGGACAAGATCTATAGCGACCTGCATGTTTCCGTGGCCCGCCGTCGTCTTGATAACTTCAAACAGAACCTCCGCAACGTGGCCAAGCGTGGCGAGGATGCCGTGGACAACGAGCGTGGCCGTCTGGCCCGCCGCTATGAGCAACTCAAGCAAGAGATTGCCACCTATGAAAACAACCTTGGCTTCTTGAATATCTCAAGTAAGAAAGGCAACAGCCTTGTTGACGAGATGAACCGTAAAGTGCAGCGACTCAAAGATGACGCTGAGCTCGTGCGCCAGAAAATCAAGGCTATCGACAGTCAAGATAATAATTAACCTGCCAATCATTATAGAAGATCCCAAGCTTTGAGACGCGAGTCCCATGCTTGGGATTTTTTTGTTTGTGGCAGAAGCAACATTTATTACCTTTTTTCTTTTTCCCCTTTTTACCCTTTTATCTTCCTCTTTTACTTTATTCCTCTTTTCCTTTTTTCCTTTTATACTTTTCTTTTTGGCTTTCCCGTCTCCGTCATGGGGATGTGATCGATGTGTCGTACTTCCCGTGGAATCCAGTATTTGGGCAGGACACGGCGGCAGATGGCGGTGACGGCATCGGTGTCGGTGGCTTCGGTGAGTAGGATCTCGGCCTCGCCGAACTTCACGTCCTTGCGCCGTGTGATGATGAACGGAGCGGAGAGATAAGGCTTCAATGCATGTTCCACCTCCTCAATCTGTATCTTGATACCCCCTGAGACAATCACGTTGTCCTTACGTCCGAGGATTCGGAAGCCCTTGCCGGGGACGATCTCTGCACGGTCGTTGGTCTTTAGTGTTCCCTCATGCACCAAGGGTGCATTGATCATCAGACAATCATCTTTATCCAAACTTACTTTGACACTTGGGAAAGGCTGGTACCACTCGCTGGCCTCTGAGCCGTTGAGGCGTCGCAAGGCGATATGCGAGAGCGTCTCCGTCATGCCGTAGGTGCTCCACACCGCATGGGGGAAGTCACGCAAGGCTGCCGCAAGCTGGTCGTCGATAGCACCGCCGCCAATGATCAGATGACGGATCTGACGTAGCAGAGCCGCTTCTTCGGGCACTTGCAGGGTGTTGTAGACTTGCAGGGGAACCATGGCGGCAAAGGTTGGAGCCGGGATTTTCTGCCCTTGTGGACAAGGGTGGGGCAGGGCAGCAGGGTCGTGGAAGTCGGTCTCTGTGACACTTTGCCCTTGTAATAAGGCCGCTATGGGATGCCCACTCGGCTCTACGCTGAGCAGGCGCAGCCGACGCTCGATGGACCGGACCACGACCATCTTAGCACCGATATACTTCAGGTTCATGCAGAGCAGGGCCGTGTCTCCGGGTTGCAGTCCCAGAAAGTCGCAGGTGATGCGGGCCGAGTTGCGCATCTTCTCCTTCTCGGGCCACATCGGTTTGGGTGCGCCCGTACTGCCACTGGTGTGGACGAGCACGCGATCGCTACTGTTGCGCCACTCACTCAGGAATTCTTCGAGTACCATAGCTTGTCGTCTTTAATCTCCAGAGGCATGGCGATGTTGTCGGTGTAGAGCAGACCTGTTCCCAACCCCTGCGCCAGGGTGATGTGTGGTCCGTACACGTCGGCACAGAACTGGGCCACGGCGTTGAGTCCGACATTGCTTTCCAGTGCCGAGGTGATCCATGAGCCGATGCTACGGTCTTGGGCCATTCTGATCCATTCGCGGCATCCGTGCATGCCGCCATGCAGGCTGGGCTTCAGCACGAGATAGGCCGGCCGGATCTTGTCGAGCAGCATGGCTTTCATCGACGGCATGTTGATGCCGATGAGCTCCTCGTCGAGTGCGATGGGCAGGGGCGAGTGCTCGCAGAGTTCCGCCATCTCTTTCCACTGATGCGGCTTGATGGGCTGTTCGATGGAGTGGATGTCGTAACGGGCCAGTGCTTCCAAGCGCTGCATGGCATTGTCGGGCGTGAAGCCACCGTTGGCATCCACCCTCAGCTCCACTTGTTCCTTGCTGAAACACTCACGGATATGTTTCACTAAGTCCAACTCACGCTCGAAGTCGATGGCACCAATCTTCAACTTCACACAGTGGTAGCCAGCCTTGAGCTTAGCCTCCAGCCGTGTGTACATCTCGTCGAAGGTTCCCATCCACACGAGTCCGTTGATGGTGATTCCCTCTTCGCCCCGGCTGAACGGCGTGTCGAAGAGTGCCGTGGAGCCCTTAGCGTCGAGTTGAGCAAAGGCCGTCTCCAGTCCGAAGAGAATAGAAGGGTAGGGGCGCAGCATCTCATAGGGTATGCCGCCCAATCGGTTGACCAGATTGCACGTGTCGCGGAGGAGCGTCTGATAGCGTTCGTCGCTCATGGCGTCGCAGCTCAGGTCGGGCAGTGTCGAGCACTCTCCCGTGCCGCGGATGCCGTCGCGCTCAAGGGTGATATAGTAAGAATGGTGGGTGGTGTACACGCCGCGGCTGGTTCCCGCCGGTTGTTTGAAGTGCAGCACCCTGTCGGTGATCTCGTATTTCATGATAAAGCTACTTTTGTTGCGTGAAGGCAAAAGTAAGAAAAAAAGGATAAAAAAGCAAGTTTTATTTTGTCTTTCACTAAGATTACGCTATCTTTACACAGAAATCATTTATCAGTAAGCAACAGCATATCATGAAAATAAAGATATTCTATAATCATAAAGAAGAGTTGTGGAACTCCTGGAGCCATGCTGGCGGCATCTTCTTGGGCGTGGCCTTTGGTGCTATCTTCCTTTATCTCTGCTTCTCGCGTGGCAATGGCTGGGCCACAGCAGGCGTCATCCTCTACCTTGTGGGCATGCTCGGTTCGTATATTGCTTCTACCGTCTATCATGCCCTCTCGGCCTGGTCACCGTGGAAGGAGCGGTTGCGCAAGTGGGATCATGCGGCCATCTACTGGCATATCGCCGGTTCCTATTCTCCCATCACGCTCATCGCCTTGCGCCATGAGGGCTATTGGGGCTGGACGCTGTTCTGCTTTGTATGGCTCTGCGCCATCGTGGGCACGATCACGAGCTTCCATAAGCTCAAGGCCCACAGCAATCTGGAGACGCTGGTATACATTGGTATGGGCATGAGTGTGCTCATCGCTTTCAAGCCCTTGATCGATTCTGTGAGTGCGGCGACGGTCATCTGGATCATCGCCGAGGGTGTGTGCTATGTCACCGGCGCGCTGTTCTACACCCTTCGCCGTCGTCGCTACATGCACACCGTCTTCCATTTCTTTGTCCTCGCCGGCAGCGTCTGCCACCTCATTGCCGTATGGGACATCCTCATGCGCTACCTCTGAAGACATAGTAACATTGGTAAATAAAGACATAGTAACATATTGAAC
>DLDU01000011.1:0-7311 GCA_002481295.1 Prevotella sp. UBA7764 | reverse complement strand
ACATAGTAACATATTGGACAGATTAAGACATAGTAACATATTGGACAGATATAAGACATAGTAACATATTGAACAGATATAAGACACATTGTCTAATAATCTTTCGGTCTCCTCTGTTACAAAGTCTTAGTCTGTTCAATATGTTACTATGTCTTATATATACACTGTTACTCTGTCAAACAAACAGTGTGTACATGCTATGTATTATGGACGGTTTTTTTGTAGGTGCGATACTTATGTTTGAATTGCAATTGATCTGAGCCGAAGTTGATGAGAAATCCATCATCGATGCCTGTGGCGTTGAGATAGTTCACTAATTGAATTTCATTGGCCATGGTAAGGCAGGTAGTAGCCTTTAACTCAAGGATGAGTCTGTTGTCAACGATTATGTCAGCCCTATAGCTTCCAACTACGATGCCATCGTAACGAACCTCAAATGGAACTTCTGTTCTAACAACGTGCTTGTGCTTCCTGATCTCAATGAGCATTGCATTCTTGTAGACGGCCTCTAAGTAACCCGGCCCCAACTGACGTCGGACAGCTTTCGCACACTCAATCATTAGTTTTATTAAATCATTGATGTCCTCTATTTATACTCTTGTTTATGTCTATTACTATGTTATTATATCTGTTACTATGTTACTATGTCTTATGTTCACTCTGTTACTCTGTCTTAAGGGAACTGAGGATACTTGTCGAAGTCAGGCTTGCGCTTTTCCAGAAAAGCACGTCCGCCTTCCTGTGCCTCGTCGAGGGTGTAGTAGAGCATTGTGGCGTCGCCGGCAAGTTCCTGGATGCCCGCCTGACCATCGAGTTCGGCGTTGAATCCTGCCTTCATCATGCGGATGGCGAGCGGTGAGCGCTCCATGATCGTCTCGCACCAGGCCACCGTTTCATCCTCAAGTTGGTCAAAGGGCACCACCTTGTTGACGAGTCCCATCTGCTCAGCTTCCTTTGCGGAATACTGTCGGCAGAGATACCAGATCTCGCGTGCCTTTTTCTGTCCCACGATGCGTGCCAGATAGCTGGCACCCAGTCCAGCGTCGAAGCTGCCCACCTTTGGTCCTGTCTGCCCGAAGATAGCGTTTTCGGAAGCGATTGTCAGGTCGCAGACCACGTGAAGCACATGTCCGCCACCGATGGCGTAGCCGTTGACCATGGCGATGACAGGCTTGGGCAGTCGGCGGATCTGCATCTGCACGTCGAGCACGTTAAGGCGTGGCACACCGTCGCTACCGACATATCCGCCACGTCCCTTGACGTGCATGTCGCCACCCGAGCAGAAGGCCTTGTCACCGGCACCCGTGAGGATCACCACACGGATGTCGAGATGGTCGCGGCAATAGGTGAAGGCCTGGCTCATCTCCCACACCGTGAGTGGCGTGAAGGCGTTGCGATAGCGTGGACGGTTGATGGTGATCTTTGCGATGTGATTGTATTCTTCAAAGAGGATCTCCTTGAAGTCGAAACCCGGTATGGTTTTCCAATTTCTCTTTTCCATATTATAATAAGGTGTTAAAGTATTCTTGATAAGCCCTCAGATCGTCTTCGGCATTGGTGAAGACTTCAAGGAGCATAGGACGCTCCGCCTTTGGGCTGACGAGCGCACCGAGGAGATTGTAGAGCTCCTCCTCGTTGTGAGCGTGACAGTACATGATGTCGTTCTCGCGACAGATGCCCTCTGCTGTGGTGGCGTGCACGCCCATGACCATGCTGCGTGCCGGACTCTGGCGCAGTCCGTCGAACTTGGCAAAGATCTCGCCACCGCTGTTGTTGAGCAACAGAATGCGGAGGTTCTGACGCAGATTGGTATTCCACAGTGCGTTTTGGTCGTAGAAAAAGCTCAGGTCACCGATGACACAATACACCGGATCGTCTGTGGCGAGCGAGAAACCGGCAGCCGTGGACAGCGATCCCTCGATGCCGTTGATGCCACGATTGCAGTAGACATGCTCCCGGGCATAGAGACAGCCCAGTCGCACCGACGTGCTGTTGGCGTAGTGCAAGGCGTAGCCTTCCGCGGTATGGCTGAGTCGTTCCTCAAGGAGTTGCGCGGCCAGCAGGTTGGAGTAGCGAGGGACGAACGTCCGCCGGTGATCCTCTGCTTTCCAGCGCAGCGTTTCCCATCGGTCAAACCACTCGCGCGGTCCCTCCGCTGTGATGGCGGCAAGCACGTCGTCGGGTCTTGCCTGTATGATGCCGTGCAGGTTCATCATCGGGTCGTGGACAGTTCCGTCGGCATTCACCTCCCAGCAGATAGCGTCCTTAGCCTGTCGCAGGAGCTGCTTGGCACGCTTGCTGACTAGCGTGTCGCCGATGTAGAGGATGAAGTCTGGCAAGAAATCCTTGTTGCCTCCTGCCATAGCTAACATCTCTTCCAGTGACGTGGCACCGTCCTCACCGCTGAGAGCCTCGTTCCAGACCACATAGTGTTTGTCGGTGAGTGCCGGAATCCTGCCTTTGGTCAAGTCCGACGACTTCATCTGTCCGATGACGATGAGCGGTCGCTCAGCCTTGGCGAGCTGCTGCAAAAGGTCGTGGGCTACGGCTGTAATTGCATTGGCCGAGACGCACGCTTCCTTTCCGCCATCGTGAGCCGCCAGCAGAGAGTTAAACGCAATCATGCGTTCCGAGGGCAACTCGCGTGTATTGAAAGAGTAGAGGGGTTCTGTGATGGGTACGTTGATGTGCACCGGGCCTTGGCAAGGTTGTGTGGCGGCGATGAGAGCCTCGTTGACGAGTCGGTTGCAATACCAGTGCTCCTCGTCGTTGTGCGGTTCGGGCAGATCCACCGTGCGTTTGACAAAGCAGGTCAGCGCCCCCGGCTGAGGCATCGTCTGTCCGGTGAGTTGTCCGATCCACTGCTTAGGTCGGTCGGCCGAGACGACCACGAGAGGCAGATGCTGATACATTGCCTCGGCGACAGCGGGCAGCGTGTTGAGCAGTGCCGTGCCGCTGGTGACGCAGACGACCACTGGTTCCTCGGTGGCCTGACAGAGTCCGAGTGCATAGAACGCGGCACTGCGCTCGTCGGTGATGGGGTAGCACTGGATCTCAGGGCACACGTCGAGGTTGTGCACGATAGGCGCGTTGCGTGACCCCGGACATACGACAGCATGGCGCACGCCGTGAGCGATGAGCAGCGCAGTGAGCGTGTTGACATTATCTTTATCGCAATACATCTCTCATGGTGTTGAGTTTCATCTCTGTCTCCCTCCATTCCTCTTTCTCCTTACTTTCCGGCACGATGCCGCCTCCGGCGTGTAGGATATAGTGGTCATCGGCTATCTCCATGCAACGTAGCGTGACATAGAGCCGTGTCTCTCCTTCCGGATCATAGGGTCCGCAGAAGCCGCTGTAGTATTTGCGCTCATCCTTCTCATATTCGAGAATGAGTTTTTGGGCAGCGTCCTTGGGTATGCCGCACACGGCAGGGGTAGGGTGGAGAGCATCGAGCACGTCGCCCAGTTGTACGTCGTCGTTGAGTGTGAAGTCAAAATCAGTGCGCAGGTGGAGCAGTCGCGCCGCCATGGTGGTGTGAGAATGTCCGTGATGCAAAGTCTTGGTCATTGGACTCAGCGTGTCGAGGATGTAGTTAGCCACATAGCGTTGCTCCTTGCGGTTCTTCTCCGACCATTTCAGCTCCTGCCCAGGTCTGTAGTTGACCGGCATCTTCTGCGTGCCCGCCAAGGCCATGGTGCGGTAGTTGAGTCCGTCGCCTTCGATGAGCACTTCGGGTGTGGCCATGATCCACGTCCCCGCATGCTCCATGTTCACCAGGGCGATATACTGATGGGGATAGAGGCGGCAGGCGTGCAGAAACAGTTCTTCGGGGGCTCCGACGGCATAGTGCATCTCATGCACATGCCGGGCTATGACCAATTTGCTAACCTTTCCAAGCTTGAACATCGTCTTGCAGAGGTCGAAACGCAGACGATAATTTTTCCGTTCCACCTTCTCGTATTCTGCTATCTTTCTTTTCAGTTCCGTGTTGCAGTGTTCTTCACAGTGCTTGAAATCCCCTTCCCCCACAGCTTTCCGTTCGATGCTGTCGGGTTGCAAGAGCCAAACGGGTGTCTCTTCCGACGGTTGGAACGGTGCGAAGACGAAACCCTTGCGGCCGTTGAGGTCTTTGACAGACTTCATGGCCACGGGTTCACCCTCACGCTGTTCCAGTCGTACATATTCTTTCTGCTCCGGCAAGCGGTAGCATACATAGTTGTTTGTGGTCATTCCTTTCGTGGCGACAAGATATAGTTTGTGACATGTACCGTAGAGATCAGCTCACCCTTGGAGTTCTTCACGTTGATCTGCCATTCATGCAGTGTGCGACCCTTGTATTGCAGTTGGGCATAGGCCGTGACGGTATCTCCCACCAGCACCGTACGCAGATGGTTGCCACTGACATTGATGCCCACGCAGATCTTGCCCGGGCAGAGTGCCATGGAAGCTACGCCCGCAAGGTTCTCGCAAAGGGCCAGCGTAGCGCCGCCGGAGAGAAAGCCAAACGGTTGTCGGTTGAGATCGTCGACCTTCATGCGTGCCATGCATGTGTCGGGCTCCTCGGTTGAGAGAAACTCCATATTCAGTGTCTTCGAGAGCCCTCCCTGCTTCTCGATGACGGCTTTTTCTTTTTCTATGTTCATGGTTTTGTTTTTTATTTTATTCTTCCTTGCAAAGATACGAAAAATTCTATTACCTTTGCCAAACAAATCATCTATTATGCAGTCTAAACTTAATAACACTATGAATAAAATGAGGAAAGTCCTGATCGCAGGGCTCACCTTTCTTGCTCCAATGATGGCCGTGGCCAATCCCGTTGACGACCTGCTCAACCGTATGGACGCAGGAGCCGCACGCAAGTTCATCACAGAGTTGCAACCGTCAGATACCGATTTCTTTGAACTCTCGCAGCGCGACGGCAAGGTCTGTGTCAAAGGCAATACGTGGGTGAACATCGCCACGGGTGTCAACTGGTATCTCAAGCACCATGCCGGCATCATGGTCAGTTGGAACAATATGCACCCCCGCCTGCCCGAGCGCCTGCCCGCTGTCAAAGGTAAGGAGCGCCATACTACCTGGCTCACCGACCGCTACGACTTCAACTACTGCACGTTTTCCTATTCTATGGCCTTTGGGGACTGGAACCGCTGGCAGGAAGAGATCGACTGGATGGCCTTGCATGGCATCAACATGCCATTGGCCGTCACAGGCGAAGAAGTGGTATGGCGCAACATGCTCGTGAAGCTGGGCTATTCCAAGGAAGAGATAGGACGCTTTATTGCCGGGCCGGCTTTTCTGGCCTGGTGGGCGATGAACAATCTCGAGGGGTGGGGTGGACCGCTGCCCGACAACTGGTATCGGCAGCAGGAAGCATTGCAGAAGCGAATTCTGCAGCGCGAGCGCTCTTTGGGCATGCACCCCGTGTTGCCGGGCTACTGCGGCATGTTGCCGCACGACGCCAAGACAAAGATGGGCGTCGGCGTGACCGATGGCGGGCTGTGGAACGGCTATACGCGCCCGTCCAATCTCATTGCTACCGATCCGTCCTTTGACCGTATCGCTGACCTCTATTACAAGGAGCTGACGCGGCTCTACGGCAAGGCAAGCTACTACTCGATGGATCCCTTCCACGAGAGTGCCGACAACAGTGCCATTGACTACGCGGCCTGCGGACGCAAGCTGCTTGCCGCCATGAAACGCGTCAACCCAAAGGCGGTATGGGTGGTACAGGGCTGGACCGAGAACCCGCGCCCGGCGATGGCAGACAGCCTGCCGGCTCAAGACCTGATGGTGCTGGACCTCTTCTCGGAGTGCCGCCCGATGTTCGGAGTACCTTCGGTGTGGCGGCGTGACAAGGGCTACGGCGATCATCCATGGCTATTCTGTATGTTGGAGAACTTCGGAGCCAACGTGGGGCTTCACGGACGCATGGACCAGCTCCTCCATAACTTCCGGCTGGCAGTCGCCCCAACCTCTCCTCTGCAAAGTGCCAGACAGCATCTGCGTGGTTGGGGCTACACCATGGAGGGCTCGGAAAACAACCCCGTGATGTTTGAACTGATGAGCGAACTGCCGTGGATGACCGATTCGCTGCCCAACGATGAGGACATTGCTGCCTTCAAACAGCGGTGGCTCAACAGCTATGTGCGTGCCCGCTATGGCGTGGCAGACCCTGCACTGCAGCAAGCTTGGCAAGTCTTGGCCAACAGCATCTATAATTGTCCGCTCGGCAACAACCAGCAGGGACCTCACGAGAGTATCTTTGACGGACGCCCCTCGACCGATAACTTCCAAGTGAAGAGCTGGTCGAAGATGCACAACTACTATGATCCCGACGACACCCGGCGTGCCGCTGAGTTGATGACCAGTGTCGCCGACAAATACCGTGGCAACAACAACTTTGAGTACGACTTGGTGGACATCACCCGTCAGGCTCTTGACGACCAGGCCCGACTGCAATATCTGCGTACCATCGCCGACTACCGTGGCTTTGACCGCCGTGCATTCTCGGCCGACTCAGCCCGTTTTCTTCACATGTTGCTCTTGCAGGATAGCCTCTTAGGCACGCGACGCGAGTTCCGGCTTGGCCATTGGACCGAGGCAGCACGCTCGTTGGGACGTACGCCACAGGAGAAAGATCTCTATGAGTGGAACGCCCGTGTGCAGATAACGACCTGGGGCAACCGCGGCTGCGCCGACCGGGGAGGGCTCCGCGACTATGCCCACAAGGAGTGGCAAGGACTGTTGAGCGATTTCTACTACGTGCGCTGGCAGACCTATCTCGATGCGCTCTCCCGACAGATGGCCCACGACAGCCGCCCCGACGCCTCGGCACTTGGCGAGGGAGCAAATGCCAACAAGACGGCGACAGAGCTTTTTGCCATGGCGCTGCCCAAGGCTCCGGTCGTTGACTGGTATGCGATGGAAGAGCCGTGGACGCTTCGACACAACACCTATTCACCGGTGCCGGTAGGCGATTGCGTCGACATGGCAAAGCGGGTGATGGCGTTTTTGAGTGAAACAAAATGTCGGGCTTTCTGACAAAAAAGCGGGTGCGAGAAGGCGATTTTCTCGAGCAAGTGACCTCTTGCTCCAGATTTCGCGATTCTCGTGATGTTTTCTTAATTTATTGATTAACAGTGTTTTGTGGATTATCCCGATTTCCCGATCTTCTCAAAGTCCCTTTCTGAGGGAAAATTCTCTAGAAAATTTTTCGTCATCTCAGTTGTTTTATCGTGTAAAACAACTGAGATGACCACATAAAACAATAAGTTTGACGAAGTAAAACGTAAGCGTATCGGTATTCAC
>DLDU01000060.1:25786-105929 GCA_002481295.1 Prevotella sp. UBA7764 | reverse complement strand
GACACACCGAAGGCACTGGGCGAGATGGTCGGACACGTCAAGGAGTTGCGTCGTGATTCGTTCACCGTGGCGGGTATTGCCGCTTTCGCCAATGGCGACGGACTGTGCTTCCTCAACGACGAGCATGAGCTGGAAGGCTTCCGCGTCAATAGGGTAGAGGGCGGACGACTCTTTCCCTTCAAGATGCCGACACATCTGAGAAAAGGTATGACGCTCTATCGCAACCAGGACGTGGCTTTCGAAAAACTTTTAAGTGGTAAGACGGCTGACCGTCGTATTTCCGTTGCCATGGTTTATGGCTTGACACAGAATGGATTCCGTCTGAGAATGTCGGTCGATGGAAAGTCAGCTGAGGCTAAACATTTGCAGGCCGAGGCTTCAGTAGCCTTTGATCATCAGGCTGCCAAGCGTCCACAGGCCGACAATATCCGGCAACAACTCGCCAAACTCGGTACGACCGTCTTCCACTGTGAACAGGCCGACATCACCATCGAGCAGGGCGCCGACGAACTTTTTATCCCTTCCAGTCTGCTCTCTGAGTTGAGGCGGGAGGCGGCTGAAGCTTTGCAGAAAAAGATAGTTGAGGCAACCGGGCAAAATCAGGTGCTGCCCACGAAGGATACGGACGGGCAGCAACAGGCTGAAATGAATGGGGGAGAAAAATGTTGCGGAGAGGCAGGGCAGGCTGAGCGTAATGTCAACTTTGAGCAGCCGCAGGATCTCTACAATGCCTACTCCTATTTATATAATGTCGCCAATCACCTCTCCCGGCAGTTCTATGAGCGGCAGGGCATCAAGGTGGAGGCTCCGGCCTTTGAGTTGAAGGAGCCCGGCAAAGCACTGGTGATGCAGTGCCGTCACTGTCTGCGCTATGCCCTCGGCCATTGTGTCAGGCGGGGTGGGACAGCCCCACGGTGGCGTGAGCCGCTGACGCTGCGGCTCGGTGACGGCCGTCGCTTCCGGTTGGAGTTTAGGTGTGACCTGTGTCAAATGGATATTTACGCAGAATGAAAATCTTTTGTAAGTTGCTCGTCATGCTTGCGGTGACTCTTTTGATGACGGGGTGCTATCAGTCCCATCACCGCAACCATGCTGCTTTCAAGTTCAGTGAGCGGCAGATCGACTCCTTGTCGTTCTTCTCGACGCACCACTACACCAACAACTACAACTTTGTGGTGAAGGCCGACTCGCTCTCGCTCATCAGCCAGATGCCCGAAGAGTATATCGGCGGACTGCCTACCGACTCCTTTATCGTGCGTAAGGGTGCTCACCTCGTGGTGGCCGACATACACATGGTACCGTCTGACAATACCGACTCGGTGTGGGTGGAGTTGGCCAACGACAGTTCTGCCTTTGGCTGGGCACGCGAGTCTTACCTCTTGCCCCGCGTGATGCCCGACGACCCGATCTCGCAGTTTATCTCTGAGTTCAGCAACGACCATGTGCTCATCTTCCTTTGTGTCATTGCTGTCTTCGCGGCGGGCTATGCCTTTTGGAACATTAAGCGCCACAAAGCACATATTGTACATTTCCACGATATCGACTCGTTCTATCCCACCTTGCTGTGTCTGACGGTGGCCTTCTCGGCTACGCTCTATGCCAGTTTGCAGATGTATGCACCGCAGATGTGGCAGCATTTCTACTATCATCCAACGCTCAATCCCTTCTCTGTGCCAGTGCCGCTGATGATCTTCCTCTGTTCTGTGTGGGCGATGCCGGTGATTGTGTTGGCGTGCGTCGATGATGTACGTCGGCAATTGAGCTGGGGAGAGGGGGTGCTCTACTTGGGAGGACTGGCAGCAATGTGCGCCATTGACTACATCGTCTTCAGCATCACCACGCTCCACTATGTCGGTTATCTTCTGCTCGTGGCGTATGTGGTCTTTGCCATTGACCGTTATCTCCATGTGCCACATGCCCGATATGTGTGTGGAAATTGTGGGGCAAGGCTTGATCATAAAGGAAAATGCCCTTACTGCGGAGCGATTAATGAATAATGAATGTTTATTGTCGTATGATGAGAGTTCGATGATGAATGTTCTATGATAAAAGAATAACATAAGAAAATGACCCGACAAGAACGTTATCAGTATATACTTGATTATTTCCGGAAGCACGAGCCACATGTGACAACAGAGTTGCAGTTCGGCTCTGCCTTCCAGCTTCTGGTGGCCACCTTGCTTTCGGCACAGTGCACCGACAAGCGCATCAATGCCGTGACACCGGCACTGTTCGCCAAGTATCCTACAGCGGAAGCCATGGCCCAGGCTGAGGTGGAGGATGTCCTGGCGTTGGTCAGCAGTGTGAGCTATCCCAATGCCAAGGCACGTCACCTCGTGGCGATGGCCCGGCAGCTCGTTGCTGACTATGGTGGTGAGGTACCCTCTGATCCTCAGGAACTCGTGAAGTTGCAGGGGGTAGGGCGCAAGACGGCCAATGTGCTGCAGGCCGTGTGGTTTGGCAAGCCGGTGATGGCAGTCGACACGCATGTCTATCGTGTGGCGCATCGCTTGGGCCTGGTGCCCGCAACGGCCAACACGCCATTGAAGGTAGAGCAATATCTTGAGAAGAGCATTCCGGTGGAGGATATTCCCTCGGCCCATCACTGGCTGTTGCTCCATGGAAGGTATATCTGTCAGAGCGCGAAGCCGAAGTGCGAGAAATGCCCCTTTGACACGATCTGTCCGAAGTTGCTGAAGGGTAGTAAACTGGAATAGGCCTCACCAAAGCGGTAAGGACAAAAAGAAAAAATAGAGGAAAGAACAAATGAATACCCAACTGATATTCAAATTTTTGAAGGATGTTGCCGCCAACAACAACCGGCCATGGTTTGCTGAGCATAAAGATCAGTACCTTGCCGCCAAGGCGGATTTCGAAAAGGGCGTGGAGCAGGCTATCAACGCCTTGGGAGCAATGGACGAGACGGTGGCTCATCTGACGGTGAAGGACTGTGTCTATCGCTTTTATCGCGATACGCGTTTCTCACCCGACAAGTCGCCCTATAAGCGGCATTTGGGTGCTTACATCTCTGCCCATGGCCGTAAGGGACTGCACGCGGGCTATTATATCCACTTGCAGCCGGGCCACAGTCTGATTGCCGTCGGGGCTTATTGGCTACCGACAAACATCCTCACGTCCGTGAGAAATGAGATTATGGGAAACATAGAAGAGTGGAGACACTGTGTGGAGAGCGGTGAGTTCATCCATCTCTTTGGCTATCCCAATGCATCGGAATGGAGCGATGATGCGCCTGCGCCAAAAGGCTTCGGCATCAACTGTTTGAAGAAAGCACCGAAAGACTTCCCCAAGGACTATGAGTTCCTCTCGTATTTGAAGATGAAAGACTATTGTGCCTGGCATTGTGTGCCCGATGATTTCTTCCAAGGAGAGCATTGGACAGAACAGCTCGTGAAGATCGCGAAGGTGGCCAAGCCGATGATGGACTTCACCAATAATGTCATTGACGACTACGAGTAGAGACTTCCGTGACCTTTATTCGGAAAGTTTTTACCCGATAACGCAGTAAAGACAAAATAGGGCAGCTATATAATCAAATATAGGATTGCTATAAAAACAAAAAAGGAGACTCTCGCGTTGAGAGTCTCCTTTTTTATATATAGTGAAGGGTCAAGGCGGATTACGCCTCTGCGTTCTCCTCTGTCTCAGCCTTCTTTCTTCTTGTTGTGCGTTTCTTCTTGGGCTTCTCCTCAACAGCGGGCTCCGTCTTCACACCGGCGAGCTCCGGGTCGATGAGGATACGTCCACAGTATTCACAGACGATGATCTTCTTGTGCATCTTGATGTCCAGCTGGCGCTGTGGTGGAATCTTGTTAAAGCAGCCACCGCAGGCATCACGCTGCACATAGACAATGCCGAGACCATTGCGGGCACCTTTGCGGATGCGCTTGAAGCTGGCCAGCAGACGCGGCTCGATGCGGGCCTCCAGTTCTTTGGCTTTCTCCTTGAGATCTTCCTCGGCCTCGCGCGTCTCCTGCATGATGGAGTCGAGCTCGTCGCGCTTCGACTCAAGGTCCTTCTGGCGCTCGGTGAGCGTAGCCTGTGTGTTGGCGAGGTCGTTCTGACGCTCCTGTACCTTCTGGTTGGCTTCCTTGATCTTCTTGTTGCAGAGTTCGATCTCCAGTGTCTGGAACTCGATCTCCTTGGTCAGCGTGTCGTACTCACGATTGTTCTTTACCTCGTCGAGCTGAGCCTTGTAGCGGTCTACGCTGGCTTGGTTCTGCTCAATCTCATTGCGCTTCTGTGCAATGGCAGCGCGGAAGTCTTCGATCTCAGCGTTGATGTGTTCCATACGTGTGTTGAGACCGGCGATCTCATCCTCAAGGTCTCGCACTTCGAGAGGAAGTTCGCCACGCAGTGCCCGCTTCTCATCGATGGCAGACAGGGTGGTCTGTAACTGATAGAGGGTGGAGAGCTTCTCCTCCACCGACAACTCTGATGGGTCTTTCTTTGCCATGATTATTATGTTTTTATAGTTCGATCAATATGTATTAATACCTGAGTCTATGTGTATCGTGAGCTCGATCTGTTCGTATCTATCGTTGGATCAACGTGAATTTCCGTTTGGATCTAAAAATAGATGATCGGATTGGTGTTGATCTCCGACAAAATGCAGCGGACACCGGGGCATTGCCGCGTGATGATGTCGCGGAATATCTCCCGTGTGAACTGCTCACTTTGATAGTGGCCGATGACGGCAATTTGTATGCGTTGCTCGTAGCCAAAATATTGATGGTAGTGCATCTCACCTGTCAGAAAGGCATCGGCTCCGAGGGCAACAGCGTCCGGCAACAGAAAATCACCGGCTCCACCGCAGATGGCCACACGACGGATGGGACGACGGAGCAGTTCGTTGGCCATCACGCATTCCACGTCGAAGGTTTGTTTCAACCGGATGATAAAGTCGTCGGCGGCAAGAGGCTCGGTCCATTCCGCAATCACGCCTTCACCGCCAGCCACGGTCCGGATCTCTCCGTCACCGGTTTTCACCTCGGCGGACTGGCGTTTGCCGAAGAATGTCGGATGTTCCAGTCCCAGTTTCTCTGCTATTTTGAAGTTGACACCGCCTTCAGCGGCGTCCATGTTGGTGTGGAGTGAGAGGATGGTAATATGCTTTTCGATGGCTTTCATCACCGTGCGCTGCACGTCATCTTCACCGCAGAGTCTTCTGAGCTTGTGGAAGATCAGAGGATGATGCGACACGATGAGGTTGCACCCTTTGGCTACGGCTTCATCCACCACAGCCTCGGTAACGTCAAGACACAATAAAGCCCCTGAGACATCCGCCTCTGTCAATCCCGTTTGCAGGCCGGCATTATCATAGTCTTCCTGCAAGGGCAGAGGCGCGAACTGTTCAAGGGCATTCACCACTTTTGCTATTTTCACGCTTAATACGTTTTAGATTACAAAGGTAGACAAATTATTTCGATCTACGTGAGCTTCTTGCTGGTATTTAAGAACAATTAATAAAAAAGCCCCGTCTTTGCAGACGAGGCTTCTTATATTTGCTTTCTGACGCTGTATCCGTTAGCGGATGCCGTATCAGAAAAGGGGTTCTCTTTATCTACTTATTACTTCAGCAAACCGCGGTTCTCAAGAGTGAGGTTGAGCAGTGTGTTGTACTTGCGATACTGCTTCTCGTTGAGAACATAGTGCATGTACTTCAGCTCCTTGGTGGCAGCCTTCTTGACGAGCTCAGCACGCTCAGAAGCCTCTGCGTTAGCGGCTTTGCGCATGTCGTTGATGAACTGGTCGTGGATGGCCTCGACAGCGTCGATCTGATCAGCACTCAGCTCCAATGTTGTAGCCAGTTTGCTGTAGTTGACAGTCATGTCGTAGTTGGCAGCAGTGCTTGCCTCGGTTACCTCAGGTGCATTCTCAGGGATGTTCTCTGTGTTTGCAAATGCCATGCTCATTGTCATCATGGCAGCCAGTGTCAATACAATCTTTTTCATCTTTTTACCTTTCTTCTTTCCCGGCTTTGTCCTGAATCTTCTTCATTGGATCTGTGTCCGGGTGTTCAACATGTTATCCTTGAAATCACTTATCTTCTTGATTTCGATGCAAAGTTACGAGAATTATCGATACCAACCAAATAATTTGTTAGCTGTGTGCGTAAACAACTGCTTATTTTGATGTAAATCAAAGATTATATTACCATTTTGAATTTTAATAGGCTTGTAACTAAGAAAAAAGCACTACCTTTGCAGGCGAACAACAAATAATCAAAAGAATAGTATTATAATGAGCGAAAACAAGAGTAACAAGTTGGTGAGCGTTTCCTATCAGCTCTACGATGTCTCTAATGGACAGAAAGTGCTTGTCGAGATGACCGAAGAGGCTAAGCCTGCTACTTTCATTAGTGGTATGGGCTTTATGTTGGAAGACTTCGAGCGTCAAGTCGTCGACCTGGCTGTTGGCGACAGTTTCAACTTTGAGTTGACGCCGGAGCAGGCTTTTGGTCCCCGTAACAACGACTTGGTGAAGAGTGTCGACAAGCATATCTTCGAGATAGATGGCAAGTTTGATTCCAAGCATGTCTATCCCGATGCCATACTGATGCTGCAAAATGAGGCAGGAGATCACTTCAACGGTCGTGTCGTGGAGGTGGGACCTGATACGGTGACCATCGACCTGAACCATCCATTGGCTGGTTGCACGCTGAACTTTGTCGGTCAGGTGCTGGCCAATCGTGAGGCCACGAAAGAAGAGATGGCACAGTTGGCCAAGGCTATGTCGGGCGAAGGTTGCGGTGGTCATTGCGATAACTGCGGCGGAGGCTGTGGAGGCCATGGTGAAGAAGGCTGTGGCGGCGGTTGTGGCGAAGGATGTAGACACTGTCATTAAGCGGTCCTTTGATGACCGGAACCATTTTCTTTATCAGAGATCTTGCCCTGCTCCTTATACATAATAAGGTGTATACGCTCCTATATAATAAGGGGTGACCTATTATATAATAAGGTGTAGCTGAAATAGATAAGGGGGGAGACATTTGTTAGGTTGTCATGAGACATCCATTATTTACAGGTGTGTGGTGATGCAAAACTAAAAGAAAGAACAACAATGAGGAACACGTTTGGTAATATATTCACTTTGACGACTTTTGGTGAAAGTCATGGTGAGGCTGTAGGAGGTATTGTTGACGGGATGCCGGCTGGCATAGAGGTGGACATGGATTTCATTCAGCACCAGTTAGACCGGCGTCGTCCGGGTCAGAGTCAGATCACTACGCAGCGCAAAGAGCCCGACCACGTGGAGCTGCTCAGTGGTGTCTACCAGGGCAAGACGACGGGAACACCGATCGGTTTCATGGTCCGGAACACAAATCAGCGATCTTCCGACTATAACAATATGGTGGATTTGTTTCGTCCTTCTCATGCCGATTATACCTACTACAACAAATATGGACTGCGTGATCCCCGTGGTGGTGGGCGCTCTTCAGCCCGCATCACCATCAGCCGTTGTGTCGGTGGTGCCTTGGCCATGCTGGCTTTGCAACAGTTGGGTATCACTATCCAGGCCTACACTACACAAGTTGGTGACATCAAGTTGGAAGACGACTACACCCATTACGACCTTTCTCAGATCGATTCCAACATTGTGCGCTGTCCGGATCTGGAAAAAGCAAAGCAGATGGAGACCTTGATCAGAGAGGTCAAAGCCGACGGCGACACCATCGGAGGAGTGATCGCCTGTGTCATCAAAGGCTGTCCTGTGGGGCTTGGCGAGCCAGAGTTTGACAAGCTGCATGCTCAGCTGGGAGCTGCAATGCTCGGTATCAATGCAGTGAAAGGCTTTGAATATGGCTTAGGCTTCGACGGCGTCAGTCAGCGCGGCAGTCAGCAAAACGATGTCTTTGTCGCTGATCATGGGCAAATTACCACAAGTACCAACAACAGTGGAGGCATCCAAGGCGGCATCTCAAATGGACAGAATATATACTTCCGCGTAGCTTTCAAACCCGTAGCTACACTATTACGCAGTCAAAATACAGTCGATGCAAACGGTTGCGCAACTGTTTTGCAAGCTAAAGGTCGTCATGATCCCTGTGTGTTACCGCGTGCAGTGCCTATTGTGGAGTCGATGGCGGCAATGGTGTTGCTGGATAATTATCTGCTCAACAAGACAGTGCATATCTAATACTTCCATTTGTCCTGATGACCATTTGCCTAATGCTGCCAGAAAGAAACGGCAGTGGGACAAATGGTCATTAGCTTTTTAGTAAGAAGAGAATATAATTCTCTGACACTTAGAGGGTAAGAATAACAGAAAAGCAAAAGACGGCAGTCATCCCACTTGGATAACTGCCGTCTTTTGGTACCTAAAAACAATCTCTACCTTTCTTGACTAATACATCAATTAACCTAACCAATCATCAAATACCTAATAACTACCTATATGAAAAACTACCTAACTAACTTGCTTGTTCTTGAATAATCTATTGTTTTCTTTTTCTGTTGCAAAGGTACGATATTTCTAAATATGAAAATGAAAAAGTTATCTTTTTTTGCACAATACGCTGTGCAATCGATTTCAGTTGGCTAAAATTATAAAATATTCAAGGTTTCTTTTTGTTGATAACTGATTAATCTCTAACTTTGCAGTTAGTAATTGATATATATTATGTAACTATGAAGAAAATCAAGTTTTTCCTCTTTACTATGCTGACAGTCTTGTTCGTGTCGGCATGTGGAACCACACAGACCGTGCCTATCACCGGTCGCAAGCACAATCTTTTGGTCACTGACCAACAGGTTCTCAGTTTGAGTAATCAAGAGTATCAGAAATTTATGCAGTCCGCCAAAGTCTCTACGGATGCAACAAATACTGCTATGGTAAAGCGGGTCGGCCAGCGGCTGGCTACTGCTGTAGAGAGCTATCTGACCTCACACGGTGCTGCCGACGAGGTGAAGAACTTTTCTTGGTCGTTCAATCTTGTGCAGAGCAAGGAAGCCAACGCCTTCTGTATGCCTGGCGGAAAGATTGTAGTTTATGAAGGCTTGCTGCCTTACACCCAGAACGAGGCATCATTGGCTATTGTTCTCGGTCATGAGATCGCTCACGCAGTGGCTAAGCATTCTGCCGAGCAGATGTCCAAGCAAATCCGTCAGCAGTATGCTACTCAGGGGGTCAACATCCTTGGCAGTGTGCTGGGAGCCGGTGATCTCACCAATGTTGCCACGAGCATCATGCAGCAGGGCTTTTCTTTTGCCAATCTGAAGTATAGCCGTGATGATGAGAGCGAGGCTGATCACATGGGACTCGTCTTTGCTGCTATGGCTGGCTACAATCCCCAGGAGGCCATTCCTTTCTGGAAGCGCATGTCACAAGGCAATAACAATACCAATGATTTCCTGAGCGATCACCCAAGCGATGCAAAACGTATTGCAGCCTTGCAGCAGGAGATGCCTGAGGCTTTGAAATATTATCAGGCTTATCAGGCTACTCACACTACTGCCAAAAAGAGTACGACCTATTCCAAGAGAAGCAAGTCACGTCGCCGCAAATAGAAGATTTAGTGCTATGTTGCTTGGGCAAAAAGTATAGAGAGTCTTATTCCGGATGCTCTTTTTTGAAGCCCATCGCATCGCAAACTTTCCATAGGTGCCGCGCATGTCCCGCATCCTCGCGCACGCCGGTCCCGTTCCAATAGCACCATGCCAGGTAATACATTGCCTCGGCATGGTGTTGCTTTTCTGCATATCTCAGGATACGGCACGCATCCTCGTAGTTTTCTTCGTGCAAAAGTTTCTTGGCTCTTTGCACGGCTTCATCGTAGGTTTCTCCTTCATGTTCTTCGTCAGTGAATCCAAAAAACTTTCTCCAAATACTTGTCATAGCCTTCTGTTTTGATGATTTATCCTTTCAGTTATTGCAAAGTTATGAATTAATCTTAAGTTGCACATAATTCTTTTAGCGAAATGTAGGGAATATCGATTTTTTTTCTTAATTTTACCTACAGAAAACAATCTCTATGACTATGATAGATTATCTTTCTGAAAACCTATGGCTGCTATGGACGCTGGTTTGTGTCCTTGCGTTGATATTGGAAGTCTCTTCCGGTACCTTCTACTTGCTCTGCTTTGCAGTAGGAGCTGCCGGGGCTATTGTCTCCTCTTTTTTCGGCATTCCTTTATGGGCACAGGTGTTGGTCTTTGTCATCTTTTCCTGTCTCTGTGTGTTCTGTGTGCGTCCGGTAGTAGTGAAATATCTGCATACCGACCGTCGTAACCGCAGGAGTAATGCCGATGCGCTTTTGGGTCGTGAGGGCGTTGTGATAGAGCCGATCACCGCGGAAAAGCCCGGATACGTCAAAATTGATGGTGACGAGTGGCGCGCAGTGAGCAAAGATGGAAGCAACATCGACAAAGGAACTATTGTGAAAGTCGTTGCACGCGAGAGCATCGTCGTGACCGTTGAGGTTGCCGCGAAAGAAGATTAATATCAAAATCAGCTTGTGGCGATACTACCTGATGGTGTAGGAAAATGTTATGCCTTATCTATATGGTTATGAAATATAGCATAGATGAATGCAATCTGTTTCGCAAGAATGTGGCTTATCGCGCTGTAGTATACTATATATAATAAGGAGTAGCATGACATATATTAATGAGGAGTAGGTTCGGGCAATATTTCCGCTTGGTCTCTGCAGGCTGTTCATAATAAGTTTAACCCATAAAACAACAATAACCATATGATTGGAACTTACGTATTGATAGGACTTATCGTCCTTGCGCTTATCTTTGCCAAGATGGCCATCGTCATCATTCCACAGAGTGAAACCAAGATTATCGAGCGACTGGGAAAGTACTATGCCACGTTGAAGCCCGGTATCAACATCATCATTCCTTTTATCGACCGTGCAAAAGTCATTTGCACACTGGTGCGCGGACGCTATGTCTACAGCAACAACATAGACTTGCGAGAGCAGGTCTACGACTTCGACAAGCAGAATGTCATCACCAAGGACAACATCCAAATGCAGATCAATGCATTGCTCTATTTCCAGATCGTGGATCCTTTCAAGGCTGTTTATGAGATCAACAATCTGCCCAATGCCATTGAAAAGCTCACGCAGACCACTTTACGAAACATCATTGGTGAGATGGAACTGGATCAGACGTTGACATCCCGCGACACGATCAACACCAAGTTGCGTGGTGTACTCGACGATGCTACCAACAAGTGGGGCATCAAAGTCAACCGTGTGGAGCTTCAGGATATCATTCCGCCACAGAGCGTTTTGCAGGCGATGGAAAAGCAGATGCAGGCAGAGCGTGATAAGCGAGCCACCATCCTTACCTCTGAAGGTAAGAAACAGGCCGACATCCTGCGGTCTGAAGGTGAGAAGGCCGCAACGATCAACCGTGCTGAGGCCGACAAGCAGCAGGCCATCCTCCGTGCCGAAGGTGAGGCGCAGGCCCGTGTGCGCAAGGCAGAGGCTGAGGCTGTTGCCATCGAAAAGATTACGGAGGCAGTAGGAAAGAGCACCAATCCGGCTAACTACCTGTTGGCACAGAAGTATATTCAGATGATGCAGAACGTAGCAGAGGGTGACCGCACCAAGACGGTCTACCTGCCTTACGAGGCCACGAATCTGCTCGGAAGCATCGGCGGCATCAAGGAGCTCTTCACTTCCGACAAGACGAATGCCGATGCCAAAGGCAAGAAAGCAGAATAGTATCGGCGAGTCTTCCATGAATGCACTGGATATTCTTCCGTGAGTGCAATGAATATTCTTCATTGAATACAATAGAGACTGAACATCTGTTCAAGCTCTGAAAAACATAAGGGGGGTGTATCAAAATGCAAATGCCATTTTGAAAACCTTACAGATTGAAACTTTCCAATAAGAAAAAGCCATTTCAAAACTCATTTCGAGTCAAGAAATGGCTTATTCTTTGCTTTTAGAGGGCTCTCAACTTACAGATTGAAGGTTGTTAGGTTGTGGATTTGTATTTTGACACACCCACTTTTAGTCTTTATCACAGAAAGCTTTTGTTCCGCTTAGAATGCTTGGGTCATGAGCATTAAGTTCTTTTTTGAACATTGAATCTTCATGAATTAACCATGTCTTATCCATTAATTTGTTCCTATGTTACTTTGTCTTAGATGATGTCTCTTCGCGGATATATTTGCCATACGTTTCGCAGAACTGCTCACCCAGAGCGAATCCTTCCTCATAGAGGGCTTCGAGTTTCTCCACGTCCTTCTCTATTCTTCTCACTTGCATGGGCTTCCGTGGCCGGATGCAGATGATACGGTCTTCGTGCTCCAAGTCCTCGATGAGCTGTAACTGTTGGTTGTATGCCCGGATGCGATGGCTGAGTGCCAAACGCAGCCGAGGGTAGTTGCGGTAGACAAACGGTGGTATTTTCCGGTCTTTGCCCAGTTCTCGGAAACCATAGTTACGGGTAGAGATGACCACGTTGGTGGCGTGTCCGGCTTCTATACTCCGCATCACGGGTATAGAGTCAATGATACCTCCGTCGAGTAGCGGCCGCCCGTCCACCCAAACGATCTTGCTCACATAGGGCAGACTGCTGGAAGCCTTCACGATGTCGCAGGCCCGTTGCCGGTCGTGTGTCTCCTTGAGATAGACAGGATGACCCGACGCGCAGTCTGTCGCCACCATTTCGAAACCGTCGGCGTGGCGGAAAAACTCATCATAGTCAAAGGGCAACAGCTCATTGGGGAAGCGATCGTAGAGCAGCTCCCGGTCAAAGATGCAGCCTTGCGTGACCAGATGCTTGATGCCTATATAGTTATATCTTGTCAGATAGTCGATGTTCGAGATGCGCGCACGCCGGGGGTTGGCGTGAGATGTAACTCATGCCGTTGCAAGCACCGGCAGACACCGCGACGACATAGCGAAACCATACCTCGTGCTTCATGAAAGCGTCCAAGACGCCACTTGTGAAGACGCCGCGCATACCGCCGCCTTCGAGCACCAATCCTGTATTCGTATCAATTTGCATAAAAACATTTAATTTTAATTGCAAAGTTACGCAATTTAAGTGAATAATTAGTAACTTTGCAATGAATATTAAATTCAATGTCTATGTATAGCAAAGAAACTTATGTCAGTCGTCGTGCTGAACTCAAAAAGCTTGTGAAGAGTGGAGTGATTATCCTCTTCGGCAACAATAATTCTCCCGCCAACTTTCCCAACAACGGATACCATCCTTTCCGTCAGGATTCATCATTCCTGTATTATTTCGGTCTGAACCGTGACGGACTCGTGGGTGTCATTGATGTGGATAATGATATTGAGACACTCATCGGCGACGACATCAGTATCGACGATATCGTATGGTATGGTTCTGTAGAAAGTGTACACGACATGGCAGTGCAGGTCGGTGTGAAGAACTCTGCGCCGATGAAGTCGTTGAAGACCATCTGCAACGACGCCATGCGTCAGAAGCGCCGCATCCATTTCCTGCCGCCTTACCGTGCAGACATAAAGATTCAGATATTCGATCTGCTCGGCATCCATCCCAATCAGCAGAAAGAGAGTGCATCCATGGACTTGATCAAGGCTATCGTGAAGATGCGTTCTGTGAAGACTGATGAAGAAGTCGAGGAATTGGAGCGTGCCGCCGTCATTGGCTATAAGATGCACACGACAGCCATGAAGATGTGCCGCCCGGGTATCACAGAGCAAGAAATTGCCGGTGCTCTCGACGGTATCGCCAACGGACTGGGTTCTATGGTCAGTTTTGCTACCATCCTGACACAGCATGGCGAGATCATGCACGGCTCTCCCTCGATGGACAAGTTGGAGGCTGGCCGTCTGATGCTTTGCGACGCCGGTGCCGAGACTATCAACAACTATTGCTCTGACAACACCCGTACCTCTCCGGTGAGCGGCCACTACGACCAGCGTCAGCTCGAGATCTATTCCATCGTAGAGGCTTGCCACGACTACGTACTTCAGGTAGCCAAGCCTGGTGTGAAGTGGTGGGATGTTCACTTCGCCGTTTGCCGTTTGATGACCGACCGTTTGAAAGAGCTCGGTCTGATGAAAGGCGACACCGAGGAAGCTGTTCGCGCCGGTGCTCACGCCATGTTTATGTGCCATGGACTTGGCCACATGATGGGTATGGACGTGCACGATATGGAGGGCTTCGACCAGATCAATGTAGGTTTCGACGAGGAGGTTCGTCCTAATCTTGAGCAGTTTGGCACCAACTGCCTGCGCTTAGGGCGCCGCTTGCAAAAAGGCTTTGTCGTCACCGACGAGCCGGGTATCTACTTCATTCCCGCACTGATCGATGACTGGAAAGCCAGCGGCCACTGCAAGGAATTCATCAACTTCGACAAGTTGGAGACCTATAAGGACTTCGGTGGTATCCGTATTGAGGACGATCTGCTCATCACCGATGATGGTTGCCGCTTCATAGGCAAAGATCGCATTCCTTACCATCCCAAGGATGTGGAAGCTTTCATGGCTGAGAACCGCTAATCCCTTTCTGGAAATCAACCTTGGGAAGCCTCTTAAAGCAAGGGGCTTCCTACTCTCTGATTGAAAGGATAAACAGAAAAGACTATAGAGAGAATTACAAGTAACAACATTAAGACAAGTCAACCAAAAGGAAAAAGATGAAGAAAACAATTGTATTGGCTTTACTTGCAGTGTGCACGTTAGGTGCTCACGCTGAGAAAAAAGACAGCGTTAACCCCAACAAGCCTGTCTTCACCGTTATTAAGAAGAACCCGATTACTTCCATCAAGGATCAGAACCGCTCTGGTACGTGCTGGGACTATTCCACGCTGAGCTATTTCGAGTCAGAGATTCTCAAGGCCACAGGCAAGACCTATGATCTTTGCGAGAGTTTTGTGGCCAACAAGACATATATGGACCGCGCTATCCAGGTCGTGCGTCTGCATGGCGACTGCCAGTTCTCTGAGGGTGGCAGCACCTACGATCCTCTTTATTGCCTTGAGCATTACGGCATCTGCCCGGAGAAAGCCATGCCTTTCCCCGGCAGTCTCTATGGCGACTCACTCAACAACTTCGGCGAGTTCTTCTCTTTGATGACTCCCTACGTGCAGAGCGTAGCCAAGAGCAGCCTGAAGAAGATCTCCAGTCAGTGGAAGGTAGGATTGCAGGGCATTCTCGACGCTTATCTTGGTAAGTGTCCTGAGCAGTTCACCTACGAGGGCAAGACCTACACTCCGAAGACATTCGCTGCTTCCCTGGGTCTTGACTGGAACAACTATGTGAGCTTCACCTCTTTCTCCCATCATCCTTTCTGGACACAGTTTGCCGTAGAGGTACAGGACAACTGGCGCAATCCTTTGACATGGAACGTGCCTATCGATGATCTTCAGAAGATTCTCGACAATGCCATCATGAACGGCTATACGATTGCCTGGGGCGGTGACGTCAGTGAGGACGGCTTCACCCGCAAGGGACTCGCATACAATGTCGATGAGAAGAAGCTCGAGAACATGAAAGGCAGTGACATGGCCCGTTGGCTGAAACTCACTCCTGCCAAGAAGAAAAGTATTGTAGACTCTCTCGGTGTTAACGTTCCGGAGGTCGTGCCTACACAAAAGCAGCGTCAGGAGCGCTACGACGACTGGGAGCTCACCGACGACCACGGTATGCTGATCTTCGGTATTGCTAAGGATCAGAATGGCAAGGAGTACTACATGGTAAAGAACTCTTGGGGCAAGAGCGGCGACTATGACGGCATCTGGTATATGACCAAGAACTTCATCATCGCCAACACCATGGACTTCATGGTCAATAAAAACGCTGTGCCTAAGGACATCCGCAAGAAGTGCAACATCTGATCATTAAGATCTTAAGTCATACCATCCGCCTTTTCACCGCAGTGTGAAGAGGTGGATTTCTTTTTAGGTGCCAACCGGTTCTCTATCATTCCGCCGACCTGCCGCTATCCTCATTTCTATCCTTCCTTATACTTTTTCTATAGTTTTTTTGCTGTTCAGCAAGAAAATTTGTATCTTTGAAGCAGAAAAAGAAATATTTAAAATGCATTTCAAATGGAAGTATGTGCCACCTACATCTGATGAACTCCGTTTGGCGGGCGAACTGAGCGAGAAACTCAACATGAGTCCCTTGCTTACCCAGCTTCTCGTCAAGCGTGGCATCACCACAGAGAGTGCAGCCAAGCAATTCTTCAAGCCTCAGTTGGCCGACCTGATCAATCCTTTCCGTATGAAGGATATGGACGCGGCGGTCGACAGACTCAATGATGCCATGGGCCGCAAGGAGCGGGTGCTCGTCTATGGTGACTATGATGTTGACGGATGCACTGCGGTGGCTTTGGTTTATAAGTTTTTACAGCAGTTCTATTCCAATATAGACTATTACATTCCTGATCGCTACGATGAGGGCTACGGCATCAGCCGCAAAGGGTTGGACTATGCCCATCGGACAGGTGTGAAACTGGTGATCATCCTTGACTGTGGCATCAAGGCAGTCAAGGAAATTGCCTATGCCAAGTCGTTGGGTATTGACTTCATCATCTGCGACCACCATGTACCCGACGAGGAGATGCCGCCCGCAGTGGCCATTCTTGACCCCAAGCGCGACGACGATCCCTATCCTTTCAAGCAACTCTGTGGTTGCGGTGTGGGCTTCAAGCTTATGCAGGCTTTTGCCAAGAACAATGGTATTCCCTTCTCCCGGCTTATTCCTTTGTTGGACTTCTGCGCCGTGAGCATTGCCGCCGATATGGTACCGGTGGTTGATGAGAACCGCATTCTCGCTTTCCACGGACTGAAGATTCTCAATCAGAATCCCAGTGTGGGCCTGAAAGCCATCATCGACATCTGTGGACTCAGCGGCCGCGACATCTCGATGAGCGACATCGTCTTCAAGATTGGACCGCGCATCAATGCCTCCGGACGTATGGAGAACGGTAAGGAAAGCGTGGACCTGCTCGTGGAGAAAGACATTAACGAGGCACTGCGCAAGGCCAAGCATATCAATGAGTACAACGAGCAGCGCAAGGACATCGACAAGCACATGACCGAAGATGCCAACCAGATCGTCTCGCGTCTGGAAAGCCAGAAACATCAGTCAAGCATCGTCCTGTATGATGAGCACTGGAAAAAAGGCGTTATCGGCATTGTGGCTTCCCGACTGACAGAGATTTATTTCCGTCCGACGGTGGTGCTTACGCGTGACGGCGACCTTGCGACAGGCTCGGCACGTTCGGTGATGGGCTTCGACATCTACTCTGCCATTAAGAGCTGCCGTGACCTGCTCATCAATTTCGGAGGGCACACCTATGCTGCCGGACTTACTTTGCGCTGGGCCGACATCCCCACGTTTCGCAAGCGTTTCCAGAAATATGTCGAGGAGCATATCCAGCCCGAGCAGACCGAGGCTTACCTCAGAATCGACGCGATCATCGACTTCAAGGACATAACCAAGAAACTCTATAACGACCTCAAGCGCTTCTCTCCGTTTGGCCCGAGCAATCCCAAACCGGTGTTCTGTACGCTTGGCGTCTACGACTATGGCACCAGCAAGGTCGTCGGCCGCTCGCAGGAACATATCAAACTGGAGCTTGTCGACTCCAAGTCGGGTGTCGTGGTCAACGGCATCGCCTTTGGCCAGAGTGCGTCCGCACGCTATATCAAGTCGCGCCGGTCGTTCGACATCGCCTACACCATTGAGGACAATGTCTTCAAGCGCAACCAAGTACAGTTGCAGATCGAGGATATCCGGCCCCGCAAGGGTGAGTAAGAGCCTTGTGGCATAAGGCTGTATCAGTAAGAGGTAAAGAGTTGAGGCTTGAGCTTTGGACAAGTATCGTGAAATTCTTAAGCGTTATTGGGGCTATGATGACTTTCGCGGCATTCAGCGCGACATCATAGACAGCATTGGCAGCGGACACGACACGTTGGGACTGATGCCGACGGGTGGTGGAAAGTCCATCACCTTCCAGGTACCAGCCTTGGCTGCTGATGGCGTCTGCATAGTCATCACGCCACTGATCGCCTTGATGAAAGATCAGGTGGCCCATCTTCAGGCCAATGGCATCAAGGCGGCGGCCATCTATTCCTCCATGTCGCGCAGCAAGATTGTCGCGACGTTGGAGAATGCAATCTTTGGCGGGCTCAAGTTGCTCTATGTCTCGCCCGAGCGCCTCGGCAGTCCTTTGTTTCTTCAAAAGCTCAAGCGCATTCCCGTGAGCTTCATCACAGTTGATGAAGCCCATTGTATCAGTCAGTGGGGATACGACTTCCGTCCTTCCTATCTTAAGATTGCGGATATCCGTCAGGTCAAGCCCGGCGTACCCGTACTGGCCCTTACTGCCACGGCTACGCCGGCTGTTGTCCATGACATCATGGAGCGGTTGGCTTTCAAGGACGAGCGCTTTTTCAAGATGAGCTTCGTACGGAAGAACGTCATCTACGTGGTTCGTCCCACTGTCGACAAGCAGAAAGAGCTCGTGCACATCCTCCGGCATGTTCCAGGCTGTGCCATCGTCTATGTCCGTAGCCGTGAGAAGAGCCGACTGCTGTCTACCTTCCTTTCCGAGAACGGCATTTCCTCTACATATTATCATGCTGGTCTGGAGCCTCAGGACAAAGACGAGCGGCAAGAAAAATGGACGCGCGACGAGGTGCGGGTGATGGTTGCCACCAACGCTTTTGGCATGGGCATCGACAAACCCGACGTGCGTCTGGTCGTTCATTTTGATTGTCCCGATGCCATTGAGGCCTACTTCCAGGAAGCCGGTAGGGCAGGGCGAGACGGACAGAAATCCTATGCGGTGCTGTTGTGGGACGATCAGGCGGACCAGCGTATGATGCTCAAGCGTGTGGAGATGAACTTTCCGCCCAAGGAGAAGATTGCCGACGTGTATGAGCATCTGGCTTATTTCTATCAGGTTGGCGTGGGAAGTGGGGGTGGACACACGTTTCTTTTCAATATCGACAAGTTCTGCGCATCCTATCATCTGTCGCCTTTCATGGTACCTTCCGCCTTGCAGCTATTGCAATACGCCGGCTACATCGATTACAATTCCGAGCCGGACAGTGTCTCACGGGTGAGGATTCTGGTCAGTCGTGACGAACTCTATCGTCTTCGTCTGCCTGCACAGGAGGATCTTGTCCTCACGGTCTTGTTGCGATTGTGCGACGGTATCTTTACGCGCTATGCCTTTTTTGATTTAAACGAGGTGGCTGAGCGCACACAGTTGAGCGAGCAGCAGACCTATCTGGTGTTGAAGACGATGAGTGCCAAGCACATCATCCACTTCATCCCCAACCGCCATATTCCGCAGATCACCTATCTCCAGGACCGCGTCAACATTGAGGATGTAATCATCCCGTCTCATGTCTATGAGGACAGGAAACAAAAATATGAGCAAAGGCTCAAGGCGATGATGGATTATGTCCTCAACGATCAGGAGTGCCGCAGCCGTCAGCTGTTGGCCTATTTCGGTGAGGAGGCGAAAGACGATTGCGGACAGTGTGATGTCTGCGTACAGCATCGTAAGGACTATCGCCAGCGGGTGGCTGCCCTGCCGCGTCAGATTCTCGACCTCTTGTCCGATGGCGAATCCCATGATCTTTCCGTTCTTCGCTCCCTTCATTTCGATAAAGAGACGGTCACCGCAGCCGTTCAGTCGTTGGCCGATGACGAAAAGGTCGACGTAGGTATCAACACCATCCGGTTGCACAACACGTAGCCGGATGGCGTTTTTTGTTATTTCTTCAGCAGGTCGGGGCGCAAGCGTTTTGTGCGCTCCATGGCCTGGTCCATTTCCCATTGTTTGATTTTAGCCTCATTGCCGCTCAGCAGGATGTCGGGAACCTTCCATCCCTTGTAGTCGGCTGGGCGCGTATAGATCGGTGCTGCCAGCAGATCGTCCTGAAAGCAGTCTGAAAGCGCACTTTGGTCATCGCTGATCACGCCGGGCACCAGTCTGACCACAGCGTCAGCGATGCAGGCTGCTGCCAGTTCGCCGCCGGTGAGCACAAAGTCGCCCACGCTGATCTCACGCGTGATGAAGTGGTCGCGCACGCGCTGGTCGATGCCCTTGTAGTGTCCGCAAAGGATGATGAGGTTTTGCTGCAGTGACATGTCGTTGGCGATATGCTGGTCGAACTTCTCTCCGTCGGGTGTGACGTAGATCACGTCGTCGTAGTCCCGTTCTGCCTTCAGGGCCGAGATGCAGCGGTCGATAGGCTCTATCTGCATCACCATACCCGCAAAGCCGCCGTAGGGATAGTCGTCGACACGGCGCCATTTGTCGAGGGTGTAGTCGCGCAGGTTGTGGAGATGGATCTCGGCCAAGCCTTTTTTCTGTGCACGTGCCAATATCGACTCGTGGACAAAGCCCTCGATCATCTCTGGCAATACGGTAATAATATCTATTCTCATGGTGTCTGTAATATGCTATGTCTGTTGTTCTTGATTCGTTGTTGGGGTTGAAACGCAGTTTCTGCCGGGCATCATCCTTCAGTGAACCTGCTGATAAACTCGTCCTCGGTGATGATTGGCGTGTTGAGCTCGTGGGCTTTTTTGTTCTTGCCGCTCGTGCTGGTGTTGTCGTTGTTGATCAGGAAGCTTGTCGACTTGCTGACCGATCCTGTGACTTTACCACCTTGGCTCTCGATATAAGCCTTGAGCTCTGCCCGGTTCTTATAGTGGTGCACGTCGCCCGTGATGACGAAGGTCAGTCCCTGACAGCGGTTGCCTGTGGGGGCTGTCGACGACTCTGTGACGTGGAGTTGCTCCATGAGGTCGTCGAAGTCATGCTTGTTGTCGGCATTGCGGAACCACGCTGTGAACGATGCCGACTTTTCGGGGCCGATACCGGGAATCATAGCCAGTTGCTCTTCGCCGCCGAAGAGCCCGCCGTCGGTGGTGGCGATGTCGACCAGTGCTTGCAGGCTGTAGGCCGAGAGCAACCGTTGGCAGACATCCTTGCCGCATAGTGGGATGCAAAGGGCGTAAAGCAATTGGCGTGCCTCCACGTTGCGGGCTTTGTCGAGCGAAGCCATCAGATTGGAAACCGATTTGGCACCGAAGCCGTCGAGATGGGCCATCTGCTGTGCATGGTCGCCCAGCCGGAAGATGTCGCCAAAGCGTGTCACCCATCCCAGGTTGATGAACCGGGCGAGCGTCTGCTCCGAGATGCCGTCGACGTTTACGCCTTCTTTCGATACGAAGCGGGCAAATTTTTTCAGTTTCTTGGCCGCACAGTTTGGGTTGGTGCAGTGCAGCGTACGTGTACCGCTGCCCGCGCTGGTGGTCACCGTGGTTGGATGTCCGCACACGGGACATTGTTCCGGAATTTGTAATTCGCCTACTTTCTCCCTAATGCTGATGACTTTTGGGATGATCTTGTTGGCTTTGATGACTTCGAGTTTCGTGCCCTTGTCGCCAATGCCCAGTCGTTCACATTCGCTGATGTTGCACAGTGAGGCACGTTTCACAGTCGTGCCCTCGAGTTGCACGGGGCGGAAGACGGCTACGGGGGAGATCGTCGACGCCGCACAACTCCATTCGATGTGGTCGAGTTCGGTCAGCGCACTTTCGTCGGCCCATTTAAAGGCGTAGCCCGCACGTGTGGCATGGTGCCCGGTGACAGATCCTGTCTGAGCGTAGTCGTTGTCTTCGTAGGCGATGACGAGTCCGTCGACGGGGTAGGGCATTGCTTCCACCTTTTTGGTCCAACGGTTGATGGCATCCTCGATATGATCCAGCGACGGATGCTCAATGAGTTCGTGCTCCACGGGATGGAAGCCGAGCCGCTTGAGCCAGTCCATGCGTTGTCCCCAGGAAGGGATGTCGTCGTCGCAGTGTACCAAAGTGAAGGGTATCCACTGCAGATGGCGCTGGCGCACCTCGTCGATATCCTTGAGCGTGAGTGAGCCTGAGGCGAGGTTGCGTGGGTTGGCATATTCCTCGTCGCTCTCCATATTGAACTGCTCAAAGTCGTGGTAGCTGATGACACATTCGCCGCGGATGACCGTGTGGCCCTTGTAGTCGATCTTGGGCAATACGCCGCTGATGGCTGAGGCCAAGTGCGTGATGTTGGTGCCGATATGTCCGTCTCCGCGTGTGACGAGTTTTGTCAGCCGTCCGTTGTCGTAGGTGGCTACCAAGGTGAGTCCGTCGAGTTTCCAAGAGAGCCAGATGGGTTTCATCTCAGCCCACTTCACCAAGTCCTCGGGCTTCTTGGTTTTTGCCAGAGAGAGTGCCGGATATTCGTGTGCCTCTTTCTGTCCAGTGAGCGTGTCGGCGGAGACGTGATGGGTAGGAGAGCCCTCCAGCACGGTGCCCGTCTCCTGTTCCAGTCGGGTGAGCCGGTCGAAGAGCGCGTCCCACTCATAGTTGGTCATCAGCTCCTCGCGGCCGTTATAGTATGCGTCGGAGGCTTTGTTGAGCTGCTCAATCAAAGCCTTCATTTCCTCTGTCTTTGTCATAAGATCGTGATATGGTCGTAACCTACTTTAGTAGGCTTTCTGTTTACAAAGTTAACAAAAAAAATCGGTATGCCCGTTGTTTCGTTGTTTTTCTTGCTGTTCATCTCAATGAACCTTGTATTTCTTCGTAATAATGATTCAGAACAACTATTGCCGGTTGCTTGAACTTTATGATAGGATCGATAAAGAGCAGGTGCTCATTGTCAGATAGCACATTATCTCCATCAGCGGATACATCCGTAATTGCAATGTATTCGTTAGCATAAAAATATCTGTCTTCGATATTTAGTCCTAATCCTTTCATTAGATAGTCATCAATATCTTTTTGGCTTGGAGTAGAAAACTTCTTTGGAAGATATTGTTGTTGGAGGATAATCCTCACGCCATCAGTATCTTCGCTAATTCCAATAAACTTATAGCTTGTCGATGGTCCATTCTAATTTGGGTATGAATAAGCCATAGTCTTTGGCTATGGAAATCAGGCGTTCCCCTTCAGTCTCTTGCGCTGCAGCTCTCGTGCCTTGCTCGTAATCTCCATATCGTTGAGAGGATACCCCAGTCTCAAACACTCGAATATCGCTTCTGTCGCGATCGGCCTGTATTTTGGACTCAAGGACAACACGTATAGGTTGGCTTTCTGTCCGTTTCTTAAAGAGATGTCTGATAAGTTTTTCTCCATATCTCCACATTATATAATCTGCTTTGTTTGCAAAATTAAGTTTTTTCTATGAGACTTCCAACTTTATTTGTGGCTTTTTGTTCTCTTTTTATTTTGTCATTCCCCTCGTTTGCAGTAACTTTGTATTTGTAATCATTGTAGGATGACAGTCATACATGATGATGTCATCAGTAAGAAGTAAGAAAGAGAAAAGATGAAAATCATAGTTTCAAAAGAGATAGAGAACGTTTGTCCTAATTTCGTAGGGGCTTGCGTAGAGGCTCAGGTAAAGAACTCACCCTGTTGCGCTGAGCTGTGGCAGGAGATCAATGCCTTGGGCGAGCACTATCGTCAGGTGTTGAGCACCGAGACGCTGAAGGCTATTTCCGGTATCGAAGCCACGCGCCGCGTCTACCGTGCCTGCGGCAAGGATCCCTCGCGCTACCGTCCTGCCGCTGAGGCCCTGATACGCCGGCAGCTCAAGGGCAAGGATCTCTATCAGGTCGATACCTTGGTGGATCTCGTCAACTTGGCGAGCATTCGCTATGGCTACAGCATTGGAGGCTTCGACGCGGATAAGTTCCAGGGCGACACGCTGACACTCGGCGTGGGGCGGGAAGGTGAACCTTACGAGGGAATCGGCCGTGGCATGATCAACATTGCGGGACTACCCGTCTACCGTGATGCCGTGGGTGGAGTAGGGACGCCTACTTCCGACAATGAGCGGACAAAGATAGGTCTGTCCACAACCCATCTCGTTGTGCTCATCAATGGCTATGATGGCGATGAGAGTCAGGTGGTTGCCAACGCACAGTACATTCAGGAGCTCGTCAGAAAATACGCACAGTCAGATGGCGGAACGTTCTTCACCTATAGATAGAAAGCTGTCTGAGGCATGAGACGACGGTGTATGCCCGTAGCCTCATTTGTCTTATTAAGTGACAATTTAGAGGCACTGAGAATCGATTCTTTTCCAGCAGCTCCTTGTTGGTCTTGATTTTTGCGAAAAAATCGGTCTTTTTGTAACTAACAAATAATCAGTTAGTTATGAAAGCAGAGCACTCGTATGATATAGAAATCGGTGTTTTTTACAAAGGAAAATTTGAAAAAGGGCTGTCATCTCAGTTGTTTGACTCGAAGAAAACAGTTAGATGACCTCGTCATTCAACTGAGATGACCTTGTCATTCAACTGAGATGACAACATCAAACAACCCTTTTTATCTCCAAACACTGCAAAAATGTGTTTGAGAAAGCGGAAATGTCGTCTTCCCTTTTCTATTTCGTATGTTTGGGTTGACAGACTTTTGTAAGAAAAACTACGGAATATAAGAGCTGCTTCTGATAGAGTTCTACCCTTGCTATTATATTCCAATCAATGATGTCAAAACGGCAGAGGTAGTACTGGTATTGCCATTCTCTCCATTTTAGGGAGAGTTAGAGAGAGTCTGTAGTGCTGGAGAGGGTTCCTACAATCCTCTTGCCTTCCAGATGGTCTCTTTTGCGGCGTTGATCTCTTGGAACTTCTTCTCTGCTGCTTTTCTGACGTCCTCGCCGAGCGTCGCCACACGGTCGGGGTGGTTTTTCAAGGCCAGTTGTCGGTAAGCAGCCTTCACCTCGTCGTCCGTAGCCGTTGGTGCTACGCCCAAGACCTTATAGGCTGCGTCGAGACTCGTGCCTGCATCCTTCAGGTTGAGCATGGCGTCCACGTCGGCCTCGCTCAGTCCCAGTCCTACAGCACATTCCTTCAGCGCGCTGACCTCTTGCGGCGTCACCACACCGTCGGCCTGCGCGATCATCGCCAGGAAGTTGAGCAGTTGCAACCGCTGTTCATAGAGCATGTTCTGCCGGAGCTGGTGACAGCTGCTGATGACGGCACTGCGGTACTCCTCGGCACCGAGGCGCTTCTGCTGCTCAAAGAGTTTCAGCAAGATGTCCTCGCCTTCCTCCACGGCCTCTTCGCCAAAGTTGACCCTCAACCAGTTGCGCACCACATTCATTTCGGAATGCATCACTTTGCCGTCTGCCTTGATGATGTAGGAAGCCAGGACGAGCAGGGAGAAGCGGAACGTATTGCGCTCGCCCTCGTAGACATGCTGTTGCGCATAAGCCTCACCGCCGTTGGCGTTGACAGCATCTACGCTTGAATCAAAGATGGCACCTAAGACGAACCCCGCCAACGCACCGAGAGGTCCGGCAGTGATCAAGCCGAGAAAGCCACCTATCCATTTACCCATTTTTGCCATGTTGCTGTTTTTGTGATTTCTTTGTCTATTCCTTTGCCAAGATGGGGAACGTCATGCCCTCGTCTGTCAGTTGTGTATTGGGAAAGATCTCCTTTGCCTCGTTGAGTATGCCCTCCTCGTTATCATATCGTGCGCTGAAATGTCCCAACAGCAGTTGTCCGGCGTGCGCCTCTTTAGCCACCATTGCGGCTTGCGTTGACGTAGAGTGGTTGTAGAGAGCAGCCCGCTCTTCCATGCTTTTGTCGTATGTGGAGTCGTGATAGAGCACATCGACGCCTTCGATAAGCTGATGGAGCGTGGGGATGAAACGGGTATCGCTGCAATAAGCATAGCTGCGACGCTTGTCAGCAGGAGTGACCAGACGGCTGTTGGGGATGACTTCGCCGTCCTCGGTAGTCCAGTCGGCACCGAGTTTGATATTGTTGATCTGAGACACCGGTATCTCGTAGCAGTCGATCATGTCGCGGCGGATGTGGGGCAAGGTAGCCTTCTCACGGAAGAGAAAGCCATTGCAGGGCACCCGGTGCTGCAAGGGCAGCGACTCCACGGTCAGACTGCGGTCGTCGTAGATGACCTGGTGCTTCGTGGTGTCAACAGCGTGAAAGACAACGTTGAATTCCAGTCCCGTACAGAACATCTTCAGTTGCATGTCGAGCAGCGGACCCATCTCTTTCGGTGCGTAGATGTGCAGCGGTGCGGTGCGTCCCAGCATGCCCATGGTGGAGATGAGGCCTATCAGTCCGAAGCAGTGGTCGCCATGGAGATGCGAGATAAACACCGTCTGTATCTTGGTGAAGCTGATATGGTATTTCCGCATTTGCAGTTGCGTGCCCTCGCCACAGTCGATCATGAAGAGCTTGCCCCGCAGTTCGATGACTTGCGAGGAAGCGCTGTGCCGGAGTGTGGGCAGGGCACTGCCACAGCCTAAAATATGTATGAGGAAAGGCTCCATTTATTTCTGTCGTGTGTAGACAAAGATGCCCTGACGGTTCTCGAGATAGAGCGAGTCGCCGCCCAGCCGGTCGATGCTGAAGGTGTCGGTGTTGAGCACCAGCTCACCGTTGACGATCTTCCAGCTTGTCCAAGGATTTTTCTCAGCTTGCACGTTTGACTTCACCGTGCCGCCCTCAAGGATTTCAAAGTTTTTGTCGAGACTTGTCCACTTACCTTGCAGCGTAGTGAGGTTGATCACCTTCTTGGCCACCCTCATGCCGTCCATCGTACCACCAGCGATGACAGCCAGACGGTCGCCGGCAAGCAGTCCGCCGAGCACGGCGTCCGTGCCGTCGTCGGTCTGTGGCAACTCAAATTCAATGCTGTCGCCCGCGTCGGTGACCAACTGCACGACGTTCATGGAAGTGCCATCACCGCAAACGCCATAGATGGTGGAGTCGGAAGTGGTCTCCGCCTTCACGGAGTCTTTGCTTTCTGTTGTTGTCTTTGTGCTCTTTCCTTTGCAGCCCGTCATGGCAAACGCCGTGACCAGGGCGGCAAGGCATATCAATGTGATTTTCTTCATCTTGCTTTCGTTTTATAGGGTTCGATAATCAACATTCTGCTTGAAAGGCCCAGTGCCCGTTTCGAGCAACAGTGTCACTCGTCTTTCAGCACGCTTTTAGCCTCGTTCCAAAGGGCATCCATCTCGCCGAGCGTCATGTCCTTGAGACTCTTGCCTTGCTCCTTGGCTTTCTGCTCGATATAGCCGAAGCGTGAGATGAACTTGCGGTTGGTGTGCTCCAGCGCGTTGTCGGGGTTGAGATGATAGAGGCGTGCGGCGTTGATGACACTGAAAAGGAAGTCGCCCAGCTCTTTGGTGGAGTTTTCCTTGTCCTCCTTCTTCAGCTCTGTCTCCAGTTCGCCCATCTCCTCTTTCACTTTGTCCCACACGTCCTCTTTCTTCTGCCAGTCAAAGCCCACGTTGCGCGCTTTGTCCTGAATGCGGTAGGCCTTGATGAGTGAGGGCAGGGCTGCTGGCACACCGCTGAGCACGCTGGTGTTGCCGTCGCGCTCACGCTGCTTGATCTGTTCCCACGTCTGTTCCACGCCGGCTGCCGTCTGGGGCTTGTCGGTATCCTGGCTGCCGTCGGCCTCGCTGTCTTTGTAGACCACTTGTCCCTTGGCGTTGATGGTCATGTCTGTCGCCGACACCGAGAACGGCTCGTTGTCGATCGTCCAGTCTCCTTGCGAGTTGTTCCAGTCGATGAACGGATGGCGGAACATCAGCTTGTCGGCCTCGCGGTTGCAGACGTCCGCCATGTCGAACTCTCCGGCCTCGTCGCCGATGAGCGCATAGAAGACGACATGCTCCATGACATCGCCCAGCTCCTTCATCACCTCGTGGTAGTCGCGGCGCATCAGAGCGTCGGCGAGCTCAAAAACCTCCTCGATGGTGTTGGGGCGGAGGCTCTCCATGGTTTGCTTCTTATCCCAGGGACATTCCTTGCGCAGGCGGTGCTGCACATCGAGCAATCGCCCGAAAGCTCTCAATTTTTCTTCGCGTGTATGCACTTCGTTTATCTTTTTGATGCAAAGTTACTGATTTTCGGGGGATTTTTCGTACTTTTGCAGCATTAATTATAAAATAAGGTATAAAAGATAAGAATACATGGAATTAGCAAGTAAGTACGACCCGAAAGAAGTAGAGTCGAAGTGGTATGAGTACTGGCTGGACCACAAACTTTTCAGCTCCAAGCCTGACAATCGCGAACCCTATACCATCGTCATTCCCCCACCAAACGTGACGGGTGTGCTGCACATGGGTCACATGCTGAACAACACCATTCAGGATATCCTCGTGCGCCGTGCGCGCATGGAGGGAAAGAACGCCTGCTGGGTTCCCGGCACCGACCACGCCTCTATCGCCACTGAGGCCAAGGTTGTCGGCAAGCTCGCTGAGCAGGGCATCAAGAAGACCGACCTTACGCGCGAACAGTTCCTTGAGCATGCCTGGGACTGGACACGCGAGCACGGCGGCATCATCCTCAAGCAGCTCCGCAAGCTCGGCTGCTCCTGCGACTGGGACCGCACTGCTTTCACCATGGACGAGACGCGCTCCAAGGGCGTCATCAAGGTCTTTGTCGACCTCTATCGCAAGGGCTACATCTATCGTGGCGTGCGCATGGTCAACTGGGACCCGAAAGCCCAGACCGCACTGTCGGACGAGGAGGTCGTCTACAAGGACGAGCACTCCAAGCTCTATTATCTGAAATACTATGTTGCTCCCGAGGACCAGGCGTCTATCGAGCGCAAGGACGAGGGCAACGTCATGCATAAGGACGAGAAAGGCTACTACGCTGTCGTGGCCACCACACGTCCCGAGACCATCATGGGCGACTCGGCAATGTGCATCAACCCCGAGGACGTGAAAAACACGTGGCTCAAGGGCAAGCACGTCATCGTGCCGCTGGTGAACCGTGTGATTCCCGTCATCGAGGACGGTTATGTCGACATTCAGTTCGGTACCGGCTGTCTGAAAGTCACGCCGGCTCACGATGTCAACGACCACATGCTCGGACTGAAGCACCACTTGGAGACCATCGACATCTTCAACGATGACGGTACCATCTCCGAGGCTGCCGGCCTCTATGTCGGTCAGGACCGTATGGACGTGCGCAAGCAGATCGCCAAGGATCTGACGAGTGCCGGACTGATGGAGAAGATCGAGGACTATGACAACAAGGTCGGCTTCTCCGAGCGTACCAATGTGCCTATCGAGCCTAAGCTCTCCACCCAGTGGTTCCTGAAGATGCAGCACTTCGCCGACATCGCCCTGCCGCCGGTGATGGACGACGACATTGAGTTCTATCCTAAGAAATACAAGAACACCTATCGCCACTGGCTGGAGAACATCAAGGACTGGTGTATCTCGCGTCAGCTGTGGTGGGGACACCGCATCCCGGCTTATTACTTCAGAACAGCCGACGGCAAGCGCGACTTCGTCGTGGCTGAGACTGCCGAGGAGGCTTTGAAGCTCGCCCAGGAGAAGAACGCGTCGCTGACCGCCGCTGACCTGGAGCAGGAGAGCGACTGCCTTGACACGTGGTTCTCTTCCTGGCTGTGGCCGATCTCCGTCTTCGACGGTATCAACCATCCCGACAATGCCGAGATCAAATACTATTATCCGACATCCGACCTTGTCACGGGTCCGGACATCATCTTCTTCTGGGTGGCCCGCATGATCATGGCCGGTTACGAGTATCGTGGGCAGATGCCGTTCAAGCATGTCTACTTCACCGGTATCGTGCGCGACAAGCTCGGCCGCAAGATGTCGAAGAGTCTTGGCAACTCCCCCGACCCGTTGAAGCTCATCGAGCAGTATGGTGCCGACGGCGTGCGCATGGGTATGATGCTCTCCGCTCCGGCAGGCAATGACATTCTCTTCGACGAGAGTCTCTGCGAGCAGGGCCGTAACTTCAACAACAAGATTTGGAACGCCTTCCGTCTCGTACAGGGCTGGCAGACCGATGACAGTCTGGCTACGCCCGAGGCCAACAAGCAGGCTGTGGCCTGGTTCACTGCCAAGATGAAAGAGGTCAACGCCATCATGGACGACCAGTTCAAGACCTACCGCATCTCCGAGGCACTGATGACCGTCTACCGTCTGTTCTGGGACGAGTTCTCAAGCTGGTATCTCGAGATGGTGAAGCCCGAATATGGCAAGCCTATCGACACTGCCACCTATCAGGCTACGCTCCACTTCTTCGACGATCTGCTGAAGATGCTGCATCCGTTCATGCCGTTCATCACCGAGGAGCTCTGGCAGCACCTCTATGACCGCAAGGATGGTGAGAGCATTATGAAGGCTACGCTCAACATCGCAGCTCCCAACGACGACGACAAGAAGCTCTGCGACGAGATGGAGCAGGTCAAGCAGGTGATCTCCGGCGTGCGTACCATTCGCAACCAGAAGAATATCGCACCGAAGAAAGCACTGAAGCTCCAGGCTGTGGCTGCCAATCCCTATGCTGCCTACGACGACATCGTGAAGAAGATGGCCAACGTGGAGAGCGTAGAGACCGTGAGCGACAAGTCGGCTGACGCCAGCGTCTTCATGGTCGGCACTCAGGAGTATGCAGTACCGGTGGGTGACCTCATCGATGTGAAGGCCGAGATCGAGAAGCAGGAGAAAGAGCTCCAGCATCTTGAAGGCTTCCTGGCTGGCATTCAGAAGAAACTCGCCAACGAGAACTTCATTGCCCATGCACCAGAGGCCGTCGTGGCCCGTGAGCGCAAGAAGCAGCAAGACTCCGAGGAGAAAATTGCCGCGCTGAAGGAGTCGCTCAGCCATTTGAAAGCTAAATAAGCATCCATAATTTTCCCCTATCCGGTCCCATTCATCTCAGAGTAGGATCGGGTAGGGCCTTTTTCTTTTTTATGTTTATTATATGAAGCATCGGCTCTTTCTTTTCCTTGTCATGTGCGTGGGAACTTTGTCGTTTCTCTTTTCCTCATGCAGTGACGATAGCGTAGATGTTCGTGACATCAATACGCAGACTGTGCTCGTCTTCATGCCCTGGTCTGGCTCTGCTACCAGTGAAGGGAGTCTCTATTCCTATCTCAAGCAAAACCTTGACAGCATTGAGTCTGCTATCAAAAGGGACAAAGGCATCAATGGCCGCGTTCTTGTCTTTTTTGCCACTTCACCCAGCGAGGCCAGTCTGTATGAGATAAAATACTCCGCGGGAACGATACAGCACAACACAATCAAGACTTACACCGGCAACAACTACGACACGACCGACGGCATGGCAGAGGTGTTTTCTGACGTGCAGCAAAACGCATACGCACTCAACTATGCGCTCATCGTCGGCGGGCATGGTACCGGATGGACCTATAAGAGCGACTGGAGCCGTTCCGCTTCATCGGCTAAACGCTTTTCGCCATCGACAACGGGCACAGGGGCTTATCCCGTCCCTGATGATGCGCTGCCGACATTTACCACTACGCGCTTTTTCGGAAGCGCCTCCGACATGAACTATGCTTTCGATATTCCAGACTTGGCGGCGGCTTTGCGGCAGTCCGGCATGAAGGCACAATACATTCTTTTCGATGATTGCTATATGGCCAACATCGAAGTGGCATACGAGCTGAGAGATGTCACCAACTATCTCATCGCCTCTACCTCTGAGGTGATGGCGATGGGCATGCCTTATTATTCTTTGTGGAATTACCTGGACAACTCTACTCCCCGTTATGAGTCTATCGTCAATGGCTTCCACTCGTTCTATTCAAATTATTCTGTGCCCTGTGGCGCGCTTTCTGCCATCGATTGCCGAAAAGTGGACCAGCTGGCCACGGTGATGAAGGAAATCAATAAGAATTATACCTTCGATGAGTCGCAGCGTGACAGCGTGCAGGTGCTCGACGGCTACAATACTCCTATCTTTTACGACATGGGGAGCTATGTCGACCATCTCTGCAAGAATGCTAATCTGAAGAGTGCATTCCATTCCGCGCTTGATGAGGTCGTAAAATACAAAGCCACTACCCCTACCTTGTTCACGGCGCTTTATTATGGTAATGAGCATCGGTTTGAGGTGAAGACCTTCAGTGGCATCACCATATCAGATATGAGTCTGAATAGCGTAGCCGTCAAAGGCCGTGAGAAGACTGCATGGTGGAGACGGACCCATTGATTACGCTTACACCTTATTATATATAGGGAACGTTGAGAATCAACACATGACGAAATTTCTAAAAGGTTATCTCTTTATATTCATCGGCATCTGTTTGCTGAGCAGTTGCTCTTACCGTCGGGCTAAGGATGCCAAGGGTAAGAGCGATCTGCAGTATGCCACGTTTTTAAAGATGGATGATCAGGGCGACGGGACTTCCGTCACCGTGATGGATCCTTGGCAACAGGGCAAGGTCTTGCAGCAGTGGATGCTGGTCAAGGGCGACAGTAAGGGAAAGGTCCACGGCACCTTGCAGCCATTGCGACGTGTGGTTGTGTTCACGACAGCACATTGTCAGTTGCTGGAATATCTCCATCTGCAAGACCGCATCGTCGGCGTGTGCGACTTGCAGTATATCCTCATCCCCGACATACAGCGGCGGGCAAAGGCTGGTAAGATCGTGGATTGTGGAAACTCGATGTCGCCCGATGTGGAGAAGATTATCGCTTTGCATCCCGACGCCATCATCATCAGTCCCTATGAGGGCAACACCGCGATCACACAGCTCTCGCGCCTGGGCATCCCTATCATCCAGGCGGCCGACTACATGGAGACGTCGGCATTGGGACGTGCCGAGTGGATGCGTTACTATGGCCGGCTGTTTGACTGTGGAGAGCGTGCCGACTCGCTGTTCCATGTGGTGGACAGCACTTATCAGAGTTTGAAAAGCTATGCCGCCCGTTTGCCATTGGGCAAAAGCATCATCACTGAGCGGATGACGGGCAACGTATGGTATATGCCCGGCGGAAAGAGCACGATAGCAGCATTGATCCGTGATGCTCACGCACGCTATGCCTTTGCCGACGACCAGCACAGCGGCAGCCTGCCTCTGTCGCTGGAACAAGTCATCGCCAAGGCCGGACAAAGCGACGTGTGGGCTCTGAAATACAATGGCCCGCAACCGCTGACCAAACGGACGCTGTTGCAGGAATGCAGGGGCTACAGCGTGCTGAAGGCTATGAAAACTGGACAGATCTATGTGTGTGACTGCTCGGTGGTGCCTTACTTTGAGGAGGTGAGCTGGCGTCCTGACTGGCAGTTGCGTGAGTTCATCCAGCTGTTGCATCCTCAGGCAAAGTTAGACAAACTGAGATATTATAGAAAGGAGAACAATTAAAATCCATGAGTCAAAGGAGATGGATCCTAAGCGTGGCTGTGCCGTTCATTGCCATCGTGCTGTTTTTTGCATTGAGTCTGCTTCATGGCAGCGTGGATATTCCCGCGCGTGCCGTGGGCGGCATACTGCTGGGCGAGCCATCGTCTATGAGTGCATGGGAGTATATCGTCTTGCAGACTCGTCTGCCGCAGGCCATCACGGCGCTGTTGGCCGGTAGCGCGCTTGCCGTCAGTGGCTTGCTGCTACAGACGGTTTTCCACAATCCCTTGGCTGCGCCTGATGTCTTCGGTGTCACGAGCGGGGCAAGTCTTGCTGTAGCCCTTGTCATGCTGACTCCGGTGGCTATACTGCCTTCCGCGCTGAGTGCCTTGTCGTCGGTGGCTTCTGCCTTTGTGGGAGCTATGGTGGTGACGGCTCTGGTCTGGGCTGCGAGCCGCATGGTACGCAACAGCGTGATGGTGATCATCCTGGGCATGATGGTGGGCTATGTCGCTTCGAGTGCGATCACGCTGCTCAACTTCTTTGCCTCAGAGCAGGGTGTGAAGGTCTTCTCGGTGTGGGGAATGGGCAGTTTTGGTGGTGTCTCGATGGACGAGATGCCGCTGTTCGCTGGCCTGACCATTGCCACGACAGCCATTTCCTTGTTGTTTGCCAAGCCTCTCAACGCGCTGCTCATGGGCGAGGGCTATGCCAGCAACCTCGGCGTGAAGGTGCAGCGCATGCGCGACCTGCTGTTGTTGCTTACCGGTCTGCTCACTGCTGTGGTGACAGCCTACTGCGGTCCGATCGCTTTTCTCGCCTTGGCGGTACCGCATATCGCCCGGCTGATGATTGGCACGAGCGACCATCGACGGCTGTTGCCGGTGACGATCTTGTGTGGCGGTGCCATCGCCTTGCTCTGCAACATCTTCACCACGATGCCGGGAAGCGGAGAGGTGCTGCCTCTCAACGCCATCACGCCACTCATCGGTGCGCCGGTGATCGTGTATGTCGTCTTGGGCAAGCGGCACTAAGAAGACTTTATTATTTGATTTTTAACCTGCTAATACTGAGTTATATGATTATCACAACCAAGACGGGAGACCACGGAACGACGTCGCTCTACACTGGAGAACGGGTGGAAAAAGACGACCTGAGGATCGAGCTCAACGGAGAGATGGATGAACTCAACGCTCTCCTCGGACTCTGCAAAGCGCAGAGTGGGGAGCGGGAGCCCTTTGAGTCGTTGCAGCGTCAGCTCACGAGTGTCATGACGATCGCGGCCAGCAATGGCAAGGCTGAGCCGGATACCTTGCGGGCTTTGCAGCAGACCATCGACAAGATGGAGGCGCATATCGCGGAGGTGGGCCGTCATCGCCATTTCACGTTCTTGCTTCCGGGGCGGAATGTTGCCGACGCTACCCTGCACCTTGCCCGTGCTAAGGCACGCACTTGCGAGCGCCGCTTTGTGACGCTGAATCGACAAATGAGTTTCCCCGATGTGATCCGCATCTATCTCAACCGCCTCTCGGACTATCTGTTCAGTCTGATTCTGGACAAGGTCTGATCAAAATAGAGGATATTCTGCTATTAAAAAATCCTAAATACACAATAAGATATTGCGGTATGTAGCTTAAAACGTTTATCTTTGCAAGAAGAAGAAAACATACGCGTATGAAGAAATATCTACTTGTCTCTTGCATGGTTCTTGTTGCCCTGTTGGGTGGGGCAAACAAAAGCTGGGCCATCTCTACCGTTCCTGATATGGACAGGGTGGAGAGCGACTTCCAGTCCATCACCATTTCCCTCGTCGGCGAGTCGGTACTGCGCGTGACCGGTGCCGCAGGGCAGACCTTGTCTATCTATAATGTGACGGGCGTGAAAGTGATGAATATCCGGGTCGACGGCTCGGACAAGAGCTATCATCTCAACTTGCCGCAAGGCTGCTACATTGTGAAGGTTGGAAATGTAGTGAGAAAGATTGCCCTCAGATAATCTTAGAGAGGGAATGATGACTGATGAAAGGACGTATAGGAATTATTTGTCTTTTCGCTATTTTGTTGGGCTCATGCCGTGAGCATGTGCCTAACCCGAATACGGAGTTGACGCTATCGTACTATGATGGACTGCGTCAACGTGAAGAACACATTACCAGTTTTAAGGTGAAGGAAGCGCTGGACTCTATGATCCGCAACGACGACGACTCGATGTTGGTGGACCGTAGGGTGAAAGGCTATTATCTGCGTCACCGCCCCCTCGTTTGGATCAGCAGGAAAGGCGTGGACAGCCGTGCCGACACTTTGTTGGCTCACTTGCAGGAAGTGGACAGCATCGGCTTCAGCGAGGCAAAGTTCCGGATGCCGCAGATCAGAAGAGACCTGCAGCGAATGAGGTCGCTCGACTTCGACAAGCGCAACACGGCAAGCAAGGTGGCGGCCCGACTGGAATATAACCTCACCAAGGCTTATCTCCGCTATGTCTGCGGGCAACGCTTTGGCTTTGTCAATCCCACAGATGTCTTCAACCGGCTGGATCTCAGAAATACAGATTCGCAGGCTCAAGGCTATCGGACGCTCTTCGACTTGAAGATGGAGCATCCCGACCGGGCTTTCTTCCAGCAGGCTTTGCGCGCCGTACAGCCCGACAGCCTCCCGGCGTTCCTGAACAGCGTGAATCCCTCTGACCCTTATTATCTCCGTTTGCGTCGCACCTATCTCGATAAGGCGATGCGACAGAAATACGGTGCCCTGCACCTGCTGATCAATATGGAGCGATGCCGGTGGCGGTTGAGCGACTATCCCCATAAGCACCGGCGTTTCGTGCTGGTCAACATCCCGGCTTATCATCTTTGGGCGGTGAATGGAGACGAGTCGTTGACGATGCGGGTGGCATCAGGATCTTTGGAGACGAAGACGCCGCTGCTGTCGAGTTATATCTATTGCATGGACGTGAATCCGCAGTGGATCATCCCAAAGAGCATTGTCAAGAAGAGCATTGCCCACAGGTTGAGCACCGGCTATTTCCTCAGCAAGCACTATTTCATCCGTGAGCGCGCTACGGGCCGCGACATCCCCGTGTCGCAGTGCAACCGTGCCATGCTGGAGAGCGGCGACTATCTCGTCATCCAAGAGGGTGGGGAGGGCAATGCCTTGGGGCGCATAATCTTCCGGTTCAACAACGATTTCTCGATCTATCTCCATGATACTTCCTCTCGTGGCGTCTTCCAGCAGGAGGACCGGGGAGTGAGCCACGGATGCGTGAGGGTGGAGCATCCCTACGAGCTGGCGCTGTTCCTCTTAGGCGACGGACAGAGCAAGATGGCAGAGAAGATTGCCTACTCGATGCAGGCCGACGTGTCGCCTTTAGGCAAGAAGAAGGAGGATCTCTCGGATGAGCAGCTGGCTGTCGCCGACACGCTGAAAAGAGACATGCTCGTCGGACGGGTGAAGGTGGAGCCGAGGGTGCCGATCTTCATCACTTACTTCACGCTATGGCCGTCGGCCAATGGCATCCTGCAATGCTACGACGACGTCTATGGCTACGACCAGGTGATGGCGGCGTGGCTGGCGAACTACTGGAAGGAGACTACCCTTTAACAAAAACAATATCATGGGGCAACAAGATCATTTTCCAAAAAACGAGGACCGCGAACTGACGAGGGAGCTGACAGATCCCTCTTCCTGTCGGGCTGCCTTTTCCAAAATGGTCGCGCTATATAGTGAACCGCTGTACTGGAAGATCCGACGTATGGTGCTGACCCATGACAATGCCAACGATGTCTTGCAGAACACTTTTCTGAAAGCATGGAACAAGTTGGATTCTTTCCGGGGGGAAGCAAAACTCTCGACATGGCTCTATCGGATTGCTGTTAACGAGGCTTTGGACTTTCTCCGACGTCAGCGGAATGTGCCGGAAGCCGGCGACGAGGCACTGCTTTCGGCCTCACGGCAACTGATGGCCGACAGCTATTTCGACGGCGACAAGTTGCAGAGCCTTTTGCAAGCCGCCATCGCCTTGCTGCCCGATGTGCAGCGCACGGTGTTTTGCATGAGATACTACGACGACATGAAGTACTCCGAGATCAGCAAGGTGTTGGGAACCAGTGAGGGTGCCTTGAAGGCCAGCTATCACCTTGCCGTGAAAAAAATCGCTGCGGTGATTAAACAATCTGAGATTTGATACGTCTTAATCATAGTAATATCATAGAAACCATTAATTTTGAGTTGATAAATAATCATAGGGGATCATTAAATATGGATAAGGACGAAAGATATATCGAGGCGCATCTTGGCCATGAGAATCCGTTTAGGGTTCCTGACCACTATTTCGAGGACTTTGCCAAGCAGTTGGAGATGCAGCTGCCGGAGCAACCGAAGAAGCCCACAGCCACCGTCGTGCCCTTGCGCCAGCACAAGTCCTGGTGGCACCGCCCAGCCCTGCTGTGGTCGGCGGGGAGCGTCAGCGCGGCTTGTCTGGCTTTTTTCTTCCTGCATTTGGGCAACGGGAAGATGACGCAACAGCCTGTCACAGCCACTAGTCAGCACGTACAGACAAGTACCTGGTCGGGCTTTGACCAGATGGCTGACTACACGATGACAGACACCAACGACATGTATGCCTACATGGCGGATGCTCAATAACGAGAGGAGACAACACAGAATGAAGAATATGAAGCAGCGATTAGCACTATTGATGGTGACCATACTCCTGTCTCTGGTCGCCTTTGCGCAACCACCACAGCCGCCCCGTTTCAATCCCGCGAAGTTTGAGGCGGACATGGAGCAGTTCATCACCACGGAGGCGGGGCTGACGCCGATGGAGGCTTCACGCTTCTTCCCTCTGTTCAGGGAGATGCTGAACAAGCAGCGTGCGCTGTTCGGCAAGATGAGATTCTACGCCCATACCGACACGAGCGACGACGCGGCGAGTCTCAAGGCCATCAAAGAGTGCGACAAGATAGAGGTGGAGATGAAGAGGATTCAGCAGGAGTATCATCTGAAATTCTGCAAGATACTCTCTCCCGGCAAGGTGCTTGCCGTCATCAAGGCTGAGGAGAAATTCCATCGCCAGGCGTTTAAAAGGATGGTAAGGAGGAAAACAAGATAAAGTAGAAGCATTGGATCACTTCACGATGTCGGGGGCTGGCACTAATGCCTGGAGAGAACATAATCCGAGGAGAGCGGAGACTTCTTCGGCTACAAGAACCATCTGACCATCACGTTCGAATTGATAGTTACAGCCGCCCAAATAACCTCTGGGGAAAAGACGAATGGCGTGGAGCAGAAAACCTGGGTACCACGGAGGAAGACAAGAATGTGGACGATGTGCTGTCCGGCAGGTCACCTCAAGATAAGCAAGTCGGGCCTCAGATACAAGGAAAGGGCAACGCCAGAACACAGTTCAGGTCCTACCCATAGAAGTGCCAGTGCTGCAAGCTGAGATACATATGCCTGAAGAAAGGAATGAAAAGGCAATACTACTCCATACTGATTAAAGCTGAGGAGCAGAATGAGTAAATGAAAACTCAGCCAAACACCAGAATTCAAGGAGAGAATCTATCCGGCTTCTATCATTTTGCAAGCGGTCAAAGATTATTTTCATAAATATACACTTGGATATATGGTGCAAGTAGAAAGTTGGCACTTTTTATTTGCTTCATATCATGGCATCCCCTGCCTTCTCTGAGGCGCCTCCTATACAAAAGTGTAAAAAAGCTCCCGCCAACTTGGCAGGAGCTTTTTTATGATCTTTGACGAAGCTCGTCTTCTATTATACCAGATACTGAGAGGAGATGCTCTCATTGTTGACCACACGGCGAATGGTCTCGGCAAACATATCAGCCACGCTGAGCTGCTTCACCTTATGACAACGCTGTGTGTAAGGGATAGAGTCTGTGAAAACAATCTCTTCAAGAGCAGAGTTCTCGACACGCTCACTGGCCGGGCCACTCATGACGCAATGCGAAGCACAAGCTCGCACACTCAGTGCGCCATGCTCCATCATCAGATCAGCAGCCTTGGTAATGGTACCGGCAGTGTCAACCATATCATCGACAAGCACTACGTTCTTGCCCTTCACGTCACCGATGATCTGCATGCTCTCCACCACATTGGCACGTGCTCTTGTCTTATTGCACAGCACCAGCGGACAGCCCAGATACTTGGCAAACGTGTTGGCACGCTTAGAACCACCTACATCAGGAGATGCAATCACGAGATCCTTCAGATGCAAACTTTGCAGATAGGGAAGCAACACACCGGAAGCATAGAGGTGATCAACAGGCACATTGAAGAAGCCCTGGATCTGATCAGCGTGCAGATCCATCGTGATCAGACGGTCAATGCCTGCCACACTCAGCAAGTCGGCGACAAGCTTGGCTCCAATGCTCACACGCGGCTTGTCCTTGCGATCCTGACGTGCCCAACCAAAATAAGGAATCACTGCAATAATGTGGCGTGCGGATGCACGCTTGGCAGCGTCAATCATCAACAACAACTCCATAAGGTTGTCAGAATTCGGAAAGGTGCTCTGCACCAAGAAAACGTCACGACCGCGGATCGACTCCTCGTAGCTCACTGCAAACTCACCATCAGAGAAGCGCGTAATGACTAAATTGCCTAATGGGCAACCCAAGCTGGCACAAATCTTTTCTGCAAGGTATCTCGTCTTTGTACCCGAGAAAACCAAAAAAGAGTTTTTTTCACTCATCTTGTTTAGCGTTTATATAACAAAAGTGTAATGGTCATTGCCTTTGATGATGCAAATGTAGGAATTTTCTGTCACACTCACAATAATATTGGAAAATAAAACGTATCTTTGCATTAAAAAATTGATATATGAAGGTAGATTTGCAGACTTTTAGCCAACTCCATCACCCCGCCTACGTGCTCGAAGAGCAACGCTTGCGCAAAAATCTCGAACTCATCAGCGATGTAGCCCGACGGTCCGACACAACGATTATTCTCGCTTTCAAGGCCTTCGCTCTTTGGAAGACATTTTCTATTTTCCGGGAATACATCCCCGCAACAACCGCCAGTTCGCTCTACGAAGCAAGACTCGGCTACGAGAAGTTCGGGAGTCGTGTCCACACATTCAGTCCTGGATATACCGATGACAACATCGCTGAGATCGCGCACTACTCCAGTCATCTCATCTTCAACTCACTGAGCCAATATCAAGGTTTCGCAGCCAAAGCCAGAAGCGCCAACCCAGAGATCAGCCTCGGCCTACGCGTCAATCCGGAATACAGTGAGGTAGAGACCCTGCTCTACAACCCTTGCGCACCGGGATCACGCTTTGGTGTCACCGCCGACCAATTGCCGGAAGAGTTACCGAAAGACATCGAAGGATTTCATTGTCACTGTCATTGCGAGAGTGGAGCCGATGCCTTTCAGCGCACACTCGCCCATATAGAAGAGAAGTTTGACAGATGGCTCTCACAGCTCAAATGGATCAACTTTGGCGGCGGACATCTGATGACTCGCAAAGACTACGACACAGAGTTGCTGATCAACATCCTGAATGGCTTCCACAAACGCCACCCACACTTAAAACTGATATTGGAGCCAGGCAGTGCTTTCCTATGGCAGACCGGACCTTTGGTGAGTCAAGTGGTCGACATTGTTGAGAACCATGGCATCCGCACAGCAATTCTCAACGTCAGCTTCACATGCCACATGCCCGACTGTCTGGAGATGCCATATCAGCCACAAGTGCGTTTTGCAGAAAGCATTGGCACCGATGCCGAAGGTCTCTACCCAGCAGAGAATGCCCCACATGTCTATCGGCTCGGAGGCGATTCCTGTCTTAGCGGTGACTTTATGGGCTATTGGAAGTTTGACCATGAGCTGCAGGTAGGCGAGAACATCGTCTTTGAGGATATGATCCACTACACCACAGTGAAGACGACAATGTTCAACGGCATCTCCCACCCCTCTCTCATGCTGGCGCGGCCTGATGGTAAACTGGAGATGCTCCGCAAATTCTCATACGAAGACTATATGAACAGAATGGATTGATACTTTCCACATCACTATCTCACAGTGATGTGGAAACATCCCTGATTGACCTCATACTTAACATAGCAGCGCTTTTCCTCGCGCATGTCACGAAGCACTTCCGCCAGGATATACTTCAGCGTGTCGTTGCGCACGGCACGTCGCTGCTCCCCGGGCGGCTCAACGGTCTTGTAGCGGTTGTAGCAGACATCGAAGGTGGTACCATAGAGATGACAGCTGTTTTGCGTGGCATTACCATTATGTCCGCGCAGACGCTCCACATCATCCTTGGACCGAAGCACACTGGTGACAATAATCTTATGCAAGGGAATGCCCTTCATCGTCAGGCTGTCGAAATAGCTGCGGCCTATATCTTGTAAAAGAATGGACGCACGGGGAACCAAATAGGGAATGCTGCTATGAAGCTTGTCAATATAGACATAAGGATTGCTCCCAACGAACACCAGTCCGGACTTGCGCCTGACAGCCTCCTCACGGTTCTGCACAGGTTGGATTCCCCACTTACTGGCAGACACAAGTTGTACGTCTTGCTGATCCTCGAAGGTACGCTGATAGCCGGGTACACTATAAATAGGTGTGTGGCGTAACGAACCGTCAGACTTGAAAAAAGGAGAGACACCTGCCGGATAACGCAAAGGAGGTATTGGCGATGGTGCCAACTTACTCAGATAGGTTCCTTCCAAAACTACTTTATCTGTATCTGCGTCAGCATCACTTACTTTTGTCACAGCAGCAGTCTGCCCGTCATGCGCAGTATCTGACCGCATCTCCACACTGTCCACCGACTCTTTCTCCCGCACGGCAGTCTGTGCCGCACGGTCTTTTGCGACAGAAGGAAACAGCAGACGCACGATGGCCAACACCACCGTGACAATCAGAAAACTTTGCAGGTATCTTTTCTTCGTGATTCTCATTTCACATGCAAAAATAACACAAATCAGAAGAATATCAAAACAAACAAGAAGAAATCGTGAGCCTTGAAAACATATTTTTGCCTTTAATCTGTCTTTTCTCGGTATTTTATTGTAATTTTGCAGTGTAATATATTACGTACTTAAAAGACATACATTGATAGAAAAACATATCGTACTCGAGGATATCGACCCCGTCGTATTTTACGGAGTCAACAACGCACATCTGCAAATGCTGAAGGCTCTCTTCCCCAAGTTGCGTATCGTTGCGCGGGATAATGTCGTGCGCGTGCTTGGAGACGAGGAAGACATGGCCCGTTTCGAAGAAGACATCGAGAAGATGAGAAAGCATGTGGTGAAGTACAACTCCATCACAGACGAGGACATTCTCGACATCATCAAAGGACGACAGACCAAAGCTGATGCCGTAAAAGACGTACTTGTTTACAGCATCTCGGGGCGCCCCATCAAGAGCAGATCCGAAAACCAGCAACGACTCATCGATGCTTTCAACAAGAGCGACATGATCTTTGCCGTAGGACCAGCCGGAACGGGCAAGACCTATCTGAGCATTGCACTCGCCGTGAAAGCACTGAAAGAGAAAGCCATCAAGCGCATCATCCTCAGTCGACCAGCAGTGGAAGCCGGAGAAAAGCTGGGATTCCTCCCCGGTGACATGAAAGACAAGATCGATCCCTATCTGCAACCGCTCTACGACGCCTTGCAGGATATGCTTCCCGCCACAAGACTCAGCGATCTGATGGAGAAGCACATCATACAGATCGCTCCACTCGCCTTTATGCGTGGTCGCACACTCAGCGACGCCGTTGTCATCCTCGACGAGGCTCAAAACACTACGACGGCACAGATCAGGATGTTTCTCACCCGCATGGGATGGAATACCAAGATGATTATCACGGGTGATATGACACAGATCGACCTGCCCAAGGAGTACAAGAGCGGATTGAAAGAAGCGCTGAGAATACTGAAAGGAGTGGAAGGCATTTCCGTCATCGAACTCACCAAGAAAGACATCGTCCGCCACCAACTCGTCACCCGCATCGTCAACGCTTATGAGGCTTACGACAAACGCCAGGAGGAAGAGCACCGGAAACGGGCAGAGAGACAAAGAAGAGACTCTCTTGAAAGCAACGGCGACGGGCAAGAGCTGACCATCATCGGCACAGGTGATTTCACCGAAAACTGATATTTCCCCCTTACACATAGAAGACATTTCATAAAACACTTTTTATATTCATACTATTATGAAAGCTTTAACTCATACCGATTTCCATTTCGAAGGACAGAAAAGCGTTTACCATGGCAAGGTACGCGACGTTTACAACATCAACGATGACCTCATCGTTATGGTCGCAACAGACCGTATCTCAGCATTCGACGTGGTCTTGCCCAAAGGTATTCCTTTCAAGGGTCAGGTGCTGAACCAGATTGCGTCCAAGTTCCTTGACCAGACGGCCGACATCTGCCCTAACTGGAAACTGGCAACACCCGATCCAATGGTCACCGTGGGACTGAAATGCGAAGGCTTCCGTGTGGAGATGATCATCCGTTCTATCCTCACCGGTTCTGCTTGGCGCGCTTACAAAGACGGATGCCGTGAGCTCTGTGGCGTGAAATTGCCGGAAGGTATGCACGAGAACGAGCGCTTCCCCGAGCCCATCATCACTCCTACCACCAAGGCCGACGAAGGTCACGACATGAACATCTCCCGCGAGGAGATCATCAAGCAGGGTATCGTCTCAGCCGAGGACTATGCTGTCATCGAGGACTGGACACGCAAGCTCTTCCAGCGCGGACAGGAGATTGCCGCTAAACATGGCCTGATCCTCGTCGACACCAAATATGAATTTGGCAAGCGCGACGGCAAACTCTATCTCATCGACGAAATCCACACACCGGATTCCAGCCGCTACTTCTATGCCGACGGCTACGAGGAGCGTCTGGCAAAGGGCGAGCCTCAGCGCCAGCTCTCTAAGGAGTTCGTAAGACAGTGGCTCATCGAGCACAACTTCATGAACCAGCCTGGACAGACCATGCCGGAGATCACCGACGAGTATGCCGAGAGTGTATCGGAGAGATACATCGAGCTCTATGAGCACATCACGGGTGAGAAATTCGACAAGGCTGCTGAGGAAGGCGACATTGCTGCACGCATCGAGCGCAATGTGAAGAACTATCTCGCAACACGCAAGTAAAAGCTCAACGCATCAGGAATGTACAAACAAGAGCGCATTAAGCCCTACGATGGCAAAGGTGACAAAGGGCAACTCGTAGAGGTGATGTTCGACAACATCGCCGACAACTACGACACCCTCAATCACCGACTGTCATGGAATATAGACAAAGGATGGAGACGCAAGGCTATCAAGGCCCTTGCGCCTTTCCATCCCAGTTCCGTCCTTGACGTGGCAACGGGTACAGGCGACTTTGCCATACTCTCTGCCCGAATGCTCAAACCACAGGAGTTGATCGGTGCCGACATCTCGGAAGGGATGATGAACGTAGGACGACAGAAAGTGAAAGCGGCAGGACTGGAAAGCATCATCTCTTTCCAAAAGGAAGACTGCATGCATCTGTCATTTCCCGACAACACTTTCGATGCTGTCACAGCGGCCTTTGGCATCAGAAACTTTCAGAATCTCGACCAGGGACTGCGCGAGATGTGCCGGGTATTGAAGAAGGGGGGGCATCTGAGCATCGCTGAGCTTACCGAGCCCGTACACTTCCCCATGAAGCAGTGCTTCAAGCTCTATTCCCACACCTTCCTGCCAGTCTATGGCAGCATCATCTCTAAAGACAAGAGCGCATACAGCTATCTCACGGCCACCATCGAGGCTTTCCCACAGGGAGAACAGATGATGGACATCCTGCAAAAGGCCGGCTTCTCCAAGGTCTCCTTCCGGCGACTGACCTTCGGAATATGCACTCTGTACTTCGCCGAAAAATAACCATCACGTCAAACAAGTAACACCAGCTGCACAATGGACAAATACGGACTGATAGGCTACCCTCTTGGACACTCCTTCTCCATCAGTTATTTCAATGAGAAGTTCCAAAACGAGAACATAGACGCTACGTACGAAAACTTTGAGATCCCCACGATCGAGGAACTACCCGAGATTCTTGACTCCAATCCTGAACTAAGAGGACTCAACGTCACGATTCCCTATAAAGAGAAGGTCATCAGCTATCTCGACTCTCTCTCGCCCGAAGCTCGTGAGATCGGTGCAGTCAATGTCATCAAAGTCACCCATAAGAACAAGAAAACCATTCTTAAGGGCTTCAACAGCGATGTCATCGGATTCACACAGAGCATCGAGCCGCTATTAGAGCATTTTCATAAGAAAGCGCTCATCCTCGGTACCGGCGGTGCGTCGAAAGCCATTGACTTCGGCTTGAAGTCGCTTGGATTGCAGACGATGAAAGTCAGCCGATACGAAAAGCCGGGGACCATTGAGTACAGTCACATCACTGCAGACACGATTAAGGAGTATAACGTGATCGTCAACTGCACGCCCTGCGGCATGTACCCTCACGCTGACGAATGTCCCAACCTCCCCTACGACGTCATGGACACCCACACGCTTCTCTACGACCTCATCTACAATCCTGACGAGACGCTGTTTATGAAGAAAGGCAAAGAGCGTGGTGCTGTAGTGAAAAACGGACTGGAGATGCTCCTGCTCCAGGCTTTCGCCAGCTGGCAGTTCTGGAATGACGAAAGATAAGGCACCGTCATCCTCAAGATTCTATAATACCACACATTATTATATTATTATCACTCAAGACTCACGATTGAAAAATGAATAATCGATACATGATGCGAGGCGTCAGTGCCGCAAAGGAAGATGTGCACAACGCTATCAAGAACATCGACAAAGGCATCTTCCCCCAAGCTTTCTGCAAGATCATCCCCGACATCCTCGGCGGCGATCCGGAATACTGCAATATCATGCACGCTGATGGCGCGGGCACAAAGTCTTCTTTGGCCTATCTCTATTGGAAGGAGACAGGTGATCTGAGCGTTTGGAAGGGAATTGCACAAGACGCTATCGTCATGAACACTGACGATCTGCTCTGTGTGGGTGCTGTAGACAACATCCTCGTGTCAAGCACCATTGGTCGCAACAAAATGTTGATCCCCGGTGAGGTCATTAGTGCTATCATCAACGGCACTGACGAGCTGCTTGCGGAACTGCGCGGCATGGGTATCGGCATCTGGCCCACGGGTGGTGAAACTGCAGATGTCGGTGACTTGGTACGTACCATCATCGTTGACTCTACCGTCACGTGCCGAATGAAACGCAAGGATGTCATCAACAATGCCAACATCCGTCCGGGCGATGTCATCGTGGGGCTCAGTTCCACGGGGCAGGCTACTTATGAGCATCAGTACAATGGCGGTATGGGCAGCAACGGATTGACAAGTGCCCGTCACGATGTCTTTGCAAAGTATCTGGCTGAGAAATATCCCGAGAGCTATGACCATGCCGTACCTGACGAACTGGTGTATAGCGGGAAATACCACCTCACCGACAAGATTGAAGGTGTGCCGGTGAATGCCGGTCAGATGGTTCTCTCTCCTACCCGCACATACGCTCCCGTCATCAAGAAGCTCTTAGATGAGCTACGCCCCGAGATTCACGGTATGGTGCACTGCACCGGTGGCGCTCAGACCAAAGTACTGCACTTCGTAGGCGAGAACTGCAAGGTGGTGAAGGACAACATGTTCCCAGTGCCCCCACTCTTCAAGACCATTCACGACTGCTCCGGCACAGACTGGAAAGAGATGTATCAGGTCTTCAACATGGGACACCGCATGGAGATCTACGTCCGTCCGGAAGTTGCGGATCAGGTCATCGCTGTGAGCAAGAGCTTCAACATCGATGCCCAGGTCATCGGACACATCGAAGAAGGCAAGCGCTCGCTGACCATCAAGTCAGAATTCGGAACGTTTGAATATTAAATCCAACGCTTGCTTTTAAGAAACAAGCGTATGAATATTAAACTATAAGACGATTTATGCCAGAAAACAACAGCATATTGGAGAAGCTCGACGGTTTAGAGGCTCGCTATGAGGAAGTCAGCACGCTTATCACCGACCCCGCCGTCATAGCCGATCAACAACGTTATGTAAAACTCACTAAGGAGTATAAGGATCTCGACGACATCATGAAGGCACGCAAGAGATACATTGACTGTCTCAATGCCATCAAGGAAGCCAAAGACATACTGGCAAACGAGAAAGATCCCGACATGAAAGAGATGGCTCGCGAAGAGTTGTCAGAGAATGAAAATCTTAAGCCGCAGTTGGAAGAAGATATCAAGATTGCTCTTGTACCGAAAGATCCGGAAGACGCGAAAAACGTGCAGATGGAGATCCGTGCAGGTGCCGGTGGCGACGAGGCTGCCCTCTTTGCCGGCGATCTCTTCAACATGTACAAAAAATACTGTGAGTCGAAAGGCTGGACCGTCAGCGTGACAAGTGTCTCGGAAGGAGCCGTTGGCGGATACAAGGAGATAGACTTCGCCGTGAGTGGCGACAATGTCTATGGCACATTGAAATATGAGAGTGGTGTGCATCGCGTGCAACGTGTCCCCGCAACAGAGACACAGGGCCGTATGCATACTTCTGCCGCCACAGTCGCCGTGCTCCCGGAAGCAGAGAAGTTTGAAGTCCACATCAACGAAGGAGACATCAAGTGGGATACGTTCCGTTCCAGTGGTGCCGGAGGTCAGAACGTCAACAAGGTGAGTTCCGGTGTCCGTCTGCGCTATCCTTGGAAGAACCCCAACACGGGTGAGGTAGAAGAAATTCTCATCGAATGTACCGAGACGCGTGACCAGCCAAAGAATAAGGAACGAGCATTGAGCCGTCTCTATACATATATATATGATCACGAGCACCAGAAATACGTCGACGACATCTCCAGCCGCCGCCGTTCTTTGGTATCTACTGGTGACCGCAGTGCCAAGATCCGTACATACAATTTTCCACAGGGGCGTGTCACTGATCATCGTATCGGTTACACCATTCACGACCTGCAAGGATTTCTCGGCGGCAACATCCAAGACATGATCGACCATCTCACCGTGGCTGAAAATGCCGAAAAACTGAAGGAGAACGAGTTATAGGCTGCATAGAGCGGTCAGCAGCCGACAAGGTATTATAGCTAATCGATCACTGGCAACAGCAATCTGATAATTAGTAAAAAGTAAACAGATAATTGTTCATAAACGACAGACCATGAACCGTAAGCAATTAATCGAACAGATATTCCAAAAGAAAACATTTCTCTGTGTAGGCTTGGATCCCGACATCCGCAAGATGCCGGAATGCGTCCAGCAAGAAGAAGATCCGATTTTCTTCTTCAACAAGCAGATCATCGACGCCACAGCACCCTACTGCGTTGCCTACAAGCCTAATCTGGCATTCTACGAATGTCTGGGTGTCAAGGGCATGATGTCTTTCGAGCGTACAGTAGAGTATCTTCAGAAGTTCTATCCCGACCATTTCATCATCGCTGATGCTAAACGCGGCGACATCGGCAACACCTCAGCCATGTATGCGCGCACCTTTTTTGAAGAATACAATGTCGATGCCCTCACAGTAGCTCCCTATATGGGTGAGGACAGCGTTACTCCTTTCCTTGAGTACAAAGGCAAGTGGGTGGTATTGCTTGCGCTGACAAGCAACAAGGGCAGCCATGATTTCCAGCTCACAGAGGACAAGGAGGGCAAGCGCCTGTTCGAGAAAGTGCTGAAGAAATCACAGCAGTGGGGTAATGAGGACAACATGATGTACGTCGTAGGAGCCACACAAGGACAGATGTTCCAGGACATCCGCAAAGTAGCTCCCAACCATTTCCTTCTTGTTCCAGGCGTTGGCGCACAGGGAGGCTCACTTCAGGAAGTTTGCAAATATGGCATCATCAAAGACTGTGGACTTCTGGTCAATTCCAGCCGTGGCATCATCTATGCCGGACATGACGAAAACTTCGCCCAAGCCTCGGCAGAGAAAGCCAAAGATTTGCAACAGCAAATGGAGGTGGAACTGTCTAAAATCGGATAAGCAAAAACGCATTGCTCGTTCAAGCAGAGCCTCATTTTTATTTCACAAAAGGCGTACTAATGTGCAATTAGTGCGCTTTTTTTTATCTAAAATGCACAAAAACTCAGCCTATCTTCAAAGATTCGAGAATAATTTATTATATTTGCAGAAATGTTTCAATCCTATTAGAAGATGGAATTTACCGCAAAGCAAATAGCTCAGTTTGTACAGGGCACTATTGAAGGAGACGAGAACGCCAGCGTGCACACCTTTTCCAAGATAGAGGAGGGCACAGCAGGCTCTATTTCCTTTTTAGCCAATCCCAAGTATATCCACTATTTATATGATACCAAGTCCACCATTGTTTTGGTAGACTCACAGATAAGCATCGACCGTCCGGTAGCCCCCACGCTCATTCGCGTAGACAACGCACGCGACTGTGTAGCCCGGTTATTACAGCTCTACGAGGCAGCCAAGCCCAAGAAGCATGGCATCGATCCCCTGGCCTTCGTATCTCCTAAGGCCAAAATCGGAAAGGATGTCTACGTGGGAGCCTTTGCTTATATCGCAGACGGTGTAACCATCGGCGACGGCTCACAGATCTATCCCAATGTGACCATCATGGACAATGCCACTCTTGGCGACAACTGTCTGATCTATCCTCAGGTGAGCATCTATCACGACTGCAAGCTTGGCAACAATGTCACCATCCATTCGGGCAGTGTCATCGGTGCCGATGGCTTCGGCTTCGCTCCCAACGCTCAGACTGGCCAGTACGACAAGATTCCTCAGATCGGCATCGTCACCATTGAGGATAATGTAGAAATCGGTGCTAATACTTGCATCGACAGATCAACGATGGGCTCTACTTTCGTCAGAAAAGGCGTGAAGCTCGACAACCTTGTGCAGATCGCCCACAATACCGACATTGGAGAGAACACCGTGATGTCAGCACAGGTCGGTGTGGCTGGCTCTACCAAAGTAGGACAATGGTGCATGTTTGGCGGACAAGTCGGTGTCTCCGGACATATCACCATCGGCGACAAAGTGCTGCTGGGTGCCCAGTCCGGTGCTCCATCTTCCCTCAAATCCAACCAGACACTGATTGGCACTCCACCAATGCCTCAGTTCGCCTATTTCAAGAGTCAGGCACTGTTCCAAAGACTTCCGGAAATCTACAAGCAGCTGAACGCATTGCAGAAAGAAGTGGAAGAACTAAAGAAGAAGTCATAAAACAGCAGACTTACATAAACTTACATAATAATAAGTAAAATAACCTCAACAGAGCTTTATACGCTTGATCGTTAAGCAACACAATAAAGATGGATACAGAAAAGCAAAAAACGCTTGGCGGCAGTTTCTCTCTCTTTGGTAAGGGACTGCACACTGGTCTGAGCCTCACGGTGACTTTCAATCCCGCACCGGAAAACACCGGCTATAGAATCCAACGCATCGACCTGGAAGGACAGCCCACTATCGAAGCAATTGCCGAAAACGTCGGCAATACAGAGCGTGGCACCGTTCTGCAGCAGGGAGACGTACGTGTCTCTACTGTTGAGCACGGCATGTCTGCCCTTTATGCAATGGGCATTGACAACTGCCTCATACAGGTCAATGGTCCCGAATTTCCCATTCTCGACGGTTCGGCTGCCATGTATGTCGAGCAAATCAAAAAGGTGGGCATCGTAGAGCAGAGTGCACCAAAAGACTATTATATTATCCGCAAAAAGATAGAAATCAAGGACGACGAGAGCGGCTCATGCATCACCATTCTCCCGGATACAGATTTCTCCATCACGGCCATGTGCTCCTTCCCCTCTAAGTTCATTTCCAGCCAGTTCGCCACACTCGACAAGATGGAGAACTATGCCGAGGAGATCGCGCCAGCCCGCACTTTCGTTTTCGTGCGTGACATCGTGCCTTTGCTCAAAGCCAACCTCATCAAGGGTGGCGACTTGGACAATGCCATCGTCATCTATGAGAAGCCGGAGGAGCAGGCTCAGCTCGACAAACTTGCAGATCTGTTGAAAGTACCGCATATCGACGCTGCAAAAATTGGATATATCCAGCACAAGCCACTCATGTGGGACAACGAATGCACGCGCCATAAGCTCCTTGACATCATTGGTGACATGGCCTTGATCGGCAAGCCCATCAAGGGACGCATCATTGCCACACGCCCCGGTCATACCATCAACAACAAGTTCGCACGTCTGATGCGTAAGGAAATTAGAAAGCATGAGGTGCAGGCCCCTATCTACGATCCCAATGAGGAGCCGCTGCTCGACAACATTCATATCCGTCAGCTGCTTCCCCACCGTTATCCCATGCAACTTGTAGATAAGATTGTAGCCATGGGAGCAACGAGCATCGTCGGCGTGAAAAACGTCACTGCCAATGAACCTTTCTTCCAAGGTCACTTCCCCGATGAGCCCGTCATGCCCGGCGTGCTGCAGATCGAGGCCATGGCACAGTGCGGTGGACTGCTCGTGCTCAGCCAGCTCGACGAACCCGAGAAGTGGTCGACCTATTTCCTCAAGATCGATGACGTGAAGTTCCGTCATAAGGTTGTGCCGGGCGACACGCTGCTCTTCCGCGTAGAGCTGCTCGGTCCGGTGCGCCATGGCATCAGTTCCATGAAAGGATATATGTTCGTCGGTGATCATGTCGTATCCGAAGCGACATTCACGGCTCAGATCGTCAAGAACAAATAAGCCCCTATATTAATCTCAAGACCACATTTACACAAAATGAATCAGATTAGTCCTTTAGCATTTGTGCATCCCGAGGCCAAGTTAGGCGACAACAACGTCATCGGCCCCTTCTGCTACATCGACAAAAATACAGTACTGGGTGACAACAACGTGATGCAAAACAGCGTCACGATCAACTACGGTGCCCGCATCGGCAATAACAACGAGTTTTTCCCAGGTGCCAGCATATCCACCAAGCCACAAGATCTCAAGTTCAAGGGCGAAGAGACCATCTGCGAGATCGGCGACAACAACAGCATTCGCGAAAACGTGACCATCTCCCGTGGCACAGCTTCAAAAGGCACTACACGCGTGGGCAACAACAACCTGCTGATGGAAAATATGCACATCGCCCATGACTGTTTCTTTGGCAACGGACTGATCATCGGCAATTCCACCAAGTTTGCCGGTGAGGTCACCTGTGACGACTTCGCTGTGATCAGTGCCGAAATCCTCTGTCATCAGTTCTGCCACATCGGCGGCTACGTGATGATCCAGGGCGGTTGCCGTTTCAGCCAGGATATTCCTCCTTATATTATAGCTGGCAAAGAGCCTACCCGCTACTGCGGAATCAACCTTGTAGGACTCCGCCGTCATGGCTTCAGCAATGATCTGATTGAGCTCATCCACAACGCCTATCGTCTGCTCTATTCCGAGGGCATCCTCAAAGATGGCATCAAAAAGATCAAGAGCGAACTGCAGATGACACCCGAAATCCAATATATCTGCGACTTTGTCGAGTCTTCCAAGCGTGGCATCATCAGATGATGATCCCCCGCCAGAAGAGATGAACACATACAACGATGAAGTCAAGAAACTATTGTCATTCTCTAAGAGTTAGGAGCAACAATGCCCCTAACTCATTTTCCTTTTTATGAAAACACTCTTCGTCGTCCTTGGCCCAACAGGTGTTGGCAAGACTGAGTTATGCCTTTCCATAGCCCGATATCTCCATTCCCCCATCATCAATGCCGACTCACGGCAGATCTTCAAAGAGATTCCTATCGGCACCGCCGCCCCTACAGCAGAGCAGCAGCAGAGCGTCCGCCATTATTTCGTGGGCAACCACAGCCTTCAGGACTACTACAGCGCCTCGATGTACGAGCAGGATGCCATGAAGCTCATCACCCGCTTGTTCAGTGGTGAGGAAGACGGCCATGTGCGTGACAGGCTTTTGCTCTCCGGGGGCAGCATGATGTATATCGATGCCGTTTGCAATGGCATTGACGACATCCCAACAGTACCCGAAGATATCCGCGAGAACCTCAAGCGCCGGTTGGCCGACGAAGGCCTTCCCGCCCTTGTCGGGCAACTCCGTCAACTCGATCCCGTACACTGGGCTATCGTCGACCGCAACAATCCCCGCCGCGTCGTCCATGCTTTAGAGATCTGCCTGGCTACCGGCAAGACCTACACCTCATTCCGTACCCATCAAAAGAAACAACGGCCTTTCAACATCGTCAAGATAGGGCTCAACCGCCCACGTGAGGAACTCTACGAGCGCATCAACGCCCGAGTACTGAAGATGATCGACAAAGGCCTTGAGCAGGAAGCCAGAACTGTATTCCCGCTTCGGCATCTCAACTCGCTCAACACCGTGGGCTATAAGGAGTTGTTTGCCTACTTCGATGGCCGCATCCCCAAAGAAGAAGCCATCCGACAGATACAGTCCAACACTCGACAGTATATGCGCAAGCAACTCACATGGTTCAAGAAAGATGATGCTATCCAATGGTTCTCTCCCGACAATATTGAAGATATCTTAAAATATATAGATTCCGTGTCATAATCAACTATTATTTTATTACTTTTGTAAACAACAGAGCCACCCCATATAATCACACACAGAGATGCGCGTTCATGCCGTCAACGACAAGGTGCTGCACTCTGTAGTCACGCGATAACAGAAAGAAAATGAGAAAATTAAGATCTTTCATGAGTTGGTGCTGGAGAAAGGCACGCAACTTCTGGCCTTGGTACAAATCGCTCTACAAAGGACGAAAGTGGTATACCAAAACACTCATCGCCTTTGTGTCCTGCATCGTGGCCTTCCTGCTTTATTTAGGTGCCGTAGACATCAACTTCCTTTGGTTGTTCGGCAAGAGCCCCGGCTATTTCTCGGGCATCATGGATCCTCAGACCAGCCAGGCATCCGAGATCTATGCTGCCGACGGCACGCTCATTGGCAAGTTCTTCAATGAAAACCGCTCCCCCGTGAAATACGAAGAAATCAATCCTTATTTCTTCAAAGCACTCATCGATACAGAGGACGAGCGATACTACAAGCGCCCACGCGGCATGGCTGTCGACCCGATAGGTATCTTCAGTGCCATGAAAGACGCTGTGCTTCATCACGACGGTCGCGGTGCTTCGACAATATCGCAGCAGCTGGCCAAAAACATGTTCCGCGTGCGCTCTCAGTATTCCACCGGTCTGTTGGGCAAGATCCCCGGGCTGAAGATTCTCATTGTCAAGAGCAAAGAGTGGATCATCGCCACCAAGCTGGAGACGGTCTTCAACAAGAAAGAGATCATCACCATGTACGCCAACACCGTAGACTTCGGTTCCAACGCCTACGGCATCAAGACCGCTGCCAAGACCTATTTCGACACAACACCGAAAGAGCTGACCACCGAGCAGTGCGCCCTGTTGGTCGGTATGCTCAAGGCCACCACGATGTACAACCCGCGTACCAATCCCAAGAACAGTCTGGCACGCCGCAACACCGTGCTCCACAACCTCTATGCCCATAATGATCTCACCCGTGAGGAATGTGATTCCTTACAGCAGATCCCCATCCAACTCCATTTCAAAGTGGAGGAGAACTACGATGGACAGGCCATGTACTTCCGCGAGGCTATCGCCAACGAACTCCAGGACTGGTGCAAGGAAAATGGTTATGATCTCTACAGCAGTGGTCTGAAGATCTACACTACATTGGACCCTAAGATGCAGAAATACGCAGAGAAAGCTGTGCTCAAGCAAATGAAAAATGTTCAGCGCAACTTCGACAGCGAATGGGGAGCCAACAAGAAAGGTGTCTGCTGGTATGACGAGAATGGCAACGAGGTGCCTCATTTCATTGAGGACATCGCCCAGCGACTGCCGCAGTACAAGCAACTCTTGGCTAAATATGCCAATAACCCCGACTCTGTCTCTTACTACATGAACAAGCCCCACATGGTCAAGCTCTTTGACTATGACAAGGGTACTGTAGAGAAGGAGATGTCCACTCTCGACTCTATCCGTTATATGGTGCATTTCATGCACTGTGCCATGGTGGCCATGGAACCTGAGACTGGTGCCATCCGCGCCTACGTGGGTGATGTAGACTTCAAGACATGGAAATTCGACAAGGCCGAGGCTACTCACCAGCCGGGTTCCACCTTCAAGCTCTTTGTCTATACCGAAGCCATGAACCAAGGACTCACTCCCTGCGACAAGCGCCGCGACGAGTATATCTCCATGCAGGTCTACGACAAGAAAAAACATGAGATGACCACTTGGACACCTACCAATGCCAACGGCACATTCTCCGGTGACTCTCTGACACTGCGCAGTGCCTTTGCACGAAGCATCAACTCCGTAGCTGTACGTGTCGGTCAGGAGGTCGGCATCAAGCGCATCATCGAGACTGCGCAGGCCATGGGCATCAAGAGTCCGCTCGATGACGAGCCCTCATTGGCTTTGGGCTCCAGCGACGTGAAGCTCCCCGAACTGCTCAATGCCTATTGCGTGGTTGCAGACAACGGCCGGCACCACGATCCCGTCATGGTCACACGCATCGTAGACAAAGACGGTAACGAAGTCTATACCGACAACAGCCAGGCTACGCAGGTCATCCCCGTGAAGAGCGCGTTCCTCATGCAGCAAATGCTCATGGCCGGTACGCATGATCCGGGCGGCACCTCCACCTCGCTCTCCTCTTCCGACTACGCTGGCTCTTTCTTCCGCGACACCGATTTCGGTGGAAAAACCGGCACATCCAACAGCCACGCCGACGCTTGGTTCATGGCCGTCAGTCCTAAGCTCTGCGTCGGCGCGTGGGTAGGCGGCGAATACCGCAGCATCCACTTCAAGAGCGGTCGCCTGGGACAAGGCTCCCGATCTGCGCTTCCTATCTGTGGCTACTTCATCAAGTCGGTCTTCAGCGACCCCGCCTATAAAAAATACCATGGCCACTTCGCCAAGCCTGATGATGAGAGTATCACGTCGAGCATGTACAACTGCGTGACTTACGTCGCCCCAGTCAAGCACGACACCGTCCGCCACGACAGCGCGCACTTCGTCAGCAACGAGGAGGTGATCCTTGACGAGGATGGCAACCCGGTCGAGGAGCCGCAAGGACAGACTTCGTCTTCCACAAGTTCCTCTTCTGCTACGACAGGCAGTAAGACAGGCAGCAAGACCGACGACAATAAAAATACCAAAAAACATAAAAGGACAACCGAAGAGGTCAACTTCAACAATTTGTAAAGTTCAAGACCCTACGATTTCATGAACGATCATCACGACGATCCTATCGATTTGGAGAACCCGGAGATGCAACAGGCTCTCCAAATCATTCAATTTACCCATCGCTCGCTTTTCCTCACCGGAAAGGCGGGGACGGGTAAATCTACTTTTCTCAGATACGTTGCCGCCCACACCAAGAAGAAACACGTCATCCTCGCCCCGACAGGCATTGCCGCCATCAACGCCGGTGGCTCCACACTTCACAGTTTCTTCAAGATCCCATTCCATCCGCTCGTTCCCAATGACATCCGATACACTGTCAGACATCTGCGGGACACCTTGAAATACAATGCCGAGAAGATCAAGATCATCAAAAGCCTTGAGCTGATCATCATCGATGAGGTGAGCATGGTCCGCGCTGACATCATCGACTTCATCGACAAGGTGCTACGTGTCTATTGCCACCGCATGCGCGAGCCTTTCGGAGGCAAACAACTGTTGCTCGTCGGCGATGTCTATCAGCTGGAGCCTGTCGTCAAGGAGGAAGACCGTCAGCTGCTCAGCCCCTTCTACCGCTCCGCCTTCTTCTTCGAGGCTCATGTCTTCCAGCAACTGCAATTGGTATCTATTGAACTGCGGAAGGTCTACCGGCAAAGTGATCCCACCTTTCTACATATCCTCGACCATATCCGCTCCGCGCAGGTGACCGATACGGATCTGCAGCGACTCAATCTGCAAGTAGAAAGCACTCATCATCTTCACCCGTCCTCCCCCGCCACGCTCTCTGAAGCCAAGGACAGCCAGCAGCTATCAGAGTCGTCAGCACCTTCCGGCGGCAACAAGGAAGGAGGGAAAAAACAAAGCAATGAGCTTTCCATCACGCTCTCCACCCGCCGCGACACAGTCGATTTCATCAATGAGAAAAAGTTGGCACTACTTCCCGGCAACCCAGCCGTCTTCATGGGCATGATAGAGGGCGAGTTTCCGCTCAACAGCCTCCCCACCCCACAGGAGCTGCACCTGAAGCTGGGCGCGCAAGTGCTGTTTGTCAAGAACGACAGAGAGCGCCGGTGGGTCAACGGCACCCTGGGCACCATCATCGCCTTTGACGAAGACGAGCAGGAGCATATCCTCGTCAGAACCGAGGACGGCGAGGAAGTGGATGTGGAACGCGAGATTTGGAGCAACATGCAATACTCCTACAACGAGCAGGAGAGAAAGATAGAAGAGAAGGAATTGGGGACCTATACCCAGTTCCCCTTGCGGCTGGCTTGGGCCATCACTGTTCACAAGAGTCAGGGACTCACCTTCAACCACGTGCGCATCGACTTCACCGGTGGTGTCTTCGCCGGCGGTCAGACCTACGTGGCACTCTCGCGCTGCCGTTCCTTGGAGGGCATCACATTAAAGGATCCTATCCAGCGCAGCGAGATCTTTGTCCGGCAGGATGTCGTGGACTATGCCAAGAGCAACTACAACAACACGCAGATCATCAGCAAGGCCTTGCAGCAGTCCAAGGCCGACAAGGAATACTTCGATGCCGTCTGCGCCTTTGACAAGGGCGACATGCAGGCCGCGCTGGATCATTTCTTCATCGCCATCCACAGCCGCTACGACATCGAGAAGCCGATAGCGAAAAGATATATCCGCCGCAAGCTCGACATCATCAACCGGCAGCAGAGACAGATCGAGGCGCTGAAGGAGAAAGAAAAGAAAACCGAGGAATTCCTCAAGCACCTCGCCGCCGAATATGTCATCATGGGCAAGGAGTGCGAGCATGAGGGCATCACCGAGGCCGCCATCCGCAACTACGAGAAGGCGCTCAAGCTCTACCCAGGATACCCGCGCATCGCGGAAAAGCTCAAGAAGCTAAAGAAGAGGAAATAACATCAACAACAAAAAACTTCCGGCGCTATGCCCTAAAGCATAGCGCCGGAAGTTTTTGTTATAAAGTCTTGGAAGCTTTTTTTTATCTCCTGTTTTTGTTACTTTCTGAACTTTATCTGTAGCTAACTGATATCAGTGTCCTTTAAATTGGGTGCTTCAATGCCAAAGACTGAGCGTAACACATATGGTGACACTGTTGGGGGCGGCCCGCCGTGGAGGATGTGTAACAGGTGGCATCACAATACATCGTAACGAAAAGAACTGCAAGATGGAATAATATAAGACAGAGTGGCTGCAAGACAGGGCTGGAGCCTGAAATATGGGAACCAGATATTGTCTTGTGCGGCTCAGTGACTACAGTTGTGGTGCGATGATGCCATGACGATAAGCATAGAGAAGCTCCATGAGGTCATCGATCTGTTTGCGCAGTTCCACGCCTTTGTCAGTGTCGGCTACCAGCATACGGTGGGCGGACATCTCAACGATCTGTGTTGTGGACTTGATGTCGGTACCTCGCAGGATAGCATCCTCGGTGCTTGTGAAGGGCTCGTGCTGCACGAGTTGGAAGCCACGGCTATGATAAACAAGAGTGTAACCGGCAATGCCGGTCTGCTTGTGATAGGCTTGTGCAAAACCACCGTCGATGACCATCAGCTTACCTCCCGCCTTGATAGGATTCTCGCCGGCACCGACCTTCACGGGCACATGACCGTTGATAATATGCCGGTTAGGGCCAGTGACACCGAAGGCATCCATGATCTGCTCGCAAATCTTCTCATCGTCGCGCAACTTGAAGTAGTTGCCCTTATGTTCGGCATGGGTCTCCTTGTTTTCTATGAAATAGCGCTCGAAAGTAGCCATCTTTGACTTGTCAAAGAGCGGGCTGTCCGGACCACACCAAAGATAGAAGAAGTAATCAATAGCATAGTCGCGCTCCACTGGGTTGGTGTCGCTTTGGAAGGCTGAGCGTACCAAATGTCCAACGGTCTCCATCAGTTCCATGCCTGCCACGGGTTGCCCTGGATAGACTTCCACCTTTTTCAGACTTCCATCTTCTTCGAGAGGAACGGAGGCATGATAGAGTAGGTTGTTGTTGCACACCTGATACATACATCCGTGGTCGAGCATCATGTTGATATGTTTGTGAAGCTTTTCGCTGACCAGGAAGTTATGGTGAAGTTTTTGCAGCAGTTGATGCTCCTCGTCAGTAAGGACGCAGGGATTAGCCGGGTCGATGGTAGGGAAATGACAACTGAGCAATGGGTAGACTTTACCCTCAAGCATGATCGTGCCATGATCATAATCGATGAAGTTGAACAACTCGCGGTCTTGCATCTTCCATTCCGGATGCTTCTCATAGAGTTGTGCTTCCAGTTTGAACTGCATCACAGCGATTGCCTTATGCATCTGAGCCGTAAGTCGTATAGACTTCTCATTGAGGTTTTCAGCCTCACCCGAGAGAATGGGGCGGAACTCCGTACAGGGATCATCGGCGTAAGCATCCATGGCAAAAGTAGCCAATGGTACCATATTAATTCCATATCCTTCCTCAAGTGTAGTGAGATTGGCGTAGCGCAGTGAGATACGGATGACGCTACAGATGCATGCATCGTTGCCGGCGGCAGCTCCCATCCACAGCATGTCGTGGTTGCCCCACGTGATATCCCAGTGGTGATAGTTCTGGAGCAAGTCCATGATCTTGTGCGCACCGGGACCACGGTCATAGATGTCACCGAGAATATGAAGCTGGTCGATGGCGAGGCGCTGGATGACATTTGCAATAGCGATGATGAAGGCATCGGCCCGTCCTGTATTGATGATCGTGTCGATGATGACGTTGACGTAAGCAGTCTTGTCAGAATCCTCCGTACGCTCATGGAGCAATTCTTGAATGATATAGGAGAAGTCCTTGGGCAGTGACTTGCGTACCTTACTGCGAGTGTATTTGCTGGAGACGTCGCGGCAGACGGCTACGAGATGGTGGATCGTGATATGATACCAGTCATCGAGGTCTTTTTCCGAAGCCTTGACGAGCTCCAGTTTCTGCTCTGGATAATAGATGAGCGTGCAGAGTTCCCGCTTCTCGGTTTCGCGCAGTGTCGTACCGAAGAGTTCTCCTACTTTGCGCTTGATATTACCGGAGGCATTCTTCAATACATGTTGAAAAGCCTCGTATTCTCCGTGCAAGTCTGCCAGGAAATGCTCAGTACCTTTTGGCAAGTTAAGGATAGCTTGGAGGTTGATGATCTCTGTGCTGGCATCGGCCACAGATGGAAAGGACTGTGCCAGCAGTTGTAGGTATCGTACGTCGAGTTTCTTGTTGTCGTTCATATTGAATGATTGGAGTTAAAATGAAAGTTGTATAGAATGTATAGGTTGTTAATGCTTCATGTTGATAACGTAGCCGTCTGGGAGCCGGAGTGTCTTTTGCAATTTCTTCATTATTTTTTGTGCAAAGTCGGCGAGCCCCATCGCTTTCAATATGTCTACCACCCGATCCTCGTCCATTGGCGTGAAGCGGAGCGTTGTATAGACGTTGACTAAATGTCTTAGAGGCACATGACCATTTTCTGTCTCATGATGCAGGTTGATCATTTCAATGACCAACTTGCGTTCTCCCACTTCGTTCTTGTCAATGTTCTCGCTGAGTTTGCTACGGACGAGGATGGAGTGGGGGATCAGCGTGTCGGACGGCAGATCTCCCTCAGCGTATTTCCAGGGAAGAGGATATTTGTCGATGTCATGCACGTTGAGTTCCGGCTTGCTGATACTGAGTCTTTTCAGTCCCTGGCTGAGATAGTCGTCGACATGCTCATCGGTAGCGTAGATCAGTATCTTACGCCATTGCTCGTTGGGGAGTTGTGGCCAATGCTGACTTAGTTTTCTGCATTGCTCGTGATCGCGGAGCATAAAGTCGTCGACACCCAATTGTATGGTACCGCAAAGCAACGCATAGATTTCCTCCGTGATCGAGAAACGCACATTGGAGTCGATAACTTTGCGGTAGAGTTTTCCGGTAGCCTGTGCCACAGACTCAAAAGTCACAAGACTGGTGAGAATGGGGTTTTTAATCAATACCGTGCGGTCATTGAGATGAAGCTGTTGGAAGGAGTGCTCCTCCAGCTTACCACACACTTGCACGGCACTGGCCTTGGTGATAACCCTTTTCCATTTCAGCCATTCGTAGGAATGCTGATGCTGGGCGTAGACCCACGGCTGCAGGTCGCCCAACGGCGTGATGACCACAGGGATGTGCAGACTGTAAGCCTTGTGCAGGAGGTGGAGGACAGAGCGGTGCCAAAGAGTGAAGACGTGGATGACATCGTAGTCTCCCAGAGCGGATAGGGTAGATCGGTCGAGTGAATGGAGGCAGGTTACCTCATAGTCTTGGGTCAACATAGCTTGCAGCTTTGAGACATAGGCCTGTCCCAAAGCATAGTTTGCTGATCCGGAAGGAAGAAAGATGAGGAGATGCTGCTTGTCCATAGATGAATATCCAAAACTTATTGTTTATGTGTTGTGAAGTCGTAAGGGCTTGCAAACAGATAGCGCACGGCAGTGCCTAACCGTCTCCAGACCACAGTCAACTCCAGTGGTAGCACGGCCCACAGAGAGAGGGGCTCACGTAAACGGCTGAAGGCTCGGTGAGCTCCGCAAAGGCGAAGGATGACGGTGAGGATGAAGGCCAGAATGGCAGCACCCAACATCACCCACTTCTGAGCCAGAGCGCCCCATAGGGCAACGCCCAAGATCGCCCAGACATTCAGATGTAGCAGGACCTGATCGGTGAGAAACAGCATACGATGGGTTACACTGCGGTTTAGATGGCGGCGTGTAGCCACATAGAAAAGGCGGCGGCTGCGCCAGGCGCGTTTGGTAGGTTTGTCATCGGTCATAATAGCTTTCGGATGAGTGACGACTTGCGTCATACCCTTTTCTGCGTATTTGTTGACCAAGCACTCGTATTCTCCTCTGACCAAGCTCAATGATCCTTCGAAGCCGTCGTTCTGCATGAATTCATCCTTCTGTATTGCAACCGTATGGCTCAACGTGCGGTAAGCAGTGCCTTTGACATCTTCCCGCAGAAGATAGCAGGCGGCGTGCAGACGGTCAAAGCGCCATGTAGCCGGTGTCTCCGGCTCAAAGTGACCATAGCCGATGACCATTTTCGTATCGGGCATCGTGCAAGCCTTACCGATGTGTTGCAGCCATTGATGACTTGACGGTGTAGAATCAGACTCTATGAACACCACCCACTGTGTCTGAGCAGCCTTCACACCTAAGGTCATGGCCAAACGTTTCCGGCTCATGTAACGTGATGAGTTGGGGATATAGGTGACATAGAGCGACACGTTAGGATAGGCATCAGGTTCTGTTTCCATACTGTGCTTGAAACGCTTCAAGACATCCAGCGTGTCGTGTGCGCCATATTCGGTGACCACGATCACTTGATATCCGGCAGGATAATCCTGATGAAGAATCTCAGGTAGATGTTGCTCCAGTTTCTCTGCTTCTTCGTGAGGCGTGAGAATTACTGTCAGTTTAGGAAGAGAAGATGCCTCCTGATCATTGGCATTTGTGTTTTCCTCTTCCTGATTGTCTTTAATCTCAAGGGGAGCTTCGCCTTCAGCATCTGACGCCTTAAGGGCTTCATTGCCTTCAGAGACAGTGTTTTGCTCTGAGTTTGTGTTGTCGCTATCCTCTTCCGGTTCCTCCTCTTCATCGTATGAGGGCAGGAAACGGAAGAATGGATTCATGAGAGAAGACAGAACAGCCAAAATGATGACGGCTGCTCCGCAGATGATCGTTGTTGTATCAAAAAATAAAGCAATGTTCATTTTTTATATAAAGTCTTCAGTAATGTAGCCTTTTGGCAAAGGACGGCAGTTGTATTGGCTGGCCATGATCTCACCGTAGGCACCTGCAGAGCGAAGTGCGATGAGATCTCCACGATGTGTGGTGTTGAGGTCAACCGCCTTCGCAAAGACGTCACTTGATTCGCAGATGGGGCCTACGACATCGTATGTAGCGGTTGGTTCATCACTTGACAGGTTCTCTATTTTGTGGTATGCCTGATAGAGTGCCGGGCGGATGAGATCCGTCATACCGGCATCTACGATGACAAACTGCTTGTAGGTGCCCTGCTTGACGTAGAGCACTTTGGTGATGAGGCTTCCCATCTGAGCCACCACAGCACGCCCAAGTTCGAAATGAAGATTCTGTCCCGGCCGCAGACGCAGGTGCGTGGCGTAGGTTTTGAAATAGTCGTGGAAGTTGGGAATGGGCTGACGGTTGGGGTGGTCGTAGCTGACGCCCAGTCCGCCGCCTACATTGATATTTGAGACTTTGATCTGGTGCTTCTCCAAGAGTTCCTGGAGTTCATTAATACGATTGCAGAGTGCCTCAAAGTCACCCATGTCGAGAATCTGACTGCCGATGTGGAAGTGGAGACCGAGGAACTCGATATGCTCCATCTCCTTGATACGCTCAATGGTCGGGAGCATGTCTTCCATGGCAATACCGAACTTGTTCTCAGCCAGTCCCGTCGTGATGTTGGCGTGTGTGTGTGCCCCTACGTTTGGGTTGATGCGCAGGCAGACGCGGGCCACCGTGTTCTTGGCTGCAGCCAACTTGTTGATCACCTCTAATTCCGGGACGCTTTCCACGTTGAAGCAGAAGATATCGGCATCCAACGCCAGGTTGATTTCCCAATCACTCTTGCCTACGCCGGCAAAGACAATCTTATTGGCGGGGAAGCCGCTTTTCAGACTGGTTCGGATTTCTCCTCCACTAACGCAGTCTGCACCTAAACCAGCCTGGCTGATGATGCTGAGCACCTTGGGATTGGCATTGGCCTTCACCGCATAGTGCATGTTGAAGTTGTCATACGACTTACACTCGTCGTTGATCGTACGCAGCGTATTGCGCAGGAGGGTTGTGTCGTAATAATAAAAAGGAGTCGTCACCTCACTGAACTTCTCAATGGGGAAACGACCTTTGGTCAGCTCACTTTCCATATTCTTGTCTTTCACTGAGAGGGATCCGCGAGGGATCCCTCATGTTGTCTGTTGACGATGTGTGTTATTTATTGTTGAACAGCGTGTTGCTGAGGCTTTGCAGCGCTCTCTTCTTGTCGGCCTCGCGGATGAGGAACGAGATGTTGTAGTTGCTGCCGCCATAGCTGATCATTCTCACAGGAATGTTCTTCATGGCTTCTGTTGCCAACGTCTCGAAGCCGAGGTTGCTCCAGTCAAGATCACCCACGACACAGATGATGCACATGTCGGTGTCAACGGTGACGGTACCATATTTCTTCAGTTCGTCAACGATCTCATTGAGATGAGCATCGTTGTCGATACTCATGGACACGCCGACCTCAGAGGTGGCGATCATGTCGATAGGTGTCTGGTAGCTCTCGAAGATCTCAAAGACCTTGCGCAGGAAGCCCGTAGCCAGCAACATGCGGGACGACTTGATCTTGATGGCGATGATATTGTCCTTGGCGGCGACGGCTTTGATCTTGCCTCTGACGAGAACGTTGTCGATGATGGTACCTTCTGCGTCCGGGTCAAGTGTGTTCTTCAGTCTTACAGGGATGCCGGCATACTTGGCAGGCTGCACACAGGTAGGATGCAGAATCTTAGCGCCGAAGTAGGCAAGCTCAGCAGCCTCTTCGAAGTTGAGCTGATGGATAGCCTCGGTGTGATCCACCACACGCGGGTCGTTGTTGTGCATGCCGTCGATGTCGGTCCAAATCTGAATCTCGTCAGCGGGAAGCACCGAGCCGATGAGGGAAGCCGTATAGTCAGAGCCACCGCGCTGCAGGTTGTCAACCTCGCCATAGGCGTTACGGCAGACAAAGCCCTGAGTGATATAGATCTGATGACCTTGGTTCTTCTCCATCACCTCGTGGAGCTTCTCCTTAATATATGGAGTATCGGGCTCGCTGTTTTTGTCCGTGCGCATGAAGTCAAGGGCATTGAGCAACACGGCATCGACGCCTTGCTCCTGGAGATAGTTGACAACCATGTTGGTCGACATCACCTCGCCCTGAGCTACGACAGCCTTTTCCTCGAAACTGGTGAAGAGGTCTTTGGTGAAAGAGCGCAGATAGTTAAATTCTCCCGTGAGAAATTCTGTGGTTTTCTTTTTGAAGGTGTCTGTATCGTAAAGTTCGTCTACATGCTTCATGTATTTCTTCTCAAGGCAGTTGATTACCTCGTTGGCACCATCGGGATTCTTCTTGTAGAGATAGTTGCTGATCTCTACGAGAGAGTTTGTGGTGCCGCTCATGGCTGAGAGGACGACAAAGGTGGGCTCGCCTGAAGCGGTGACGAGACCTGCTACATGTTTCATTCGATCTGGTGATCCAACGGAAGTACCTCCAAATTTTAAAACCTTCATATTGCTTAGTCTTTATGGATTGACGTGTTATATATAATAATAGGAGTGGGTGCCGGCTACATCGTTGCCTCGTCTTCGGTGAGGTCGAGGTTGGAGTATTCTTTGGTGACATCGCTGAGCTGTCCTTCCTTGCATCGGTACACGATACCCGGGAAACGGTCGAGCAACGGAATGTTATGGGTCGACATGACGACGGCCGTACCCGTGGTGGTGATGTCCTTGAGCAACTTCACGATGTTGCAAGCCGTCTCCGGGTCGAGGTTGCCGGTAGGCTCGTCGGCAATGATGATCTTGGGGTGGTTGAGCAGGGCGCGTGCGATGGAGATGCGCTGCTGCTCACCGCCAGACAGTTCGTGGGGCATGCTCTCTTTTCGGTCAGCCATGCCCACAGCCTCAAGCACCTCGTCAATGCGCTGGTCTATCTTCTTCTTGTCTTTCCAGCCCGTGGCCTTGAGCACGAAACGCAGGTTGCGGTAAACGGTCTGGTCATGGAGCAACTGGAAATCCTGAAAGATGATACCCATCTCCTTGCGGAGGGCAGGCACCTCTTTGCGTCGGAGTGTCTTCAGGTCACGTCCTAAGACTTGTGCCGTGTCTGTTTCTTTCTGTGGAAGGTCAAGCTCACAATAGAAAGTCTTGAGCAGTGAGCTCTTGCCGGATCCCACTTTTCCTATCAAATAGATAAATTCTCCTTCCTCGGCATGGAAGTCCACGTCGTGGAGGATGAGTTTGTCTTGTTGGTAAATATTTACTTTATGATAATCGATAAGCATGATCAACTGATATATTATTCAAAGAGACATGTCTGAGCAGAACAGTAGCAAAACACCTTCTACTCGTGTGACTTCTTGATGCGGCGGGCCTTGTCCCAGTTAGGGTTATGGCGCTTGGCGAGCTCGTTGGCGAGCGTCTCGATGCGCAGGCCTTTGGCACTCAGCAACACGATGAGATGGTAGAGAAGGTCAGCGCCCTCATAGACCAGTTGCTCATCTGTGCCACCGACAGCCTCTATCACTGTCTCAACGGCTTCCTCACCGACCTTTTGGGCAATCTTGTTGATGCCTTTGTGGAAAAGACTCGTTGTGTAGCTGTTCTCCGGCATCTCCTCTTTTCGCTTGTTGATGAAGTCCTGCAACTCGCTGAGGAATTCCACGGGATTGCAGTCATTGGTATCGCCCCAGCACGTGTCAGTGCCTTTGTGGCAGACAGGACCGTCGGGATTGACTTTGATCAGCAGCGTGTCATTGTCGCAGTCGTTTTGGATAGAAACCAGATGCAGGTAGTTGCCGGATGTCTCGCCCTTGGTCCAAAGGCAGTTGCGTGAACGGCTCCAAAACGTGACCAGCTTCGTGTCCATGGTCTTCTGATAGGCTTCCTGATTCATGAAACCCAGCATGAGCACGTTCTTGGTGGTAGTATCCTGTATGATGGCAGGAACCAGTCCTCCCATTTTCTCAAAGTCTATTTCCATGTTGTCCTCTATTTACGAATGATATGTTGCGTGTCTAAATCTGTTTATATTCTCACATTGATGCCCTCGCTCCTGAGATACCGCTTCAGGTCGGGGATGGTGATCTCGCCGAAATGGAAGACAGAGGCTGCCAGTGCGGCATCAGCTTTACCCAACGTGAAGGCATCGCGGAAATGCTCTTTCTTGCCTGCACCGCCGCTGGCGATCACCGGTATCGACACTTCCGATGACAGTTGTGCCAGCGCCTCATTGGCAAAGCCCTGCTTGACGCCGTCGTGATCCATGCTGGTGAAGAGTATCTCTCCGGCTCCCCGGTCAGCGACCTCGCGTGCCCAGTCCATGAGCTTGAGCGGTGTGCGCTCCCGTCCTCCTTTGATGTAGCAGTGCCAGCCGTCGGCATCGTTGCGTGCGTCAATGGCACAAACACATACCTGTGAGCCGAAGCGCTTGGAGATCTCGTCAATGAGTTCGGGATGACGGATAGCTGCCGAGTTGATGCTGATCTTGTCGGCACCGGCATAGAGTAGACGCTCCACGTCGGCAATGCTCTCGATGCCGCCTCCGACAGTGAAGGGAATATTGATCTCCCGTGCTACTCTCGTGACGAGGTTCGTGAAGGTCTTGCGCCCGTCGGATGTTGCTGTGATGTCGAGATACACCAGCTCGTCAGCACCTTGCCGGCTATATTCCTTTCCCAGTTCCACGGGATCTCCGGCCTGTCTAAGGTTGACGAAGTGTGTGCCTTTGACGGTCTCGCCGTCTTTGACATCAAGGCAGGGTATGATACGTTTTGCTAACATCTTTATCTTTCTTTGACGTTGATGTATGGTTGTATGGTTGTATGTCTGCGGCACTAATCTTTCCTTCGTACCATGCTTTACCGAATACCACGGCTGGCACCTTGGCCTGGTCGAGTGCGGCGATGTCTGCGATGCTGCCCACACCACCGCTGGCGATGAGCTGCAGATGGGGATAGCGTGCCATGATGTCGTGATAGAGTGCTGTGGAGGGGCCTTGTAATGTTCCGTCGCGCGAGATGTCGGTGCAGAGCACCTTGGTGATGCCGGCCTCCACCCATTCATGCAGGAAATCTGTCAGGCTGACGGAGGAGTCTTCTTTCCAGCCGTTGATACTGATGCGTCCGTCGTGAGCGTCGGCGCCGAGGATGATGCGGTCGGCACCAAAGTGGTTGATCCACTTTCCTACTTCTTCAGGATTGGTGACGGCGATGCTGCCTGCGGTGACCATCGAGGCTCCCGCCTGAAAGGCACGGTCGAGATCGTCGTTGCTCTTCACGCCACCGCCAAAGTCTACGATGAGGTTGGTGGAGTGGGTGATAGCGGAGAGTACGTCCACGTTGACGATATGTTTGGATTTGGCACCATCGAGATCCACGACATGCAAGCGACGGAAGCCAAGCGCCTCAAACTGCTTGGCCTGATCCACGGGGTCGTCGTTGTAGGTAGCCACCTGCTGGTAGTCGCCGCGCGTGAGACGCACGCATTTGCCGCCGATGATGTCTATGGCTGGTATGAGTTCTATGTTATGCATGGCTTGTCCCGATTAATTTTTCATCTCTAAGAAGTTGCGCAGAATGGTCTCTCCCACCTGACCACTCTTCTCCGGGTGGAATTGTGTTGCCCAGAAGTTATCCTTATGGATTGCTGCGGAGTAGGGGAGAATATAGTTGGCCTGAGCGATCGTGTTTTCGCATACAGGTACGTAATAGCTATGGACGAAATAGGTGTAGTCGCCGTCGTGCAGTCCTTTGAAGAGGGGTGATTTCAGATGTGTGAGCTCATTCCATCCCATTGCGGGCACCTTCTCGTCGTGGTGGTTGGGGACAAACTTCTTCACATCCACGTCGAAGATGCCCAAGCAAGGAGTGTTACCCTCTTCGGAGTGGCGGCACAACAGCTGTTGTCCCACACAGATGCCCAACACAGGTTGGCGCAGACCTGTGATGATCTTGTCCAGTCCATGTTGGCGCAGATAGTCCATGGCAGTCTTGGCATTGCCTTGTCCCGGGAAAAGGACACGGTCAGCTTTCTGTAGCTGCTCAGCCTCGTCGGTGATCTGTGGAGTGATCCCTAACCGTTTGAGAGCGTTTACCACTGAAAACATGTTGCCCGCATTGTATTTTACGATCGCTATTTCCATAATTGCTGCAAATTTACGTTTTTTTGGCTACAATCGTGCAAGAATGCAAGAAAAACAGAACGCCAACTATCGATTTTCTTTGTTTTTGAGCTTCTGAGCTGGCAACAGAGGCCTATCTCAGCCGCATTTGCAAGCGTCCGGTATAACTGACGGTCAGTTGCACTTCATAGCTGCTCATACTGTCGGGAATGACCAAGACTGCAATGTAGTGAACGCCATTCTGATCGATCGAATCGAAGATCAGATCGCTGAGGATTGCCTGGCTCAGGAAGTCCTCGGGTACGATATGCTTGAATTGCTGCTTGCGGAAGTCGCCGGAGAAGAGCTTTGTGGCGCCGTGATAGACATTGAGGTTGACGATGTTGTCGTAATAAACATTGTCTACCTCCACGCCTTCATCGTTGTATGAGGCTTTGACAACCTTGTAAGTGGTTGGGTTGACCGTGACGTAGCAATGGTATCCGACATTGTTGTAGCTGACAATGGTGTCGCGCTTGATGAGCTGGTTTTGGTTGACAGCCTTAGGCTTTTGGTGTGTAAACTGTGCGGCGTCATCCGGATCATCACTTTTTTCAAGCTTTACCTCGTCACCGTTTTGGTTTTTGAAGATAAAGAGGTGGGCAGTCTGCTTGATGATGGGGTATTTGACGTCCTCAGCGCCATGCAGAACGAGCGTGTCGCCAAATATCTGGAACCTCACGGGCTGGCTGGTCGTGTCGGGATAGAAGATCGAGTCGCCTTGGGCTTCGAAGGCGACGCTCTCCTCATCTTCGTTCACCCATATACCTTGTAGCATCTTCTTGGCCGCGAGGTCTTCTTGCGGAGCTGAAACTTGTTTAGCCCGGTTACGGCATCCGCCCATACTCATCGCTAAAGCTGTGAGCAAACATATCAGCAGAAAGAAATGCTTTTTCATAGACTACTATTTATATATAGGTGTATCACGATACCTTGTTGACAAATGTTGATGGACTATTGTCCAATACAGTGATAATCGATTCCGGCCTCCCTGAGCTCTTTGGCATCGAAGATGTTTCGGCCGTCGATGACCAGTGGCCGTCGCATGGCGTGTGCGATGACATTCCAGTTGGGCAGACGGAACTCTTTCCACTCGGTGAGCAGAAGCAGTGCGTCGGCCTGGTCGATGGCGTCGTACATGTCGTGACAATAGACGACAGCATCGCCGACACGGCGTTTGCATTCATTCATCGCTACGGGGTCGTAAGCACGGATCGTGCAACCGGCATCCTTCAGCAGTCTGATGATGACCAGTGCTGTAGACTCACGCATGTCGTCGGTTTCCGGCTTGAAGGCCAGTCCCCAAAGGGCAATGGTCTTGCCTTTGAGGTTCTCCGTGCCATAAGCCTTCTGGAGTTTTTTGAAGAGCACTATCTTTTGACGCTCGTTGACATGCTCCACAGCCTTGAGCACTTCCATCGAGTAGCCGTTGTCGTCGGCGGTCTTGATGAGTGCCTTTACATCTTTAGGAAAGCACGAACCGCCATAGCCGCAACCGGCGTAGAGAAATTTACGGCCGATACGGGTGTCGCTGCCGATGCCCTGTCTGACCATATTGATGTCGGCATGAACCAACTCACAAAGGTTGGCCATGTCGTTCATAAACGAGATGCGGGTGGCGAGCATCGAGTTGGCGGCGTATTTGGTCATCTCGGCACTGGGGATGTCCATGAAGATCACCCGGAAGTTGTTGATCAGAAAAGGCTTGTAGAGTCGGGTGAGAATCTCTTTGGCTCGCTCTGACTCTACGCCGATGACCACGCGGTCAGGGCTCATGAAGTCCTTGATGGCATTGCCCTCTTTGAGGAACTCCGGGTTGCTGGCTACGTCGAAGTCCACCTTTGCGCCCCGCTTGTCCAGTTCTTCCTGGATAGTGGCCTTGACCTTCTTGGCCGTACCGACGGGCACTGTGCTCTTGGTGACCACGACTACATATTTGTTGAGGCTCTGTCCAATGGTCTTGGCTACCTGCAACACATAGGTCAGGTCGGCCGAGCCGTCCTCGTCGGGTGGCGTGCCGACAGCCGTGAAGATGATCTCCTGGTTGTTGACGATAGAAGCGAGGTCGGTCGTAAACTTCAGTCGGCCGGCCTTGACATTCTTCTGAACCAACTCCACGAGACCGGGCTCGTAGATAGGAATATCGTTGTTCTGGAGACGTTGGATCTTGTCAGCATTGGTGTCGACACAAGTGACGATGGCGCCTGTGTCCGCAAAGCACGTGCCGCTGACGAGTCCGACGTATCCGGTACCTACAATTGCTATATTCATTTCTATACGTTTAAGCTAAGTCTGTGCTTAAAGGTAAATTATTCAAAGAAGTCAGCGTCTTTGAAGTCTTTGCCTTCCAAGTCCTTAGGGCTGGTGACGACATCTTTCTGGTCTATAGGCCAGTTGATGCCGATCTGCGGGTCGTTCCAGCGGATGCTTGCCTCGTGGGCAGGAGCGTAGATGTTGTCGACTTTATAAGTGAAGATGGCTTCCGGGCTCAGCACCAGGAAACCATGGGCAAAGCCTCGGGGAATAAAGAGCTGGCGCTTGTTGTCCTCAGAGAGCTCGACCATCACATGCTTGCCGAAAGTAGGTGAGGACTTACGAAGATCTACGGCCACATCGAGCACTTTGCCTTTGATGACTCTGACAAGTTTGGCTTGAGAGTATGTGCCTTTCTGGTAATGCAGTCCACGCAGGACACCGTAAGACGATTTCGACTCATTATCCTGAATGAAGTCAACCTTGCCCACATGAGCCTCAAAGTCACTCTTTTTCCATGCCTCGAAGAAATATCCGCGGTTATCGTTAAATACTTTTGGGGTTAACACCCATACCCCCTTAATATCTGTTTCTTCGTATTCCATATTGTCTTTCGTAATATTTTGCCACAAAGATAACAAATTCATTTGAATAATTTGCACTGTTGTCTAAAAAAAATGTTGGTGCTGATTTTTAGTTAGCTATTTTTTGGTGATTATGCCCTTTTTTCTTAATTTTGCAAATGTGATAGAATTAAGTAGACATATAGAAATATTGCTTTTGGACAATGATTGTGTCATAGTCCCCGGCTTTGGCGGATTTATGGCACACTATGTCAGTGCTGTATACGATCAGGCCGACGGCACCTTCCTGCCGCCGAAACGTACGGTGGGCTTCAATCCAAAGCTCACCATCAATGACTCGTTGCTGACCCAGTCGTATGTCGAAGCTTATGATATCAGCTATCCCGATGCCTGCAAGCGCATAGAGGAGGAAGTGCGCGAGCTGAAGGGACATCTCGAAAACGAAGGCTTCTACGAGTTGCCCGACATCGGAGTGCTCCGGGTCAACAGTGAGGGGCATTACGAGTTCTCGCCTTGTGAGGCCGGGATACTTACTCCTTCGCTCTATGGCTTGGGTGCTTTTGAGATGGGGGCGCTTGCCCCTGCCGTCAAAGAGACGCAAGAAGGGGACGTTTCTGCTTCGGCGGTTGCTGTGTTGACTGCTACCCAAAATGCAGATATCGAGGAAGCTGCTTCCGAAGAGCGTGACAAGCGCGACGCACGACTGATTGCCTTATGGCGCAACGTAGCCGTGGCGTGCATTGCTCTGATTGTCTTCTTGCTCTTGCCGACACGCTTGAGCAATGGGCAGGGAGTCATCGAAAGCCGCGTCAACACTGATCTGCTCCAACCCGTATTGCCACAGCAGAAGATGTTTGGCGAGAAAACAGTGGGGGAGACAGTCAAGCGCGCCAATGTGAAAGCCTTGATACAGAAAGCTAAGCAAGATAGTGCAGTGAAAGCCACCCGTACGGCGCAGGCTGTAGAGGCAGGCTACACCATCGTCTTGGCCAGCCACGTCAGCAGAGTGAATGCCGAAGCTTATGTGCAAAAACTTCACCAAAGAGGCCTGGACAGCGCGAAGGTGTTGATGCTTAGAGGCAGCAGAAAGGTTGTCTACGGCCGCTATCCTTCAGCTCACGAGGCTCAGAAGGTTCGTAACCAGCTTGCCAGCCATGAGGAGTTTGCTCAAGGTTGGGTGATGGAAGTGAAGTAGTAATGATCCATTGAACCATGAAAAAGATTCGTTGCCCGAAATGTGGAAATACCATCTTCTTTGATGAGAGTGAGGTGGATGAGACCGGAACGTTTGTGACATCTTGTCCGGAATGCGGAAAGAAAGTCGGAGTCAGACTGAAGACTGCGAAGAAGTCCGCTGCTCAGGCATCACAGTCAAAAGAGGAGGATAGCACGACATCTGATACTGCAACAGCGTCTACAGAAGCCGTATCATCAGAAAACTTTGGGAAGTTGGTTGTGATAGAGAACCGTTTCCATTATAAACAGGAGTTTCCTTTGCATCTTGGCGATAACGTCATCGGTAGGGCTTCCCGTAGTTCTCATGTCGACTGTGCGATCGCTACGGACGATCCGAGCATGGATATGACGCATTGTGTGGTGAAAGTGTCGCGTGACCGCAATGGTCGACTCAAGTACGTGCTTCGTGACGGTCCGAGCAATACGGGTACCTTTGTGGGCAACGAGTTGCTGGGAGACCATGAGCGTAGGGTGATAGAAGATGGTACATTGTTCACACTTGGTGCCACATCAATCATCTTGTCATTGGAATAAAATCAATTGTGATATACAACAGATCCACACTACAATGCGGTCTTGGATCTCGGGAAAAGAAAAAGCAGCGCTCCCTGATGTCAGAGAGCGCTGCTTTGTTTTTTGTTTATTTGTCGTTTGCTTCTTTCATTTCACCTTCGATGTAGAGTCTTGTCATCTCCGGTATACCGTTAGTACGGATGGTGATGGCCTTCTTGAAATGGCCGGGGAACTTGCCCTTGCCGTTATAGGTCACTGTGATCACGCCTTTCTCTCCCGGTTTGATCGGTGCCTTGGTGTAGGAAGGAACCGTACAGCCACAACTGGCCAGAGCCTGATTGATGACCAGAGGCTTGTCACCGACGTTGGTGAAGGTGAAGGTGCATTTCTGCACGGGCTGGCTCTCGGAGAAGGTCCCAAAATTATAAGTAACCTTGTCGAACTTGATCTGAGCCTGCGCAAAGGCCTGTCCTATACAACAGAACAGGAGCATGGCGAACAATAATACTTTCTTTTTCATTTTATGATACTTTTTATTTGTTTTCTTTCTGTTGTACTCCTATATATATATAAGGAGTGCGATTCTTTTTGTTGGTTTGTTGATCAGCGGGCATCATATCCCGCCTACATTATTTAAGACTTACAAAAATAGAAAATGTTTCTGACAGATGCTTCTTTTTGTTATACATTTAACAGAATTAAGCGATTATTAAAACTAAGTTAGGACAAAAATAGTTGTTTATCTCAATAAATCCACGTATATTTGCAGCAATTATACCTCAAACCTATAAGTATTCATCTAAAAGCATTTAGTTATGACGAAGGAAACGGAACAGAATGTCGTTACTGGTCACTTAGACAAGAAGAAGCTGATTTGGTTCTTGATCACTGCACTGGTAACGCTGATTATTTGGAATTTGCCAAGCGCCTGCTTTGGTATTGCTGGGCTCACTGTGGTACAGCAGAGAGTGATTGCCATCTTTGTGATGGCCGTGATGTTGTGGATTACGGAGGCGATACCCGCATGGGCGACGTCTATTGCAATCATCTTTGTTCTATTGTTCTGTGTGAGTGATTCCTCCTTCAATTTTTTGCAAGGCAACGAAGGACAGTATGGCCAGTTGTTGGACTCTGTGGGTATCATGGCCTGCTTTGCCGACCCTACGATCATCCTTTTCCTCGGTGGTTTCATCCTTGCCATCGCTGCTACCAAGTCGGGTCTCGACGTGTGGATGGCAAAGACACTCATCAAGCCGTTTGGCAAGAAGAGTGAGAATGTGCTGTTGGGCTTCCTGCTCATCACCGGCGTCTTTTCCATGTTCATTTCCAACACGGCTACAGCCGCAATGATGCTGACCTTCCTTACGCCTGTCTTCAAGGCTCTGCCTGCCAATGGCAAGGGGCGCATCGCCTTGACGATGTCTATTCCTATCGGTGCCAACCTTGGAGGTATGGGCACACCGATCGGCACACCGCCTAATGCGTTTGCCTATAAAGTGCTCAATGATCCTGCCGGACTCAATATGCAAATCAGTTTCGGACAGTGGATGCTGATCATGGTACCACTGGTCATCGTTTTGCTGTTCATTGCATGGGTAGTACTGAAAAAGTTCTTTCCTTTTACTCAGAAAACCATTGAACTGAACATACAAGGTGATATGAGCCACAACTGGCGTACAGCTGTTGTCGGTATCACGTTTGCCGTGACCATCCTGTTGTGGATCATGGGCAAGTATGTTGGCGTGAACTCCAACACGGTGGCTATGCTTCCGATTGCCATCTTTGCTATCACGGGCGTCATCACAGCCAAGGACTTGCAAAAGATCGACTGGGGTGTCATCTGGATGGTGGCCGGCGGCTTCGCTCTCGGATTGGCACTCAATGGCACGGGATTGGCTAAGGTGGCCATCCAGGCTATACCGTTCGGCGCATGGAGTCCGATCGTGATCTTGATCATTGCGGGTCTGGTATGCTACTTCCTTTCCAATTTCATTTCCAACACGGCAACGGCAGCTCTGATGATTCCTATCCTTACAGTGGTCTGCGAGGGCATGGGCGATAAGCTGAGCGTCATCGGCGGCACATCCACCATGCTGATTGGTATTGCTGTGGCAGCATCTGCCGCCATGACTTTGCCAATCTCTACGCCTCCAAATGCGATCGCTTACTCTACAGGTCTGATCGATCAGAAGGATATGGCCAAGACAGGTATTATCGTCGGTTTCCTGACGCTGATCATTGGCTTTGCACTCCTCATCGTTGTGGGTAAGGCTGGAATATTCTGATGCAGCGTATCTGTTGACGTAAAAAACTATTTCGGGGCACTCTATCGGGGTGCCCTGAATTGTTCTTGGCTATGTACTGACGAGAGAATGTCTCCCTTATATATAATAAGGTGTTGGTTCGCTCGTTATTAATTCATATCGGCGTCACGGAAACGAAGACGCTGTGATCATTAATCAATCCTGACATGTTAGACACAAAACAAATAAAGACCCTTCAGCAGTGTAAGTTGTTCGCTGGTTTCTCCGAGACTGAGATCTTGCATTTCTTCGACGACATCAATTACAAGCTCGTAGCTTTCAGCAAGAATGAGATCTATTCACTTGCCGGTATGCCTTACCGGCATGTAGACATCGTATTGGCTGGTACCATGGTGTGCCGGATGACTTCTGTTGGCGGAAAACAAATAGAGGTGAGCCGCCTTCGGGCCGGTCATCTCATTGCGCCGGCCTTTATCTTCTCGGCCAATAGTCTCATGCCTGTGAGCGTGGAGACGGTGGAGCCCTGCTCGATAGTCCGTATCGACAAGGTGGACTTTGCAAGGGCGATCGATGAAAACAGCCGGCTGTGCATGAACTTCATCCGCACGCTGTCCGACATCAACGTGTTTCTGACGCATAAGATCAACGTGCTTTCGTTGATGACGGTCAGGGAGAAGGTAGGTTATCTGCTGATCAAGAGGGCAAAAGAGCAGAACTCCCGCGTCATCCATCTCTATCGCAGCCGCCAGCAGATCGCTGACAGCTTCGGCATCCAGAAGTTCTCTTTGCAGCGTGTGCTGGCCGATTTCGAGAAAGAGGGAGCTATCGAAATCGATGGCCGGAGCATCAAGATCTTGGACAGCAACAAGCTGAAGTGATCGTTTTAACTTTATTTGTCCGCAACAGGGCACAATTGTTACCTGTCATACTTGAGGGACTGTGCTATCTTTGCAGCGTTAAATATCAGATTGATCATGGGTGAATTAAAAGTCAAAAGAGTCTATCTGCCTGCCGAGGAGCAGGATGGCTATCGTGTGCTGATCGACAGATTGTGGCCGCGTGGCATCTCGAAGGATAAAGCCAACATCGACGAGTGGGACAAACTGCTTGCCCCGTCTACAGAACTGAGAAAGTGGTTTGGACACCAACCTGAGCTCTTCCCTGCTTTCTCGGAAAAGTATATCGGTGAGCTCGACCAAAATGCCGAGGCCCACAGTTTTGTCGAGAGATGCAAGGTGCTCTTGCAGCAAGGCAATGTGACGCTGCTCTTCGGTGCAAAAGATGAAACGCACAACCAGGCTGTGGTCTTGAAAAAGTGGATGGAGACGAAGTTATAGTGTTAATTTATTGAAATTGTCAAAGAAAGATAATCGTCCTTTACCATCTTTTTATTACCTTTGTACTCGCTATTGGAAGATTGGCAGAGTGACCGAATGCGCTGGACTCGAAATCCGGTATACCCCTTTCGGGTATCGGGGGTTTGAATCCCTCATCTTCCGCCAAGCATGAAAAGAGAAGCTCATCACGGGCTTCTCTTTTTTGTTAAGCGTGTTTACTTTGATTAGCTCTGAATTGTCTTCCTGTGATTATAGTCATCGTTTATCTCCTTCTTTTTTGCAAATATAGCCTTTTAATTTGAGTTACGCAAGGATTCATGGGCTAAATCTGCCGTGATGTTTCTATGATTCTGATACCTTCTCGCCGATTGTGTGGGTTCTTTCTACCTGTATTTGTATCAGAAGAGACAGACTTTGTTATCTATGTGATGGTGATTTATGTTGACAAAAGTATGTTCGCCTGAACTTGCAATCTAGAGAAGAGAAAAAGGGACTTTTGATTTCTTAGACTCATTTTTGCCTTGTTCCGCGATCAAAAAGGCTTTTTCTTGTTATCATCTCGGCCTTTTGATATGGTCATCTCGGCTTTTTGACAAGGTCATCTCGGTAGTTTCATCGTATCAAAAAGCCTTTCTGAGCAGAAATTCTCTAGAGAATTTTCGGTCAGAAAGGCTTTTTGATAGCTGAAGGAAAGAAATACGCTTGTAATATATTGATTATTAGTAGTTTATAAAAACGTGCGAAATTTTACATAAATCAGGGGGAGACAGGTCTTTGTCGAAAAGAATCGATTCTCGTGGCAGGAAAAATGTCAGTTTCTAAGACAAAGTAGACAGATGGTACAGACTGGGTGCTGATGTTGAAGACAGAAAGACATAAAGGACATATTCTTTCTGTATTGCTATTCAGACAGAAAGACAATAAAGGCATCACGGTAAATGAGATATTAGTAGAAAAATGTCTCAAATAGCAAGGTTTACGAGACGTTTATCGTACTAATATCAGGGCGGTGACATGACCACAGCCTTCTATGTGCGTGAGATCAGCCCGGACAAAGCCGGATACATAGAATATGGTGGGCAGAGCGGATACACGCTTCCACTGGTCTATGGCGAGTATCAGCTCAGTTGCAACATAGCAGCATGGAAAGGCAGTCCGTATGTAAAGGTGGAGGTGTTTGATCCTACCAACACTGTGGTGGCCTCAACTATCGTCAAAGCCAACGGCTGCGTCAATGGCACCAAGAGTACAGCCATCAAGGGCAGCACCCGAGTCAACCTTTTGTTCTATTCCATGATCAAAGGCAACTACAAACTGCGCTTCACGCCGGTTGCCGATGCAAAAGGCAATGGCGGTAATTGGGAAGAAGCGCTCGTCGGCAATGTCGGACTCTATTTTAAGGGAAATCCACTGGCCTTCCAAAATGCCAACACTGTACCGGAGGGCTGGAATATTCTTGACGCGGGGCAAAAGGTTGCTGCAGGTTCTGCTGTGTCAGGGCCGCGCATCTTCCAGTTCAGCCAGGGCGGTTATCTGCCGACCGGACTCTACATCCGTCAGAGCGATGCCTCCAAGACTGCTTATGCCGAGGTGGGCACAGTCAACGGCTATGGACTTTCACTCAAAAAGGGAAGCTACAACCTCAGCTATTACGCCATCGGATGGGCAGGAAATCCCTATGTGAAGTGCGAGGTGTTTGACGAGAACAATAATTGCCTGGGTTCGCAAATCATACGATGCAACAACAATGTCGGCAAGAGCCTGAACACGAACACCTATGGTGCCAGCTATGGAGTCGTCAACTTCTATGCTAACCACACTGGTTACTATCATTTCCGCTGGACTCCCGTAGCAGATGCTTATGGAAACAGTGGCACTTGGCTGGAGGTTGTCTTTGGACATATCAAGATACAGCAGGGCTCTGCCAGTGCCAAGAGCATGGTCATCGGCATCAACGACGGCACGACGACAGCTATCAATAACGCTGTTGAGAGTGGAGAAAAGCAGGATGTCTGGTTCAACCTGCAAGGACAGCGGGTGGCTAAGCCTTCACGTGGTATATACATCCACAACGGAAAGAAAGTCATCTGCCGCTGATAAAGGACATACATGCTTTTAGTCGCATAAAAAGGAAATCCCCGACACTGAGCCGTGCCGGGGATTTTTATGCTTTTACTTTTACTTATAACATAACTCCCTGCATCCCCTCCGGTTGTGATTAGGAAAGAATTGATTACCTTTGCAGAGACATCAACAGCAGTCTGTGCGGTAGAAACAACAGGGTTTATGTTGTGATTAGCAAAAAATTGATTACCTTTGCAGAGACATCAACAGCTCAGTTCTGTTTTATTCTAATACTTCTTTTGTTGTGATTAGCAAAAAATTGATTACCTTTGCAGAGACATCAACAGCATTTTTTCTGCGCTGAGTACGGTAAGTTTAGTTGTGATTAGCAAAAAATTGATTACCTTTGCAGAGACATCAACAGCAGTAACAATTACTGCTTCAAAATACTTGTAGTTGTGATTAGCAAAAAATTGNNTTTGCAGAGACATCAACAGCCGAATATCTTGAGGGTCTTGATGGAGATAAGTTGTGATTAGCAAAAAATTGATTACCTTTGCAGAGACATCAACAGCAGATATGCGAAAATCCACGCACCTGCGTCTGTTGTGATTAGCAAAAAATT
>DLDU01000060.1:25173-25781 GCA_002481295.1 Prevotella sp. UBA7764 | reverse complement strand
CCTTTGCAGAGACATCAACAGCCCCGGCAGCAGCACCCCGAAAGGCGCATTGGTTGTGATTAGCAAAAAATTGATTACCTTTGCAGAGACATCAACAGCATCCGGCATATCAGCATCAGGAACATTTCGTTGTGATTAGCAAAAAATTGATTACCTTTGCAGAGACATCAACAGCTGAAGCTCGATTCAAAGTCAAGTTTCTGGTGTTGTGATTAGCAAAAAATTGATTACCTTTGCAGAGACATCAACAGCGAGAACATCAAAAAATGTCTTTCAGGCTCAGTTGTGATTAGCAAAAAATTGATTACCTTTGCAGAGACATCAACAGCGGGGCTGATCTTGATCGTCTCTCGCAGGTTGTTGTGATTAGCAAAAAATTGATTACCTTTGCAGAGACATCAACAGCCTGTTCCTTAACGCTTATAAGATCCTTTCGTTGTGATTAGCAAAAAATTGATTACCTTTGCAGAGACATCAACAGCTATCTCGTCAATCTCATCCGCGAAGCTGGTGTTGTGATTAGCAAAAAATTGATTACCTTTGCAGAGACATCAACAGCAAGCTTCCTTTTTAGACTTTTCAATGTCCGTTGTGATTAGCAAAAAATT
>DLDU01000060.1:0-25156 GCA_002481295.1 Prevotella sp. UBA7764 | reverse complement strand
TTTGCAGAGACATCAACAGCTCAAATGTTTTAATGCGTTGAACAATAAAGAGTTAATACAAAGAGTAGAAAAGAAAAAGCGGAGTTGATGAAGGAAGGGATTCTCGCTTGTGGGTGGGAATCCCTTTTGTATTTCTAAAAGAGCTCAAGCTGCTGGTAGGGTTGAGCCGTATTTTTCTCTTGTTTACATATGAATAGCTGAATGTCGCCGAACTGTTTGTCGGTGATGCAAAGAATGCCTACATTGCCGTACTTAGGTAAGATGGACTTCACACGGCGAATATGTACCAGTGCATTGTCCATGCTAGGGCAGTGACGCAGGTAGATAGAGAACTGAAACATGGTGAAACCATCACCCATGATGTGCTTTCTGAAAAGGGCGGCATCTTTGCGTTGTTGGACGGTTTCTGTAGGCAAGTCGTAAAGTACTAATACCCACATGACACGATATTCGTTAAGTCGGGTTTTCATGGAAACGAAGGATAAGCGATTTTTCTCGATTCTCCACTAAAGCATTTGGCTAGGCTCGCAGTCGTTTGGGCCACGGCCACCATGAGAGGACTTCTTTTGCCACCAATCTTCACGTCTACTGTTGGTATTGAGAGAAGATCACGTTTAATTTCTTTTTTTAGCTCTTCTATTTGTTCATTCTTTGCCATGATGTCGAGGACTGTTTGGTCGACGAAGGGACGATAGGGTTCCATGATGTCGTCGGCAAGGCAATAAGCGTCGTATTTGTTGTGATGATGGATGCCCATCACTGGCAATAATCCGCTAATGACTAAAGAGCGCGCTACGACAGCACGTAGGATAGAGTAGCCATAGTTGAGCAGATTGTTGGGTGGAAGACCATCCTGCCCTCTGATGAAGTCAGGAATGTCGGGGAAGATATTCTTCCAGTAATAGGCTGCGGCCAAAGCTTCTTGGTTGTCGCTGTCACCACTCTTAACCCGATCGGCACACACATGCATATATGCTATGGACTTGGAAGTACGCGTGCCGATGAGATAAGCCTGATTTTCGATCTTTCTTTTGACGGTTTGCTGCCATAACTGCTTTTTTAGAGGGAGAGTAGCCTCCAGTTGATAACGAACTCGCTCATTGAATGTTGTGTTACTCATCATTGGCAACATTAGTCCAAAGGGAAGATGATGTTCATCACAAGAGATGATGACTGTGCAATTAGCCATCAAGGCCGTTACGAGTCCATGTGTCAGCGTGATCTGCCGGTTGTCAAGTACGATGATTCCCAAGTCCTCTATCGGGAGAGTAGTTATAGAGCTATTCTTCAAGGCAGTCGGCAGATTGCTTTGTTTCTCCACCTCGGGCAACTTGATGACAAGTTGCCCGTTGGCGAGAGACAGGTAAGCGGGATTTCCAAAATAAAGGGTTTTCTTAATCATAGGCTGTATTTTTTATTCAGATGCTGATGTGCCCGAGGCGATCAATCTTCAGTTTGACACAAGTAGTCTTTACCATGATGCCATCTAAGGAACGCTCCATCTTGTTTTGTGGACCATATTCAACCTTGTCACTAATCATACATGCCGAACTATATGGAACGAAATAGCTACGAGCCTCTGTGCATGACACCATTTTATAGATACGTCTTTCATCTAAAGGCAATGCAACATGTTCGCCTTCTTGGGGCAAGTAGACGAGATCGCCCGGTGAGAGAACAAACAGCAACTTGTCGCCCTTGGCATTCATAGCAGGGGCAACATCCATCTTGTTTTTCTTTCTCTCAATTGCCATATTGAGTGGAATACTCTCAAAAGAGCGCTTGCCTTCATTGTCGGTATATACGGCATAGAAGAGGTTCGTACCCTCGTCCGCTTTTACGAACTTTTTATTCTTAAAGCCGGCTACCCCTACGTTGAATTTTAATCCGATAGTTTCTTTTTTCCTTACTTTATAGATGGGTTTATGGGGTTTCCCGCCATTGAGCTCTGTCAGATGCTCATTCATCTCGGCAATTCCTTCTGGCGAGAAAGCTGCCGCACAGTCGCATTTACCCTTGTCATCGATATAGTGTTCCAGATGGCGTTTGAGAATAGACTGTATGCCCGTGTCAGTTACCTTCTCAATATCTTTTTCGGTGAAAGTACTGTCAAGGGCCACTCTTGATGCGGTATAGTTGGGCTGAGCTGGCACGATTCTTATTTCCAGCGTGTTGAAGTTGATACCATTGATCAGATAGTCTCTCGCTTTGAAGTATTTCAGAAGCGTGGCGTTGTCCACATGACCATGATACGTGTCGTTGATGATGTGTCGGATTTCTTTTCTGGCCTTTGCATTGCAAATGGCATTGATGTCTTCCAGTGCGACTTTAAGTTTTACCTTTTTCTTCTCAGGCATGTAAAGAGCACCGGAAACGGTTGCCTTGTGTAGTGATTTTCTGATAGCCCTATGATCGCCTTTCACTTGTCGGTCCAGAACCTTTTTGCCGTTGCTATAGTGCCAATAGCGGTTGGAGGTCTGTGTGATGATTCTTTTGTTCTGCTTGAAACTCACGACAGTATGGTCGAGAGTAGTGTGTGCATCCTGTGTGAATGTACACCAAGGCTTTTTTATTGTCCATTGGTAGTTGCCACAGCCATCAACGTTCTTGTTTTTGAAGCATACAGCGTTTCTTAAATCATGGCGTGCCTCTGTGTCTGCACCTGAAGCATTGTTGAGATAGTTGACGATGTTGCGAGTGGTGCATGCAATGACGATAGCATCCATGGCATGATGGCGATGGTCTATGCGTTTCTTGCTGAATCCCTTGGAGAGAGCCAATGGGATGTTGATTTGAAAATAACGTTTACCCTTTTTGTTGGTCCACTGTCCATAATCTGTGGAGTGAGTAATGGCGTTCATGCGTTCGAAGCGAGGAGCTACGATGTCGTTCCAAACATCATTTAAGCCCCAGTCTTTCTTTAACCGGTCTGTGATAGCTCCATTGCAGGCAATGACATTCTTAGATACGGCACTATCGTCTTTGTATTCCTCTCTCACAAGATGTGAGAATATATCCAAAGCCTTACGAGCCATATAACGAGTGTCGTTAAGTTGCTTGCTGATGAAACTGTCAGGAATGTCATCAAGCAGCAGGTTGCGCATCTTGCGCTTGTTGGAGGAATAGTGGCTTTTGACAAATTCCTCATACTGTACAGTATCGAGGATCTTGTATTGACGCCCACCAGTACCTTTTACAATCATTCCGCCTTTGGACTTGATGAATTCGTAAGCGAGCATACTGCCTTTTTCGCGATTTACCTCCGTTTCGCAGATGACTTTATTGTTTAGTGAATCATCGAAATATCGTGCTTGGGGGATGACATGCTCAATCTCGTATTCCGATGTAAAGAGCCGGGATAGAGAGATGGGCTGGCCTGTGTAGGGGGATTGATACTTTTGTTCCAGCCAAAGTTTATAGCGCAGCATGTCGCTTCTGCTTGCGCCTTTGTTCTTGTCTCCAATGTGGTCAATGATGGTCTGGATGTCGTCGGGGATGTTGTCGGTGCTGTCAAGCACTCCTTGTTCGTAGATCTTGAGCAGCTCCTGCTGACTGGGTGATTGTGGTCTGACGTTGTCGATATGAAAATCTGGATCAGCAAACTCCTGGAGCATGCACCGGATACGCAGGTTGGTTTGTTGGTTGGCAAGCATGGCACTGTTGGCCTTTTGGCGTTGGGCTTTATTCTGTTTCAGGTCACGCCCCATCTCAATATGTACCTCTTCAGGCTTACCATATTGTTTCCAAACATCTCGCACGACACGCAGAGACTCTGTCAAGACGCTTTCCACAACTGGGTTGCGGAGAGAACCTTGACGTAGTTCACTCTTCAGATAGTTGTCAATGTCTTCGGGTGATGACCAACGTCCTGTGTCTATGGCTTCAGAGTGGCGATTGTAAACCACATAACAGACTTTCCATACAGGCAGGAACTGATATTTTTCTATCTGGTCTAATCCCTGACATTTCTCACGTACACTATTGCTGATGTTGTCATCGGCTTCACCTGTGATCAGATGTTCGATCCTCTGTAAAGTGTGTGAATCAATGCCTTCTACGTTCCAGTAGCGTCCGGTACGCATCAAGGGTAACATCTTTTTAATAGCTTTCTCGGAGTAACTGGCGTAGGAGTTATCAAATGGTTTGAACGTCATGAAGGCGTTGACAAAGCTTTCGCTATCCAGACTGCACTTTTCTGCAAAGTGACAAAGAGCTTTTTCCAATTCATATCGGTCGTCGACAGAGTAGAGAATGTGCCAGAGGTTCTCCTCTTGCCCAGTTGAGAGCGATGGCGCTCCATCAACATTCTTCAGTGCCTGACAAATATCGTGATGAGTACTGCAAAGAGGATAGGTGTGCTTGTCGTCATCGACATAATTCCATCGATAGTCCTTTGCCTTTTTCCCAAGATGGAAGGCAGGATATGCCAGTAACTGTTTCTGTGTGATGTCGCTCTTCTGTTTCATCCAGTCGAAGAGGTCGCAATAGTCCTCGGGGGTGGAAAGGAACTGATTGGTGACATCTACATCCAACTTTAACTTTCCATTCTCCTGCTTTTGCTCACGAAGAAAGATTCTCAGATTTTGTATAAACTGCCAGAGTCGAAATTCTTGAAAGAGAGGGTTGGAGCGTGGCGTACATTTGATAGGGCGATGCTTCCAAACTCCATCTTTGTCTCTATAAGGGTAGAACTCTAAAGGACAGTCGGCAATGAGACTCTTCTTGCTCTTCAGAGGGCGCTGATAGAAAATAATATCATCGACGAAGAGGCGTGTGAAGTCCTGGTCATTCAAGGCCTTGCGGTGCGCTTCGTTATTTTGGTAGAGTTCAGAAATACATTGTGACAGTAGATCCTTGTCACGCAACTCGGGTATATACTCTTTCTGTTTGTCAAGAATGATCCGCAGCTCCTCTTTATAATATTTGCGTTCAATGGTATGCACATACTTTCCCCGTATCTTGTCTTCGGGATGTTCCATCAAATGATCATAGATGTATGCTCCTACTGTGACATGTTCATTGTTGATGATGGACTCTGTGCGCTTTTTCCTCAGTGTCCAGTCATTGGGGTCGGGAGCTGTAATTTTGTAGAGTTGCTCACCATTCTCGTCAAGTTTGGGTGAACCGTCTTTCTTTACCTGATAGGTGATGATGCACTCTACTTTATCGCCGATGTGACAGGGTGCTTCTTTCCAAGTACGGTTTTGTACTTTCCCATTAGTAAAATGTATTAAATACCAGTTATAGCCTTTCTTCTTATTATTAGGCCCTGTTTCTTCTACATTAGACACTTCCAACACGTCGTAGACTTGATTGTCGTTGGTAGCGGTCTCTTCTTCTTTCCCACGTAGTTGATAATAACCGCGTTTCGTATTGAAGTTGAGAATGATCCAAGCCAATTCTTCTTTGCTGATGGATTGCGATAGTGCTTTTTTACGCAGATAATAGATAGTCCAGTCGTAAGGTATCTTTTTGCCGTTGGCAACAAGTTCTGGGTGAAGGGTGCGCATATCTTCCAGCATCTCATGAAATGCGTCTTTGAAGATAAATTCATTTTTTCCTTCCTCGTTTCTCTTGTAGGGTAGCAAGGGCTCTCCGTGGTCTTTAAATTGACCTAAGTGGTTGGTAAAGTCAATGGCTTCTCTATAATGTTCTGGAAGAAAGCCTAAGATGTTCAATACGCGTAACAAACGTGAGCGGCGCAGTTCGGCTCGCTCATAAAGACGGCGCATGCCACGATAATCGGTGCGCACAGAAGCCGCCGACTGTAAGTTGCCGGTTTCATACTTGCTGATGGCATCTTGGGGCATTGGTATGATACGGCTACCGGCATCAATGATTTTACCATCGTTTTGCTCTGTATCCTTTTCGACTAAAGCCCAGCCGATGCTATTAGTTCCAAGGTCAAGTCCAATAATCTTCTTGTTCATGTTAGAATATGATTGTGTTTCGGAGGCAAAAATACAAAAAATATATTAAAGAACTTGCATTGAAGCAATTTTTTTATTATCTTTGCCATACAATTTTTTGCTAATCACAATAAGGATGATTCCGTTGTGAAAACATTTTAGGGCGGCGCAAGTCGCCCATTTTTTTACTCTCTTCCATTTTGCCGTTTTCTCTGACCTTCTATTTTCCCTCTACCGTCTCTCTTTGGGATATTAGCGGACAGGCATATAAATATTTAGTTAGAAGGGAATATTATCATTGTAGACGGACTAATAAAGAACAGGCAAGCCTGAGAAGACTCGCCTATTCTTGAAGGAAGGCATGTAACCAGCCTTATTCCTTATTATCCTGATCAACCAATATCTAAATCATTATTCGATACGGCAAAAGGGTTTTGTTATGTAGCCTTTTGCTTATCTGCAGGTCTTCTTACCTTTTCACCTTTTCACGATGATCTTCTCGGCTTTGTATCCGGCACCTTGGTAGTTGCGGACGCGGATGTTGAGACCTTGACGGGGTGATGACAGGCGAGTGCCTTGGAGAGCATAGTAATATGTTTGGGAAGGCTTTTCGAAGAGGTCGCCAGCGATGCTGTTGGTGATGACCACTGTTGCTTCAGGGCCTAAGCCTCCCATGGCGTTGGCAGCTCGGACAGAGTAGGTCGTGGCTTTACCATCAACAGAGAGGCTGGTGGCGGTGGTGAAATCCAGCAACTTGCCGTCGGTAAAGACCGCGTAGGCGGTGGCACCTTGGGTTGTATTCCATGAGAGGATGCCGGCGGAGAGTTTGACTCCCGTAACAGTCAACTGTGTGGCGAGAGCCTTGGGATCCCAGTTGGTGAACATCTTGTCGTAGTCATAGGCAGCGGCTTGCGTGGCAGAGAGGATGGTCTCGATATTGCCGCCATAAGATGCGATGACATTGCTGGCGGGAGTGATGTTCTGTCCGTCTGCATTCTTTGTGCCGTATTCGCCAAAGTCCTTCGGGTCGGTGTTGTTCATACCTTTCTGAGTCCATCGTGAGGAGACGATGGTGGCAGCGGCATTGTCGTCAAGGGTGGTGTTGAGGAACACGCAAATGGGTTTGCCTTGCCATGTGCGGCCATAGTTCCAGTCACCCTTGCCCTTGGCCAAGTCCACGATGGAGCAGTCGTCGAAGACATAGCCATAGTTGGTAGTGGTTGTCGGAGCCGTGATGGTGCGTCCGCCTTCGCCTTTGGCATTGCGTGGTTCGAGAGAGAGCGTGGTGTGCTGGAAGCGTACGTCACCGCCACCACAGATGAAGTCCACAGTGCCGTGGATGTCGCAATCCTCGAAGTAGCTCTGCATAGCATTGTTCTGACTGTAGTAGGTATCCTGATAGGAGAGTATCTTGACATTGCGGAAGATGGTGCGGTCGCCACGGTCCTGCCATACGGCGGCACGTCCGGCAGCCCCTGCGCCATAGTAGTCGAGCGCGTTTTTCAACGTAAGATCCTGGAGATAGAGATCCTTCCTGGTGTTGAGAAACAGATCAGCTTTGCCGAGACCTTCGATGGAGGCATCCGGTGCGGTGACGATGATGGTGCTGTCGGTGTTTTGTCCGATGAGTGAGAGCTTGTCGATGGGTAACTACTGTTCGGTAGTCTTGCCCAAGTCATAGACACCATTGGGCAGGAATACTTTTGTGCGTGAGGAGGCGTCACCGTAGGCAGCGATTATGTCGAAGATGTTGAGCAGGCTGTTGGCACTGCCCGCATCAGCCACGTAGTAGCCTTCATCGTTCTTGGCAATGTCGCCGTTGCCCATGTTGATGACGGTAAAAGCATGGAGATACACCTCACCGTCGGGAAAAGACAGCGACAGATGATCAGCCTTACCGGTATATCGGATGGCAGTGCGGGTGCCGTCGGCAGTGGGGATGGCTATGGTTCCGAGAGTGTTGCCTTTGGAGTCGGAGAGTGTCAAGGCCGTCTTGCTATATTTGCAGGCTTCCACGATGACGATGGCATTGCCCGTAACAGGCAACGTGATGGAGCCCGGCTTGAAATAAAAACCATGCTGAGCGCCATTGTAGCTGTAGCCTGACTGAGGCAGAAAGCCCTCGTGATCCTCGGCATAGAAGTATTTGTCTTTGAGATTGTAGGCATGACGCTCGTTGGGCTCATCGTTTTCGATGTCAGTGACCAAGGCGTAGAGGTTCAGCTCTTTCTCGTTCACAGTGGTGGCGGCATTTGCCTTTTCCTCACCATCGGCTTTGAAGAGCCATCCACGAAACTTGCTGCCAGAGGGTACGGTGACAGCTGTGCCGTCGTTGAGTTTGTTGATTGGGTCGCCTTTCTCGACAGCCTGCTTGGCGATCACCTTGGCGTCGGTGTCGTGATAGATGACGGAATAGTCAGGTTTCCAAACGAAGTGAACGATATAGGTCTTGGTGGTTCCGGTAGCGGCGAGTGTCACGGGAATGGTGACATCGCAGGCTGGCTTGCTGCTGTTGACATCGCTGGATACCTCTTTATAAGTGATGGTGCCAATAGTACCATTGCCCACAGTGGTGGTGATGGCATTAGAGGCACTGACCATATCAGACCTTTTGCTCACCTCTACAGTGCCCTCATAGTAGCCATTGGCGTCTTCGGTAAAAAAGTCCTCTGCGGTGTACTCCTTGCCGTAGGCGGAAAAGGAGGTGAGAGAAGGCTGATTGCCAGTGCTCACATTGCCGTAGATGTCGAGTTGGAAGAGATAAGCATTTTGTGAAGCGTTGAGATTGGTGAAGCGCAGTTGACAGTTGGTGCGGTTGACATCCACTTCGACGTCTGTGCCCTGTGCCGTTGTAGCATAGGAATTGCTCAGTACCACCCAGTCGGCATCGCCGTCGCCCTTGACTTCCAGTTTCCATCCGCGACTGCTGCCCGTGGCTCCATGGCGAAAGTGCACACGGGTGATGCTGGCCAGTGGAGAGGTGATGACGTAAGGATCAGCGCTTTTGCTGCACATCAGATAGCCGCCCGTCCAGTTGGGAAACTTAGTCGTGTTTTGGTTGGTGGAACAGATCTGTGTGTCGAAGATGGAAAAGGTGAGCGTCTCATGGCTATACTTCGTTGATTGCGTCACCGTCGTTTCTGTCGTGCTGGCCTTGGCATCTGTCCAGTCGGTGAAGGTTGTGGAGTAGAGTGCCTTCTCGGTTTTTGTTTCTGACGATGTGTTGGGGTCAGAGGGTGTCACCCGCTCTACGATTCTGCCGGAATAATAATCCAGTCCGTCGGCCTTCGTGCAAGAAGGATAATACTCATCAACGCTGGTGATGGCATCCTTGTTTTCAGCCTTCATGATGTCCTCGACCAAAGAGTTGGCGTAGACTTCAAGATTGGTATAATAACCTTTCGCGTCCAATGTGTATGTGTTGGCATCGCTGGCATCGTTGGGATTGAGGCCGTTGGCCTTCTCCCAGACGTCTGGCATGCCGTCGCCGTCGCTGTCGAAGTCAGCAGCCCGCTTGCCTGTGGGGAAGTTCGCCTCGGTATAACCATCTACATCGCTGACCTTGTCAATGAGACCTTTGATGCCTGTCACAGACCCCGTGTATGTAGATGTTCCATTCTTTGCCTCTGTCATATAGCGGTTGTCCACATCGTCGCGGAAGAGCGAGGCACCGCCATAGGCCATGATCTTGCTGTAGGCATTCTCGGCGGAGTGGGTAGTCACCTCACCGGTAGGAGCCACGGCCTTGTCAAGTTTGATGCGTACGCAAGGGATGCCCTGGGCATTGTTGACATGCTCCACATCCTTACCATAGGCGTAGAGCGAGTCTTTGGTGTATTTCCTGTCCGCGTCTGACACGTATGAACCGGATGATGTTGTTGTCACCGGGTCTGACGGTATAGTATCGGAGTGTGATGCCGGGGTAGGGTGCTGTCTGTCCGAGAATGGTGGTGTTGGCACCAATCTTCAGTTCAGATGCCAATGGGATGACACCGCCCACATCGAAGACGACGATCTTCTTGTCGGTACCTTTTACGGCGTTCCGCAATGATCCGGTTCCAGAGTCGTTGAGATTGGTCACATGCACGACCTTGCCTCCCCGTCCGCCGGTGACATAGCGACCGTTGCCTTCTGCGCCGGGAAATGCCGGAGCCTGTGCCCATGTGGTGGCACAAAGACCTAAGGCAGCGATGGTTAGTAATGGTTTACTGTTCATACGTAATAGTTGGTTTAGTATAAAATGGTTAAATGATTCTCTTTTATCGCTGCTGCAAAAATAAAAGAAATAGTTGAGAGTGAAGTTTTTTAGATTCCGCTTCTTTTTTCTGATAACTTTTCTTCCCCTATTTCAGAACGAATGTACACCTTCGCAGGCATCACGGCTATAGACTTATGGGGGTACAAAAAAACGCTGCCTTCCAAAATGAATTCGGAAGGCAGCGGATATCTGCGATGTGGGTTACACCTTATTATATATATAGCATGGAAGATGACCCTGCTTCATGAAATAAGACTTACCCCTTATGATTCTTACAGCTCGATGAGCTCGATGATCTTGTCCACGGCAGCAGAGAGACCGTCAGCGTTCTTGCCACCGGCCTGAGCGTAGTGAGGCTGACCACCGCCACCGCCCTGGATGAGCTTTGCGGCCTCGCGGATGATCTTACCGGCGTTGAGTCCATGACTCTTCACCATGTCGTCGGAGAACATCACGGAGAGCAATGGACGATTTTCGTGACGGGAACCCAGCACACAGACGAGATTCTCGGGGATCTGCTCGCGCACCTTGAAGACAATGTCTTTTGCTGAGGCCGGATCTACGGGCAGCACAGCCTTGACGACTTTCACGCCGTTGACATCCTGAGCGTGCTCAGCGAGTGTCTTTGCCGTACGGTCTACGGTCTGCTGGCGGAAGCCTTCCACCTGCTTCTTCAGTGCTGCGTTCTCAGAGATGCTCTTTTCGATGGTGGCCTTGAGATCCTTGGCATTGTTGAACAGAGCCTGGATGTCTTTCATCATGTCTTCTACCTCATAGATAGCGTCCTCGCAAGCCTTACCTGTGAGGGCCTCAATACGGCGCACACCGGCGGCCACGCTGCTCTCAGAGATGATCTTGAAGAAGCCGATGTGGCCGGTGCTCTTTACGTGGATACCACCGCAGAACTCGCAACTCGGCCCGAAGCGAACCACACGCACTTTGTCGCCGTACTTCTCACCGAAGAGAGCTACTGCTCCCAGTTCTTTTGCCTCTGCCAATGGCATGTTGCGGTGCTCCTCCAATGGGATGTCCTGACGAATCATGTCGTTGACGATACGCTCCACCTTGCGCAGCTCCTCGGGTGTGACCTTCTGGAAGTGGGAGAAGTCGAAACGCAGTGTGTCGGCGTCGACATAAGATCCCTTTTGCTCCACATGATCACCGAGCACCTGCTTGAGCGCATAGTCGAGCAGGTGAGTAGCTGAGTGGTTGGCAGCAGAGCCGTTGCGCTTGTCAATATCCACGCAAGCCATGAAGTCTGCCTCTGGATTCTTTGGCATTTGCTTCACGATATGTATGCTCTGGTTGTTCTCGCGTTTGGTGTCGATAACGTTGACGGTCTCATCCTCAGAGACGAGCACGCCTTGGTCGCCGACCTGACCACCCATTTCTCCGTAGAACGGCGTGTGGTCGAGAACGACCTCATAGAAAGTGTTCTTCTTCTGAGTTACCTTGCGGTAGCGGAGGATGTGGCACTCATATTCCGAGTAGTCATAGCCGACAAATTCCTGCTCGCCCTGGCGCAGCTCCACCCAGTCGCCGTTCTCCACAACGGCAGCGTTGCGGGCGCGTGCCTTCTGCTTCTCCATCTCTACGTCGAAACCTTTCTCGTCGACGGTGTAGCCGTTCTCGCGGCAGATGAGTTCTGTGAGGTCAAGAGGGAAACCATAGGTGTCGAAGAGACGGAAGGCACTCTCGCCGTCGAGTTCTGTCTTACCGTGAGCACGCAGCTCGTCCATGTCGCCGTTGAGCAACTGGATACCCTTGTCGAGGGTACGCAGGAAGCTGTCCTCCTCCTCTTTCATCACGCGGCTGATGAGTTCCTGCTGAGCAGGCAGCTCGGGATAAGCCTTGCCCATCTCCTGCACGAGTACGGGCACGAGCTTGTAGAGGAATGCACTCTTCTGGCCGAGGAAGGTATAGGCGTAGCGGACAGCACGGCGCAGAATGCGACGGATGACATATCCGGCCTTGGCGTTGCTGGGCAACTGGCCGTCAGCGATGGAGAAGGCCACGGCACGCAGGTGGTCGGCAACCACACGCATGGCGATGTCGATCTTCTCTTGCTCGTTGGCACCCTCACCATTCTCTCCAGTCGGTGTGGTGAAGCCATATTTCTTTCCGGAGAGATTCTCAATCTCCTTGATAATGGGCTGGAAGATATCCGTGTCGTAGTTAGAGTTCTTTCCTTGCAGCATGCGCACGAGACGCTCAAAGCCCATACCCGTATCAATGACGTGCATAGGCAGTGGTTCCAGGCTGCCGTCGGCCTTGCGGTTGAACTGCATGAAGACGATGTTCCAGATCTCGATGACCTGTGGGTCGTCTTTGTTGACGAGCTCGCGTCCGGGCACTTTGGCTTTCTCGCTGTCGGGGCGGGAGTCTACGTGGATCTCAGAGCAGGGGCCGCAAGGACCGGTCTCCCCCATCTCCCAGAAGTTGTCGTGCTTATTGCCGTTGATGATATGGTCGGCAGGTACGTGCTTGCTCCAGTACTTAGCAGCCTCGTCGTCACGCTCCAGTCCTTCCGAGGGATTGCCCTCGAAGACGGTGACATAGAGATCGGCGGGATTGAGGTGCAGCACGTCCACGAGATATTCCCAGGCATAGTCGATGGCACCCTCTTTGAAGTAGTCACCGAAGCTCCAGTTGCCGAGCATCTCGAACATCGTGTGGTGGTAAGTATCGTGTCCCACCTCTTCCAGATCGTTGTGCTTACCGCTGACGCGCAGACATTTCTGTGAGTCGCAGCGACGACGTGGATTAGGGTCCTTGGTGCCAAGGATGATGTCTTTCCACTGGTTCATACCTGCATTCGTAAACATCAACGTCGGGTCGTCCTTGATAACCATCGGGGCAGACGGAACGATGACGTGTCCTTTCGACTCAAAGAACTTTTTAAATGAGTCGCGGATTTCATTTGCTGTCATCATGATGATATATGTTTTATTTGTTTCCTTTATTCTTTTGACATACAGGTGCAAAGGTACTAAAAAGATTGCAGAAATGATTCTTTTTTGTTATCTTTGCCCCAAAATAGTAAAATTATCAGGCTATGGTGCTGAAAACAGACAAGCCCAAGCGGCTTTATTACTCGATCAAGGAGGTGGCTGAGATGGTCGGCGTGGCGGAAAGTACGTTGCGCTACTGGGAGAAGGAATTCCCCAACCTCCATCCTAAGACGGTGCCCGGAACCAAGGTGCGGCAGTACAGTGAGGATGATATTAAAGAGGTGAAGGTCATCTATAACCTCATCAAGGTGCGTGGCTTCAAGATTGCCAATGCACGGAAATACCTTCGTGAAAACAAAGACGGTGCCGACCGCTCGCAAGAGTTGTTGACTACGCTCATCACCGTGCGTGATGAATTGCAGCGACTCAAAAGCAGTCTTGATACGCTGGTGTAAGGCCTCAAAGGCAGACTTGACGCACTTGTGAGGCTAAGGCTCATAAAAAGGTAGGACGATCTGCTTGTTATCGAGCCTTCTTATTGAGAATCTCGATCATCTCTTTGGCGGCAGTGTCTGGCGCGCTTTGCTTGCCCAATCGCTCGGCTACGAGCTGGTAGCCTTGGAGCATGGTGGCTCTGTCAGGCTGTCCCGGTAGTATGCGGTCCAGTTCGTGGCGGATATTCTTCACGCTGAAGCGGTCGGCAAAGAGCTCTGTGACGATCTCTTTGTCGGCAATGAGATTGACGAGACTGATAAAGCGGCATTGAATGATGTGGTTGAAAGCCCAGCGAATCAGCGGGCCAACGGGAGTCTTGTAGCATACGACTTGCGGTACACCAAGCAGTGCGGTCTCAAGTGTTGCCGTGCCACTGGTGACCAGTGCAGCGGCGGCGTGAGAGAGCAACTGGTAAGTTTCTTCGCTCACCTTGCTGACGGGCTGTCCTTTGAGTATGCGGCTATAATAGTCATCGTCAATGGATGGCGCTCCTGCCAACACCATTTGATACCCCTTCTCACCTTGACAATAGGGAAGGGCAGCTGTGATCATTGTGGGCAGGTTGTCTTTGATCTCTTGTTTGCGGCTGCCGGCGAGCAAAGCAAGGATTGGACGCTTGGGATCCAAGCCATGGCGCAGACAGAAGGCTTCTTTAGACTCATGGTAGTTGTCACGGAATGTCTTCACCTCTTCCGCGGTAGGGTTGCCGACGTAGTGGATAGGGTAGTGGTGCTTGTGCTCGAAGAAGTCTATCTCAAAGGGAAGTATGGAAAAGAGCTCATTGATATCACGGCGGATCGCTTTGATGCGCCATTCCTTCCATGCCCATATCTTCGGTGAGATATAGTAGAAGACTGGCGTGCCCACCTTGGCATGTACGAACTTGGCGATACTCAGGTTGAATCCCGGATAGTCGACGAGGATTACCACGTCGGGCGCCCATCTCATGATGTCTTCCTTGCATTGCGCCATGTTGCGCAGTATGGTACGGGCATGGAGCAACACGGGGATGAAGCCCATGTAGGCCAAGTCTTTGTAGTGCCGGAAAGGCTTACCGCCCTCGGCCGCCATCATGTCTCCGCCGATAAAGCGGAAGGTGGCCGCCGGGTCCTGCTCTTTGAGGCTGTGCATTAGTCGGCTGGCATGCAGGTCGCCGGAAGCCTCGCCTGCTATGAGATAATATTTCATGTGTCGTGTCTATCCAAGTTGATGTTTCTATCCAAGTTAACTTTCAGATACTCTTTTTATAGCGTCTATTCCTTATTTAATATCCCAACCGCGTACCGTGTCCATGAAGTCGTAAGCGGTGACGTCGATGGTGGTCGGCGTGATGGCTACATAGCCGTGGTTGAGCGCCCACTGGTCGCTGTCTTCAGCCTGAGGTTCGTCGTTGCGATATTCTCCTACTACCCAGAAATAGTCATAGCCTCTCGGATGGTGCTCTTTGACGATCTCGCTGATCCAGCTGCCTCGTGTCATCCGGCAGACCTTCACACCTTGAAAGCTTTCTGTAGCGGGGAAGTTGACATTGAGACAAATGCCTTTAGGCAGACCTTCTTTCAGTACTTTGCTGACAATCTGCTCCACATAGGGTCGCAGCGGCTCAAGGTTGGCGTCCTCGTTGTAGAAACAACTGGAGAAAGCGATGGAAGGAATGCCCTTGAGGCACCCTTCCTTGGCGACACCCATTGTGCCACTGTAATGATTATTCACAGAAGAATTATCACCGTGATTGATGCCGCCGAGGATTAGGTCGGGCTTACGCTCCTTACAAAACTGGTCGATGGCGATCTTCACGCAGTCGACAGGCGTGCCGGTACATGACCACACTGTGGTGTCGCCCATGTTGTGGCGCGGCTTGAGTCGTAGATAATCAGTCGCGGAGAAGGCACAGGAATATCCGGAACGTGCACTTTCGGGTGCCACGACGAGGACATCGGCCAGAGGTCTGACGATGTCTACAAGCTTCTTGATGCCGGGTGCATGATAGCCGTCATCATTGGAAATCAATATCAGAGGTCGGTTGCTTTTCATCTGTTTACTATTAATTGTCTTGCAAAAATACGAAAAAACCTATAATAATTGGCATTTTCGTCTAAAATATGTATCTTTGCAATCATAATTCCATGTCTGCCCGTGAGGAGGAAAGGGTAACGACATCCATCAGGGCAGACATTAAAGACGAATAGAAATGGCAAAAATAATAGCTTTGGCCAATCAAAAGGGCGGCGTGGGCAAAACCACGACAACTATCAATTTGGCGGCCTCTCTTGCTACATTGGAGAAATCGGTGCTCGTAGTGGATGCGGACCCGCAGGCAAATGCATCCAGCGGTCTCGGTGTAGACCTTAGTGAAGTGGACTGCTCGCTCTATGAATGCATCATCGATCATGCTGATGTGAGGGATGCCATCTATACGACAGACATTGAGAAGCTCGACATCATTCCCAGCCATATCGACTTGGTAGGAGCGGAGATAGAGATGATCAACCTTAAGAACCGCGAGAAGGTAATCAAAGGCATACTGGATCCTCTGCGTGACGAGTATGACTATATCCTCATCGACTGCTCACCTTCATTGGGCCTGATCACTGTCAATGCTCTGACGGCAGCCAACTCGGTGATCATTCCGGTGCAATGCGAGTATTTTGCCCTGGAGGGTATCAGCAAACTGCTCAATACCATTAAAATCGTCAAGAGCAAGCTCAATCCGAAACTCGAGATCGAGGGCTTCCTGCTGACTATGTATGACAGCCGATTGAGACTTGCCAACCAAATCTATGATGAGGTGAAGCGTCATTTCCAGGAACTGGTTTTCAAAACAGTGATTCAGCGCAACGTGAAGCTTTCGGAAAGCCCAAGCCATGGTCTGCCTGTCATCCTTTATGATGCTGACTCCACGGGAGCGAAGAACCATCTTTCCCTCGCTAAGGAAATCATTGAGAAAAACGAATGAAACTCATGATAGAGAAAGGAACTGAAGGATAAAGATCATACAACACTCATTCAACCCTCATCATTCAGTTCTCATTATTTAACCTTCATCATTCTACATTCAACATTGAAAATATGGCAGTACACAAAAAATATAATGCTTTGGGCCGTGGCCTTGACGCGCTGATCTCTACCGAGTCGGTGCGCACGCAAGGCTCGTCGACCATCAGCGAAATACCTCTCGATCAGATAGAGCCCAATGCCGATCAGCCGCGAAGTCTTTTCGACAGTGAGGCTTTGCAGGAGTTGGCAAACAGCATTCGTGAGATTGGCATCATACAGCCCATCACACTCCGGCAGATTGCCGAGAACCGCTTTCAGATCATTGCCGGCGAGCGGCGTTGGCGTGCATCGCAGTTGGCGGGGAAGACGACAATCCCGGCATATATCCGTACCATCAAGGACGAGAATGTCATGGAGATGGCTCTTGTGGAGAACATCCAGCGTGAGGATCTCAATGCCATTGAAATTGCCCTGGCCTATGAACATCTGCTGGAGAACACCGGTATGACGCAGGAAAAGGTGTCGGAGAGAGTAGGGAAGAGTCGTACCGCCATCACCAACTATCTGAGACTGTTGAAACTGCCGGCACAAGTACAGATGTCTCTGCAAAAGAAAGAGATCGACATGGGGCACGCCCGTGCACTGCTGGCTCTCGACAGTCCTTCTTTGCAGTTGAAAGTATTTAAAGAGATACTAAAAAACGGATGGTCGGTCAGAAAGGTGGAGGAAATGGTGCAGCACCTAAAAAACGGTGAGGACATTGAAAGCGGAAAGAAGAAGATCGCTGCCAAGGCCCAATTGCCTGAGACCTACTCCCAGGCACGCGACCGCCTCGCAGGTGTGCTACATACCAAAGTGGCTGTGACATGCACCAGCAAAGGCAAAGGCAAGATCAGTATCCCTTTTAATAATGAGCAGGATTTTGAAAAGCTGATGGAAATATTAGATCAACTCAAGCAAGAACAATAAATAGACGTGTGAATACACTGAGACATATAATGATGAAGGCAGGCCTTTCAGCCTTACTGCTGATGGTGATGCTGCCGGCAACGGCCCAGCATCAAGCGAAGGCGAAGCAAAAACAGGAAGCTGTGCCCGACACGATGCTCATCGACAGCGCACGTGTCATGGGCTTGACAAAGGACGGGCAGCCTTTCACGGTGCAAAGTGACAGTGCTCATCAACGCAGGCACCGCGACTGGGCTACATGGAAGCCTGATCCGAAACGTGCTCTGTGGTTGGCACTCGTGCTGCCGGGAGCGGGACAGATCTATAATCGCAAATACTGGAAACTGCCGATCTTCTATGGAGGATTTGTCGGTTGCGCATACGCATTGAGGTGGAACAACATGATGTATCGCGACTACAGCCAAGCTTATCTCGACATCATGGACAACGACCCGACAACCGAGAGTTACAATAAGTTCCTGCATTTGGGATCGACGATTACAAGTGAGAATGCCGATAAATGGAAAGAGGTGTTCCGTAAGCGCAAGGACCGCTATCGCCGTTGGCGCGACATGAGCGTGTTTGTGATGATCGGCATCTATGGACTTTCTGTGGTTGACGCTTATGTCGATGCATCTCTCTCGCAGTTCGACATCTCACCCAACCTGAGCCTGCGTGTTTCGCCGACCGTCATCACCAATGACACAGACCATTCGCTGCTTGCCTTGCGCCAAAGTGGTATAGGCTTGCAGTGTAGCATAAACTTTTAGAATATCATTATGAGAAAAACATATATCATTGTCATGCTGCTGCTGTTGGCTTTCGTCCCCTCTGCTTGGGCGCAGGTCAACCAGGAGAAGACTGTGACTGTCACCAACGCCAATGGCAAGGAAGAGCAAATAGACCTACCTACGTCCATGACGGAAGAACTCGACAGTACTACTCAAATCTATAAGGCCAAGAATTACCTGACCCGCGATCCCAACTGTAATATGCCGGATGTCAACCGTACTTATTCGGCCGATGTCTACAAACAACGGTTGAGCAAGTTGCCGACTATCATTGAGATGCCTTACAACGATATCGTGCAGAAATTCATTGACCGCTACACAGGTGAGTTGCGTCATTCCGTGGGCTATATGCTGGGAGCGCAAAACTTCTATATTCCCGTTTTTGAAGAAGCTTTGGAGGCTTACGATCTGCCGCTTGAGTTGAAGTATCTTCCTGTCATCGAGTCGGCACTCAATCCACAGGCGGTCTCCCGTGTAGGTGCTGTGGGGCTTTGGCAGTTTATGATTTCAACGGCAAAGCGCTACGACCTTACTGTCAACTCGCTCGTCGATGAGCGTCGCGACTTGTATAAGGCTTCCTATGCCGCAGCTCGATATTTGAGTGACCTTTATAAGAAGTTTGGAGACTGGAATCTTGTCATCGCCGCTTATAATTGTGGTGCAGACAAGATCAATAAGGCCATCCGCCGCTCTCATGGTGAGCGTGACTACTGGAAGATTTACCCGCGTCTGCCTAAGGAAACGCGTGGCTATGTGCCGGCATTTATTGCCGCCAACTATATTATGAATTATTATTGCGATCATAATATCTGCCCGTTGAAGACAACACTCCCGGATAAGACAGACACCGTGATGGTTGACCGTGACGTGCATTTCGAGCAGATCGCCCATGTACTCGGGATGGACATCGACGAGATACGTGATCTCAACCCTCAGTACCGCCGCGACATTGTCAACGGCAATAGTGGACAGGCTTCGCTCAGACTGCCGGAAGCGATGATCAATAAGTTTATCGACAATGCGGACTCTGTCTATGCCTATACACCGGCAGACTATCAGCCTAAGCGCACAGAAGTGGAGGCTGAAGGCGGGCACTATGTGGTCAACAAGAATCAAGTAACACTCGTGTCGAGATCTTCAAGTAAGAAAAAAGCCGATGACGACAAGGCTGACAATACTGGGACGACGCCGGTAACGCAGAAGGGCGACAAGACACCGGCTGGCAATGAGCAAAAGACGGTCAGCGCAAATGACAGCGATGATGACAATGACAGCGAGCAAACAGAGCGCTCTTCGAGTAAGCGCAGCTATCGCTCACGGAAGAGCCAAAGCCGTAGTTCTAAAAACTCAAGTAGCTCAAGAAGCCGGAACAGCAAGAAGAGTAAATCGAAAAAAGACAATGGACAGCAGTCCAAGAGCGTAACCGTCAAGAGCGGGGATACCCTCAGTGAGATTGCAGAACAAAACCATACCACGGTGAAGAAACTCCGTAAGCTGAATGGTATCTCGGGAAGCACAATTCAGAAAGGAAAGAAGATAAAAGTCAAATAACCTTGTGGCGTATGGACGAATTAGAGCAGAAAAACAAGGAGCGCGAAGCCGCTGACAACAAAATGATCAATGATGCTTTTCAGCATCTGTTGGACACTTATCTCGCTTCGCCCCATCGGAAGAAGGTGGACATCATCACCAAAGCGTTTAACTTCGCCCGCCAGGCTCATAAAGGCGTGCGACGGTTGTCGGGTGAGCCCTATATCATGCATCCTATCGCCGTGGCACAGATCGCCTGCGAGGAGATGGGACTGGGTTCTACGAGCATCTGCGCAGCTTTGCTCCATGATGTCGTGGAAGATACAGACTATACCACTGAGGACATTGAGAATATCTTTGGAGAGAAGATTGCCAAGATCGTAGATGGACTCACTAAGATCAGTGGTGGTATCTTCGGGGATCATGCCTCGGCACAGGCCGAGAACTTCAAGAAACTGTTGCTCACGATGAGTGATGACATCCGCGTGATTCTCATTAAGATCTGTGACCGCCTCCACAACATGCGTACACTTGCCTCCCAACCTGCCAATAAGCAATATAAGATAGCGGGTGAGACGCTCTATATCTATGCGCCTATTGCCAATCGATTGGGACTGAACAAGATCAAAACAGAACTCGAGGACCTGAGTTTCCGCTACGAGCATCCCGAGGAATATGCCTCCATTGTCAATAAGCTGTCATTCACAGAGAAACAGCGCAACAGGGTCTTTGACGACTTCACGGCACCCATCCGTAAAGCTCTCGACGACATGGGCATTGAATATACCATCAAGGCCAGGGTCAAGAGTCCTTATTCCATTTGGTCGAAGATGCAGAACAAGCATGTTACCTTCGACGAGATCTATGACATCCTTGCCGTGCGCATCATCTTCAAACCATCTGATCCTAAGGACGAAATCAACGAATGCTTCCGCATCTATGTTGCCCTCAATCAGATCTATAAGAGTCATCCCGACCGTCTGCGCGACTGGGTCAACCATCCCAAGGCCAACGGCTATCAGGCTCTTCACGCCACGATGATGTCACGCCAAGGCCAGTGGATCGAGGTGCAGATTCGCTCACAGCGCATGGATGAGATCGCCGAGCAGGGCTTTGCCGCTCATTGGAAATATAAGGAAGGCGAATACTCTCACGACGATGACGAACTCAACAACTGGCTGAGCACCATCAAGGAGATACTCGATGATCCGCAGCCCGATGCCATGGATTTCCTCGATTCGGTGAAACTCAACCTGTTCTCTTCCGAGATCTTTGTCTTTACTCCCAAGGGTGAGGTCAAGACGTTGCCGGCAGGGTGTACGGTGCTTGACTTTGCTTTTCAAATTCATACCTTCTTAGGCAGCCATTGCATTGGCGCAAAGGTCAACCATAAGCTTGTGCCGTTGAGTCATAAGCTCCAGAGTGGTGACCAGGTCGAGATTCTTACTTCCAACTCTCAGCACGTGCAGCCAGCATGGATCAATTTCGTGTCCACGGCAAAGGCAAAGAGCAAGATTCAGGCTGTGCTCAGACGGGAGAGTAGAGAGATACAGAAGAAAGGTGAGAAAACGCTGAACGACTGGCTTGCCAAAAACGACATGGAACTCTCTACTGCTGTTGTAGACAAACTTTCAGATTTCCACGATATTGCTAAACATGAGGACTTCTTCGAGGCTTTGGGTGAGCGTACCATCATCCTCGGCGACAAAGATCTCGATGTCCTCCACGGTAAGAAGAAAGATAGCGGTTCGACGGGTTGGCGCAAGTTTGTACCTTTTCTAAACAAAGGAAAGAAGAAGAAGGACGACGACACACCGCAGCTGTTGGTCGTCGGAAAAGACTTCGACAAGAAGAAGCCTTGCATCATCACGGAAGAGACCATCGGCATGTATATCTTCCCCGACTGTTGTCATCCAATACCCGGCGACGACATCTTGGGATTCATCGACGGCAAAAATCGCATCGAGATCCACAAGCGTTCCTGTCCGGTGGCCAGCAAACTCAAGACAAGTTTTGGTCCGCGTATCCTTGATGCCAAGTGGGATATGCACAAGCAACTCTTCTTCGATGCTACCATCGAGGTCAATGGCATCGACCGAAAGGGTATGCTGCGCGATGTCTCTGAGGTCATCTCCAACAAGATGAACGTCAATATCCATAAGGTTGCCTTCACTGCTGATGAGGGTATCTTCAAAGGTACTATCGAGATTCGGGTCCATGATCGTGAAGAAGTGAAGGTGATTATGGGACGACTGAAGAAGATCCCAGACTTGCAGGAAGTCAAGCAGATATTATAGAGTAGGGCAGAACACTGCTCTCCGCCGCTTTCATCAAGTCTGACGTTGGACCTCCAATGCCACTTGAAACGTTTGATCACTTTTCAAATTAGCTAAAAATACAAGGGACTGCTCTTTCGGGCAGTCCTTTTTTTTCATATTTGAATAATGCTCGAATATGTACGTTAATCTCTAACACCATAAGAAACAAGATTATGTATAAAGGACTTGAAGATGCATGGATTCTGCTCGGATATAAACGTTGAAAGTTCTAATATTTCTTGTCGTTTACTTGCCAATATAATATATTTTAGTTAAATTTGCAAGCAGAAGAGGTGGGGAAGACCGCATTCGAAGATTCCCCCCACGTCTTCTTATCAAAGAGCCGCGGCTCTATGATACCCACCTTTAAAGAGTTAAGGCGGATGAAGTTGACTAAAAAAAGAAATATAGTGCACGGTGCATCCAAGATGTACTGCGCTAAGAGTGACATAGATTAGAAGGAGAAGACCATGCTGGATAGCAGGAACGCGAATTCTAAGTTCCATGACGAACTGACACTTCATGATGGAGACCAAACCGAGGTTGGAGCTGCGAACGACACAGTTTCAACCATAAAAGGTATATACCCGGGAAGCAGCGTCACTGCCTATGAAGGGACAGCGTACACCCCTCACAATCTTACGTGGTGTTATGTCCATGTGCATTACAAGAAGACCAAGGAATTAGAGCAGGACTGCGCCATCTTCGCCGATGCTCCTGTACTTTGTTTTGTAGACCGTAGTACCTCATCACGTGTGCCCAAGCGGTTAAGTCAAGGCAAGCGTGTTGAACACGATACTGGCAGTGGTCTTGTCTTCTTCCAAGGTGAGGCGGCTGATGTCCAGCGCTATTTAAACAACCATTACCCCAATCCCATCCATTTGGTCAAGGATCCCGCCACAGGCATGCCGGCAGTCATCCCCAATGACCAGATGATTCCGTTTATGCAAGCCTCCCGTTTAGGCTCGTCTCTTGTCAGGATCATGGATCATCCCATCAGCTACTATGCTGAGGGGCACAAGCTCATGCGCATCCTTACAGGTATCCTGAAGGGCCGTGAGGGTTACGTTGTCCGCAAGGCCGGTGACCGTAAGTTCATCCTGCCCTTTGGCAACAAGTCGCTATCCATCAGCAATATTCATAAAGAATTGTTCGAAGAGGTTGTAGAGTAAGGTTAAGGACTTCTGTCCTTCTTTTTACGATAACAGACAATCTCGGTAATGGAAATGTATGTCGTGAAGACTGAATTAACATTGCATTTAACAAAATATTCTTATACTTATTTGCAAGATTCAAAAACATCAGCTAATTTTGCAATGAGCTAAAGAAGGTAGTAATGGAAGATGTTCTTAAAATAGCCTCTTATATATGTGATCGATACTATAAAGAATATGGACACAATATAGACGAGATGAAGTTGCACAAGCTACTTTATCTGACGCAGCGTGAGACTATTATTCAGACAGGTGAGCCATTATTCAACGATCAGTTTGAGGCTTGGAAATATGGTCCGGTTCTATACGTCATCCACAAGCATTTTCAATCAGGGGACTTACATGAGAAATTATCAATTGAGGCTATAGAGAAGTACAAACCAATATTTGATAAGATCTTTTCTATTTATGCTCCCAAAAGATCATGGAGTCTGAGTACCCTCACCCATGGAGAATATTCATGGCAAAAAGCAAGAGAGGGATATGCTCCTGATGCTTCTTGTAAGATAGAAATCAAGACAGAGGATATTAGGGTAGATGCCGACAGAATCAAGACCAGAAGGGCTATGCTACGTGCTCTTGGCCTCCATGCCACTTCTGTAAAATGAGAATAACAGCTGAACAAAAAGCGATTATTGATAGTCTAAGGTGTGAAAGACTATCAAGAAACCAAGACAATATCAGGCTTGTAGAAGATTTCATCAACGGAAGAAATGATTCTATAGCTCAGACCCTCCGCAATGAGGCATTTAAGGAGGATGAAGATAATATTGTTGCGTATTACGTTGTTAAAGATTCAAGTAATAATATTCTGTTTTATTTCTCATTAAAATGTGGCCAATTATATGATGAGTTCATCGAGGGCGAAAGGCTGAAAATGCTAAGCAAGTTCTATGATTTTGTTGCCACACGTCAAAAAGATGAAAAGGTTTCAGATGATGATAGAAAGGAACTCGAACAAATCTTGGAACTATTAAGGACTAAGAAAGGGGTACGACGAGAGCGAGTTGCAGATGTTCTACATAAAAATGTCACCGACATAGATCTTAACAAGCTTTTTCGGCCAGGGCAACATAATGTTGGTAAGACCTATTCCGGTGTGGAGTTGATGCACTTCTGTGCCAATGACCTATATCATGACGAGTGGCCACTGAAGAACATAAAGCCGTTAGGAGCCGTAGTCTTCTGGCAATTCATAGTTCCACAAGTTATTAACATTATGGAGATTGTGGGTTGTGAATACCTGTTCTTGTTTGCTGCAGACCTTACAGATGACGAGTATCTAGTCAACTATTACCGTGAGCATTTAGGGTTTACTGATCGGATTGAGCATATAGCAGCAATGCCGTTATATGATCTTAATTGCAAGTTTATGTTTCAAAAGACCGTAGACTTGAAAGAAAGAAGACGACAGTTCTTTGAAAACTTCAATCTTGACGAAGATGCTATCTAAAATTTTGCTTTATAGTTCACGCAGATATCACCATGCATATCAACGATATAGTCTGCTGGGCCTCTATGACCTATGAAGAAAAAATTTCCGTGTGATATTCGCACCCAAATTCTTGCATACAGATTATTTCATAGCTTTCTGCGCATCTATATGTACTATAATCCGTGTAATCCGTTAAATCCGTGAGAAATAAAAACATCCTCCGTGAGAAAGTTCACACAGATCCCACAGATTTCCACAGATGCACCACTATTATCCGTGTAATCCGTTAAATCGTAAGCGTCTCGGCATT
>DLDU01000032.1:7202-9820 GCA_002481295.1 Prevotella sp. UBA7764 | reverse complement strand
CCGACATAGTCCTCGGGCGTGGGCAGCGTCTCTATCTTTCCGCTCTTCGGATCCATGCGGTAGAGACGGCGGTAGTCACGGTCGAGGGCGTTGAAGTATATCTTGCCGTCGTAGCGGTTCCACTGCACGGTCTCGATGCTCGGGTCGAAGTCCTTGGTCATCGGTCGCACCTTGCGTGTGGTGCAGTCGATGGTGTAGAGCTGATAGTCGTACATGCTCGGGATGCGGCCTTTCGGCAAGTTCTCGCCGATGCCGCCGAGACTCTCCGGTGAGCCCTTCACGGCGATGGTGCGGGCGTCGGGCGAGAAGATGGCACTGGCGATGAAGCCGTCGCTGTCGACGAGGCACTCCGGCTGCATGGTGTTCAGGTCGAGGCGATAGACCGAGTTGACCGTTGTCGGTCGCTTGCTCAGACGGGCGCGCGACACCATATATAATATATAGCGGCCGTCGTGCGAGATGTCACAGAGCGACACATCGTGGTAGCCGAAGGTCAAAGGCTGGGCGTAGCCAGTTGATAAATCGTATTTCAGCAGTTGGTTGCGGTTGCGCCATCCGGGCTGCCGGTCGTCGGGCTGAATGATCTGATGCACCTGACTGTCGTCCTTCGGCCCCTCCACTTCCTTCGAGATGATAAGATATTTGCCGTTGGGCGCCATCGTCCAGCTGCCCTCGGGAAGGTTGTCGGTGAGCACCTTCTCGGCTCCGGTGACGACATCGGCCTCGATGAGCTGGTTGCCCTTGACACCCTTGCGGGTGAAGAGATAGCTGTCCTTGCCCGGCATCCAGCGCAGGTTGCGGTCAGAGGAGCGCACGATGGTACCGCGGCGCAGGTCATAGATGGTGTAGAGCCAGGACGTGTTGTTGGCCGACGTGGTCTCGTACGACGTGGTGATGGCATAGCGTCCGTCGCTGCTGACCTGACTGCCATAGTAGTGCTTGCCGTTGAGGAAGTCAAGGAGCGTCAGTTCGCGTCGTCCGTTGTCGGAGGTAGAGAATAGCGCGTCGGCGTCGGTGTCGAGGCTCACCTGCAACGAGTCGTGGTCACCGGGATCGGTGAGATATTTGATGACGACGTCGTGGGTGGCGGGGATCAGCGTCAGCGATCCGTCGCTCTCCTTGCCGTCGACATAGAGCTTGTAGTGCTTCATCTTTCCCACTTTCAGCGTGCCTTTGGCATAGCGGCAGTTGGTGAGGGTGAACTGGAGCAGGTGGAGTGCCGTAGCGGCTTTGTCGGAGGGAGCGAAAGCGCCCTGGTATTCCTTGCCCTGGCGTGCCTTGGTCAGGTCGACGAACGTACCGAGCAAATTATCAGACTTGTAGCCCTTGCGGTCGATACCGATGGTGTCGACCATTACGGGGCGTTGCAGGACAAAGGGACCGCTGTAGCGGAAATGAGTCACGGGGCGTGTGGCGGCCTGCATGGGTTGCAGGGCGCATAGGGCGAGCCCTATCAGCGCGGTGCTCTTACTCCACAGTGCTGTGGAAGCATGATGACAGATGTTCTTCATACATGATGTGGTTAAAACAAAATGATCTCTCAATTCAACTGCAAACTTACATAAAATCTATGAAATCCGTGCAAGAATGTTGCAATATAATTATCTAAAACCGTTGTTTACTCAAAATGTCATCGCTATCTTTGCAAGGTAACAAGAGCTGCATCATTTCTTCTATTTCTTTTTGTAGTAGTGTGCATAGTTGAAGAAGGGCTCCGTGACTACATTCTTGCTCGACGCACGGTAGACATTGCCGTAGGGATCATGAGCGCGCACGGTAATCTCTGCTGTGGGCGACGAAGGCTCGTAGTAGTAGAGGTGGTTCATGATCAGATACTTATTGCTTTTTCCTACGAAATGATAGGGCACCGACACCGCGTAGCGATGGTGATAGCCTACGGCAAAGGCGTCCTGTCCCTCACCGCTGAGCCGCTTCATCGGATGCTCCACACCATTCTCGATGGCATAGACCTTCCACCGCGAGTCGGCGTTGAAGACGTTGGCCACGATCACGCCTTTGCCGCGTGGCAGACTCCAGTCGGCGGCATACGACTCACCATTGAAGTCCGTGTCAGCGCGGAAGAGCGCCATCTGCGTCATGCGGTTCCACAGTGTGCCTTTATAATAGTCGATGTAGATCGCCGTACCTTGGAAGCCGTAGACATAGTAGCCGTTGGGCGTGCCGCAGATGTTGACGTTTGACTGCCAGATGTTTCCGCAGGCTGCCGCATGGCAATGTTCCAGGAGATGACGACCGTGGTAGTCCATTTCATGGTTCAGCGCAAAGTGGGTGTGACCGCAGAAGAGCTCGTATCCACCTTTGAACGTGTCGAGCAGCGCGAGAATCTCGGCGAGACGCGACGACGTGAAGTGTCCCTCTTCCGTGGCGATGCCCACGGGCTCAGCACCTTTCTTCGGTCGTGTGCCCATGGTGAGGGGAATGTGATAGCAGAGCACCACCTTCTTCTGTTTGTCCGCCAATGCCAGGTCCTGCCTGAGCCACGCCATCTGCTGGTCGGTGAGCTCGCCGGGCTGCCAATAGATGCTGCCGCGATAGAAGTGGCAGTCGTTGAAGCACACATAGTGCTCGTCGCCACGGTCAAACGAGTAGTCGGTGGG
>DLDU01000032.1:5263-7188 GCA_002481295.1 Prevotella sp. UBA7764 | reverse complement strand
CCCCATGCCTCTTCCCATTTGCGCTTATAGAGGTCTTTGCCGTCCTGGTCGTGGTTGCCGATGACCGAGAATAGCCTCATGCGCGAGGCACCGAGCGTCTTGCGGATCTTCGTCTCCAGCGTAGCGTTGAAGCCACCATAGTATTGCACGTCGTCGCCCATGCTCAGTCCGTAGACGGGCAGGTCGGCGGGCAAAGCTTTCAACGTCTGACGGACGTCGGTCATCGTCTCTTTGGAGAAGCGGGCCACGTCCGTGATCTTCACGGGATTGTCGTTGGCACCTGTATAATAAGGACTATAGGCGTTGGTCACCTGCGGGTCGCCGAAGACGAGCATGGCATAGCGGTTCTCCTTGCCCGCGGGCAGCGGTTTCAGCCGGAAGTCATAGACCGAGTCGGTCGGCGTGATACGCTGATAGATGCATGCCGTGTGGTCCCTGTGGCTGTGCGTGGGCACCTCGGCCCAGTCGGGAACGGTGTAGAAGACGAAGTGCGCGGCGGCATGGCGACGCAAGGCATAGTGGCCGAGCGAGTCGGTCTTCACGCATTCGATGCCGTCGCTGACCGTCACCGCGGCTGCCGGCGTGCCATCGGTGCGCCGCAGCGTGCCTTGTATCATCGTTGAGGGTTTGGGTGTGGGTTTCAGCAGATGAGGCTTGAGGGCACGGCGCATGGTGTCGCGCACCGTGTCGGCATGGTGCTTGACAGCCGAGATCTGGTGTTTGGGCTGGTCAGCGGGGGTGTCGGACTGGTGCCAGGCGGTGACCACAGCGGCCACGACCACGAGGGTAGCAATGAGCGCTGCCAGGGTGAGCAATAGTGTATGTTGTTTCTCTTTCTTATCCATTGTGAAGCCTTTCAACCGACAAAGTTACATAATAATAACGACTTTTTGTGCTTTTATTCCGTCAATATTTCGTAACTTTGCGCTGACAAAGACATTTTGAAATACTTTATTGATTAAATAACAACTCTAAACGTTATGGAAAAGAAAGGATTATTGGAGGGTAAGACCGCGCTCATCACCGGTGCTGCCCGTGGTATCGGCAAGGCTATTGCCCTGCGTTTCGCTCAGGAAGGTGCTAACATCGCCTTCACCGACCTCGCTATCGACGAGGAGCACGGCGGTCTGGAGACCGAGCGTGAGCTCAATGCGCTGGGTGTGAAGGCCAAGGGCTACGCCAGCAACGCTGCTGACTTTGCGCAGACCGAGGCTACCGTGAAGCAGGTTGTCGCAGACTTTGGCTCTGTGGAGATTCTGGTCAACAACGCCGGTATCACCAAGGACGGACTGATGCTGCGCATGACTGAGGCACAGTGGGACGCTGTCATCGCCGTGAACCTCAAGAGCGCCTTCAACTTCATCCATGCTTGTATTCCTTATATGATGCGTCAGCGCGACGGTCGCATCATCAACATGAGCTCTGTCGTCGGCGTGCATGGCAATGCAGGACAGTGCAACTACTCTGCTTCCAAGGCTGGTCTGATCGCTCTGGCCAAGAGCATCGCTCAGGAGATGGGCCCCAAGGGCATCCGTGCCAACGCCATCGCTCCGGGATTCATCGACACTGCCATGACGCAGGCACTGCCTGAGCCAGTACGCAAGCAGTGGGTCAGCCACATCCCTGTGCGTCGTGCAGGTACGGTCAACGACATCGCTGACACGGCTGTCTATCTGGCTTCCGACCTCTCCAGCTATGTCTCCGGTCAGGTCATCCAGGTCGATGGCGGCATGAACATGTAAGTTGAGTTGAATGCAAGTCGTTTACGAAGACAATCACATTATCATCGTATATAAGGAGAGCGGCGAGATCGTGCAGGGCGACAAGACCGGCGACGAGCCTCTCTCCGAAACGGTGAAGGAATATATCAAGGAGAAGTACCATAAGCCGGGCAACGTGTTTCTCGGCGTGGTGCATCGCCTCGA
>DLDU01000032.1:2153-5198 GCA_002481295.1 Prevotella sp. UBA7764 | reverse complement strand
AAAGGCGAGGTACACAAGACTTACTGGGCGATCACACAAAACGTACCCGCCGAAGAGGCTGGTACGCTGACCAACTGGATGACGCGCAACGAGAAGCAAAACAAGAGCTACGCCTACGACCGTGAGGTGCCGGGGGCGAAGAAAGCGGTGCTCAAATACCGTGTAATCGGCCACAGCGACCGCTACCATCTCCTGGAGATCACGCTGCTCACGGGGCGTCATCATCAGATCCGCTGCCAGTTGGCACACATCGACTGCCCAATCAAGGGCGATCTGAAATACGGTGCACGCCGCAGCAATCCCGACGGCAGCATCTCGCTGCTTTCCCACCGTGTACAGTTCACGCATCCGGTGTCGGGCAAGGAAATAGACATTGTCTCCCCCTTGCCCAATGATGCGCTGTGGCAGTCGTTTATAGATTGTCAATATCCTCTGCTGTCGTCTCAATGATAGCGGCGGCAAGGCTGTCTGCTGCCTGCACAATGGCGCAAAGTGGATACTCCATACGGGCTGTATCATAGCAACGCTCATCCTCATAGGAATTGAAGTTCAGTCCGAAAGCGCCCATGTGCCAGCGGATAGCACACATCTCGTCGTCGTTGAGCTGCAACCCGCTCAACAGCAGCAAGATGACACTCTTCTCACCATGGCCCATCGGAAAGTCTTTGTACGACACGTTATATCCCTCCACGTCTTCCCACTGGCCGAGTTTGTTCTTACGTCTCTTCATCGCGCGTTTATAGATGTCCATCTTGCAGACATCGTGCAGCAGCGTAGCGATGATTATACTCTCGCGTTTCACCTCACCCATCGATGCGGCATCGAGACCTTTCATACCTTCCCAAATCGCGAGACCGGCATGGCAGACATTCAGACTGTGTTCACACAGGCCGCCGGGCACATTGAGATGATGACCGGCAGAGGCCGGCGCCTCAAAGAAGCCTCCTTTTTCCAGATCTTCTATCACATAGTCAATGCCCTCGCGCTTGGTTTCACGCAGAAGAGCCTCAAACTCTTCTTGATTCTTTTGCTTGTCCATAAATATGATTGTATCTTAATTCTTGTTTCGCAATTGTGCCATGATACTGATTGCAAAATTACTATTTTTTTTGGATTTACAGTCAAAACGCTTCCAGTTACTGAGAACAAAGGAGAGACAAACAAGAAATATTCCTATCACACCCTCTCGCAAGGCGTATATTTTTCACCCGTCCCATTTTTGTAATTCTAATTATATTGGTTATCTTTGCACCCATAATCAAGAGCAAGTCACAGGAGGAGACAGATGACAGATACGCAACAACATAATTGTAAAATGGAACACAGTCATAAGAAACATGATATACCGGCGCATAGTTCAACGGTGCATGATAATATGGCAAAAGACAACACACCGTTTAGCCCTGTAACTACTCCCCTCTCCTTGGGAGAGGGGTTCGGGGGTGAGGCTGGAGAGCCTGGTGAGCTTGTTGAGCCTTCCTTATACATCTTCGACTTCGACGGTACGCTGGGCGACTCCAAGCATCTCATCGTCAAGACCATGCAGGACACATGCCGTGAACTGAACATGGATCAGCCGACGGAAGATGCCTACGCCGCCACCATCGGACTTCCACTGGAGCAATGCTTCGCCGTGGCCTGCCATGTCGACGACGCCACGGCAGACCGCTGCGCCACCGTCTACCGCGACATCTTCCGACGTAACAACCGTCCGGGTGCCGTACCACCGTTTCCCGGTGTCCTTGACACACTCCGCACGCTCCATGAGCATGGACGGCTCATCGCGCTGGCCAGCAGCCGTTGTCATGAGTCGCTGCAAGGCTTTGCCCAGGAGTATGGCATCGACGGTTGGCTCTGCGCCTTGGTGGGAGCAGACGACGTGACGCATGCTAAACCCGATGCCGAGCCTGTCAACGTGATCCTGCAATCCACCGGCTGTAAGCCTGAGGATACGCTTGTCGTGGGCGACACGCGCTTCGACATCCTCATGGGGCGCAATGCAGGGGCCCACACCTGTGGCGTGACCTACGGCAATGGCTCGCGCGAAGAACTGGAAGAGGCAGGGGCGGAACAAATCATCGATCAATTTGATAAATTAATTTGAGAAATATGGAAGAGACACAAAAAATTATCGATGCCCTCACTCTGCGCATCATTACCTACGACGCTGGTGATCCCATGCGCATACAACACCTGCTGAAGGTACACCGCTTTGCGCAACTCATCGGCCGTGCCGAAGGGCTGGACGCCCACACTCTCTTTGTCTTGGAGTCAACAGCCGTACTTCACGACATCGGCATACATCCCGCCGAGGCAAAATACGGCAGCAGCAACGGAAAGTATCAGGAGCAGGAAGGCCCTGCGCCGGCTCGCGCCATCCTCGAATCGATGCACTACGCCGAAGCCGACATCGAGCGCATCTGCTGGCTCATCGCTCATCACCACACCTATAAGAATATAGACGCACCGGACTACCAGATCCTTGTGGAAGCCGACTTCCTTGTCAACCTCTACGAAGACCATATCTCGCAGCACGGCATTGAGGCGGCGCGCAAAAACATCTTCAAGACGAAGACCGGATTGCAGTTGCTCCACATGATCTATCAGGAGACTTACACAATGCCCGGCGCCGACACACACTGTGAGGAGGGTGAGAAATGCTGAAAGACTTCATGCTCGTGGGCTGCGGCAGCTTCCTGGGTGGCGGCTGTCGCTTTGTGGTGTCCAAGCTCATACAAGTGCTAATACCGCTGAGCTTTCCCTTTGGCACGTTTGCTGTCAACATTCTCGGTTGTCTGATCATCGGCTTCCTGTCCGGTCTCAACTGGGCAGGAGGTTGGATGTCGCCGTCGGTGAAGCTCATCCTGACCACAGGCTTCTGTGGCGGCTTCACCACTTTCTCCACCTTCATGAACGAGAGCACGGCACTCACGCACGACGGAGACTATCTCTACCTCGCCCTTTACTTAGGCTTGAGCGTGGCTTTAGGCCTGCTCGCCGTTGTCGCCGGCAACGCCTGCGCCAAGATGATATAACAGCCTCACC
>DLDU01000032.1:1866-2119 GCA_002481295.1 Prevotella sp. UBA7764 | reverse complement strand
GGAGTGATTACTTCCAAGGGGTGTTAGGAGGGGATTGCAATCCCCTCCCCTCGGGGAGGGTTAGGGAAGGGCTTTTTTATTTTCTTTTCTTTCCGTTTCTCGATTTAATTCTGTAACTTTGCAGAAACTTAGCACTATATATAATAATGAGTACAAACGTGCAAGAAACAGAAAGACAATTCCAGGACGTCATGGCAGAGTGCAGACAGCTCTTTGCAAAGAAGCTCCATGACTATGGCGCCTCATGGCGTAT
>DLDU01000032.1:0-1800 GCA_002481295.1 Prevotella sp. UBA7764 | reverse complement strand
CTTGTCGGCGAGGGCATCAGACCGGAGTTCATCGCGTTGATCAACTATGGCATCATCGGACTCATACAGCTCAAGGAAGGTTTCGCCGATACTATCGACACCACAGCCGACGAGGCGCTCAAGCTCTACGACCTCTATGCTCACGAAGCCTTCGAGTTGATGAAGCGTAAAAACCACGACTATGGCGAGGCCTGGAGAGACATGCGCGTCACCAGCTATACCGATTTCATCCTCACAAAGATAGAGCGTGTCAAAGAGCTCGAAGAGAACGAGGGCAAAGCGCTCGTCTCGGAAGGCATCGACAGCAACTATTACGACATCATCAACTATGCGGTCTTCGGCGCCATACGCACCAAACGACCCGCAGAGAAGGCGTAGTCCCGGCGCTTCCGCCACTGCCCGATAAGATCCTACATTCGCATTTCTTACACGACACTTGGTCATGACCGACAAAGAAGACAACATACAGTCCCAAACGCAAACCCGCACCACGCCACGCTGGCTCATGATGCTGACGACGATCCTCGTCAACATAGCCCGCTTTGTCGTTGGACTGACCTTCATCTTCTCCGGCTATGTCAAAGCCATCGACCCGCTGGGCACGCTCTACAAGATGCAGGACTATCTTGAGGCCATCGGTTTGGCAGGTGCTCTGCCCGACTATCTGCTCATCGCGGCAGCCGTGTTGCTCGCCGGTCTGGAGTTTTGTCTGGGCATCTTCATGGTCTTTGCCATCCACAGGCGGCTGACGTCAAAGGTCATCTTGCTCTTTATGACGGTGATGACGCTGATCACGCTGTGGCTCGTCATTGCCAATCCCGTCAAGGACTGCGGTTGTTTTGGCGATGCCATCCACCTCACCAATACCGAGTCGCTGCTGAAGAACATCGTACTCACGGCATGTGCTGTGCTGCTGTGGCGGAAACCGCTCTGCATGTATCGGTTTATCTCGAAGCCCAACCAGTGGATTGCCGTCAACTACACCATCGTCTTTATCCTCGTCACGAGCACCTACTGTCTCTATAAGCTGCCCGTCTTCGACTTCCGTCCCTATCATGTCGGCGTGAATATCAAGCGAGGCATGGAGATACCGCCCGGTGCGCCGCAACCCCAATTCGAGACAACTTTCATCCTTGAAAAGAACGGCGTGAAGAAGGAGTTCACCCTTGACAACTATCCCGACTCCACCTGGACGTTCATCGACTCCAAGACCGTGCAGACCGCCGAGGGCTATGTGCCGCCGATACACGACTTCTCGATACAGTCGCGTGCGGGCGACGACCTCACCGACAGCATCCTCGACCGCCGCGGATATACCTTCCTGCTCATCGCTCCCGACCTGAGCACTGCCGACGACGGCAACTTCGGCGCCATTGACCAACTCTATGAGTATTGCATCGACAAGCATATCCCCTTTTACTGTCTGACGGCTTCGGGTGACAAAGACATCAAGCACTGGGAAGACATCACGGGGGCGGAATATCCCTTCCTGCTCACCGACGGCACCACACTCAAGACGATGATCCGCAGCAATCCCGGTCTGATGCTCATCAAGGACGGCACCATCCTGCGCAAGTGGAGCCATAACGACCTCCCTGACGCAGCTGACCTGCACGGTGACATCAATAAGTTGCCGATCGGACAGCCCGACAGCCACACCGCCGCAGGCACGATGGCAAAGGTAGCCCTCTGGTTTGTCTTGCCGCTGTTCCTCCTCACGCTCGCCGACAGACTGTGGGCTTGGACCAAATGGCTCAGGGCTTGGCAGAAGAAAAAAGAAAATCAGATACAACAACAACT
>DLDU01000016.1:33319-72038 GCA_002481295.1 Prevotella sp. UBA7764 | reverse complement strand
GGCCTAAATTGAATGGTTACGATACAAAGATACGTACTTTCTTCCATATATCCTTTTTTTTCTATAAAAATTGTTATTGCTGTTCGGTTAATGGAGGATTGCTGTTTTGCCGTTTTGCGGCATTAGCAAAGTCGCAAGGGGGTGTGACAACGGAAAGAAATCCAACAAAAACACTTTTGCGTCAACTTGTATTATAGAAAAGGAAGAATCAAAAAACAGGGAGTTGAATGTCAGAAAAGGGCTTTGGAAATGAGAAACCAGTGGTTTCATTGGGTCATCTCAGTGGTTTTACCTCATCAATTCACCGCTTTGATGAGGTTAAGCCACTGAGATGATAGGGAATTATAGAGCGAATTCAGTAAGAAAAGGGTGGCTTTGTCGTGCGAAATCATGTAAACATTATTCAAGATGTTGCTAACTAGTAAGTTATGCATTGCTGATAAAAAGCGAGAAATCACGTCCAAGGCCATGCCTGCTTGCAAAAATCGCCTTCTCGTGCCCGTTTTTTTGTCAGTTTATCTAACAATTGCTATTCTCCTTCATGATTTTTATGGTTTGTGAGCAGACTCCATCTGAAGCGATTCCCGCGACTGTGTTGATGTCGGCGGGCTTGTCACCTTTGGGCACTATGTTTGCGATAAGGCTTGAAGAGTCTCTTGGAAATAAATAAACACGGAGACGAGAGAGCGGCCTGTGTGCTCTTTCGTCTCCGTGCTTTGCTGATTGGAGGATACGGCGTTGTGTACCTTCTATGTGTTAGTCTACTGTGAGATGAGTCTTACAGCCTGAGTCCCTTGAGGATGTCGGCCATCTTCTGCTTGGTCTCGATGTTGGTCGGTACGAGTGGCAGACGGAGCACGTTCTCGATCATGCCCATGTCGTTGAGCAGTGCTTTCACGCCGGCCGGGTTGCCGTCGACAAAGAGCAGGGAGTAAAGTTCGGTGAACTTATGATGAATCTTGCGGGCGGGCTCATACTCGCCGTTGAACTCCAGGCGGATCATGCGGGAGAACTCCTTGGGCAGTGCATTGCCGATGACAGAGATCACGCCGGCCGCTCCGCTGGCAACCATCGAGAACGTCAGCGCATCGTCGCCACTGATGACGTCGAAGTTGTCGGGCTTGTTCTTGATGATCTCGTCGACCTGCTCCAGACTGCCGCTGGCTTCCTTCACAGCTACGATGTTGGGGCAGTCCTTAGCCAGGCGCACCGTCGTAGCGGCCTTCATGTTCACGCCCGTGCGACCGGGAACATTATAGAGTACGAGGGGCAGCGGACTCTCGGCGGCGATAGCCTTGAAGTGCTGATAGAGACCTTCCTGCGACGGTTTGTTGTAGTAAGGACAGATGCTCAGGATGCCACTGATGCCGCTCCAGTCGGTTTGTTTCATCTCTTCGATGACGGCGGCGGTGTTGTTACCGCCACAATATTTCAGGATTGGCACGCGTCCTTTGTTCACACGTTTCACCACCTCCGTGATCTTGTCCTTTTCCTCTTTCGTCAGACAAGGGGCTTCTGCCGTTGTCGCGAGAATGCACAGGAAGTCTGCACCATTGTCGAGTTGATAAGCCACCAGCTTTTCGAGTGCGGGATAATCCACTTCTCCTTGAGAAGTGAAAGGAGTGATGAGGGCGATGCCCAGACCTTTGAAAATATTGTTTGCCATAACAAATTGTTGTTGTTTGTTGCTTAATGACGATATTGCTACAATCTTTTTGCAAAGTTACGCTTTTTTCTTCATATTGCAAAAGAAAAAGAGTATTCCTTTAAAGATTGTTTGCTAAATTCGTTGAGTTTCATCAAGCTAACAAGCTAATGTTATTATTAGTACGAGATTCGGGAAATAATGCCTTCTATGGATGATGAAGACAATAATTCCGGTGAAGAATGCCGCTCACCTTAATATTTTGTTGTAACTTTGCAGTATATTTGAGAGTATATACAATATTAAATAATAGAGTTCATCCCCATGTGGTTGTTTTTAGCTTTTATGTCCGCTGCCCTTTTGGGTTTCTACGACTCATTCAAGAAGAAGTCGCTCAATGGCAATGCGGTAATCCCCGTGTTGTTTCTCAACACTGTTTTTTCTTCTCTTATCTTCCTGCCGTTCATCATCCTTTCGGCTACAACCTCCTGCCTTGACGGAAGTATCTTTCATGTGGCAACAGGTGGCTGGGAGATGCATAAATATATCGTCTTGAAGAGCTTCATTGTTCTTTCCAGTTGGATCTTTGGTTACTTCGGTATGAAGCACCTGCCACTGACGATTGTGGGCCCTATCAATGCCACGCGCCCGGTGATGGTGCTCGTGGGTGCTATGCTTGTCTATGGAGAGCAACTCAATGTGTGGCAGTGGATAGGTGTGCTGTTAGCTGTGGCCTCTTTCCTGATGCTGAGCCGCTCGGGACGGCGTGAGGGTATCGACTTCAAACACAACCGATGGATATGGGCTATCGTGCTCGCTGCTGTTTTGGGTGCGGTCAGTGGACTCTATGACAAATATCTGATGGCAGCGCCGGAGGCCGGTGGCATCGGCATCGACCGCATGGCCGTGCAATCGTGGTACAACATCTATCAGATGGGGTTGATGCTTGTCATGCTACTCTTGCTGTGGTGGCCTACCCATAAGAAAACTACACCTTTTCGCTGGCATTGGTCGATCATCGGCATCAGTGTTTTTCTCTGTGCTGCCGACTTTGTCTACTTCTATGCGCTGAGTCTGCCGGGTGCGATGATCTCCATCGTGTCGATGATTCGCCGTGGCAGTGTATTGGTGAGCTTTCTCTTTGGTGCCCTTGTCTTCCATGAGCATAATCTCAAAGCCAAGGCACTTGATCTGGCTCTGGTGCTGCTCGGCATGGTATTCCTGTATATCGGCAGTAAATAGACCTTTGACTAAGCGAAGAATTTAGTATTCGATGTCCCAAAGAAACAACCCGTGGGCAGGCATCGACTCACCGGCATCGGAGCGAGTGCCAGTGGCCACCACCTCTCGGAACTGCTCCAGTGTCATGCGGTGACGGCCTACCTCGAAGAGCGTGCCCACCACAGCCCGCACCATATTGCGGAGAAAGCGGTTGGCGGCAATCTCGAAGTACCACGTCGTTGGTGATGTGCTCACCCATTGGGCCGTGGTGACTTGACAGAGCGTGGTTTTGTTGTCAGCACCAGCCTTGCAGAAAGCTTTAAAGTCGTCCTGGGTGGTGAGCCACAGCGCTGCTTTGTTCATCATCTCGAAATCGAGTTTCCAGTGGGTCTCCACAGAGTAGTGACGGAGGAAGGGATCGCGCTGTGTGTGAATGAAATAACGGTAGGTACGTCGTTTGGCCGAGAAGCGCGCGTGCATATCCTCGCTGACGCGCTCGGCGCGCCCGCAGCTGATGTCGCGTGGCAGAATGCGGTTGAGACGGTAACAGAGTTGGTCAGTGTCAAGCTCCTTGTCGGTGTCGAAGTGACAAACCATTGTACGGGCGTGGACGCCGGCGTCTGTGCGTCCGGCTCCAGTCACTGCAATCGGTTGACTGAGCAATGTGCTCAGACACTGCTGCACTTTTTCCTGCACCGACATGCCGTTGGGTTGTATTTGCCAGCCATGGTAAGCTGTGCCGTCGAAACTCAGCCAAAGGAATATTCTCATATATATTGTTTGCTTAATATAATCTGATTATTTGCTTAATCTAAATCTGACTATTTACTTAATCTGAATCTAATCAATGCCCGATCGTCAAAGGACACGTTGCCCTGCATGAGTCCTTTGGTAGCTTTGAATGTGTGGATGTTATAAGAGTCGATGGCTAACTGCTTACAGAGGGCGGCTTCACTGTCTTTTAGTGTTGGACGGAGAAAGGGATAACCGTCGCTCGCCAACACGATGTCGTGAGGCTCGTCCTGTCTCAACGTGATCACCTTGACACCCGGCATGAAGATGTCGAAGCCATCGATGACAGCATAGGTGCGGTTCTCGCCTTGCATGCTCGCGATGAGCTTCGGGAGAATGGCGTCACGTGCATAGTCGTGGACGATTCGTCCGTCCCTTACCATGTCGGGATGCTCAGCCTGCAGGCTGGGGAAGAGACGGCTGCGCTCCTCGGCTATCGTGGCTTCCGACGGCTTGTCATTGGTGTAGAGCTGTCCGTCGACCATGCACTGGCAGTCGCCGATCATCCAAATTTCCTTTCGCAGAAGACTACAGACCACAGCACTGGCGCACAGCCGTTGCTCGGGCGAGCGGCGAGGCTGTGAGTCATCCAATGGATAAGCCTGGTGGATGACTTGCGTGACACGGTTGCAGAACTCGGTGACACTTAGCGAGGCAGGAGCCTGGCGCAGAAAGTCGCTAATGAGCGTCATGGCATAACGTCCATTGCGCATGGTCGGATGGTAATGTTTTGGCGTCTTACTCGTACTGCCGTCGATGACAGCAATATAGTTGTCTGCCACGACGATGCCATCCTCACAGTCTGCCGGTGAGTGCTTGCCGGTGAGCGCTTGCTCAACGACGACGGCCTTTGAACTTGCCGTTGGGCGTGAAGTTAGGGTTGAACGATTTGCGTTTGTCGTCATTGCGTTGATCGCTGTTTCGTTTGTCGCCATTCCGTTTGTCGCTGCTCCGTCTTTCGTTGTTTCTTCTACCATCGTAAGGCTTGTCGTCGAATTTTCTTCTATCGTAAGGCTTGTCTTCGAATCTTCTTTCCCCATTGACTTTCGCACTATAGGGTTGTCTGTTGTCGTGATGTCTTTGGTTGCGGTCTCTTCTGCCGCTTGGCTGTTGAGTGGCTTTCTCGGGTGTACTGCCGATGGCCTTGCTGTCGTAGTGAACATGTCCATGGAAGGGAGCACCGTTGTAGAGCTTCTTGATCAAGTCGGAGCGTCCGATGCGTCGCAGCTCACGCTCAATAGACTGCCGCTCTTCGGGTTTATACCAGAAGAAGAACTGCCGCTGCGCCAGCTTCTCACGTGGTGTCTTGGCAGAGAAGACCGGTTCAAGTGTGTAGGGGTCGTAACCCGTATACCACGTCTCGGTGCTGACGGTCATCGGCGTGGGCGTAAAGTCCTGCACTTGTTCAAGGTGAAAGTCCAAATCTTTGGTGATGACAGCAAGCTCTGCCATGTCCTCTTCCTGACAGCCCGGGTGACTACTTATAAAATACGGTATGATCTGCTCTTTCAACCCTTCCTCCTTGTTAATGCGGTCGAAGATGCGCTTGAACTCATAGAACTGCTCAAACGACGGCTTGCGCATGAGTCGTAGTACTCGGTCGGACGTGTGCTCGGGGGCAACCTTCAAGCGTCCGCTGACATGACGAGTAATAAGCTCCCGGGTATACTGTCTTGCGGCTTCGTTGGCTTTCTCGTCCTTACTCTTATGGAGCAAGAGATCATAACGCACGCCACTGCCGATAAAACTCTTCTTCACACCGGGCAACGCGTCGACGGCATGGTAGATGTCAAGCAGGCGTGAGAGATCCGTGTTGAGATTGGGACAGATCTGAGGGTTGATGCACGAGGGCCGCTTGCAGTGCTCACAGGCTTTTTTGTTGCGTCCTCCCATGCCATACATGTTGGCCGACGGACCACCGAGATCAGAGATATAGCCTTTGAAGCCGTCCATGGCAATGACTTGACGGGCTTCGCGGAGGATGCTCTCTTTGGAACGGCATGCGATGAATTTGCCCTGATGGGCCGAGATGGTGCAGAAGGCACAGCCGCCGAAACAGCCGCGATGTAGATTGATCGAGAACTTGATCATCTCGTAGGCTGGTATCGTCTTGCCTTTGTATTTGGGATGCGGCAACCGCGTGTAGGGCAGGTCGTAAGCCTCGTCCACCTCTTCCGTTGTCAGAGGAGGATAGGGAGGATTGACGACGGCGAACTTGCCGTCGACAGCCTGTAACAGTCGCTGGGCGTGCATCTTGTTGGACTCTTCCTCGATATGGCGGAAGTTCTCAGCCTCTGCTTTCTTGCTTTGCAGACATTCCTCGTGAGAGTGGAGCACGATGTCGTCGTCGCTGATGCCTCCCGGGATGTCTTCCTGCTTGCAGAGATAGACCGTTTGTGGGATGTCATGGATGTCCTTGATGTTGCGTCCCTCTTCGAGCTCATGGCAGAGCTGTATCGTATTTTTCTCCCCCATGCCATAGAGGATCATGTCCGCCCCGCTGTCGCAGAGTATGCACTTCATCAGCCGGTCCTGCCAATAGTCGTAGTGCGTGAGCCGTCGCATAGATGCTTCGATTCCGCCTAAGACTACGGGCACGTCGGGGAAGAGCTGCTTCAGAATCTTGGTATAAACGATGCTGGGGTAATCCGGTCGCATGTCATGGCGTGCATCAGGACTGTAAGCATCATCGTGCCGCATACGTCGGTTGGCCGTGTAGCGGTTGACCATGGAGTCCATGGCACCGGCTGACACAGCAAAGAAAAGACGTGGCCGTCCAAGTTTTTTAAAGTCTCGGTAGTCACCATGCCAATCGGGTTGGGGGACTATGGCCACCTTATAGCCCTTTGCCTCAAGGAGTCGGCCGATGACAGCAGCGCCGAACGAAGGATGGTCGACATAAGCGTCACCTGAAAAGAGAATCACATCCAGCTCGTCCCACCCACGCAACTCGCATTCCTTGCGTGTTGTGGGTAGGAAGTCTGTCAGCTGATATTTTTGCGTCATATCGTAATTATATGTCAGAGCGGTTGTTTAGTCGGTGACGTTTTGCGGATCGTTATCGTCTGCCGCTGGTTGGGCTGCCTTCCATTGCTTGTAGGCTTCGACAAGCTGCTGGAGGCCGAAGGCCTTCATGTTGTTGTTGTAGATGACATCCAGGCAGAGGTCAAGAAGGTTGTTGTCCTTCATGGTCTCAGACTCCAACATTGATCGCACGTTGAACTTCAACTTGTCCAGAACGGGCTCGTCGATGATGCCGTTGCTGTCTACGAGGTTGTCTAAGAGAGAGTATTTCTCGATGGTCTTAAAATGTTTCTCGCTGATCTCGATACTGCGGGTACCGGAATGGTTTGCTTGTATTTTCATAATGTATTGTTTTGAAATTAACTTCTTTAGAGTGATGGTTATGTTGTTTACTTCAACAGGAAGTTCATGATGCCGGTCATCAAGCGTCGTTGCATGTTCTTGTCGATAATGCATTCGAAGGGAAAGGCCATCGTGAAGGAGCGGTAGTCATTGCCTTTATAGGCTACGGCCGCGGAATAGCCATTGCTGTACTGCATGGTGCAGATGGCTCCATCTGCAGGCTGAAGAATATCAGCGTGTGTAGCCGCATAGTGGTCGGCATTGGGAGTGCGATAGAAGTCGAAGTTCTGTTGCAGCCCGTTGACTCCCTGCAAGGTGTCGGTTCTGAGTGAGCCAGAGTAGTTGACCTTCAGCGTGCCGGACAGCCAGTCAGATTCTTTGCTTCCCGTCATATCTGCTCCTACATAAGCTCCGCTGACCAAGAGTTTACCACCACTTTTGGTGTAGGCTGTGAGTTGTTTTTGGATGTTGTCGGTAAAAGTCTTGTCGTAGACCAATGCGTTGGGAGAGTATTTCTCCAGTCCCAGTACCATGTCGACGGCATCGAAGTCATGGAGTGCCACCCGTCTGGTCTCCACAGCGTGAGAGGAACAACTGGCGACATTGTATTTCCCGGCACCTGCAATGGCCTCGACATGTGCTGTAGCAGCATCGAGGTTGTTGCCTGCAATGACCTTTCCGGCAAGGCTCTCGTCGGTATAGCCGAGTCCGTCAGAACTTTCCCGTCCGATGCGGCTCTTGTTGAAACTCTGCTGATAGCCCAGCCATCCGATCGTCGGCCCATAGCTTACTCCTATGTCATCTCTCATGTCGAAGCCCTGTTGGCTGTTGTTGTCGATGACGGTAGGGGCTGAGAGTCGGTGGAAGCCATTGACGACGAGAATGCTTTTCTGAGATCCCGATTGAGTGAAAAGGGCAATTTCTTCAGAGGGGAAGCTCTCGCCGCCACGGTTGATGGCTGTGACCTTGAATCTGTAGAGCACGCCAGGCTTCACGTCAAGGTCAACAGCTGTCGTCTTGACTTTTCTACCATTGTCGTAACCGCCCTTTCCGATGGCTGTGTAGAGGACGAAATAGTCGGGATGTGCGGATGGCTCCTGCGGATCGTCTTGCACTACCCATGAGACGTGAGCCTGTTGACGATTGTTGATGGTGACGGCAGGATCTTTAGGCGGCAGAGGCTCGATGATCGTGGGACGTCCGTGCATTGTGTTGACATAGCGGGCGAGCGTCTTATAGACCGATCGGGCCATGGTGAACTTGAAGTGCGGATCCTGCGCCAGCTTCATGTCGGGGAAGTTCTGGTGTGACAGCGTCTCAAGGATTGCCGAGGGCACTTCGGGCACGCGGGTCTCGGAATAGTTGCGGTCCCAAAGGTATCGTCTGGCCCAATTACCATATTTATAAGTAAGATCGCGCGTAAGGTTGTCGAGAAGGTCCTTGGCCAGCATCTTGGAAGCCTGCCGTGTGAGTCCGGAGGAAAGTTGACCATCGTTGTAGTTAGTGGTGCAGATGGCCAGGGAACCAACGAGGTCTTTGCCGTTGGGTGCATAGCCAGCGTCACTGTGAACGGCCAACGACAACTCGAAGGGCACGTGTTCGCCTTCAACAGTTGGTACATAGACAGAGCCTCCTGCCAGCCAGTTGAGCATACGCGAGCGGCTGTTGATGTCATCGGCGTAGTCGTCGGTACCTCCCCGGCTGCTATATATATTATAAGGAGCACCCGCCCACTGACAGAAATATCTGGAGCCTTCCAGAACGCGTGGCAATCCGCTGGTGATACCGCCACGTGATATGTTGCCCATGCCGCCACCGAAGCGCACGGCATCGGCGGTGACAACGCCTCGGCGCTTGCTCTGGTTGGTGAGCATGACACAGTTGTCAATGCCCTTGCCCTCTCCAAAGTCGTAAGTGCCAAGATAGACCCATGTACCGCCGCCCATCTGCTGGTTGACGCGCACCTCCGTGGCCTGTCCTTTGTGGAAGACGACATAATGGGCATCGTCCACGCTCTTATCGACCGTCTGATAGCTGACATATACGGCATAGCGACCCGCCTTATGGAATCTGGGCTGCCATAGCGCGTAGGTGCCGTTACTCTTTTTTGTGGTCTTCGCCATCCGGACAGTACCGTCCTTGAAGGGATTCTGTCCGTCGACATAGTTGCCCAGCCGGTATGCGAAGCCCGAACGCGGACAGTTGTTCCATTGTTTGCCCTCATCCGATTCGGAGTATCCGGGAGCATTGATGCCATCGTTATCAACGATATACTCTTCGGTCTGCAAGTCCCTCTCTCGCGGTGTGTAGACGACAGCCCCCGCATTCTCCAGCATTGGGATGAGATAGGGCAGGACGATCGTCTCGGTGAAGAGATCCTCGCAAGTGCCGAACAGCGGCGGACGCTGCCATTGCCATTGTCCTTTCTTCGTGTCATAATAGCGGCCATGCGAGGCCCAGACTACCAGATGATGGTTATAAAGTCCATGGGTAATACGGAAGGGGCGCGACGCATTGCTGACCCAAGGCATGCCGTCGTAATGGATCTTCCCCCAAAGCGAATTGCCGGACAGCGAGGTAAAGTCTGTGTCATAGTTCTCAAGCGGCAATCCCGAAACGACGATGCTGAGGTCGTAGTCGCGGTAAACCTTTGGAAGCAGATGTCGAACTTTCTTGTAGATTTTGCCAATTTGCTTATCGTTGAGCTCCTGCTGAACGAAGGAAGGGTCTGGTACGACGGTAACCTTCCGTTGCTTATCGTCGATGCGCAGTTCCTTGAGTCGGGGTTGACGGGAGAAGTCGGTATGTTTTGCCTGATAAGAGACAAAATATGCATTCAAATCCTTCTTGGCCTTCTCCTGATAGACAGCATTTTGAGCAAAGGTCTGCGCACCGGGGAGAAGCAACAGAGCAAAAACGAAATAACTTTTATATAGCATTACTACAAGAAAAAGGTTGATGTATGAGAGCAGGGTGTCAGTTGTTTTCTTCTGGCAGTCCCGTTGTGAATTTCTCAGGGTGTTTGCCCTTCACATGGATGAAATAGCGTTTCACCCTCAACATATCGGCATCGATATCGCCTTGGGGTATGAAACTGTCAGCGCATTTGATGAGCTTCTTGCCATAGTCCATAGAGTAGAGCAGGATAGGAATCTGGGCTTTCTGCGCAATGAAATAGAATCCTTTCTTCCAGTCGGCATTCAGCGAGCGTGTGCCTTCCGGCGTGATGCACAGCCGAAAAGACGGGCTCTTGATGGCTGCGTCAGCAAGCGCATCGGTCATATGGGAGTGTTTGGCTCTGAAGACCGGTATGCCTCCGATGGAGCGAAAGATAGGTCCGAGCGGCCATCGAAACCATTCTTTCTTCATCAGGAAATTGATGCGTATGCCACGGGAGAACATATAGAGCAGACCCATGATGAAATCCCAATTACTGGTGTGCGGTGCCAGACAAATGATACATTTCTCGGGGAGCGGCTGTTGGTCCTTGATGGTCCATTTCATACGCTTGACGAGAAGCCAATTGCAGAACTGTTGAATCATAATCGTGTGTTCAGAAACCTGCAACCGACCATTAGCCGAGGTTGCTGATCTGGTCGATGATGTCGGAAATCTGGTGATTGAAGTCGTTGATGAGGTTGGTGTAGTACTGCCTTGGCTCCATTCCCGGTTCTGGATGGGAGACACGCTTTACAAAATCGTCACGCAGAACGATGATGGAAGACAGAAGTTGCTGGGCATCGGTGCCTTCTTTCTCTGCGCCATACAACGATGCGGCGACAGCCTCAGCGAAGAGGTCGCTGCAGATGCAATTGATGGAATGCTTTAAATCCTTTTTCTTAGCCATAATAGTAATGATTAAGTGAGTGATACTTTATTTTTCTCCAAAGATAAGAAAAAAAGATGAAACGTCGCCCGTCGTGCAAAAAAAATGTTTCAAAAACTGGTTTTCTTTCTTTTTTCTTCTCATTTCTCGATGAAATAATGTACTTTTGCATGTAGTATACTGTTTTTAATTAATTAATCGAACTTTCTAAAATGAAAAAGAGTCTTTTGCAGAAAGCCCGTGCCCAATATCAGCCAAAGTTGCCGAAGGGCCTCAAAGGTGCTGTCAGCGTAAAAGAGGGAGCTCCTACCCAAAGTGTAGGTGACCAGGAAGAAATCAAGAAGCTTTTCCCGAATACTTACGGGATGCCGCTTATCGAGTTTGTGCCCGGTGAGGAGTCTGCCAACCGCAAGATGAATGTCGGTGTGATCCTTTCCGGTGGTCAGGCACCTGGCGGTCACAATGTCATCTGCGGTATCTTCGATGCAGTGAAGAAGATGAACCCTGAGAACAAGGTCTATGGCTTCCTTATGGGTCCCGGCGGTCTTGTTGACCATAAGTATATCGAGCTCACTCCCGAGTTCGTTGACGACTATCGCAACACCGGTGGCTTCGATATGATCGGTTCCGGCCGTACCAAGTTGGAGAAGGTAGACCAGTTTGAGAAGGGTCTTGAGATTCTGCGCAAGCTCGACATCAAGGCTGTAGTTATCATCGGTGGTGACGACTCCAATACAAATGCTTGCGTGCTCGCTGAGTACTATGCTGCCAAGAACTATGGTATCCAGGTTATCGGCTGCCCGAAGACCATCGACGGCGACCTGAAGAACGATCAGATCGAGACCAGCTTCGGCTTCGATACTGCTACAAAGGTATACTCTGAGCTGATCGGCAACATCGAGCGTGACGCTAACTCTGCACGTAAATACTGGCACTTTATCAAGCTGATGGGTCGTTCTGCATCTCATATCGCTTTGGAGTGCGCTCTGCAGACTCAGCCAAATATCTGCATCGTCTCTGAGGAAGTGGAGAAGAAGGATATGACGCTCAACGATATCGTGGAGCAGATTGCCACTGCTGTCGCTAAGCGTGCTGAGGATGGCAACAACTTTGGTGTGGTGCTCGTTCCCGAGGGCCTCATCGAGTTCATTCCTGCCATTGGCCGTCTGATCGATGAGCTCAACGACCTGCTCGCTGCTCACGGCGCAGACTATAAGGATTTGGAGAAGGACGCACAGCGCGAGTATATCCTCGCTCACCTGAGCAAGGAGAATGCAGAGACTTTCGCTACACTGCCTGAGGCTGTGGCACGTCAGCTCTCTCTCGACCGTGACCCGCACGGAAACGTTCAGGTGTCTCTGATCGAGACCGAGAAGTTGCTCTCTGACATGGTTGCTGCTAAGCTCGACGAGTGGAAGAAAGAGGGTAAGTATTGTGGTAAGTTTGCTGCCCAACACCACTTCTTCGGCTATGAGGGCCGTTGCGCTGCTCCTTCCAACTTCGACGCTGACTACTGCTATGCACTCGGTGTGAGTGCCGCTCACCTGATTGCCAACGGCAAGACGGGTTACATGGCTATCGTTCAGAACCTCTCCGCTTCTACCGATGAGTGGAAAGCCGGTGGTGTGCCAATCACTATGATGATGAACATGGAGCGCCGCAATGGTGAGATGAAGCCTGTGATCCGTAAAGCTCTCGTTGAACTCGACGGTGCACCTTTCAAGAAGTTTGCTGAGAAGCGTGATGAGTGGGCCCGTGAGACGTGCTATGTCTATCCCGGTCCTATCCAGTATTGGGGTCCCTCTGAGGTCTGCGACCGTGAGACTCGTACGCTGGCTTTGGAGAACGAGGCTAAGGCAAACCGCTAATTGAACTTTGGGAATCGTTCGTCGATTCTCTATGATAAGGATGCTCACGAAAGATGTGAGGCAATCCTCTTTTGACGAGGCATCCTCCTTATGTGGTAACATGGGTGGAGGATGCCTCTTCTTTATATATAATAGGAGACAAATCTAAGAGATGACAAACACACGACAAACCACCAGACGAAGAAAAACTTCTTCCCGCCGACGCACTTCATCGCGTTCGCGGTCGTCGCGTCGTGGCTCTGTAGGCATACGTCTTCCTTTTCTTCACATACATCTCAGCCGTGCTGCTATTTTCGGCGGGTTGGCCGGTATCGTGGTTTATGTGTGGGCCTTCTATTATTTTTTCGTGGGGCCTACGGGCTTCCGCTGGCGTGCGCTCTATGGCGACGACAAATATCCTGAGGGTTATGAGGTGCATGGCATTGACATCTCGCACTATCAGGGTACGATCAACTGGGACCGTCTACGCTCCAATGCGATGGTCGACGGTTGTCCTATTCGTTTCATCATCATCAAATCCACAGAGGGATCCTCGCGCATTGATCCCAACTTCGATGAGAACTTCTATCAAGCACGGGAATATGGCTTTATCCGTGGCGTTTATCACTTTTGGAGCAACAACTCCTCAGCCAGATCTCAAGCCAATTATTTCCTGAGCAAAGTGCATTTGCTGGATGGAGATTTGCCTCCGGTGCTCGACGTGGAGCATAAGCCGAAGAACGAGAGTGTGGAGGATTTCCAAACAGATATCCTTACGTGGCTTCATATCGTAGAGAATAAGTATGGTGTGAAGCCTATCATCTATACTTATTATAAATTCAAGGATGCCTATCTGAGTGCTCCGGTCTTTGACGACTACCCATATTGGATCGCTCACTATTATGTCGACAAAGTGGAGTATCAGGGCAAATGGAAATTCTGGCAGCATACCGATGTGGGTAAGCTGCCAGGTATCAAAGGTCATGTGGACTTGAATATCTACAATGGTTCTTATTATGACCTCATGCGTCTGACGATAGGCAATCAGGAAAATGTCGTGGTGGCTGAGTGAAGATTCTGTCAGCCGATGTCTGCCATGACTTTCTGTGCTGTATCGTCTATCCCATAGTGCAGGAAGATGTCCCGATCATTATGGAACTTCTTCAAAAGGAAGGAAGCTGCACTTTCGTCTTTCTCCAACTTGCTCAGCCCGATGTATTTCCGTAGCATTTCCCGGGCTTGTTTCCGCTGACCTTGGAACCAGTAGCAGTAAGCAGCGTTGAGCGAGTCATCAGGAAGAGCTTCTTTATTTGAGCATAGACTTTTATAGAGTTTCTGTGCCTCTTCAGTCCGGTCTACCCACAATAGTCCCCACGCCAAAGTACGCTGAACCTCAGTGTCCTCTGGATGCTCGTAATCCAACTTATAGAGCACAGAGACGGCCTCATCAGCCTTGCCACAGTATATGAGCGAGATGGCAAGCCCCAAGGCATAAGACATCTTTTGGGGATAGCGTTGTGTCAGAGTTCTGTATATTTCTGAAGCTTTCTCAAAGTGTCCCGATTTAAATACGGCTAAGGAATATTGTCGGAGCAGCGATTCATTGTCTGGGTCCATCTTGCTCAGCTCTTTCAGGTAGTCTGCCGCTGAGACAAAGTCGGAATTGTGCATACACAAGGCAGCAGAAGCCAGCTTCAAACTCTTCGCTACTTCGTCGCCTTGACAGTCAGGCTCTTTTTCGTGGGAAGTAGCGAAACACTCAACTACCGACTGAAGAGAATCCCAGAGCTTCTTTTTCAGCAAAAAGCTAATCAGTGCCGGAAGCTGTCGGCGCATCTCCGAACTGATCATGTCTTTTGTGAAAAACATGATAGGATGGGCGTAACCGAAAGCATTGAAGAAGGGATGACGCTGATCGCAGAGCTTGAAGAAGCGATAGAGGTCCTGGAGATACATCCGACGGATATAGGCCGAGTGACGCCAAGCCTCTTCATTCTCGTCAGGCATGTTCAGACTCACCTCACCGCTCAGCAGCACTTTTCTCACTTCCGGCGGCAGGCGCTGATAAACGGATGAGAGGGCGATGGAAAAACTGTATTTGTCAGAGTCACAGAATGGCCCCTCTTTAAACAGCTTGTCCAAGAATCCAGAATTGCGAAGCTCTTCCGGAAGAATGCCCAAGTCAGGATGAGTGGGCGTGTAGGGAATCAGCCAGTTATAGAGCTGGTTGAAAAAGGAGAAACGCTTCATCTGTGAGAATCCGCCGAAATAGATGTCCATACCCTGTTTGCGCATGTCGTTCATCTTGCTGATGCTCTTTTCAAGACTTTCCATACGCTTGTCGGCCTCGTCGGGATGAAGAATCTCTTCCAAAGAACTCTCGTCGGACGACGTGGATCCCATGTTCATCATCTGCCAGTCCTGGCTTTTGATGATGTTGGGCATGATGTTTTTTCGCAACTCGTCATTGTCTCTTTCGGCATAGTGACAATAAACCATTTGTATCTGCATATCGAGCAATGCACTTTTCACGCTATTATCAGACAGGACCTCTTTCACGGCTTGCCGAACAGAATCATAGAGTTGGTATCTCCCATTGGAGAGTGCAAACACCCACCCAACAAATGCGCGTTGCTTGACTCGCTCATCCTGGCTTTTTTGGAAGACATGGATGAGCGTCAGTATCTTTTCTGCATCCGCTACCAAGAGGCAGGCGAGCGTCATGGCTGATACCATCAACTGCGCATCAGCGGAGTCGATAGCCGGCGAGAGCAACAGTTTCTCGAAACTCACGGCGTATTCGTGTCGCCACAGAGGAGAAGCGACAGTGAGGTTGAAGTAAGATCGCAGGTTATTGGCATGGCGCTTGTGGATGTCAGTCAGATTGTCGTTGGATCCGTTGAGTGCAGACAGCGAAGCCATAGCCATGTCGGTGACATAGCTCTCCAGTTGCTGACGCATATCGTCGACGGATGGTATCTGCCGTTGGGGATTGAGATATTTGAGATAAGGGTATTCAACTTTCAGATCCTCCAATATCAGATCGCGGATGATGCCATCCAACTGAGCTGACAACAGCTTGTAGAACTGCTGGCGTTGTGGATCCTCGTAGCCTTGCAGATAGAAGTCCGACAAACGGTGGTAGTTGTCTGTTATGTCGTCCAGCCGCTCACGTATCCATGACGCGTCTTGCTGCCCTAACAGCTGATTGAGTTGGCGCAAGGTCTCGCCAACATTACTGTCATTCTCCAGTTTCAGTCCTAATATGATGAGCTGATCCCTGGATTTTATAGCAGCATCTTCTCGTGCTTTTCCATCCATAATCTAAAAATATTTAAGGTGTGAACCTTGCTCCTCGTGCGACGTCTCTTTGCCGTGGAGCGGTGGCATGATGATAGGTCATCTTAGGTAGGGCATTGACGGTGCGCATGTCTACTCCCATATATTTGCAGATGATCTTGCCGTAGTGCTTCACTCCGTGCTTGTTGATAGAGTCCACGGTAGCGTCGTAGACTTGCAGGAACTTTTTGATCTGTTGTCGTCGATCCTTGTTCTCCATGACTTTCTGTCGGAAGGCTATCACACCAAGATGCAGTTTTTTGTCACGGCTGTCCATCAGCACGGTGTTCTGAAAGAGACGTGCCTGAGAAGCTTGAGGCTCCGGGAGCAAAGCCGCGTCTATCTCATTGTTGAGAATCATCTTCAATCTGATGTTGACATCATTGATCTCTATGCGATAGACCGTTTCCTTGGGGCGGACACTGTCTATGGCCAGGTCGGCCAGCAGCTGTGTGGCGGAGTAGGGGGCAATGGCCACCATCTTGTCAGAGAGCTGCTTCAACTCGGTCACACGGGCTATGCGGTTGCTGATAAATTGCCATGCGGCGTTGGTTGCGGTCACAACGTTCAGTGCAAGGCCTTGGCGGCGCAGGCGCTCGGCTTTGACGAGATCTGTGACAATGCCTTCTGCTCTCTTGCTGCGAAGTAGGGTGTCGCCATCGGTTTGGCTTCCGAACCGCTTCAGTCTTACGTCTACGCCTGCTTTCTGAAACAAGCTGTCTTCCGCTGCAATGAAAAGAGGGAGGCAGTCCATCGTCGGCACTGTGGCTATCTTGAGAGCAGCAGAGTCCTGGCGGGCAGCTTCAATCTGCTGTTCGCGGCTGAGTCGTTGCTGCTCTTTGTATGACTTTCCACAAGAGGCCAAAAAGGCAATGGAAAGCAAAGAAAACAGAAGGTATTTATATTTTCTCATGACTATGCAAAGGTACGAAATATTTTGTAAACACAAAAAAAAATACTACTTTTGCAATCATAATCAGAAACGAATATGGCCAAAGATAAAACAATGTATGTCTGCAGCAACTGTGGGTACGAGTCGGTGAAGTGGCTGGGCAAGTGTCCGCAGTGTGGTGAATGGCAGTCGTTCAAGGAGATAAAGGTAGCCGGAGAGACTGGCTCATCGGCAGCCCGCAACGCTGCATTGAGTGTCAAGCAAGCGAGACAATCTCCGTTCAGCCGTCAGAGTGCAACTCCCGTCCGTTTGCGTGATATTCCCTTGCAGGATGAGCCACGCATTGATATGCACGACGCCGAGCTCAACCGTGTCTTGGGCGGTGGACTCGTGCCGGGAAGTATCACGCTGTTGGGTGGTGAGCCGGGTATCGGAAAGTCAACGCTGACCTTGCAGACGCTCTTGAAGATGCCGGAGAAAAAGATTCTCTATGTCAGTGGAGAGGAGAGTGCCCATCAGATCAAGATGAGGGCTGAGCGCCTGTCGCCCACTTTTCCGGAGTCTCTGCTGGTGCTTTGCGAGACCTCGTTGGAGAAGATCTTCAAGCATATTCAGGATGTAGCACCGGACATCGTCGTGATCGATTCCGTGCAGACCATTGCCACGGAGAGCGTTGACTCGTCTCCCGGCAGCATCTCTCAGGTGAGAGAGTGTGCCGCGGCTCTGCTGCGCTTTGCCAAGTCGAGCGGTGTGCCGGTGATTTTGATCGGACATATCAATAAGGAGGGAACGCTGGCTGGGCCAAAGATCCTGGAACATATCGTTGACACGGTGATCCAGTTTGAAGGTGACCAGCACTATCTCTACCGGATGCTGCGCAGCACGAAGAACCGTTTTGGCAGTACTTCTGAGATGGGCATCTATGAGATGCGTCAGGACGGACTGCGTCAGGTGTCCAATCCTTCTGAACTGTTGATAGCCGAAGAGCATGATGGACTGTCCGGCGTGGCGATTACTTCGGCAATAGAGGGTGTTCGCCCTTTCTTGGTAGAGACTCAGGCTTTGGTGTCGACAGCCGCTTACGGAACGCCTCAGCGCTCGGCGACCGGCTTTGACCAGCGTCGTCTCAACATGCTCTTGGCTGTCTTGGAGAAGCGCGTCGGCTTCAAGTTGATGCAGAAAGACGTGTTCCTGAATATCGCCGGAGGTTTGCGGGTGACGGATATGGCCATGGATCTGAGTGTAATAGCTGCCGTACTCTCCAGCAATGTCGACACGCCGATAGAGCAAGGGTGGTGTATGTGCGGAGAAGTAGGCCTCAGTGGCGAGGTGCGTCCGGTGGCACGATTGGAGCAGCGGATTGCCGAAGCAGAGAAACTGGGCTTCCAGCATATCATCGTGCCGGCCTATAATATGAAGAATATAGACACAAAGAAATATAAGATTGAACTCCATCCTGTACGAAAAGTAGAGGGAGCGCTCAGAACGCTGTTCGGTTAATCAATAAAAAGACAAAATGAAAGATTCTGTGATTATTGTCAGTGGTGGCATGGACTCCATCACGATGCTTTATGAGTTTAAGGACCGCATCGCCCTTGGCATTTCCTTTGACTATGGCAGCAACCACAATGCACGCGAGATACCTTTTGCGGAAATGCATTGCAAGCGGTTGGGCATTCCCCATATCACCATACCCTTGGACTTCATGCCCAAGTATTTCAAATCGAGTCTGCTTGAGGGGGCTGAGGCTATCCCGGAAGGTAACTACGACGAAGAGAATATGAAGTCGACAGTGGTGCCTTTCCGTAATGGCATCATGCTCAGCATTGCTGCAGGCATAGCAGAGAGTCATCAACTCAAATACGTGATGATGGCCAACCACAGCGGCGATCATACCATCTATCCCGACTGCCGTCCAGAGTTTGTTGAAGCTTTCTCTCATGCCACAAAGTCCGGTACGTTTGTCGGTGTGGAGATTCTGGCTCCTTACACCAATATCTCGAAGGCTGACATTGCCCGTCATGGCAAGGCGCTGGGCATTGACTACAGCGAGACGTGGAGCTGTTATAAAGGTGGAGAAAAGCACTGTGGCAAGTGTGGTACCTGCCGCGAACGCAAGGAAGCGCTCAAAGAGGCTGGTATCGAAGACACCACAGAGTATGAAGAGTAGGTTATTTGACGTAACCTCACTACATGTTTTTTCTTAACAAAAGTCTGTTCGCTGCAACTCACAATCTGGAGAGCAGCGAACAGGCTTTTTTGTTTGTGAAGCAGCAAAAAGTGGACTTATTCTTCAACTTTAGCCTGATGAAGACCTCATCTCAGTGAGTTTACTGGGGCATCTCGGTTGTTTTTAGCGATCAAATAGGTGAGATGACATGATCATCTCGCCTTTCTGACCAAAAATTCTCTAGAGAATTTTCGGTCAGAAAGGTACTTTGATAAGGACGAAAAAACGAGTATTTTATAGCGTATTGATTATCAGGTTGTTGTAAAATGGCTCGAAATTCGCAAAATTCCAGCCAACTCTTCTTTTATTTTCAGCGAACGCCTTCTCGTGGGCCGTTTTTTGTCAGTTTATCGAACAGTTATGTCATTTATAGCTGATCGAAGGACAGTGGCAGCAAATCGTGGATGCTGCTGACCCGATAATACTTCTCTTTTCCGCAAAGCAGGATTTCCACAGGCTTGTGATAGCGCTGTTCCATCTGCAGGATCACTTGCCGACACGATCCGCAAGGTGTCACGGGTTCTTCGGTCTGCTCTTCTCCGTTTCTCGCAGCAATGGCAAGAATGCGGATGGGCTGGTCGGGATATTGCGACTGAGCAGAGAAGATGCAGGCACGCTCACCACAGAGTCCCGACGGAAAGGCTGCATTTTCCTGGTTGGCACCGATGACGGTGATGCCATTCTCCAAGAGTACAGCTGCACCGACATGGAAATGGCTGTATGGTGCAAACGAGTGATAAGAGGCTTGCAGGGCGCGGTCGGTCAACTGCTGCTCCTCTGTCGTCAGTTCCGACTTGGAGCAGACGTCGATATTGATATTGAAGTTGAGGTGTTCCATAGTTGCTGTTGTATTGAGTTTTTTGTTGTCTTTTATTGGAATAAATGATTTGTTGTCTTTAGAAAGGCAAGGACCTATTTGCCACCTTCCTTTCGGTATTCATAAGCACCGATGTCCGGCAGTTCATCTCTTTTCACTCCGTCGCGGTCGATAGGCCGGGCTGTCTTCGCGTTTGCCTTGTCCACGGCTGTGGAGATCTTGTTCAGGTGGAAATCGTAGTATTGCTTGTCAGCGTCGATCTTCACGAAATTCTTTTCCCCGTATATCGTCGTGTCTTTGACATCTTCGTAGATGATGTTCTTGAAATATACGCTGTCTGCCGTCGTGGGCTTCGGTGTGCGCAGCACGCAATCCTCAAAGTCAAAGTTGAACGGCTTGTCCTCGTCTTTCGGGCGTTCGCCACTGATCAAGTCATCTGCGTAACCTGTAATCAAAGAGTTTGTGACATTCAGCTTCGTGAGTGGGTGGTTTGCACTGAAGTGCAGGGCATATCCGCGGTTTCCGTCAAAGGGATAGAACTGCGCCAACGTGCTGTTGTTGATCTCCAAAGTGCCGCCATCCACTTCAACGCAGTCGCCTAATGTATTGGTAATCTGTGCGTTGTTTAAGATGATATTACTGTTGGTAACTTTTAGCCCTGCGCCTTGGCAGTTGTGGATGGTAATCTGCGAAGCCGTCAGTTTCTGCTTGCTGACATCCGAAGAGTCGATGACCACACCGTCAAAGGCACTGTGGATGTCGGTGTAGCTAAGTTGGTTAGCATAAGAAGAAGTGTGGAAGTGTATTCCTTGCCACTGTCCAGGCACTCGGTCGTAAGGCAGGTAGTCAAACATCCTGTCGAGTCGGTCGCCCCGAAGCGTGATGGATTGCTGGTCATTTCCCTGGGCGATGAGTGTGCCGTAGACATCCAGTCTGGCATCGCCATGAAAGTAGAGTGTCTGTCCGGCTACTATTCTCAGGATAGCAGCACTGTCCACTTTGATGCCTCCATAGATGACAAGCGGGCGTCCTTGAGAGTTGATAGTCGTGTCATGTCTTATTTCCATGCTGCGGGCCATGAGCGCATTCCAAGTGTAGGCGTTGAGATGGATCTTCTGCGCGGCACCGTCGCCTAAGGTGAAGATGAGATCGTCTTCTGTCAGAGTGGGTGTATCAGATGCGGCTCGGGGAGCTGTCAGTTCCACAAACACCCTGAGGCTGTCACCTTTTCTCAACTCTATATCGCTGCTTTGGTAGTTGTTCTCAGCTCCCAGGTAGATGCCGTCGACATTCACGCGGAAACCTGCTGTCTTGCCGGTGCTTACATTTTGAAACCGTATGTTTTCCTTGGAGTGGTTGTATACCCAAACAGACCGTGTCGTGGAAGGCACATTGGCAAAGAGCGTATCAAAGCGGATGGTGTCAGCGGAGAAGGCCACGCGATTGGCCGACGATGTCATAAAGTCATCGTCGTTGGTGCATGCTGCCGTCACCACGACTGTCAACATGCAAAGCAAAATGGCTATGAGTCCACTGCCTTTTTCTGTTTTCATCATATCCTCATAACGGACACCTTATTATATTATTGTAGTGTCTGTTCAAAGAATCTGTATTATAGGACAAAAGAATCACTGAATCGTGGCAAAACGTATATCCTCAGAAAAACATGCTTTATTTTCGTTTTAAATGTTTTGCCGTATGAGAAAAAACTTGTAACTTTACACCTTGAAAAATCATCCAAACGGCTTAGAATGCAAATAAAGGCCGTTAAACGGAATTTAAACAACAAAAAGATAACATGGACGAGAATCGGACAATTGACCAGGACCGCATCATGAAAATCAATATAGAAGAGGAGATGAAATCCTCCTATATTGACTATTCTATGTCAGTGATCGTGGCCCGTGCCCTTCCGGATGTCAGAGACGGATTCAAGCCGGTGCACCGGCGTATCCTCTATGGTATGCTTGGACTGGGCAACACTAGTGATAAACCTTACAAGAAATGCGCGCGTGTCGTGGGTGAGGTGCTGGGTAAGTACCATCCTCATGGCGACAGTTCGGTCTATGGTGCCCTCGTGCGTATGGGCCAGGACTGGAACATGCGCTATCCGCTTGTAGACGGACAGGGTAACTTCGGTAGTGTTGACGGCGACTCTCCGGCTGCCATGCGTTATACCGAGTGCCGTCTCTCCAAGATGGGCGAGCATATCATGGACGATATCGAGAAGAATACCGTCGATATGGTCAACAACTTCGATGATACGCTGCAAGAGCCCTCGGTGATGCCTACCAAGGTGCCCAACCTGCTGGTCAATGGTGGTAACGGTATTGCCGTGGGTATGGCTACCAACATTCCTACTCACAACCTGAGCGAGGTGATCAATGGCTGCTGCGCTTATATCGACAATCCAGACATCGACACCGATGGACTGATGAAGTATATCCCGGCTCCAGACTTCCCCACAGGTGCTTATATCTATGGTCTCAAGGGCGTCAAAGAAGCCTATGAGACGGGTAAGGGACGTATCATCATGCGTGCCAAGGCTGAGATCGAGAGCGATGACAGCCACGACCGCATTGTGGTCACGGAGATTCCTTATGGTGTCAACAAGCAGCAGCTCATCGAGTATATCGCTGACCTTGTGAAGGAAGGCAAGTTGGAGGGTATCTCCAATGTCAATGATGAGACCGGCCGTCAGGGCATGCGTATCGTTGTCGACGTGAAGAAAGATGCCAACGCCAAGGTCATCCTCAACAAACTCTTCAAGATGACGGCACTGCAGAGCTCTTTCGCTGTGAACTGCATTGCGCTGGTGCCGAGCAAGCACGACCATCTGCAGCTTCGCCCGAAGTTGCTCTCGCTGAAAGAGTGTATCCGCTATTTCGTGGATCACCGTCATGAGGTGACAATCCGCCGCACTCAGTTCGATCTGAACAAAGCCAAGGAGCGTGCTCATATCCTCGAAGGATTGATCATTGCCTGCGACAATATCGACGAGGTGGTGCATATCATTCGTGGCAGCAAGACACCGGCGGAGGCTCAGACCAATTTGGAGAAGCGCTTCAACCTCGACAATCTCCAGAGCAAGGCCATCGTGGACATGAGACTCTCTCAGCTCACCGGACTGAGAATGGATCAGTTACACGCTGAATATGAGGAACTGGAGAAGCAGATTACTTATTTGCAGTCTATTCTCGATGATCCTGAGCTTTGCAAGAAGGTGATGAAAGACGATCTCAATGAGGTGAAGGAGAAATACGGTGATGACCGCCGTACACAGATCATACCCGACGAGCATGAGTTCAACGCTGAGGACTTCTATCCCAATGATCCTGTGGTGATCACGGTGAGCCACCTCGGCTATATCAAGCGCACGCCGCTGAGCGATTTCCGTGAGCAGGCGCGCGGTGGTGTCGGCTCAAAGGGAGCCCATACGCGTGAAAAGGACTTCACTGAGTATATCTATCCCGCCACGATGCACCAGACGATGCTCTTCTTCACAAAGAAGGGCCGCTGCTACTGGCTCCACTGCTACGATATTCCTGAGGGCGACAAGACGTCGAAGGGACGTGCCATTCAGAATCTGCTCAACATCGATTCTGATGATGCTGTCAACGTTTCCCTGCGTCTCCGTGGACGCGGCTTGGAGGATGAAGACTTCGTCAACAGTCACTATGTCGTCTTTGCCACGAAGAATGGTATCGTCAAGAAGACTTCTCTGAAGGAATACTCACGTCCGCGTGCCAATGGTGTGCAGGCTATCAACATCCTCGACGGTGATGAGGTGGTCGACGTGCGTCTGACCAATGGACATAACGAACTGATCATGGCCGACCGCAATGGTAAGGCTGTCCGCTTCGACGAGAACGATGTGCGTTGCATGGGCCGTGTGTCTACCGGTGTGCGTGGTATGCGTCTCGATGAGGGCGACGATGCTGTGGTCGGTATGGTCGTTGTCAACGACGCCGAGTCTGAGACAGTGATGGTCGTCAGTGAGAACGGCTACGGCAAGCGCTCGATGGTGGAAGACTACCGTAAGACCAACCGTGGCGGTAAGGGTGTCAAGACCATGGCGGTCACAGAGAAGACCGGTCGCTTGGTGGCTATCAAGAATGTTACAGATGATAACGATCTGATGATCATCAACAAGAGTGGCATCGTCATCCGACTGGCTGTGAAGGAAGTGCGTGTCATGGGTCGTGCTACCCAGGGCGTGCGTCTGATCAACCTCGCCAAGAAGAACGACATCATCGCCAGTGTCTGCAAGGTGATGAGCTCTGAGCTGGAGGCCACCGTAGAGGAAGAAAGCCATCAGAAGATGCTTGAGAAGAACGAGCAGTTCGACGAGTCGACAGTGGGAGAGCAGTCGGCGGCTGAAGCTCCGGCAGAAGATACGACGACACCTGACGATCCCGAGACTCAGGCTTAAAAAGTAATAATAGATAACAACCGTATAATTTTATCTTAACGTCTATGAAGAAAATGATGATTGCAGCCATGTTGGTGCTGGGCGCCTCGGCTGCGTTCGCCGGTGATAGCGATGCCTTGAAAGCTATCACAAAGGAGAAAGACTATGCCAAGGCTGTGGAGCTGGTGAAGTCCAGCCTCGGTCAGCTGGCTAACTCTGGCGAGAAAGCTAAGGCCTATGAGCATCTGACCCGTCTGGCTTTGCAGAAGTTCGACAAGGAGAATGCAATCCAGGCTGCCAACATGCAGGCTCAGATTACCAAGCAGAAGGTGGAGCCTTACGACACACTGGGTTTCTATCAGGCAGCTTACGATGCCACTCAGAATGCTCTGGAGTGCTTCAAGTATGACGCTGAGCCCAACGAGAAGGGCAAGGTGAAGCCACGTTTCACCGGAGCGTTGACTCCGCTGGTCGCCAATGCCCGTATGCAGCTCGTCACTGCCGGCAACTACTATGCTCAGCTCAACGATCAGGACAATGTGCTGAAGTATTGGGGTTCATTCCTCGATTCTGACAACCTGCCTTTCTTCCAGTCTACAAAGGAGCAGGAGAAGCAGTTCCTGGGACAGGTCGCTTACTATACCGCTCAGTATGCTAATCAGGCAAAGAAATATGATCTCGCTGAGAAGTATGCCGACATCGCCACTCAGGACACTTCTGTCGCAAAGCAGGCTCAGGCTTTCAAACTGGCTATGGCTCAGCGCAATCTGAAGACAAAGGCTGACTCTGTGGCTTATGTTCAGAAGCTGGCTGCTATGTATGAGAAGGAGCCTGACAATGAGATGATCTTCGGACAGCTCAGCAACTTCTACAGCCTCATGGGGATGACAAAGGAGTTTGATGCTCTTGTAGAGGGCAAGATTGCCAAGAATCCTAACGACTTCACTGCTTGGGCTCTGAAAGGCCAGGCACTGATGAACCGCAACTCCACAGCTACCAATCCTGATTGGAAGGGCTGCGTAGAGGCTTTCAAGAAGGCTGTGTCCATCGATCAGACCAATCCTGTGGTCTATACCTATTTAGGCTTCTCCATGAACGCTATGGCATCCGGCATCAATGGCGACCGCGCTCAGCAGCTGGCACTCTATAAAGAGTCAATGGGCTATCTCGACAAGGCTAAGGAGCTGGATCCTAACCGTGAAAAAGCCAACTGGGCTTACCCACTGTATCAGTGCTACTACTCTGTCTATGGCGCCAACGATCCTAAGACCAAGGAGTTGGAAGGTATGCTGAAGCAGTAAGACAGAAAGTTAAATCAATCGTTTGCCTCCTTGCTTAAGGAGGTTGCGTTAACATCCATAAAAAAGGCCGACACAATTGTGTCGGCCTTTTTTATGGATGTTGTAAATAAAAGACTAATCTGATTATTGTTGCAGGTATTGCGCAGCCATCTCGGCGCATCGCTCACCGTCGATGGCGGCGGAGACGATGCCACCGGCATAGCCTGCTCCCTCGCCACAGGGGAAGAGACCTTGGAGGCGGATGTGCTGCAAGGTGAGATCGTCGCGGAGAATACGTACCGGACTGGAGGTGCGGGTCTCTGTAGCTATGAGTGTGGCTTCATTGGTCAAGAAGCCATGACGCTGACGACCAAAGGCTTTGAAACCTTCTTGCAGACGATGGGCAATGAACGGCGGCATCCAGAAATGCAGCGGACTACTGACAAGTCCCGGTGCATAGCTGCTGTCAGGGAGATCGTAGCTCAGATGACCATTGACGAAGTCTGCCATGCGCTGGGCTGGGGCAGTCTGCTTTCTGTTACCCTGCTGCCAGCAGCTCTTTTCCAATTGCTCTTGAAAACGCATCATGCTGAGAGGATCCGTTCCTTGTGCCGCGTCAGTGTGGTCGTTGTCCGCGGCAGCGGTGCCGCCACGCTCTATCTCGGCGAGGTCTTCGGGATGAACCTCCACGACCATGCCACTGTTTGACCAGCGTGTGCCGCGGTTGCTCGGCGACATGCCGTTGACAACGATCTGCTCAGGGCCTGTTGCCGCCGGAATGATGAAGCCGCCGGGACACATGCAGAACGAATAGACACCACGTCCTTCCACCTGAGTGACAAATGAATACTCGGCCGCAGGCAAATACTTACCCCGGCCATTGCGACTATGGTATTGTATCTGGTCGATCAGCTCGGCCGGATGCTCCAGTCTCACGCCCACGGCAATGCCTTTGGCTGCAATCTCTATATGCTGATCATTGAGATAGCGGTAGACGTCGCGCGCACTGTGACCGGTGGCCAGGATGACAGGGCCGTGGAGCTCCATCTCTTTGTTGTTGACATGGTTCACGGCACGGATGCCCACCACACGCCCGTTCTCAATGAGCAGTTCGATCATCTTGGTATTGAAGTAAACCTGTCCGCCCGATTGCAGGACCTGTTTCCGCATGTTTTCAATGACGCGCGGCAATTTGTCCGTACCGATATGAGGATGTGCGTCACAGAGAATAGATGTGGAAGCGCCGTGTTGGCAGAATACGTTGAGGATCTTCTCTACGCTGCCACGTTTCTTGCTGCGCGTATAGAGTTTGCCGTCGGAGTAGGCACCGGCGCCACCTTCACCAAAGCAATAGTTGCTCTCGGGATCGACACACTGGTTGCGTGAGATGGCCGCCATGTCCTTCTTGCGCTCTCTGACATCCTTGCCGCGCTCAACGATCACCGGGCGGTAGCCCAGCTCGATCAAGTGCAAGGCACCGAACAAACCACCGGGACCGGCTCCCACAACGATCACTTGGGGAGCGTCTGACACATCGGGATATTCCACTCGCTGGTATTCGTCGTCTTGTGGTAGTTCGTTGATATATACTCTCACTTTGAGGTTGACCATCACTTGACGTTGCCGGGCGTCGATGCTGCGTCGTAATATTCTGACACGGTTGATCGTACGGATGTCGAAGCCTTTCTCCTTTGAGAGATAAGAAGCAAGGTTTTGCTCGTTGTATGCAATTTGCGGTTGTACGCGTATTTGATATTCCTGAACCATATTGCTGGAATGTATATATTAAATAAGGTGTGGTGGAGTTGGGAGGTCTTGGATGAGTCGCTTCACATAGTCTCTGCTCCAATCGTCCTCATGGTAATGCTTGTGGTCAAAACTTAGAATGTCGATGTCTATTCTGACGATGTTATCTTTCCGCTCCTCCCTGCTGGAATGCATCAGTCGCTCGATGGCCTTGGTCTTATCGTGCAGACAGGAAAGGCTATCCTTGATGCTCATCGTTGCCAGACAGTTGAGATAGGGCGGCGAGACGACGCCTACGGGCTCTGTCCAAATGGAGGGTGTGAAGTCGATTGACGCATATTCATTGCGGAGCAGCTGTTGTGCCTGTTGGATATTCGCCTCCTGGTCGGCATTGGAGCCTAAGCATAAGATGACAGAATGACTTTCCTTCATATCAAAGACAATCTACAGAATAGAGTGGGGATAAAAACGAAAAGTGCAGTGCCGCCGTAACCGTCAACACTGCCCTCTTCATAGCCCACTTTCCCTCACGAAATGGGTTTAGCCTAAATATTTAATAAGGAGTTTGGCATAGCCGCTCTCACGCAGCTTGACAATGCTCTTCTCGCGAATCTGGCGCACACGCTCTCGGGTCAGTCCGAGCTGATCACCGATTTCCTCCAGACCCTTTTCGTGGCAACCGATGCCAAAGCATTCGCGCACGATGGTGATCTCACGGTCTTTCAGCACGTTGCGGAGCACCACGTCGAGCTCTTTTGCCATGCTCTCGTAGTCGACCTGCCTGTCAGTGCGACTGTCATCGCCGGAGGCAAGCACGTCAGCCATACTGTTGTCGTCGTCCTCCTGGAAAGGAGCGTCGATACTCATGTGGTGGTTGTCGGCCTTGATGGTCTGGTCGATCTTTGCCTCCTCGATGTTTGTCAGATTGGACAGCTCCTGCACGGAGGGGCGGCGCTGATTCTTCTGCTCGAACTTGGAGATCTCAGAGTTGATCTTCGACAGTGCACCTACCTGATTGAGCGGCAGACGCACGATACGGCTCTGCTCTGCGATAGCCTGCAGGATGCTCTGGCGAATCCACCATACAGCATAGGAGATGAACTTGAAGCCACGAGTCTCGTCAAACTTTTCTGCGGCTTTCACCAATCCGATGTTACCCTCATCGATCAAGTCGGTGAGACCCAAGCCTTGGTGCTGATATTGCTTGGCGACAGAGACGACGAAGCGCAGATTGGCTTTCACCAATTTGTCCTTAGCACGTTCTCCTTCGCGTCCACCGCGACGAATGGCCTGAGCAAGCTCAATCTCTTCATCTACGGAAATCATTGGGACACGACCAATCTCTACCAAGTATTTGTCCAATGCTTCACTGGAACGGTTGGTGATGCTTTTTTGAATCTTAAGTTGACGCATGATGTTATTTTTGACCTTTGAATAAACAAACTAATACCTTGACTGATTATATACGAGAAAAGTGTCTCTTTGGGAGACCCTTGATGTATATCCAAGTAGCATACAAAGGTAAGAATATTTTTGAAAACCGACAAAAATGTTAAGTGATTTTTGAATAAATAAAGCTTCATTATAAAAAGTCCTATCCCAAAGTAGACTGGAATAGGACTTATATAGTTGTTTTGTCTGTCTGTTCGTTCATGAGCAACAGACAGAGAAGTGCTTTACTTCTTGTTCAGCAGCAGGTCGGTCTGTACGGCTACAGCCACGGTAGCACCCACCATTGGGTTGTTACCCATACCCAGGTAGCCCATCATCTCAACGTGAGCAGGTACAGAAGAAGAACCAGCGAACTGAGCATCGCTGTGCATACGGCCCATGGTGTCGGTCATACCATAAGAAGCAGGACCTGCAGCCATGTTGTCCGGGTGCAGTGTACGACCCGTACCACCACCGGAAGCAACAGAGAAGTAAGGCTTGCCAGCGGCTACGCGCTCTTTCTTATATGTTCCGGCAACGGGGTGCTGGAAACGTGTCGGGTTGGTGGAGTTACCAGTGATGGAGACATCCACGTTCTCGTGCCAGAGGATAGCAACGCCCTCGCGGACATCGTCAGCACCATAGCACTTTACCTTCAGACGGGCAGGATTGTTGCCGTAAGGAATCTCCTCGACAATGTTCAGCTTGCTTGTGTAGTAGTCGAACTTTGTCTTGACGTATGTGAAGCCATTGACACGGCTGATGATCTGTGCGGCGTCTTTGCCCAGACCGTTCAGGATCACGCGCAGTGGTTTTTTACGTACTTTGTTTGCCATCTCAGCAATCTTGATGGCACCCTCAGCAGCAGCGAAAGACTCGTGGCCAGCCAGGAAGGCGAAGCACTCGGTCTCTTCACGGAGCAGACGAGCTGCCAGATTGCCGTGGCCCAAACCTACCTTGCGGTCGTCAGCCACACTTCCGGGAATGCAGAAAGCCTGCAGACCGATACCGATAGCTTCAGCGCACTCAGCAGCACTCTTGCAGCCCTTCTTGATAGCGATAGCAGCACCGGCAACGTAAGCCCACTTTGCATTTTCAAAGCAGATGCGCTGTGTGTCCTCGCAAATCTGATAAGGATCGATGCCCAGCTTGTCGCAAATTTCGTTTGCCTCTTCGAGGTTCTTGATGCCATTGGCCTGGAGGGCAGCGTTGACCTGTGCCTCACGACGCTCCTGGCTTTCGTATTGAACTTTTCTAATCATACTGTGGTTCCTCCTTATTCTTTACGTGGGTCGATAGATTTAACAATGCCCTGGTCGGCAGTGGTGCGGCCATAGCGACCTGTGAACTTCTTCACAGCCTCGTTGGCGTCCATACCGTTCTTGATGGCTTCCATCATCTTGCCCAGGTGAACATACTCATAGCCACACACGAAGTCGTCCTTGTCGAGGAACATCTTGGTGATGTAGCCCTCGGTGAGCTCGAGGTAGCGTGTGCCCTTTGCCATAGTACCATAGAGGGTACCTGTCTGAGAGCGGAGACCCTTACCCAGATCCTCAAGGCCGGCGCCGACAGCGAGACCATTCTCAGAGAATGCGCTCTGTGAGCGGCCGTAGACGATCTGCAGGAACAGCTCGCGCATAGCGGTGTTGATAGCGTCGCATACCAAGTCGGTATTCAGTGCTTCCAGGATGGTCTTGCCCGGCAGGATCTCAGAAGCCATAGCTGCAGAGTGAGTCATACCGGTGCAACCGATTGTCTCGATGAGGCACTCTACGATGACGCCCTCTTTGATGTTCAGAGAGAGTTTGCAGGCACCCTGCTGAGGTGCACACCAACCCACACCGTGGGTATAGCCAGAAATGTCTTTGATTTCCTTGGCCTGAATCCACTTACCCTCTTCAGGGATTGGAGCTGGGCCGTGGTAGGCACCCTTTTTGACAACGCACATGTTGTCAACTTCCTTAGAATAAATAATCATATTCGCTACAAATTAAATATGTAAATGTGTATTAGCTTGTGCAATTGCTATAATGTATTGCAAAAATACAAAAAGTATGTGGAATAGCTGTAAGGCGATTTCTTTTTTTAACTTTTTTAAGTGCCTCTTCTACGCTTTAGTGGTGCCCGATGAAGCCAAGCAAGAACTCAACGGCACCGTTGACTCCATATCCGCCAACGTCGAGACAGAGATCGTAGTTGCGGGCGTCATAGCGCTCACATCCCGTGTAGGTCTTGGTGTAGAGCTCGCGGGTGTAGTCGTTGTCTTCGATGAGTATCCGTGCCTTATGCTCGTCGACATGATAGAGTTTCATAATTCTTTCCACGCGTTGCGGCATTGGGGCATGAAGGAAGATGCTGAGTTTGTTGGGGTGGTCTTTAAAGACATGGAAGCCACAACGTCCGACGATGACACACGACTCCTGTTCGGCTACTTCTCTCATTGCCTTGGCTTGTGCATAGAAAAGTTGCCGCGAGGTGATGTCGTTGGTAGTTGGTGTATATTCGCTGATGCTTACGAAATTCTGATAGAACTTGGTGAAGTCTTCCCACCAGGAAGGTCTTTTCTTTTCTAAGGTGACAGCTTCCTCTTCGGTGAGATTGAATTTCTGTGCGACGGCTTTCAGTATCTGCTTGTCGATGAGCTTAACGTCGAGACGTCGGGCCAGTTCTGCGCCAATCTCGTGTCCTCCGGTACCAAACTGGCGGTTGATGGTGATGATGTATTGATCGTTGAGGTTCATAGTGTAGGGCTTTAAAGTGAACATAAAGAGTGGGCGAGTGGTGATGTAGGCATCATCGTACGCTCATTGCAAAAATAGCCAAAAAAACGATATGTTCCAAATGTTTTCATAGAAAAAAATGTGTTGGAAGCAAAAGAAGACAAAGTTGAAGACGAAAGAAAAACAAAAAAGCAGTGATAAGATTATCACTGCTCCTCTGAGGTGCCTGGCGGAGTCGAACCGCCTTGAACGGTTTTGCAGACCGTTACCTAACCGTTCGGACAAGGCACCAATGTCCTGCTTTATTTAAGCGGTTGCAAAGGTAATAACATTTTTTGGAATGACCAAACTTTTCTTCTTCTTTTTTCTTCTTGAGCGCAAAATTGTCCTCTTTGTTCTTTACCTTTTTACTTCATTCCCTTTTTACCTCTTTAGTTTTTTACCTTTTTGCCTTATTAGCTTATTACTTTTTTACTTTGAAGTAGCCCAGTCTGTGGCTTATGCCTTTGTTGCCAAGTGACCGCAGTTGGTAATAACCGGGTGACAGGCTACGGACATCAGCTTGTTTGTCCTTGAATGGAATTACCATCACCTGCTGTCCCATCAAGTTCTCAATGACGAGCCATTGTGCATCAAGTACATTGCTCTTGGCAGGGAGGGTGAGGAAACCATCGTGGCAAGGGAGCAACCCCGAGATGTCGTGGCTTTGTTTGGTGCGGCTTTGCAGCGGCAGGCTCTCGTTACCGTAGCGGTCCATGGCTGTCACGGCAAAGTAACGGCCTGCCGTAGGCACGGAAAGCATCGTGGCGTTCAGGCGTGTAGCCACCAAGTTACGTGCATCGTGGGTATCTACGGGCCATGTCCGGCTGCTATATATGTTATAATAAGGTGTAGTGCCCTGCCACGAGAGTGTGTTGTCTGTGAGCTGCAGTCGTGTGGGCGCTGCAGGAACAGTCTTGCTTTCCCATGTCATGGCAGGGATCAAAGCCGGCGTGCCGTCGAAGGCCTGTGCGAAGTGATAGATTCCTTGGATGTCGTCGGTGAAGAATTTCCCACGGAAATAGGTGTGTCCGAGATGGTATTTCCTGAGCAGATACATCTCGCGCGTGACGTCTTCCAACCGCCACTTGCCCTCTTTGGGATCGAGGAAGTATATGCCCAGTCCCGGTGCCACGATCTTGCCGTGACTCTGTTCTGCCCAGTCAACGGCAAACGGGAAGAACTGTTCATTGCGGAAGTACATCATCGGGAACAACTCGTCCATCAGTCCGTCTTTAAGCCAGCCTTGCGCATCCTGGCAGACCTTGTCGTAGGCATTCCAACCGTGACTCCAGTATCGGGAGAGATCATTGAACTTGCCGATTGGCGAACAGCTGATCTTCACCCAAGGCTTGATGGCCTTGACGCTGTCGTGAATAGCTTTGACGATCCGCGTGATATTATTGCGTCCTTGCTCCTTGCTGACCTTCATCTTCCATGTTTCGGGGTAGCGGATATAGTCGAGATGAATGCCGTCGATGTCGTAGTTCTGTGTGATCTCCTTACAGATGTCTGCTAAGTATCGTGCCGTCGTGGGGGCTTCAGGATTCATATATCCGTCGGCATCGATCTTGCGGATGAGGCCCGGAAACTTTTTGCGCAGCTGTGTACAGCCGAGTTTATTCCATTTGCCTACTGGCAGGGTGACGACCCACGCCTGTAGTTCCATGCCTCTTTTATGGCACTCGTCGATGGCAAACTTCAAGGCGTCGTAGCCCGGCGACTTACCGGGGAAGCCACTCAAGCAGCCGTCGTATGGCTCGTATTTCGAAGGATAGATAACCGTGCCGCGAACACGTGTCTGAATGAGTACGGTGTTGATACCTGCTTTTTGGTACTGGTCCAGGAGCGAGCATAGTTCCTGTTGCTGAATCTGAGCGCTGTGCGCGCTTTGTGCATAGTGGTGAGGCCAGTCGAGTCCTCCGATGGTTGTCAACCACACCGCTCTCACTTCGTGCTTGGGAGATTGGAATAGGGTAGAGGAAGACTGGGCTTTTATCTTTGCACAAAAGAGGAAAGAAATCAGCAAACAGAATAAAGTACTTTTCTGCATCGTTATAATTATTTTCCACAAAGGTACAGATATTTTTTTGTTTTTCAAAAATAAGCATTACTTTTGCAATATAATTCGTCAGTTTTCATCGATTATGATATCATTTACGATTGCGTTGCTGGCATTGCTTGCCGGCTATTTACTTTACAGTAAGTTCATCGAACGCATCTTTGGTCCCGACGACCGTCCTACTCCGGCGGTGGCCCATTCCGATGGTGTGGACTTCGTGACGTTGCCGAGTTGGAAGGTGTTTATGATTCAGTTCTTGAACATCGCGGGCACCGGTCCTATCTTCGGAGCTATCATGGGAGCGTGGTATGGTCCTGTAGCCTATCTGTGGATCATCTTCGGTTGCATCTTTGCGGGTGCTGTCCACGACTATCTCAGTGGTATGCTCAGCGTGCGCCATAATGGTGCCAACCTGCCTTTCTTGGTTGGCCGCTACTTGGGTGGCAAGGCTCGTGCCGTGATGTTGGTATTCTCGGTATTCCTGCTGATGATGGTCGGTGTGGTCTTTGTCTATAGTCCGGCTTTGCTGCTGAAAGACTTTGCCGGTTCTACGACTCTTTGGGTGATCGTGATCTTTGCCTATTATATCCTGGCCACCATGTTGCCGATCGACAAGATCATCGGAAAGTTCTATCCGATCTTTGCCTTTGCCCTGCTCTTTATGGCTGTGGCTTTGATGGTTTGTCTCTTCGTGAAGATGCCGGAGCTGCCGGAGCTGTGGAGCAATCTCGATGACTGCAACCGCAATACCAACACGGCTTGGTTGGGCACGACGGGCTACATGGCGAAGAATCCATTGTTCCCCTGCCTGTTCCTGACGATAGCCTGTGGAGCCATCAGTGGTTTTCATGCCACCCAGAGCCCGTTGATGGCACGGTGCATCAAGTCTGAGAAGATGGGACGTCCTATCTTCTACGGCGCAATGATCACCGAGGGTGTTGTAGCTTTGATCTGGGCTACCGTGTCGATGCATTTCTTCTATTATGGTGGCTGGCGTGAATGTGTCGACGCTCAGACAGCCAATGAGTTTGTCGCTCAGTTCCAGGGAGGCAATGGCAAGACGCTTATCCAGTTTTTCGCTGCACCAAGTGTCGTGGAGAAGGTGTGTACCGGTTGGCTGGGACTCTTTGGTGGCGTCCTTGCCGTCTTTGGTGTCGTGGCCGCTCCTATCACCAGTGGCGATACCGCATTCCGCAGTGCCCGCCTGATCATTGCTGAGGCATTGCATCTCGATCAGCGGAGTATTGCAAAGCGCTTCTACATTGCTATTCCTATGTTCATTGCTGCCATCGCTTTGCTGCTCTGGCAAATGGAGAATCCCGATGGCTTCAATACAGTGTGGCAGTGGTTTGGCTGGTCCAACCAGACGCTTGCAGTCTTTACGCTTTGGACGATCACCGTCTACCTCGTGCAGAAACGCAAGCTGTTTGTTGTGACACTCGTTCCGGCATTGTTTATGACCGTGGTGTGTGCAACTTTCCTGTTGGTATCGCCTATGGCAGCCGGTATTGACACGTCCATCGGATACTGGGGCTCGCTCGTTGTGCTTCTCATCGCCATCGTTTGGTTCTCGGTATGGTATAAGAATCAATCAAGACATAATAATCAATAAATAAGCGAATATGAAAAAGATTTTATTGCTTCTTTTTGTTTTCTCTTTGAGCGTGGTCAGCGCCAGTGCCCAGTTTGAGGAAGGGAAGAAATACGCTGGAGCCTCATTGTCAGGCCTTGACATGAACTATAGTGGCAACGGCAAGTTCTCTTTAGGCGTAGAGGGTAAGGCTGGCTACTTCTTCGGCGACAACCTGATGCTGTTGGGAGAGGTTGGTTATGACCACCAGGGCAATCGTGATAATGGTGACGCGATCCATGTTGGAGTGGGCGGACGCTACTATATCACGCAAAACGGTATCTTCTTAGGTGCCAACTGCAAGCTGATGCATTTCGACCACAACTACAATGATTTCATGCCTGGTGTGGAGGTGGGTTATGCCTTCTTCATCAACCATAGTGTCACCATCGAGCCGGCGCTCTATTATCAGCAGAGTTTCAAGAACCATTCTGATTTTTCCACGATCGGCTTTAAGGTGGGATTTGGCATATACCTTTGATGCAGCAATATCCTTCAGCGTTATTACAGCGGGCGGTTGACGAGTTCAGCCGCCTGCCGGGTATTGGCAGTAAGACAGCATTGAGGTTGGTTTTGAATTTGCTCAAGCAGCCAGAAGAGTCTGTGGAGCATTTCACGTCAGCGATCTCGCATCTCCGTAAGGATATCAAGTACTGTTCAGTCTGTCATAACATCAGCGACACCGATGTCTGTTCCATTTGTTCTGACAGTCATCGCGATCATGGACTGGTGTGTGTCGTGGAGAATGTGCAGGATGTCATGGCGATCGAGAACACCCAGCAATACGATGGGCTTTATCATGTCTTGGGCGGCATCATCTCTCCGATGGAAGGTGTCGGCCCCGGTGACTTGCAGATAGCGTCGCTGGTAGAGCGTGTGGCAAAGGGTGGCATTCGTGAAGTCATTCTGGCTCTCAGTTCTACAATGGAGGGCGATACGACGAGTTTCTATATCTCCCGCCAGTTGAAACCTTATCCCGTGAAGCTGTCGGTCATCTCCCGTGGCATCTCTGTCGGCAACGAACTGGAATATACCGACGAGGTGACGTTAGGTCGCTCGATCCTTAGCCGTACTCCACTGGACAAATCATAGTATCATGAAAAGCGTATTGAATATCCTTCGACTTGAAGCAGGCTTGTCAGTGCTGATTAGCCTGTGCTTTGTCGTGCTATATGAGAATGACGTCCTGTTCGTTGGACAGTGGGGCGCGGACCGCATTGCCGATTATTATTGGGCCATCTTCATGGAGGTGGCTACGATCTGCCTGATCCCTCTGAGTCTGCGGCTGTTTAAGTGGAAACATGTAGAGGCTGCTATTCATAGTGATGGCGACCAAGCCATGCTTCGATGGAGCACTTTGCGTTTGGCGATGCTCTGTGTGCCGATGATGCTCAACACGTGGCTCTATTATCAGTTTATGAATGTTGCCTTTGGCTATATGGCCATTATTGGACTGTTGAGTCTGGCTTTTGTCTATCCCACCCGTACAAGATATATTCAGGAGAAGAAATGAAACTATCGGTAGTGATTGTCAATTACAATGTCAAGTACTATGTAGAACAGTGCTTGAAGTCGCTTCAGCGCTCATTGGCTACAGTGGACGCCGAGGTGTTTGTGATGGACAATCATTCCCGTGACGGTTCTGTTGACTATCTTTCTTCCCGCTTTCCTTGGGTGAAGGTTGTTCGGCTGAATCATAATCTTGGCTTTGCCAAGGCCAACAACAAAGCCATCACGATGAGTCATGGCGAGTACGTTCTGTTGCTCAATCCTGATACTTTATTGAGTGAGACGCTCATCCCCAGTGTTCTGTCGTTTATGGATGCCCATCCCCGCGTGGGCGCGTCCGGCGTATGGATGATGGATGCCTCTGGTGAAAGCGCCAAAGAGAGCCGCCGTGGAGTGCCGACACCGATGACCTCTTTCTACAAGCTTTCTGGCCTTTGCTCCTGTTTCCCTCACCATCCCCGTATCGGTAAATATTATATGTGTGCTCATCCTTGGGACCAAGCCGAGCAGATCGAGATCGTCAGTGGTGCCTTCTGTCTGCTTCGCCGCAAGGCGTTGGAGGATGTCGGTCTTTTGGATGAGGACTTCTTTATGTATGGCGAGGACATCGATCTCAGCTATCGCATCCTCAAGGCAGGGTGGGAGAACTGGTATCTGCCCTGTAAGATGCTACATTATAAAGGAGAGAGCACCGAGAAGTCAAGCTTCCGTTATGTCCATGTCTTCTATGAAGCCATGCTCATCTTCTATCGTAAGCATTATCGCCACTTCAATGTCCTTGTCAACGTCCCGGTGCAGACAGCCATCTATGTGAAGGCTTTCCATGCGTTGGTCAGTATGCAGTTGCATAAGATGCGCAAGAGTCTGGGCTTTGTCTCCAAGTCTGTCCGGCGCGATCCACTTTATGTGGTCTTCACTTCTGCGTCGTCGCAAGCCATTTGTGAGGACATCACCGCTTTCAATGGCCTAAACGCTGAGCTACATGTGGTCTCGCAGTGGGATGAGGCCTTGAAGATTGCGTCAGAGGTGCTCAAGCGTCAACTACCTCAACCAATCATGGTCTTCGACACCTCCTTATTTCCTTATCAGAAGATCTTTGATCTGCTTAACGGCCATCCCGGTCAATGCCTCATGGGCTGGTTCGATCCTGAGGCTCAGCTTATCATCACGTCGAAAGACGTGTTTACCTCAGAGTCTACTCATATATAATATGTAGTCATGGAAAAGAATTCTTCACTTTCCTCATCTTGTTCCCATCGTCGTCCCTTTGTATTGTTGCGTGCGATGGAGCCCGAAGACCTGGATCTGCTCTATCGTATCGAGAATGATTACGATTTGTGGCGGGTGGGCAGTACCAATGTCCCTTATTCCCGTTATGTCCTTCACGACTATATTGCTAATACCACTGGCGATATCTTCACCGACAAGCAACTCCGTCTGATCATCACCGACGGCAGTGGAGCAAATGTCGTAGGCATCGCCGACCTTGTAAATTTCAATCCTCAGCACCTGCGGGCAGAGGTGGGCTTGGTCATTGAGAAAGCCTATCGTGGACAAGGGTATGGCAAGGCGGCCATGGAAGAACTGATCACTTATGCCCGTGAGGTGCTTCACCTTCATCAACTTTATGCTTTGGTGGCGCGAGACAACGCTGATTGCTTGAGAGTATTCAAAGCTGTTGGCTTTCAACAAAATGCGCAGCTCAAGGACTGGCTCTACGATGGAAAAGAGTATCATGACGTGGAGTTCCTGCAATTTTTATTGTAAAAAAGTTGCCCGATTATTTGGTGGTATCAGAAAAAACGAGTACCTTTGCACTCGCAATTCAGAAATGAGGCGCAAAGACAGCAAAATGGTGCGTTAGTTCAGTTGGTTAGAATGCCTGCCTGTCACGCAGGAGGTCACGAGTTCGA
>DLDU01000016.1:0-33235 GCA_002481295.1 Prevotella sp. UBA7764 | reverse complement strand
GTCCGAATCTCGTACGCACCGCTGAAGAGAGTTCCTCGTTGAGGGACTCTTTTTTATGCCCTTTTGTTTTACGCATGCTCAGTTGAGGCAAGATACGATAATGCCTACTTTTCCTATGATTACGCTTTTCGTCTTTTTTCTATGATTAGGCTGATAAAAAGATGCTGTTTCGTTTTTTTTCTGTATCTTTGCAAGTATAATTAATCATAGAATAAGACTAACATTATGTTTGAGAATTTAAGTGACCGTCTTGAGCGGTCGTTCAAGATATTGAAAGGTGAGGGTAAAATCACTGAGATCAATGTCGCAGAGACGCTCAAGGACGTACGTCGCGCATTGCTGGACGCCGATGTCAACTATAAGGTAGCCAAGACATTTACCGACACAGTAAAGAAGAAAGCTCTTGGTCAGAACGTACTCACGGCCGTGAAGCCGGGACAGATGATGGTCAAGATCGTGCACGACGAATTGGCCAGCCTTATGGGTGGCGAGGCTGCCGAGTTGCATTTGGAACAGAAGCCGGCCATTATTTTGATGTCAGGTCTGCAGGGTTCCGGTAAGACCACGTTCAGTGGCAAGCTGGCCAATATGCTGAAGACCAAGCAACACCGCAATCCGCTGTTGGTGGCTTGTGACGTTTATCGTCCGGCTGCTATCGATCAGTTGAAAGTCGTAGGCGGTCAGATCGACGTGCCGGTCTATACTGAGCCGGAAAACAAAAACGTCAACGAAATCGCCCTCCACGCCATCCAGGAAGCCAAGGCCAAAGGCTATGACACCGTCATCATCGATACTGCCGGTCGTCTGGCAGTCGATGAGCAGATGATGGACGAGATTGCATCACTCAAGGAGACTGTCAAGCCTGACGAAACACTGTTCGTTGTCGACTCTATGACGGGTCAGGACGCCGTCAACACCGCTAAGGAGTTCAACGACCGTCTGGACTTTGATGGTGTCGTCCTCACCAAGCTCGACGGTGATACCCGTGGTGGTGCGGCACTCTCCATCCGCACGGTTGTCACTAAACCCATCAAGTTCATTGGTACCGGCGAGAAGATGGAAGCCATCGACGTGTTCCATCCCGACCGTATGGCCGACCGTATCCTCGGTATGGGTGACGTTGTCTCTCTCGTGGAGCGTGCTCAGGAGCAGTTCGACGAGGAAGAGGCACGCAAACTGCAAAAGAAGATTCAGAAAAACAAGTTCGACTTCAACGACTTCCTCAATCAGATCGAGCAGATCAAGAAGATGGGTAACCTGAAGGAGCTGGCCTCGATGATCCCGGGTGTAGGTAAGGCTATCAAGGACATCGACATCGACGACAATGCTTTCAACGGCATTGAGGCGATCATCCGCAGTATGACACCGCAGGAGCGTACTCATCCCGAGGTGCTCAACGTGAGCCGTCGCCAGCGCATTGCCAAAGGTTCTGGTACGTCGATCCAGGAGGTCAACCGACTCATCAAACAGTTTGATCAGACCCGCAAGATGATGAAGATGGTCACCGGCAGCCAGATGAAGTCCATGATGGCAAATATGGCGCGCATGAAAGGCGCAATGAACCAATAAATATAAGCTATGTACACGTTGATAGATGGAAAGGCCACTGCTACTGCCATCAAGCAGCAGATTGCCGACGAAGTAAAGGAAATGGTGGCCAAGGGAGCCAAGCGCCCTTGTCTGGCTGCCGTGTTGGTGGGACATGATGGCGGTTCCGAGACGTATGTCAAAAACAAGGTCATCGCCTGCGAGCAGTGCGGCTTTGAGTCCCGTCTGATCCGCTATGAGGATGATGTCACTGAGGAGGAGCTTCTCGCCTGTGTGGCCAAGCTCAACGACGATCCCCAGGTCGATGGCTTCATCGTACAGCTGCCTCTGCCGAAACATATCGATGAGCAGAAGATCATTATGGCCATCGACTACCGCAAGGATGTCGACGGTTTCCATCCGATCAACGTGGGTCGCATGGCCATTGGCCTGCCGTGTTTTGTGTCTGCAACACCGTTGGGCATCATGACACTCTTGCAGCACTACCACATCGAGACATCCGGAAAGAAGTGTGTGGTGCTGGGACGCAGCAACATCGTCGGTAAGCCGATGGCACAGCTGATGATGCAGAAGCAATACGGCGACGCCACCGTGACGGTTTGCCACTCCCACACCAAGGACATCAAGGCAGAGTGCCGTGAGGCCGACATCATCATTGCAGCGATCGGCCGTCCCGACTTTGTGACTGCCGACATGGTGAAGGAAGGTGCCGTGATCATCGATGTCGGTACCACACGTGTGCCTGATGCCACGAAGAAGAAAGGCTTCCGCCTCAATGGCGACGTGAAGTTCGACGAGGTGGCACCGAAGTGCTCGTTCATCACGCCGGTTCCCGGTGGTGTAGGTCCTATGACGATTTGCTCATTGATGAAGAACACACTGGCTGCGGCCAAGAAGGAATACTACAAATAAGGTAGTGGGCCCCTTCGGGGGCTCTCTGCTTTTACTCTTTAAAGAACCTACTTCTCATTTCAAAATTTCTACCGATGAACACCAAACTATTACTATTCTCTACATCGCTTTTCATTACAGCCTCAATGCCATCGGCAGTGTGGGGCCAGCGTCAGCGGGCTTCCTACGAGATTGCCGGACGCGACACCACGTGTCAGCTTTTTCTCTATTCTCCCGGACCGACCAAGGGATTACATGTAGCCTACTTCACTGATCGCAACCGGTGGCAGGACTTGGGACAGCTCTGTGGCTCGGACTATGGTGCATGGGGCAGTGAGAAGAAGATGTATTCACCCTATGTCATCCAGGCTCAGGACGGGACGTGGCGACTGCTCTTCTCGGTCAACAACTATGCGCCCTGCTTTGCGGCTGCCTACAGCGAGGACTTGGTAACATGGCGCCCGCAGGACTATCCGCGTGTCAAAGAGAAAGGTGTGTTGGAGCCGATCATGTTCCAGATGGATCCCGACAACATCGACATCTATTTCAGGGCCAAAGATGGTTCTCGCCATTATGTGCAGGCTTCCAATGACTTCCGCCATTTCACGGAATCTGCCGATGCGAGCACGATAGAGGATGCTGCCTGGATGCGTGACACAGCGACCATTGCCGGCACCACTTTTCAGGGTAATGCCTTTGACGTGCCTAAGCTGCAGTTGGATTATCTCTTCCAGTATTTCGACGCCATGGCCAATGATGCCCGCATGAGTGCTGAGACAATGAAGGACGACGCGAAGTGTTTCGCTTCTCTCACCTCACCGCTGACGACGACACTCACCATTGATCTGTCAAAGCAAAAGGCGATCAGCGACCGACTGATGGGTGTTTTCTTCGAGGACATCAGCTATGCTGCCGATGGTGGCCTTTATGCGGAACTTGTTCAGAACCGTGATTTCGAGTACACCTCCGACGACCATCGTGGGTGGGACGCAACGACCGCATGGAAGAGCAATCATCCGATCCGCGTCAGCACGGCAGAGCCGCTGAGCAAAAACAATCCCCACTATGTGCTCCTGACCAAGCAAGACACACTCTATAACACAGGGTGGGGTACTTTGATGGCTGAACCACTCCAGCAGTTCGACTTCTCTGTCTTTGTCCGCAGCCAGAATGGACGCAAGAATCAGTTGCTGGTGAGCCTTGTCGATGACAAGGGCGAGATGCTCGCAAAAGAGAAGATAAAGGTCGAAGGTGAGGACTGGCGACGCTATGCCCTGCCTTTGATTATTGACAAGAAAGCCGCGAAGAGTCAGGTCAGACTGATGCTGACACCTTTGAAAGAGGACAGCATTGCCGTAGACATGGTAAGCCTCTTTCCTCACGATACCTTCAAGGGACATGGGCTTCGCAAAGACTTGGCCGAGGCTATCGCGGCCCTCCGTCCTCGGTTCGTACGTTTTCCCGGTGGTTGCATGAGCCATGGTCAGGGACTTGACAACATCTATCACTGGAACGAGAGCGTAGGTCCCTGGCAGGACCGTAAGCCCGCGAAGAACATTTGGAACTATCATCAGACACGTGGCTTGGGCTTTTATGAGTATTTCCAGTTCTGTGAGGACATCGGTGCGGAGCCGCTTCCCGTGCTGGCCGCGGGCGTACCTTGTCAGAACTCCGCTGCCGACAAGGATGGCTACGGCGGTCAGCAAGGTGGTATCCCGATGGCCGACATGCCGGCTTATTGTCAGGAGATCCTCAATATGATCGAGTGGGCCAATGGCGATCCGGCCACTTCCAAGTGGGCCAAGATGCGTGCCGACGCAGGTCATCCGGCACCGTTTCACCTTAAATATATAGGTATAGGCAACGAAGATCTCGTCTCCACAACCTTTGAGGAGCGCTATGAGATGATCTGCAAAGCCATTAAGCAGAAGTATCCCGACATCACCGTCTGTGGTACTGTGGGACCTTTCCATAATCCTTCGGCCGACTATATTGAGGGCTGGCGCTTTGCCAAAGCCCATCACGATCTGATAGACATGGTCGACGAGCATTACTACGAGTCACCGGGATGGTTCCTGCATCATCAGGACTACTATGACGACTACGACCGCAAGGGCCCGAAAGTCTATCTTGGCGAGTGGGCTTCCCGCGACCGCAGGGTGGAGAATGCGCTGGTCGAGGCCATCCACCTGTGCAATGTCGAGCGCAATGCCGACATCGTCAGTATGGCCAGCTATGCGCCGCTGCTCTGCAATGAGGCTCATCAGAATTGGAATCCCGATATGATCTACTTCAACTCTGACGGTATCACCGCGCTCACTCCCAGCTACTACACCCAGCAGTTGTGGGGCAACAGTGCCGGTGACCGCTATGTCGCATCCCAGTTCTCTTTGCCCGAGAACATCCGCTATCGTGTGGCATCGAGTGTTGTCCGGGACCAGAAGACGGGAATCACGTGGGTGAAACTCGTCAATGCCTTGCCACAGTCCTTGATAGTTGATGTGAACGGCATGGCGATTCCCTCAGGTGCAGCGACCGTAGGTTTCAGCGGACAGCCCAGTGACAAGAAGACAAAGGTGGAGACGACTCGTGTCAGCGGCCCCACGATCACGCTCAAACCCTATTCCGTGACCGTGATCACCATTCCCCGGCAATAGCAGGCGAGAAACGAGAAACCTGCTAAGCCTTTGACATATAGGCAGGTGACAGTGACTTTCTGTCATCTGCCTTTTTCTTGGTTGCTAATTGTCCTTTTCTTCTTGCTTTGTAGTCTCCAATCCATACTTTCTTGTTAATTTATGTTTTATTGCCTTCAAAGCGTTAAAATAATTTGGAAGTTTAAGAAAAATCCCTTTACTTTGCACACAGTTTGTATGCAGCATAGCAGAAATATATATTAATTACACAAAGACAAATAAGTTATGAAAAAGTTATTTACCTTGATGGCAGCAGCCTTGATCGCTGCTGGCGCATCTGCACAGACAGTGCAGGAGAGTAAGACATTCGACAACATCTACGTTGGCGTTAATGGCGGCGTCGCAACAAAGACCACAGGCAACGCTTGGCTGAAGGGTCTCAATCCTAACTTCGGTGTTCGCGTTGGCCGTTGGTTCACTCCTGTCTTCGGTCTCGCTGTTGAGAGCAACGCCTATTTCTCCAATAAGCCTTTCGCTTCTACCGGTACGGCTGTCCGCTTCCTCAACACTAGCCTGCTGGGTACTGTGAACCTGAGCAACTGGTTCGGTGGCTACAAGGGTGAGCCTCGCTGCTTCGAGGTGATTCCTGTTGCCGGTCTGGGCTGGGGTCATATCTTCGGTCACAACAATGAGCGCGTAGGCAGCAAGGATTTCGACTACCGCAACAATCTGACTTCAAAGTTGGGCATCGACTTTGCCTTTAACTTCGGTAGCCAGAAGCAGTGGCAGGCTTACGTTGAGCCTTCTATCAACTATGGCTTGAACGACAATACAGACCGTGTCAACTACAATCTGTCCAACGGTGGTATGAAGTACAACATCAACCATAGCTACGTTCAGCTCAACGCTGGTGTCGTCTACAAGTTCAAGAACAGCAATGGCACACACAACTTCAATATCGTGAAGCCTTACGACCAGGCTGAGATCGATCAGCTCAACAGCACGATCAACGACCTGCGCGACGAGCTGGCTAAGAAGCCTAAGGAGATCGTCAAGGAAGTCGTCAAAGAGGCTCCGGCTCCTCAGGAGGTGAAGGTAGAGAACCTCGTCTTCGTGACATTCGCTCAGGGCAAGAGCTTCCTGACCAAGGAGGCTAAGAAGGCTCTCGACGCTGTGAAGAGCGGCAAGCACGTTCAGATCGTTGGTACTGCTTCTCCAGAGGGTAGCAAAGAGGTCAACGACAGACTGTCTCAGGCTCGTGCTGACGAGGTTGCCAAGTATCTCAAGAAGAACGGTGTCGTAGTCGATGAGGCTACTGGTAAGGGTGTTCAGGGTACTACATCCAACCGTATCGCTGTTGTCTATGTGAAGTAATCATTTTATAGACATATTAGTTTTCTCCCTGCTCATGGTATCTATGGGCAGGGAGATTTTTTTTTGTTCTTATGCTGTCCGGCCCGCCAGAGTGTTTCCGCTTCCTTGTCTCCGTTTTTTCTGATTGTTGATAAAACTGACAAAAAAGTGGGTCTGAGAATGCGATTTTCCGGACAAAGCTGTCTCTTGCTCCGTTTTTCGTGATTTTTGGCGCTTTTGCTAACTGCTTGATTGATAGATATATGCGTAGTGTGTTGCTTTACTGGTTCTGCCAAAACGGTTGAATGATGCTATCATTTCAGTTGTTTCACCTGGTCATCTCAGCTATTTTACTCGGTCATTTCAGCTATTTGACTTGGTCAACGCAGTTATCTGACTTGCTCATTTCAGTTGTTTTCTCCCGAAAACTTTCTTTTCTTCTCTTGAAATCTTTCTTTTTTCGAGTTTTCTGCTCGGCAGTCTCTCTAGAATGTGTTAAAAGGTTGACAGACTTTTGTCAATAAAAAAGCAGCAGAATTTCAAGAATATATTTTCGTGACAGCGCTGTGGATATAGCTCACACAGAGCTACAGAGACGGCTTCACCATTGAGAGTTCGAAGACAAAGACAAGTTACAATAGCGCCCATTCTCTGTGACTCTGTGTCTCTGTGTGCGAATTAAATAACAGAATGCAGGGAAGTCATTAATCTCTTCCGTAAGTGCTATGCTTGCGGAATGGTCAAAAAGTCTGATGGCGGTTGAAAAGGTCGGAGCCGTTCTTGGCAAATTCATTCTAAAGAACTATCTTTGCAAAGTAGTATTTTCAAAACATACGTTTTATGGATTTTATCGACAGAAAGAGCAAGATTTTATCGATAATACTTCTCTCCATAATGGCTTTGGCAAATCAGACGAAAGAAAAATTAGAAGAATAATAGACTATGCCAGTAGTAGAGACTAGAATCCAGCACGAATATATCATGAAGTTCTTCTGCCGCACGGAAGCGGAAGGAGAACTGGGCTACCGTGAGACATCGCCCAACATCGTGAGTGAAGACATGTTCATCCCTTCAAAGTTGGCGGAGTTTGTCCGCACGGGAGCACCATTGGCATGGAAGGTGCTGATGTCGAGACACCATCAGGACGAGATGAAACTGCAAGAAGCATTGATGGATTTTGTCAAGGAGCGACTTCTTAATGCCAGCAACTCGGCAACGTTTCTCAATCAGAACAAAAACGTGGTCTTCGAACATGGGCCAGTCTGGATGTTCTGAATCCCCATTACATAAGAGCATAGCTACCATTATAGTATTACTTGCATCGTGAAGAGAACTGTCTGAACGTTAGGTGAGCTTCTGTTTTCTTCTAAGTCCTATAGCTTTCTTCTTCCGAAGAAGTATTGTCCTTTATGCTTCGTTCTGTTACCGAACTCAATGGCGTGGTGCGGACAATGGTGATAGCAGGCAAAGCAAGTCAGACATTGACCATTGTGGAGCCAACGGGGCTCTTTGCCGAGTCCACCGTCGATGTCGTGGACAGGACAGACAGAAGCGCAGATGCCGCATTTCACACAACGGTCTGAAACGACATGGAAAGGCTTGTCGGTGATCAGCCAGCGGTAGAAGGCGGCACCGAGGACGCGGCTGTTGATGCGCGGCCAACGGCCGATGATCAGACGCTCTACGTGCCTTTGATGTTGCTCAATCAGTTGGGCAATCCCCTTCAGGTCTTCCGCAGCCTTGTACTGCTTGGCTTTCTCACGTTCTTTCTTGTCTACATCCATGAAAGGCAGGCCGACATACGACTCCGGCATCAGCAACGAGAAGGCGGCATCGAGCGTGATGCCTTTCTCTGACAGCTCGTGGCGGAAGATGTCCATGGCTTCGCCTACCGTGTCACCGGCAGTGCAGAGCGCATAGACATAGTGCCCAGTGGCATCGATCACAAGTTGCTTCACGAAGTCAACGACGATGCGCGGAGGACGCCAGCCATGGATAGGGAAGCAAAAGCCGATGTCTTCGCCCGGTTCCAGCTGAGCGGTGAAAGGCTCGGTGCTGTTCTTGGCGATGTTGATGAGCCGGTCGCTGGTGTAGAAGCCCAACTGTTTGGCGGCCCAAGCGGTATTGCCTGTTGCGGAGAAGAAAAAGATCATGAGCGTTGCAACTTAGTTAACCTTGCATGAGAAAATAAGCTGCCACTACCACTCCAAGGGCGACAGCAGCGATGATGAGTTTGAGGAGACAACTCGCAATCTTGCGTATAATGAAGATGCTGACGACAAAGGCCAGTATCAGTATGACGTAGAAGGTGAAGTGGGAGTCCATGGATTGAGTTGTTTTGTATGTATATGTTACAATACTTTTACGGATTATTACTGGTTGAGAAGAGCCGACGGAAGGTCACGGGGATGGGTGTGCTGAACTCCATTGGCTTGTGTGTCACTGGATGGTAGAAGCAGAGCACGTAGGCATGGAGACAGAGTCGTCCGATCGGATCATCGCCATTGCCGTATTTGATGTCGCCACAGACCGGATGTCCCATGTCAGCGGAGTGCACACGAATCTGGTTCTTGCGTCCCGTCTCCAGTTTGAACTCTACCAGCGAATGGTCTCTACTGCGGTCGAGCGTATAGAAGTGGGTGATGGCCAGTTTGCCGTCGCCCTCCCGTTGACTGCTGTAGGTGACATAGGCCCGGTTCTCTTTGAGCCAGCTGGTGATGGTGCCCTGATCTTGCTCCATCACACCGGAGAGCACTGCCACGTAGCGGCGGTCATAGACCGTGTGGTGCCAGTCCTCTTCCAGTTTCAACTCTGTTTTCTTATCCTTGGCATAGATCATCAGTCCGCTGGTGTCGCGGTCGAGGCGGTGCACCACGTGGGCAGTGCAATGCTGTCGCGTCTGCTCGAAATATTCGTCCAGCACCGACTTGACGTTCAGCGTGCTGTGACCGGCAGCCATGGAGAGGATGCTTACGTTTTTCTCTACCACGACGAGGTAGGGATCTTCGTAGACAATCTTCACGTAATGGTTTTTAAGCGTGAGATTGCGCTTTGTCTTACTGACGGCAATCTTCATCCCTGCCTTGAGCGGATAGTCGTATCGCGTGATCGTCTTGCCGTTGACCTGAATGCCGCGCCCTTGCAGTGTGGCTTTGATTTTGGAATGGCTACCGTCGAGATGGGTGAGCAGCCAGTCCAGCAGTTGGGCATCGGCCTCAACCGTGTAGTGATCGAACTGTTTCATGCCAGAATAGTGTGTCGTTTTTTATTCTTTTCTCTTCCAAATGGAGACGATCTTGTGTCTGATGGCGATGATGTTGCAGATGCTCACCAAGGCAAAGAGACAGAGTCCGAGGAGGATAGCCGGCAACATCGTACCACTGTCGATATCGGGGAAGAGCGTCTCGATGACACCCATGTAGTAGTCACGAACGAAGTAGAGCGTGCCCCAGGCAATGAGCAGCACACCGGTGTTGAGTCCGATGGTGAGCAGTTGGTAGGGCCGTGCGACATTATTGGGGCTGTAGCCGATGAGTAGCAGGTTCTCGAGTTTCGATGAGTTCTTCTGTACGAGCAGGTAGATGCTCAGCATGAGAATGTAGAAACTCAGGATGGAGATGACCAGACCGACAACCATGACCATGGTGACAATCATTCTCAAGAAATATGTAGTCTTTTCTGCTTGCAACTTGTCGTCCTCCACCTCGTAGCCTTTCTGGTCGATATATTTCGTCACCTTCTCGTTGGCAGGATTGTCAACCTGCATGATCAGTCGGGTAGGATCGGAGTGGCTGCCCGGTGCGAAGTAGTTGTTGCTCCAGTCCATGAAGGCCTGCGGCACGAGAATCGTATTGAGTCGTGACGAGAAGCCGATGACCTTGCCTTTGAAGCGGTCGGCGTGTCCGTTGCCGTGGATGAAGATGTCGAAGTTGATCATCCCCACGAGGCCATCGCTGATCTTAGGCAGAGAACGACTTTGGGCAAAGCCAAAGTTATACATGGTGATATAGGCACGCGGCAGGATGATGGGCACGACATGTTCGCCCGGCGTGTATTTCCAACTGCCCTTGGGCGCGTCGACGAAATGATCGGGGATGCTCTCGAAGAAGAGCTCTGAGTTGAGCACGTTGACCCCGTTGACACCCATATTGGCTTCCACCTTATATTCTGTGGAGGTGAAGGTGCCCACGCTGGAGGCAAACGGTTGATTCTCCACGTCGTTGACCTCAGCGGGCGTGAAAGTGTTGGTGCGTCCGGAGATGGTGTAGCCCATGCCAATCTTCTTGCTGACGATGATATAGTCGGACTTCATGAAGGAATCCTCAGAGGTGAAGACGGGCATCACGTCGCGATAAAACTGATAGCCCAGCAACACGATGAGCATGCCAAAGAGGTTGGCAAAGAAAAATCCCACAAACTGGGGTATGCTGATATGCTGACGGAGCAGCTTCCAAACTAAGTTCATAGCAATAATGTCTTTTCGTAGTTTAAGTCCATGTGTTTACCGATGCTGGTCACGATGACGCCGGCTCCCTGTGCCTTGGCTTCGGTCATCATGATGTCTGCCATGATGCGTGAGTTGTTGTCGTCGAGGTGAGAGATCGGTTCGTCGGCGAGCAGGAAGTCAAACGGCTGTACAAGTGCGCGGATCATGGCCACGCGCTGCTGCTGTCCAAAGGACATGCGTCCGATCTTGGCGTCGAGTTTGTCGCCGATGCCCAGCATGTCAAACCATTGGCGGATGGTGGCGTCGTCCTTGAAGTTGGTCAGCTTGTTTTTGATCTGAACGTTTTCCCACGCAGTGAGTTCCGGAAACAGTCTCAGCTCCTGAAACAGATGGCTGATATGCTGTTGACGCATTTCCACCCAGTCCTTGACTTTGAAGGTTTTAGTATCGCGGTCATCAAACATCACGGTACCGCTGTAATCGTGACGGTAGCCGACGATGTAACTGCAAAAAGTACTCTTTCCCTTACCCGATTCAGCCTCTACAAGATAGAGGTGTCCTCGCTCGAATTTCACGTTTTGCTTCCATATCTCAGATTTCAGGTCTTTGCTCTGTTGGAACACCTGCGGCAGAACGGAAGCCAAATTAATGGTTTGCATATCTCTTATTGAATATAAAGTCCCGCCCTTTCTATGAATAGAGGAGGACGGGCAGTATCTTATTGAAGTGTATATACGATCGCGTTGAGTTTGCCGAAGAGCGGAGCGAGCATACCGGTGACGGCCTGAGCTTTGCTGCCATTGACGGCGGCGAGGTTGATGACCAGCACCAGTTTCTGTCCCTTGATGTCTTGTTGCAATTTTGCGTCGATGGGATCAGCGGCAGCCTTAATGCTCTGCAAAGCCTTCTCCTTGGAGCTGCCGCTCATGTATTGCCAGTCCTGTGTGACACCAAAGAAGTAGGTGGTCTTCGAATCTGTATAGTAGTAGCAGTCTCTTCCCCAGTCACCGATGTGTCCACCCTGCGGTACACTCTGCTTCCAATAGTCCACATCACCGAGCCAGTCAGCGTTTTTGAGTTGTGCGGCCATGGTCATTTGGAAATTGTCAGAGCCAAGGGAAGGCGCGATGATGGTCATGTCGCCATTGACGCCCTTGATGATGTTGTCCATGTCGATGGCAGAGTTGATGCCGGCCAAGAGAGCCTGGATGCCTCTGTTTTGTTGCATAAGTTTGATGAACTTCGTGCCGTCGACATTGAGGAACATGCCGATCATATCGTTCTTGGCCATTGACTTCACATATTTGCCTTTGATGGGGCGGTAGATGGCATGAGCCTGCTGCAAAGCCTGCTCGATGTTGCGCTTGAACGAGAAAGTCTGTCCATTGATATGGAGGCGCCCATTGGCTACTTTCATCTCAGCGGCAATATACACGTCAGCAGGATTGGCGTCGCGCGGAGCACCTAAGGTGAAGGGAGCGACAAACTGGTCGGGTAGGGCACTGGTCTGGCAGACAAGTGACATCGGCGCGTTGATGGAGTCGATCTTGTCGTAGATAGGTGTTGCCTTGATGCCGTCGTCCTCGTCTTCGCCAAGATATTTGGCCATGAGCGACATCATCTCGGCTTGGGCTGCCGGTACGACGGGACCCATCAGCAACGCGGTCTGCTTTGACCAGCCGAGGATCCAGTTGTTGGGCAGAGCCGCAAAGTTGTAGTCACGCTTATGGTGAACGTCGCATTTCAGACGTTTGGCCGTCTTCTCCAAATCGTCTTCGTCTTTGACTTTTGCGCACAGTCCCAGATTGCCCTGGGCGTCTTCAAAGAAAAAGACATCCTCAGAGAGGTCAAGGCCGGCATCGTCGAGGTTGTTCACATGAAGCATCGCCTTGAGCATGGTGGGACTGCCGACACCGCTGAGCTTGGCGGGTTTCATGGAGATCAGCAGCGTGCTGTTGCCGGGGATGGCGTTGATATAGTCGTTATTGGAACATGAGCAGAGGGACAAGGCCAGTGCCATGAATAGTGAAAGTACAAATGATATTCTTTTCATTGTCGTGTTACCCGTTATAGATCTTCTACTGAGATTTCTTCCTTATACCTATATATAATAATGTGTTCGTCAATTATTGCCTTAGCCTTTCCGCTTGGACAACTGAGCCATGGCGACAGCCATCAGTCCGGCGGTCTCTGTGCGCAGCCGGCTGTTGCCAAGTGTGATGGACTCATAACCTTGGCTGATGGCATCCCTCACTTCATCGATTGAGAAGTCACCTTCCGGGCCGATGAGTATGGTCACATCCTGCTCCTTTGGCATCTGTTGCAGGGCTTGAAAGAGGTCGGTACGGTCGATTTCGTCATAGCAATGGGCGATGAATTTCCGTCCTTGCCGTGGCGTATGGATGAAGTCACTGAACTTTGTCAATTCGTTGACCACCGGTTTCCATGCCTTGCGGCTTTGCTTGACGGCTCCCACAACAATCTTTTCGACGCGGTCGGTGCGGATTGTCGTACGCTCAGAAAACAGACATCTCAGAAACGAGAGCTCGTCAAAGCCGATCTCGGTACATTTTTCTGTCATCCATTCCATGCGGTCCATCATCTTTGTCGGCGCGATGGCGAGATGGATATGGCCGTGCCACGTCGCTTCCTGAGGCATAGCTTGCCGGATATTGTAGAGGCAATGCTTGGTGTTGGCGGCTGTGATCTCTGCTTGGTAGAAGGTACCGCAGCCGTCCATGAGAAACATCTCATCGCCAACTTGCATGCGTAGTACTCTTAAGGCGTGCTGCGCTTCTTCTTTCGGCAACTCTTTCTGATGGCTGGCATCAGGCACATAGAAATATCTTTCTTCCTTCATGGCTGTGGGCTGTTATTGGGCATCCTCTGCCTCGTCTTTGCTTTCTTGGCTGCGTTTCTTGTCCTCTTCCTCTCTTTTCTTCAATTCGTCTCTCAGTTCAGATGCGATTTCGTAGCGTTCGGTCTTCACGGCATTGTCGAGAAGATCGTGGAGCATCGGCTCGCTGATGATGTTGAGCGGCAGTTGCAATCCTTTGGCATTGGGCTGATAGACCGAACTCTGTCTGCGAAACAAGGCCGCATCCATGTAGATGGGAATCTCGTTGTGACTGATCAAAGAGAGCAGGATGGCTGCATCAGCTTGGACGGGAAGGCTGAATTGATTTTCTTCGTTGATAAGCAATGCCTTGTATACGCCATCCTCCAATGTGTTGATATGGATCGACAACTCCAACGTAGTCTGCCAGTGAATCATCTCCCAAAGGATCTTGGCAATGTCATCGTTGATATTGATGTCATTGCTCTTTCTCTCAGTGATCTCTTTGAGGATCTTTCTGCTGCACGTGATCACGAGCTGGCGTTGCTGCTCCTGATCAGAGAGGAGCAGCAGGCCATCTTGCTCTTTGCCGTTTACTTCAGCTGCGGCTTGGAATTTAAGCTGTATACTTGCCATTGCAGATAACGATTATTTTGTTGCTTTTTCCTTCTTGGGACGGAAGACCAATGCGAAAGCAACGCCTACAATGAGGGCATAGCTTGCAAAGATATACCAGCACGACTGCCATTGCGTGACGCCGCCGACGGTGTGGAGGTCAACAACTTCCTGTGCGGCCAGTGAACCGATCGTAGCGCCCAAGCCGTTGGTCATCAGCATGAAAAGACCCTGTGCGGACGAACGCAGACAAGGATCGGTTGCTTTGTCGACAAACAGTGAGCCGGAGATGTTGAAGAAGTCGAAGGCGACACCATAGATGATCATGGAGGCCACGAACATCCATACCTTGCTGCCCGGATCACCGGCACCGAGAAGACCAAAACGAAGCACCCATGCGAACATGGCGATGAGCATGACGTTCTTGATGCCGAAATGCTTCATAAAGAAGGGTATCATCAGGATACACAGTGTCTCACTGATCTGTGAGATAGAATAGAGAATGACAGAGTGCTTCACGCCAAAGGTGTCAGCAAACTCTGGTATCTTGGCGAAACTCTCGATAAACGGGGTAGCAAAGCCATTGGTGATCTGCAGGCTGACACCTAACAACATGGAGAAAACGAAGAAGATTGCCATCTTCTTTTGACGGAACAGCGTGAAGGCACGCAGACCGAAGGCATCGACCAGACTCTTATGCTTGTCGTCATGACTGACGGGACAAGCTGGCAGGGTGAATGTGTAGAGGAAGAGCAGAATGCTCAGTGCGCCACTGACAACAAACTGCAACTCATTGGCCTTGAAGCCCATGATGTCGACAAACCACATGCTACAGATGAAACCTACTGTACCAAAGACACGGATGGGCGGAAAGTCCCTGACGGTGTCCATGCCTGCTTGGGTGAGGGCACAATAAGCTACGGAATTACTAAGTGCCAGAGTAGGCATGTAGAATGCTACGCTGACAGAGTAGAGGGTGAACAAAGTGGCAAAGGTCACGTTTGCGCCTGCATAATAGCCATAGGCTGCAGCTCCCATCATAAAAGCACCGGCCAGCAGATGGCAAAGACCAAGCAGACGCTGGGCGGGAATCCAACGGTCTGCAACAATGCCCATAAGGGCAGGCATGAAAATGGAAACGATGCCTTGCATGGCAAAAAACGCACCGATATGAGTGGACATTCCGGCATTGGTGAGGTAGATGCCCATACAGGTTAGGTAAGCACCCCAGACAGCGAACTGCAGGAAATTCATGAATGCTAAACGCACTTTTAAGTTCATGGCTATTATTTTCTTATTTGTTGTGATCAGTCTTGCAGTGTTAGTAACTTATTGTTGATTGACGGAATGATAGCTTCCGTTTCTCCATGACAGTTGTCTTGTGACCAGAATCTGATGGAGTTCCTTGTATTCTTCTTTGGACAGCAGGGGACAGGATATTTTCAGATGAAGGGTGTTGTCATCGGCATTTATTTCCGCTAACACCATTTGTGGATCGAGTTTTTCCTTTAGTGCTTTGTATGTCTGCTCCGGCATTGTGTCGGGTTTGGTCGTCAGCATACCAGCGAGGTCGTTGACGGACGGTGCACCTAAGAATTGGGCCGTGGACAGCTCTTTCCAATCTTGTGTGAAGAAGCGTATGGCGCTTTCGCCTGTTGGGATGGAGTCCTTATCGACAGAACCGGCCAACCAGGTTTCAACAAGACATACGATGGAATCCTGATTTGATGTGGGAAGTAATTTCAGTTGTATAGATTTGGTAGCATTGAGTTGGATATGGGCGTAACTGTTTGTCAATGTGTCCATTCTGCATTTGCCTTCAAGCAGATTGTCGACACTTCCGTCTACATGCATGGAAGCATAGGAGGGCATCTCCTGTCTTTGTTGCGGGTCGAGATAAGGAACAATAGTATCCGGCATCGTTTTCCATATCTCAGCGACCGTCTTTGCCGGGAGGTGAATGCTGAATGTTGTAAGCATCAGCACAAGGGTCATCAGCTGTTTCAGGCTGACGGCGTGATCTTTTTCCATAACGATACTATTATGATATTGCATACTTAGATGTCTATTTGATGAAAACCGGCAAATCATCTCATTGATGACTTTCCACTCTTCTTTTTGGCTTACAAAGTTATGAAAAAAGCGTGAAAGGAGAACGCTTTTCTACTATTTATTTTCACCTTATTTTTTCTTATGCCATGGTTTCTTATGCCACAGTTCTTTCCAGTTGTCGAAGTCGCGTTTGATCACAAAGCCTACTCCCTGGGTGTTTAAGGAGTTGCGGGTGAAGTAGCGGTCGTTGGTCTGGTTGTAGATGCGTACGCTCAGATTGCCGTTGGGCACGATGAGATAGCGGATGTCGAAGTCACCGATAAACGACTGGTTGGCCGTGGCGGCATTGTCGCGGTAACCAAACTGCCCGTTGAAGAGAAGTCGGTTGTTGAGGAGGCTGCCGCTGAGGATACCTTCGTATTCGGCGTTGTTCCAACCTTCTGTACCTGTGGAGATGTTGGCGCCAAAGTTCCAGTTCTTGTTTTTCACGACAGAGCCAAGCACGTTGTTGATCTGTTGGCTCAGCTGTCCGCTGAGGATGCTCTGCATGGCAAGCGTCGTCTGGCTTTCCTTGGCTTCAGCATTCTGGGCGTTGTTTTCGGTCTTATTGTAGAAGCGGCCTACGGCAAGCAGATACAGCACTTGCTGCTTCATCTCGTCTTCACTGTTGATGATGCTGTAGATCATCTGTTTCACGTCGGCACTGACTGTCGGCATGTCCATGTCGAAGTCTACTTTAGGATCAGACGGAGTGCCGGTGACTTTCATCAGACAGTTGACGCGGATGTTGTTGCCGGAGAATCTGTGACCCAACTGCAGGTCGGCAAGATTGGCGGAGTTGAGCGTATATTGCGCTTCAAGGTTGAGACTTGCATTGCTTGGCTCTCCGCCGAAAGAGATGGTGCCGCCTTGTTTGAACGTGAAGTCGCGCTTGATGATGTTCTGAATAGTCAACTTATAGATGCCGTGATCAACAACATAGTTGCCGTAGAGGTTCACGCCACCTTTATTATAATAGGTGGCACGGATGGCACCGGTGCCGTTGAGATCGATATAGTCGCCGCTCGTCTTGTCCATGATGACCTTCAACGTAGCGTCGGGGGTGGCATGGATGAGGAAATTGATATGTATGTCGGTAGGCACGTCTTCTGGTTCAGTGTCGTTGTCTGTGAGAGGCAACGCTTTGGCCAGTCGTGCTTGGAGCGAGTCTCTGGATACCCATTGGATAAACTCTTGTGTGCCAATAGCCTCGGGACTGGTGATGTCGTAACACATCACAGACCCACGAGAGGGTGTGGCATCCACCTTAATGTTTACTTCTCCAGGTTTGCCGTTGATGTCGACTGAGCCGGTTCCGGCGATCGTGCCATAGACGGTACTGCCGTCGTCTGGTCCAGGTTCATAGCCAAGCAGGTTGTCGGCCTTGACATGAAGGTCGTAGCTCAGATGGGAGAGATGGGTATGGTATAGGGCACCGGTGAGAAGCCCACGGCTGCCGAGTCGGTCGTGGATGGTGTCATCCACAAACTGAATCTCATTCACCAAGAAGCGGATAGAGTCATCGGATAGGTAATACCTTGTATTAATAGGTGTAATCGTGGTGGCTCCCGATACCTTGGCCCCACCCGTGAGGTTGATCTTTTTCAAGTCGCCCCATAGGCTTAGCTTGCCGTTGACCGAAAGGTCTATGTTGCTCATGAAGTTGGAACAGAAACCTTTGAGAAACTCGCCTCGGGTGTTTTCGGCGTTAAAGGTGAGGTTGATGTCATTGCGCTTGGGTGAGACATAGCCATTGATGACAGTCCGTCGGTCTTGAATGCCTCTGTCGGTATGCATCGTATCCAGGGCGATCGCGTCGATGTCGATCTGCTTCTTCTCGTTGTTCCACCTGACATTGGCATTGAGCGTTCCCATATTGCCTTCTTCAAACTGGAAATTGGAGACCACTATGTTGCCTTTAGCCTTTGGCGTGTCGAAGAGTGAGGACAGGCATGCCTTACCGTTGACATTGCCGGAAAAGTCTACAGAATGGAAGTTGACAAGGTCGAGGATATACTCGACATTGACATTGTTGAGGTCCACAATGATAGAGTCATCACAGTTGGGCGATGCCTGGCCATTGATACGGACAGACTGTGAGTTGCTGGCAATGTTGAGATTGTCGATGGTGAGGTGCTTCTTGCTGTAAGTGAGCTGGTCGGCATGAATGGTATACACGGAATCTCCAACGAACAGATGGGATTTTTTGACATCAAAAGACGCAACCACTTGGTTCTTCTCATTGGTGAGGAATGCCATGTCGGCATTGAGTTGTCCTCTCAAGCGTTGCTTCTTGGCATGGTTGTCCATAGACAGACCGGTACGCAAGGTGTTGCCGACGGCGGTAGCTTGGAGCTGATAGTCTGTGCCAAGTCCTCGGTCGTCCATCTTGGTGAGTGAGCCCCGACAACTTAACTGGTTGTTGGGTGATGTGGCAATGAAGTCGACATTTTGATAGTGTCCTCCATTGTAGGCAAGATCCGGTGCAACGACATGACAGTCAATGGCCTCGGTCTTGCTGTCCAAACTGCAAGTGAGAGAGAGGGGCTGCAGAAGACTCAGATCCATGCCCGTGAAGAAGCGCAGCCAGTCATCACGTAGGACGGTAGCTGTCATTGCGAAGTTATTGGAGTGGGTAGGGCGGTATCTGAAAGATGTCAGGGTCTGTATGCTTGGAAGCTGATGGACAAAGACGTTTTGGATACTTTGCAAAAGCGTAGCATAGTCAAACTGTCCCGTCACTTCAGCATGTCCGAAATCGCTGAGCATCGTGACGAAATGGTCATGATTGCTCTTGCCGGCTTTGACCTGCAAAGACTGTAGCTCGTAGCTCTCTTCACCTCTTTGGGCACGGAAATTAGTGATTTTGAGAAGACCGTCGAGGTTGTTGAGGCTTGAGCCGGAGAGATTGGCTGAGAGGTTAACGGCATAGTTGGTGTCGCCAAGCTTGCCCTTGAGCAAGTTGACAGCGGACGGGCGCAGTCGGGAAATCTCCGCTTCAAGGGCGTAATGATGGCGGGAAAGCGATATTCCGTCCTTGCTCTCTATGGTAGCAACGATGTTAGGGTCGTTGATGGAGCAGCGGCCAGAGAATGTCTCATTCCTATAAGCACCGTTGATGTCAATATGCTGATAAGGATAGCCTTTGAAGTCGATTCGGTCGACACGCCCGTCTGCCAGGAACATCTTCTTTTGAAGATTTCCTGCCACTTTGATGCTTGCGGCCAAATCCCCCAAGTCTTTGTTAGCCGTGATCTGCTGGAGATTGAAACGTTGCGTCTCAAGATAACCGGCAAGCGCCTGGTGATCCATTTTGAAATTTACTTTAGCATTTCCTGCGTCTGAGAGCAGAGCTCCAATGACTTGTATTTGCTTTGTGCCTTTTCCGCGTCCATTGCCAGTGAAAGCAAGATGATCGAGACGATCGGCAACTGCCGGAAGACCCACGTTGAAGATATTCTTACCCTCCTTATTTATATATAGACGTTGGCAGATGATGCTCCAGTTGGGTTGATGGCTGCCGAGTGTTGTACGGATATCGCCACCGAAATGGAGAATGGATGATTTGCGGGCAGTACCGGGAAAGACATCAAAAAGAATGTTTTCAATCACGACATGATGTTTCGTGCCGTGAAATCGTGTGCAGAACTGAATGTTGTCTTGCGATCTTTTGATCTTGTTGGTGAGGCAACTGATGTCGTATGTACTGATAACTGAAGGTTGAATGCTACCTACGTAAGACATTGATTCCCAATCTATCATATCGTTCTTGCGCAAGAAATTAACAGCGATCTCTTTCAGCGATACCTTCGATGTCGGTGTGCGAAGGAAAAGATGGTCCAATGTAATCTTGTGGGGTGACAAAGACGCTTTGGCGGTGAGTTCCTTAATGTCCAGACCACACTGCTCTGTGAGACTGAGTTTCTTGATGTTGATGCTGCCAGCGTCTTTTGTCAAGTCCGACAGCAAGATATGCGTACTAATGTTCTTGATATTGAGATGATGGAAGTCTAAAGTGTGCTTCTTCGGCATATCTAACTGGTCATAACAGAGCGCACCACGTCGGATGATCAAGCTGTGAATCTGAAAGTTGAGTTTGGAATGGTTGGTAGTGTCTTTGGAAACCAGAGAGTCCACGATAAACTGATAATTCGGTTTGGCACTCGCTGTTGCCCGATTGATGTGGACGTCAGCGCCGAAGAGCTGGGCTGAGGTGATACAAATCTCGTTGTGAGGCAGTTGGAGCAGATCGAGCTTGGCAGAGATGCGTCCAGCACGCAGCAGGGGGCGGCGCTGCTGATCGAGCATCGTCACGTCGTCGATGATGATACGGTTGAACAGACCGACATCAATGCGGCCTACACATACCTTCGTGCCAAATTTTTCAGACAGGGCAGAGGCCACTTCGCGTCCGAGATATTTTTGTACAGCAGGTATGTTCACAGCGATGGTAAGGGTGACGTAAAATGTCAATAAAACCCATACCACAGTATTGATAGTGTGCCTTAACCATTTCATTTTCTGTGCAAAAATATAAAATTAAACTCGAAAATGAAATAAAATGGCTGTCTTTATCATTTTTAATCTAAATTTTCAGTATATTTGCATCGTCAAAGATTGCTTCTCCATTAAAAGGAGAGTTTCAGGACATGCATATTGGGACAAGATAAGACATTTCAGCATCATATCATAAGAAGTATTACTTATTATTTTTTCTATGACAAATGTAGTTAAGATACGAAAAGGCTTAGACATCCATTTAAAGGGAAAAGCCTCGACGGAAAAGCAAGTAGAAGTGATTTCGTCGGGAGAGTATGCCCTTGTGCCAAGTAGTTTCGTAGGTTTAAAGCCAAAAGTAGTTGTCAAGGAGGGAGATCATGTCCTTGCCGGAGATCCCTTGTTTGTGGACAAGTTATCCCAGGAGGTGCGTTGTGCTTCTCCAGTGAGTGGCACTGTGGAGCAGATACTTCGTGGTGAACGGCGTAAAGTGCTCTATGTGAAAGTGAAGGCTGACCATGAGCAGAGCTTTCATGATTATGGCAAACACGATGTAGCATCGTTGGACGGGAATGCAGTGAAATCATTGTTGTTGGAGTCCGGACTGTTTGCTTATATCAATCAGCTGCCCTACGCTGTTGTTGCTTCCCCCGCTTCGTCTCCTAAGTCAATCTTCGTTTCTGCCTTGCGTGACATGCCGTTGGCTGCTGACTTTGAAGTGGAGCTTAAGGGCAATGAAGCTGCTTTCCAAACAGGTCTTACTGCATTGTCGAAGATGGCACCCGTCTCTTTGGGTATTGGTGCCGCACAGCAATCCGCAGCACTCACGCAGGCTAAGGATGTAGAGACAACCGTGTTCGACGGTCCTTGCCCTGCCGGAAATGTAGGCGTGCAAGTCAATCACCTCAATCCTGTCAACCGTGGCGAAGTGGTTTGGACTGTAGATCCATCTGCAGTTATCTTCATCGGTCGTCTGATGCTGACCGGTAAGGTGGATCTTCACCGAGTCATCGCCATAGCAGGCAGTCAGGTGAAGGAACCGGCATACGCCAATGTGTTGGTGGGAACGAAGCTGTCTGACATTCTGAAGGATCGCTTGTCATCAGATCAGCACGTTCGTATCCTCAATGGCAATCCCCTGACGGGTGTGAAGAGTGGCTTGGATGATTATCTGGGTGCTCATACATCCGAGGTGACTGTCATTCCGGAGGGTGATGACCGCGACGAGATGCTGGGTTGGATCGCACCCCGCACCAAAGACTTCTCGGTTTCCCATAGCTATTTCTCTTGGCTTCAGGGCAAGCACCATGAATATGATCTTGATGCGCGCGTCAAGGGTGGCGAACGACATATGATCATGAGTGGCGAGTACGACAAGGTGTTGCCCATGGACATCTATGGAGAGTATCTCATCAAAGCCCTTATATCCGGCGACATCGACCGTCAGGAGCAGTTGGGAATTTATGAGGTATCGCCCGAAGACTTCGCTTTGGCAGAGTTCGTGGATTCCTCTAAGCTGCCATTACAAAAGATTGTGCGTCAGGGACTCGACATCCTGCGTAAGGAGAATGCTTGATGTAAATTAGCACAGAAACAATAATATAAAACTATGAATGGTTTAAAAAAATACTTTGACCGCATTCGACCCAATTTTCAAGAAGGCGGGAAGCTTCATGCCTTCAATAGCATCTATGAAGGCTTTGAGAGTTTTCTGTTCGTTCCCAATACTACGTCGAATTCCGGTGCCAGTATTCACGACGCCTTAGATTCGAAGCGCATCATGAGCATCGTCGTCATCGCTCTGCTCCCTGCGCTGCTCTTCGGCATGTACAATGTAGGCTATCAGAATGCCGCGGCTGCCGGTAAACTGGCCGAGACTGGTTTTTGGTCGCTTTTCTTCTATGGTTTCCTGGCTGTATTGCCCAATCTGCTGGTGAGCTACATCGTAGGTTTGGGCATTGAGTTCGCGTGGGCTCAGTGGAAAGGCGAGGAGATTCAAGAAGGCTATCTGGTTTCTGGTATCATCATTCCGCTGATCATCCCAGTGACCACTCCTTTATGGATGTTGGCCATTGCCGTTGCTTTTGCAGTCATCTTTGCCAAGGAGATCTTTGGTGGCACGGGTATGAACATCTTCAACGTGGCTATTGCTGCCCGTATGTTCCTTTTCTTCTCTTATCCAAGTAAGATGACGGGTGACTTGGTGTGGGTAAGCACTGATTCCATCTGTGGCCTCGGCTATCAGTTGCCCGATGGTTTCACGGCCGCTACACCGTTGGGTCAGATTGCCCAGGGCATCACGCCACAGTCAAGTCTGGCTGACATGGTCCTGGGTTTCATCCCCGGATCAGTAGGTGAGACTTCTGTCATCGCCATTGCTATTGGCGCTGTCATTCTGTTATGGACAGGCATTGCCAGTTGGAAGACCATGCTGAGCGTCTTTGTCGGCGGCATTGCCATGGCTTTGATCTTTTCCGTGACAGGTAAGACACCTATTTCTTGGTATGAGCACATCGTGTTGGGTGGCTTCTGCTTTGGTGCCGTATTCATGGCTACCGACCCTGTTACCTCTGCACGTACTGAGACTGGTAAGTATATCTATGGACTTCTCATCGGTATCATGGCTGTGGTGGTGCGCGTGCTGAACCCAGGTTATCCCGAGGGTATGATGCTCGCTATCTTCTTCGGCAATATGTTTGCACCGCTGATCGACTACTGCGTCGTTCAGTCCAACATCTCGAAGCGTGCCAAACGTTCTTCTAACTAATCAAGCAGACGACATTATATAATATAAGGTATGAAAACAAATTCCAATTCTTATACGATTGTCTATGCTGCCGTTCTTGTGGTGATCGTTGCCTTCTTGCTGGCCTTTGTCTTTCAGGCACTGCGCCCGGCCCAGGAAGCTAATGTGGCACTTGACAAGCAGAAGCAGATACTCTATTCGCTCAACATCCGTGGCTTGCAGGATCAGGCTGCTGCCGCCAAATATAAAGAGGTGGTCACTGCCGACGAGATTATCGATGCCAACGGCAATGTTGTTGACAAAGGCTCGAAAGGCGGCACGGCTGCTGGCTTTAAACTCAACTCTGGTGATTTCAAGGCCGGTAAGTTGGCTGTGTATGTCTGCTCCGTCAATGGACAGACCAAATATGTGATTCCTGTCTATGGCATGGGATTGTGGGGACCGATCAGTGGCTACATCGCTTTGAACGACGACAAGTCCACAATCTATGGCGCTTACTTCAACCATGAGAGTGAGACTGCCGGACTGGGTGCCGAAATCAAGGACAACCAGAAGTGGCAGGAGCAGTTCCAGGGCAAGAAGCTCTTCAAGGGCGCAGATCGCAATGCCATCGCCATCTCGGTGTTGAAGAAGCGCGACAGCAATGATCCCAACTCTGTAGATGCCGTAACAGGCGCAACGCTGACATCCAATGGCGTCACGGATATGCTTCACGACTGCCTTGGACAGTATGTTAAATTTCTGAATGCTAAATAATAAAGACGAATTATGAGTTTATTCAGTAAGCAAAATAAAGAGGTGCTGGGTGGCCCGTTGAATATCAACAACCCGATCCTCGTTCAGATTCTCGGTATCTGCTCTGCATTGGCCGTGACATCTCAGCTCAAGCCCGCCATTGTCATGGGACTGGCCGTGACGGTGATTACGGCTTTCTCCAATGTGATCATTGCACTCATCCGCAAGACCATCCCAATGCGTATCCGCATCATCGTGCAGTTGGTCGTCGTTGCCGCACTGGTGACCATCGTTAGTCAGATTCTGAAGGCTGTGGCCTACGACGTGAGTGTTCAGCTCTCGGTGTATGTAGGACTGATCATCACCAACTGTATCCTCATGGGTCGACTGGAGGCTTTTGCCATGATGAACAAGCCTTGGCCAAGTTTTCTCGACGGTATCGGCAACGGTCTCGGCTATGCCATGATTCTGGTCATCGTCGGTGCTTTCCGTGAGTTCTTTGGCCGCGGTTCACTCCTTGGCTTCAAGATCATCCCTCAGAGCTTCTACGACGCAGGCTATGTCAATAATGGTATGATGACCATGCCAGCCATGGCTCTTATCCTCTTGGGATGTGTCATTTGGGTTCACCGAGCCTATTTCTATAAAGAGGACAAGAAGTAAGGTTTGTCGGTATTGATCATTATTAAAGTGATATTTCTATTATGGAACATTTCTTTGGATTATTTTTCAGGTCGATCTTTGTCGACAACATGATATTTGCCTTCTTTCTCGGCATGTGCTCTTTCCTGGCTGTGTCGAAGAACGTAAAGACATCATTCGGATTGGGTATGGCCGTGACCTTCGTGTTGTTGGTCACCGTGCCCGTTGACTATTTGCTTCAGGTGTATGTCCTTGGACCGGATTGTCTGGTCAAGGGTGTGGACTTAAGCTATCTGAGCTTCATCCTGTTCATTGCCATTATCGCCGGCATCACCCAGCTGGTAGAGATGGCCGTGGAGAAGTACAGTCCCTCCTTGTATTCAGCACTGGGCATTTTCTTGCCTCTGATTGCTGTGAACTGCTGTATCATGGGTGCTTCGCTGTTCATGCAGCAGCGTATCAACATGGATCCGTCGAGTGCGCAGTACATAGGTTCCGTGTGGGACAGCATCGGCTATGCCCTCGGTAGCGGACTGGGTTGGACGTTGTCCATCGTGTCCATGGGTGCCATCCGCGAGAAGATGGAGTATAGCGATGTGCCCAAGCCATTGCAGGGTATGGGCATCACCTTCATCACTGTGGGCCTCATGGCTATGGCCATGATGTGCTTCTCAGGTATTAAATTTTAAGGAGAAGAAAACATAGATTATGGGACAGTTTATATCAGTAAGTATCGCAGTCTTCCTTGCTGCGATTCTCCTTTTGGTCATCATCCTGCTCATTGCGAAGAAATATCTCTCGCCCAGCGGTAATGTGACCATCACAATCAACGGTGACAAGAAACTCACGGTGCCCCAGGGCGACAGCCTGATGTCTACGCTCAATTCCAATGGCATCTTCCTGCCTTCAGCCTGCGGTGGCAAGGCCAGTTGTGGACAGTGCAAGGTACAGGTGCTCAGCGGTGGCGGTGAGATCCTCGACTCAGAGCGCCCGCACTTCACGCGTAAACAGATCAAGGAGCATTGGCGTCTGGGATGCCAGACAAAGGTCAAAGGCGACTTCGACATTAAGATTCCGGAGTCCATCCTTGGCGTGAAGGAGTGGGAGTGCACCGTCATCTCCAACAAAAATGTCTCCAGCTTTATCAAGGAGTTCAAGGTGGCATTGCCACCGGGTGAGCACATGGACTTCATTCCGGGCTCTTATGCTCAGATCAAGATTCCGGCTTACGATTGCATCGATTATGACAAGGACTTCGACAAGAGCATGATTGGAGACGAATATATCGGAGCTTGGAAAAAATTCAATATCTTCTCGCTGAAAGCTCATAATCCGGAGCCTACCGTACGTGCTTATTCTATGGCCAACTATCCCGCAGAGGGCGACATCATTACGCTGACCGTGCGTATCGCTTCCACGCCGTTCCTGCCAAGACCACAGGTGGGCTTCCAGAATGTGCCGACGGGTATTGGTTCGTCTTACATCTTCAGCCTCAAGCCTGGAGACAAGGTGATGATGAGTGGTCCTTATGGAGACTTCCATCCACGTTTCAACACGGGGAAGGAGATGATTTGGATCGGTGGTGGTGCCGGTATGGCTCCTCTGCGTTCTCAGATCATGCACATGACCAAGACGTTGCACTGCACCGACCGTGAGATGCATTTCTTCTATGGTGCACGCTCGCTGACAGAGGCCTTCTTCCTGGAGGACTTCTGGGAGCTGGAAAAGGAATTCCCCAACTTCCACTTCCATCTCTCTCTCGACCGTCCTGATCCCAAGGCCGACGCAGCCGGTGTGAAGTACTATGCCGGCTTTGCAGTGAACTGCATCCGCGACACCTATCTCAAGGATCACGATGCACCGGAAGACTGCGAGTACTACCTCTGTGGTCCTCCAATGCTGATCAAGACCGTGACCGACTACCTTGATTCTCTCGGTGTGGAGCCTGAGAATATCATGTATGACAACTTCGGGTAAGGTTATGCAAACCACACGAAAGTATATATAAACAGAAAGAAAGCCGCTGAATTTCAGCGGCTTTCGTCGTATATGATAATTTGGGCTTGTGATGTTTGCACGGATGTTTATAAGGTTTATTAGTGTGGGGAGTGTCACCCGTGTGTCACTGGAAAGTGTCACCCAAAACAGAGTTATGTGATATGAACAAAAGAAAATTTGATTTTGAGCCTGTGCATATACGGGCGAAAAAGATTGCCGGAGGTAAGCAGTCTTTGTTTCTCGACATCGTTAAGGACGGTGTGAGAAAACGTGAGTTCTCCGGCACCTGGGAATCTATGCCAAGAAGGGTATGAAGGTGAAGGATGTCACGCCGAAGTTTCTGCGTGGCTTCTTGAAGTACCTGAATAGTGACGGGGCAAACAAGTATGGCGGCAGGCTGTGCCAGGAGACGATCTACACGTACTTCACGGTGCTCTCAATCCTGATGAACAAGGCGGTGAGACTGGAGATGATACCGGCCAATCCGTTTCATAAGCTCTCGCAGTCGGAGAAGCCTCAGAGATGGACGAAGAAGCGTGAGTTTCTGACGATGGAGGAGGTGGAGAAGCTTGCCAAGACGGAGTGCGATGACTGGCGGGTGAAGAAGGCGTTTCTGTTCTGCTGTTTCACTGGGGTTCGGTACATTGACGTGTCACGCTTGAAGTGGAAGCACATTCAGAAGCTTGCTGACGGGGAGTATCAGCTTGACATGACGCAGAAGAAGACGGAGGAGCCTGTATATATTCCGCTCTCTGCTAACGCGATGAAGTGGTTGCCTGAAAAGGGTGACAACGGTCGGGAGAACTATGTGTTCCAGTTCCGTGACCGCTCGATCATCTACAAGTATCTTCAAGACAGGGGAAAGCGTGCTGGCATTGAGAAGCATCTGATCTTCCACATGAGCCGTCATACTTGCGCCACGCTGCTGCTGTACTACGGGGCTGACTTGTATACCGTGAGCAAGATTCTTGGGCATACGTTGATCAAAAGCACGCAGATCTATGCTAAGGTTGTGGACAGTATGAAGCGGAAGGCGGTAGACAATATCCCGGAGTTGCCTGCCTTGTGATGCTTGCCTTGTGGGTGGTTTTGTTTATGGCGGCGGGTTGTAACCCGCCGAACGGTGACTTTGCTCTCGGAGTGCTTGGAGGAGACCGGAACCATTTTGCCGATGTCGGGAATTTGGTTCCGGTCTTTTTTCTCGCGCGCACGCGTATAGAGAGTATATTAATAATATATATTTTTGTATAGAGTTACTGTGTTCAAACGGTTTGATGATTCTCTACCTATTTTTGAGCGAAGTGCTTCCTTGCTTCTTCCATATCCTGTACAGTCTCCATGGTTCCTACATATTGTCCTTGTGCATCACGAACAGCGTGATAGGTGACCAATGTGGCGCGCTGATTCTTCTCCATCCACACGGAGACGCTGTCGCGTTTGCCCGCACGCAGGTCGGCGATGATAGCGCGAACCATCGGTTCTATCTTTGGAGGATGGCACGTGAATACCTCACGACCAAGAGCTGCCAAGGGACGCTTGAACGACTTCTCGGAAAAAGGCTGATTGAAATATCGGTTGATGTTCTCGGTGTCAACGAAAGTCACTTCCAGGGGGAGCGTGTCGAGTAAGGCCGTGAGCTGAGTGAGGGTGAGCGAGCCGCCCGGCATGTCAACTCGCAACTCATTTGCTGTGTCGGTCACTGATTGGCTGCCTTTCTGTTTTTCTTCGCGGAGCAGTATCTCGCCTTCTTCCCAGGTCTTTTTGGCTACACCTAAGCATTCTGAGTAAGCCTTGCTGTCGACATAGATTTGCCGCCACTCTTCGTCTGTGAAGTTTGCTGTGCAGACAGGAAAGAGAATGTGGTTCTCCTTAAACGTCATCTCGCGTGCCCGTCCGATGAGGTCTTTCACACGATTCTTCCAGTCGTCTCTTAGTCCGTCTTCTTTAGCAGACAGTCTCAACAGCGTAGTGAACTCAGCGCGTATTTCGTCGTCAATGGTCCACATCACTTGCGACGGACCGTAGATGCCATGCTTCGTTTTGAGCAGTGGATAGATGAGGTCACCTTTTTTAGCATAGTGCACAGCCAATCCGCTGGCTTTGCGCAATGCGTCTGTCGCTTCCTCTTCTCCATCCAAAGCCCGCAGCACATTGCCGAGTGCCTCGACAATGGCTTCGTTCTCATGATAGAAGGTTTGAAGAGGATGACCGTCAATGGCCCGCAACTCAGCAGTCTTGTCTCTGTTCTCTGAAGCTTGCCCCACCATCATTGCCTCTTGGTCGTGGTGAAGACCATGATGCAGATGCGGATGCACATCTTCATCGTTGTTCTTGCCGTGGAAAAGAGCAGAATGTACATCACACAGCTTCTTTACCTCATTGACCGACTGCCCCTCGCTGATGAGTTCCTGCTCAGCCCGCATGATGTCGTTGGCAGGTACATCCTTGAACCGGCTCACGAAGTCGGCGCGTACGCTCTCCATGGACTCTCCTTCGTTGATACGCCGGAGCAGTGATTTGATCTGTTGGGTAGTGTCAGTCACAGGTGTCTCCTGTATTTTTGATGACGGTTCATCAGACTTAGTATGATTGCCGACAACAGTAAATCCATTGTCTTCCAACGCTTTCACTACGGTTTCCATGCCGATGCCTCTCATGGCTGCTCCCTGACTGATCGTCATCAGCTTACCCACAGACATCCGGATGGCTTTCTTCGTGATATCGCTGAACCCGAGCGAAGCTATTATATCGATGAGTTCCGGATGCGCCTGGGTAAGCTGGTAAATGGTCTGTGTGAGGTCTATCTTCTTTTCCATATCTTCTATAGTTCGCTCTTGATGCTTTCTGTCCAGCTCTCAATGCGGTTGTCAATGGCGTCCTCGTCCTCTGAGCTGTCAATGGCTAAGCCTACAAACTTACCGTCGACTACTGACTCTGAGTCGTCATAGGTGTAGTTGTCGGCTGCTACCTGTCCGATGAGTTTTGCGCCGCTGTCCTTCACGGCATCGTAGAGAGCAGACATCCCACCGCAGAATGTGTCGCTGTACCCACTGGCATCGCCGCAGCCGAAGAGGGCGACGGTCTTACCCTTGAGGTCGGTATTCTTCAGCATCTCTACACCGTCGTACCAGTCGTCCTGCAATTCACCGGCACCCCAAGTCGAGGTTCCAAGCAGCAGATTGTCGTATGTAGACAGCGTGTCGGCATCGACGTCGGCTACATTCTTCACATCGCTCACGCCTAACTTTTGGGCTATCTTCTCAGCATACTCCTGGCAATTGCCGGTGGTGGATCCGTAAACTATGATTGTCTTTTTCATATTTCTGATTCCTTTCTTATTATATTGTTGTAATGAACTCGCCTTTCAATGAGTAGTTGTCTTTGAATTTACGGGCAGGCCAAGACCTGCCCTTGGTATTGGTGTGTGTATGCTTACTCTCCCTGTTGCTCCATTTGCAGGAATCCCGGGAAGATGAGGTTGTTCTCCAGAGAGATGTGCTCCTTAAGATCGAGGAAGAACTGACGTAGCTGCTGGTTCATGAGATGATAAGAGGCGCAGCCGTCGGACGGTGTCTCGAAGTTGTGTGTCAGTTCAGTGATGTGCTCCCACATCTCGCCTGTGGCATCGTGCTCAAGCATCATTTGTCGGATGGGGTTGGCGATGGTTCCGCAATGGCAGGGAGCAGCGGGCCGACCCTCTTCTTGTGCATGATACATCTCGTAGAGCTGTGGGAAGAGAATATTCTCCTCCTTGGCGAAGTGGCTGTCGAGTTCCTCAAACGAAGCGGCTACAGCATCTCTCACGTCTAAGAGCTCGGGGTGACGGACACCATGTACGCTGGCTACCTTACTGACGAGTTGCATGAGTGCTTCGTGGTGAAGGTGGAAGTTGCGGTGATGCTTCTTCAGCACATAGTCGAGAAGCAGGTCCAGAGGCCAGTTGGCGAAGTCGGGAGCACCTTCGGCGGCAACCTCTTTTTCGTCGAGCTTTGCCAGCACGTCGTCGGCGTTGAGTCCTTTCTTCTCGCAGGCTGTCTGCAGTGTGTCCGAGCCGTGGCAGCAGTAGTCGATGCCCATCTGCTCAAGTGTCTGTGCACGATTGAAATCCTCGGCTACGATGGAGCCGACCGTCATGTCCTTTGTCAGTTTGCTGTTCATAATCGTATATCTTTTAATTGTTATTTGTTTACTTGTCTTTATGACTTCACAGACTTAGTTGCAAAAGTAATACCACGTTGGCACAGGGCTGGAAATGCAACTGCCATCGGTAACAAATGTGATCCCTGCCCTGCCATGTGGTTCACATAGGTGACCGCGTGGTAACAATTGTGGCCACATTATTTATAATAAGAAGACGGCACGGCTTTTGTGGCAAATGTATTAGAAGTGAAACCATAAATATGCTGACAATGATGGCAAACAATGAATTGAATGACTTGAGAAGTGAGACGATGAGAGCCAATATCCGAAGAGGAGAACTCACAAGAGTGGTTATCGTGGGATGCGGATTGGGCGGACTGAAACTGACCATGAGTCTGCGCCACTCCGGTTTTCAGGTGGTTGTAGTGGACAAAAACAACTACAACCAGTTCCCGCCACTTATCTACCAGGTGGCCTCGGCAGGACTGGAGCCCAGCAACATCGCGTTTCCTATCCGGCGACTGTTTCAAGGCTATCCCCATTACTACTTCCGCATGGCTGAGGTGAAGTCGATCGACGAAAACGAGAAAGCCATTCAAACTTCTGTCGGCACCATTCACTACGACTACTTGGTGCTGGGCATGGGGGCAACGACCAATTTCTTTAGCAACGAGCAGATTGCACACAATGCGATCCCGATGAAGACTGTCAGCGATGCGATGGCTCTGCGCAACCATATCCTCCACAATCTGGAACTGGCGGAAACAGAGACAGACGCGGACAAGCGGCAGAAATTTATGAACGTGGTCATCGTAGGTGGCGGTCCTTCCGGCGTGGAGATTGCGGGAGCTTTGGCTGAGATGAAGAAATACGTAGTACCGCGCGACTATCCCGATTTGGCTGACCGCATGCATATCTATCTCGTCAACTCTGGTGACCGGTTGCTCAAGGCGATGGATAAGAAGTCGTCAGCAACGGCTGAGAAGGAACTGATCCGCATGGGAGTTCATGTGCGTAAAGGCTGGCGGGTGACCGACTATGATGGTCGTGTCGTGAGAATGAAAAATGGCGAGACAATCGAGTCGGCTAATGTCATTTGGGTGAGTGGCGTGAAAGCTAATACTATTGCCGGCGTACCGGACGAGGCTGTGGGGCATGCGGGACGACTGCTCTGTGATCGCATGAACCGTGTGAAAGGCATGACCGACGTGTTTGCTATTGGCGACCAAAGTCTCATCGAGGGCGATGACGCATGGCCCCAGGGGCATCCGCAGTTGGCCCAAGTGGCATTGCAGCAGGCCGAGAACGTGGCACGGAATATCCTTCGGAAGGAGCAAGGGAAGGACATGCGCCCCTTTGTCTACAAGAATCTTGGCACTATGGCGACCATAGGCCGTAAGGCTGCCGTGGTGGAGATAGGCCGATGGAAGTTCGGCGGGCTCACGGCCTGGCTGTTGTGGCTTGTTGTGCACTTGCGGTCGATCCTCGACGTAAAGAACAAGTTCTTTGTGCTGCTCAACTGGCTATGGAATTATGTCAACTATAAGCAGAGCCTGCGACTGATACTAAGAGCTGGAAAATGACTTGGACGGACGGACATTCTTTTAGACTATAATCTATGTTATTTATTTACAAAAGCCTGTTCGCTCCAACTCGCAATCTAGAGTTGAGCGGACAGTCTTTCTTGTTTCCTTCCTACAAAAAACAATGCTTTCTCGCCCTCTGAAGTGCATACTTGCTGTCATCTCAGTTGTTTGTGCGCATCATCTCAGTTGTTTGTGCAGGTCATCTCAGTTGTTTGTGCGGGTCATCTCAGCGGTTTGATAGACAAAATCATGGCGTTTCTTAGGTTGAAAAGAGACAGAAGTAGCACAACAGACTGATTATAAGTAGTTTGTAAATTTGCTCTGCTTTTGGCGAAATTCTGCCCGGCATGGGTCTTCGTTCAAAAGAATAGATTCTCAGCCGCGGTTTATTGTCAGAAGTTACGACAGAAGAACAGACGAAAAAGACAGAGTAACAGAGAGACAGATTTTCCTTTTTAGACAGAAAGACATAAA
>DLDU01000069.1 GCA_002481295.1 Prevotella sp. UBA7764 | reverse complement strand
TGGGCTTGCTCCGATTTCACCATCCGCCTCTTGAAATCGTGAATAAAACATCAAGAATGGGTCATGTTTGTCATTCTCATTCAAGACATTCTACGCATCGAATTGCCCGACATAGGCTGCATTATCCAAGACTACGTCTAGAGTGTAATAGCCTTCTTTTAGGTTTCCAATGTCCAAGGTAACAGCACCGCCATTAACTATAGTGGACATCGTGTACCCTACGACATTTCCCTGTGAATCACTTACGTAAACCTGAACGTTACCGGTATAGCCTGTAACATCTAACGTTATTTTGCCATCTTCGTAGTCTGCTGAGACTCGTGTAAAAGATGGCACTCTTGCTCTTCTGTGTTGAAAAGCATACTCTCTTTGCTTAAATGAAATGTGTCTTGGATAGGCAAACGACATGCCAAAAACAGATAAGAGAATTAAGATAATTGTTTTCTTCATTTTTTCTATCATTATTTTTTTTCGGCTGCAAAGTTAAGCCGATTTTATGGTAAAAACAAGAAAATATTGTCTAATTCTTCCTTGGGGACAAAAGTCTATAAATCGCTATGCTATAGATATTTGTATCCACATATGTAGTTATACATTATCTAAAACATGCATTTTAGCCTTCAAAAGTCTTCTATAAACTTTCTTGCAGACATATTCTTGCCATCAATTCCAATTTTCTTTTTTACTAGAAAGAGATTCTGTCTTATTGATTTTTCCTCTATATTATAGATGGCAGCCATAGATGCATTTGAAATGCCCAATCTCAACAACATCAATAGATGCACATCTTTGGTCGCAAGATCTGGAAATGTTTGATGCAGTCTTATAGTGAAATTCCCGTCTGCATTATTAAGAAATATCTCGATTTCTTCCCAATCTTCATCAGAAAGAACTATTTTCTCTCTACTATTTGATTTTAATGATTCCAACTTATTAACGATATCTACTTTCCGTAGGAGAAAATCGCGCATCGTTTTTATTTGAATTTCTTTGTTTCTCATTTCTATTGCATATTTCATTCTTTCTTTCTCTGCTTTTTCCAAGGCCTTCTTTTTCTTCTGAATATATACATAAAAAAGACATGTTATTATTATTATTGAAAATGAGATACAAATAATATTCAGTATTGTTTTCCATTTACTTTCACTACGGTATTGCGTGCTTTGTACCTCGCGCTTTGTCATCATTGCGTAATACTGGTCTTTTGCTCGTAAAACTTCTGTGTTTTCTTTCTCAAGATAAAATGCGGAAGAATCAGCATATTCTGACACCTTGATAATGTCATTCTTCCTCCATGCGATCTGCTTAAGTAAAGAGAAAATCTCATATTCATGTCGAGCACGAGACGCTTGAGGTATTTGATAGAGCAAACTCTGGGCTTGGTTCAAGGAATCTGCCTGATAGTATGCCATACTTAACGCATAAAAAGTAGATGCATCTTTTTTATCACGATACAAAAAAGCCCTGTCTGCTGCCCATAAAGCCGAATCGTTGTCTGCCATTTCGTAAAACACAGACAAGTCTTGATAAGCATCAGCTATAGTGTTAGAATCATTTGCTGCTTCAGCAACTTCTATGGCTTTTCGGGCGTAGTATGTGCTTTTACTAATTTTAGAATCTTTATATGAAAAGCATTCTGCAATATTCAAGAGCATATGGACTTTATTACTGACAGATGCGTTTTTTAACTTATTATATATAGCATCAGCAGAAAGTGCATAACTTATAGCCAAGTTCTGATTATATGATCTTAAAATGATCGATGACTGTAATAAAGCCAAACTTTGTGTATAGTAGTCATTTTGTCGTTTTGCAGCTTTGACAGAATTGGAAAAGCAGTGAAGCGCTTTTTCACTGCTGTCGTTCAAGGCATAATATTTTCCCATGTAATACTCGCACTTAGCATAAAGACTATCAGCTGGCTTGCCATTGTACCAATTATACGCGTTGCGGAGCAGTGAGTCGTTGTCTACGTCTATTCCGGACTTGTCTTGCGCCATGGTATAAGCTATGGAATATAACGCAACAGCTTTCTCTGAAAGCTTAGTTTGGTCTACCTTTTTGAGCAAGGCGAGTGCACTGTCCGGTTTTTTCTCTGCCAATGGTATGATGGTAGAGATATATCGGCCTTGTTTGTCATTGCAGCCAACAAGGTTTATAGCTATTAGTAAAACAAGAATAAGGTCGAATATCTTTCTCATTGCGTAACTAACTTGTCAGTGCAAAGTTACGACTTTTATTCGACATAAACTTACATGATCTGGCTATAAATGACAATCTTGTAAGAATGGAACTAAGGATGAACAACAAACAGATGATACCAATAAAGAAATGCAATAGCAAATCGCTGCCAAAAAATATGAGGATGGGAATTAGCTCCCTAAAATGTTTTGTCCATTCAATATGTAACCGCTCACCGTGATGAAGTTAACGAGGATGTGGAGCAGGTAGCCATAAAAGAAGCCAAGGCGTCGTCTGAAATAGGTGGCGGTGATGCCTAACAGAAGTTGAGGGGTGCACATGATGACGGCAAGAGGCAAGAGAGGCAAGGAAAGATCATAGTTGGTGACATGCAGGAGCATAAAGAGAAGCACAGAGACCGCTGCCGCTACGTCTTTGACCTTGGGAGTAATGCGAGACTGCAACTTCGTAAAGATAGCAACTGTCAGGCCGCTTGCCAAAAGTGACCATAAAATCTTGGAGCCAATAGCCGTCATGAACGCGGAATTGTTAAAACCATGCAAGCCATACGTTATCAGCTTTGGATAGACGAGCGTCCCTTGGAAGAAGGTCAATGTCAGATAGCACAGACAAAAAGAACTGACAGCAATGTCTTTCTTGGAGAAGGACAGCCACAAACGAAAGACGATCTCCTCTAACAGAGGCGCAAACAAAGCGATGACAATGATGGCATTCATTGGATGTCCCATGATTGCCTTACGGAATACGCCATTGACGATATGGTCGCTGATGTCCCATTTCAATAGATGAGCCAAAATGGCCAATGTGGCGAGGATAGGATAAGTGATGGCAAAGTATTTTACATAGAACACTATGCCCTTTACAGCAATGGTCTTCTTCTGAAGGCTTTTGCCGTCAGAGAAGATCATTGCCTTTACAGTACTGTATGTATCCATTCTTTATTTTTGTAAGATCATTGGTTCCTGCATCAATAGCAGAACCGGACTGACGTTTATTTGCCGTTGCAGACAAGACGGAGAATCATCTTGTTGCGTTGCTCCCGCTTGGCATCTTGCTCTACGAAGCTGTTAACATCGAGTTGCAGGATGGGCTCCACCTCCTTGCCATAGGTCGCAGGCCAGTTGACGAGGCCCAGTCCGTTGGGATTACCCGTCTTGATGAAGTTGGCGTAGTAGTTGCTGAACTGATCCGATACCCAATAGTCTTCGGGTTGCCAGTCGTAGACGCGGTTGGTGGGCAGCGTGCCCATTGCGTATTCGATGTCGGCAGAGTGTACGGCACCCTTGGCTTGCAGCATAGCCGGCTGACCGTCCTTGGCATCCTGCACACCGCCTGCAAGTCCGGCCACTTTACCTTTCAGAGCCATTGCCGGACGCGGATGGCAATAGCGATAGCGGTAGACAGGTTGTCCGCCTGTCTGTGCATGTACATAGCCCCACCGCCAAGTGGAGAAGTCGAGGAAGAGATCCGAGGCCAAGTCGATGCCGGGACGCCCCTTCAGATCGGCTTGCGTCTCTATGCCATAAAGCGGAAAGATGGAGTCGGTGGCAGTGCCAAAGACTTGCTGAGCCATAGCTTTGGCCTGGTCTACGGTGGCGACAAAGAGCGTCATCTCCTGATTGTTGCCGCCCAAAAGCAGAGGCACGTGAGCCTGACGACCCTCGCGGAATGTGATGGAAGGCTGCTCGGTGAAGAAGCGTCCGTCGATGCACGGCGTAGGCATACTGCGGTAGTGCACCTTCTTCATCAGTTCTTCAGCGGGCATGGCGCGCAGTGCCTTCAAGTTGCGGCATCCGGCTTTCTCCATCATCTTCTTTCCCTCAGCCTCAGCCTCTTTCAGTGTGGGCAGCGGACGGAAGCCTAAGATGGAACCGCTGGAGCCAATAGCTTGGGCAAAGAGGTCTTTGCTCATCGGAGAAGCCATCAGTGCACTCACCGAGACGGAGCCTGCTGACTCGCCCGCAATGGTAATGCGCTGGGGATCACCGCCGAAGGCTGCGATGTTGTTTTTCACCCATTGGATGGCAGCCGCCTGGTCCATGAGACCATAGTTGCCGCTGCCTTTACCGCCGCTCTCCTTGGAGAGTTCGGGAAGACTCAAAAAGCCGAAGATACCCTCGCGGTAGTTGGCGGTAACGGCGATGACGCTCTTGCGTGCCATTGTCTGCCCAGCATAGCGCGGCTCACTGCCACTTCCGGCCAGCAGTCCGCCACCATTGAAGTAGATCAACACGGGCAGCTTCTCCTTCATCGTCTTGGCCGGCGTCCAGATATTCAGATAGAGACAGTCCTCGCTCATCTCCTTCGTACCGAAGTTCATGTCGCCGAATAGCGCCTCCTGCATGGGATTGGGACCAAACTGCGTAGCCTTTCTCACCCCCTGCCAGGCTGCTACAGGCTGTGGCTCGCGCCAACGGAGGTTGCCGACAGGCGGTGCGGCGAATGGCACGCCCTTGAAGATCTTCACGCCTGAGGAGTCGGTACCGGCAAGAGTACCCTCTGCGACGCGCACATTGACCGTATTTTGGCTGCTCAGACCTAAAGCCAGGAACAGCGAGGCAAGCGAGAGAAAGAATCTTTTATTCATGATATAAACGACTTAGATTTGTTTCCACAAAATTACGAAATAGTTTTTGCTTCTCCAACAGATAGGCGGAAAATCATTGTGAATGCCCCCGCTATGCCAATTTAAAGTCAGTGGAGCTTCTGATTGTACAAGTCTTGCTCATTGCCAACTTGCCAAAGTCTTTGCGTGTGATAGGACTGTTCATGAGGTCAACAAGGTACATAGATAGACTGAGAAAGCCCTGTATCCGAGCCGCGACAGCGGAGGATACAGGGCTTTGATGTGTTTTGTAGCGTAACGATTGTGGCGCACTGAAATACTGAATGCAGCGTACAGAATATAGTGTATTGGCTGTAGCGTATTGCAGCGTACGGCAGTTTTATCTTGGCAGATGGAAGGCGCGGGTCATCTCCTTCATCTGTTCGTCGCTCATGCCCTCGGGCTCATAGCCCATTGCACGGCTATCGATGTAGATCTTTGCGCTCTTCGACAGCACGTCGACCTGATCAAAGGCGTCCATGATATCGGTGCCTTTTGCAAAGACACCATGCTTTTCCCACAACACGACATCGTAGTCGGCCAGGGCATTGAGCGTGCCTTCAGCGAGTTTCACGCTACCGGGCAGTTCGTAGGGTACAATGCCCAGTCCTAACGGGCAGAACGCCTTGGTTTCGGGAATCATGCTCCACAGCAGGCGGGTAAGCACGTCTTTCTTTAAGAACGGACGGTGATGGCTCATAGCCACTAACTCTATCGGGTGGGTATGGAGCGTAGCCTTGTAGCCACTGCCTGTCTCCACCTGCTTGTCGTGGACAAGAAGGTGTGAGGGCAACTCGCTGGTAGGCATGACTGGATTGTCGGCAATGATTTCGTAGTGCTCGCAATCGTCGAGGATGCGGATGATGCTGCCGTTGTCCATAGGACGGCGAGCAAGGTCGCGCATACGCTTGCCGGTACCTTTGCAGAAGAAATAGCAGCCGCGCAGGTGAGGGAGCTTCTCACCGATGGCAATTGGCTCAGTGATAGCAGGCATCTGGCGGATGTCGTCGTCAACGAGGTCTGTGATGTTCACCGTGATGTTACCGCCGTTGCGCTCAGCCCACCCGTTGGTCCAGAGGTATCCGGCCACTTCGGCAATCTTCTCGACCTCCTCTTTCAAGGCCGGTCGGTTTTCCAATATACTCTTCATAAGTGATAGAATGATTTGATTCAAATGATTTGCGGAAGGAAACAGGAGATGAGCAGCACGACGATACCCGTGACGAGGATGGCTATCGTAGTGCGGTCGCAGCCTTTCCATTCCTTAAGGATGATGCCCCACACATTGCTGAAGACCACGTTCAGCGCCATGAGGATGCAGAACGAGAGCGTGGTGAGTACGGGTGAGGAAGAGAGGAAGCCCTTGCCCAAAGAGAGTCCGAAGAACTGGCTGTACCACAGTGCGCCGGCAAGAAAGCAGAAGAAGAGGTTGTTGCCCCATACCTTCCCCTTGCCGTAGTCGCCCCATGTGTGGTTGTGTTGGTTCTGCCACAAGCAGTAGACGGCGTTGGTCACGAAGCCACCAAGAGTGACAAGCAGCGTGGCGGGCAACGTTCGGTACATCGCCGGTGTCAGTTCACCGAAGTTGATGTCCTTGCCAAACTCCAGTCCCACATTGAAGCATCCGCTCATGAACCCGGCGAGCAGCGCAATGGTGATGCCTTTTGGGAAGTTGAAGTCCTTGACAGCTTTGCGCTTCTCCTCTTCCGAGAGGGTAGCCGTCTTGCGTTTCCCGGCCCATCCAATGATGGCAATGCCGAGAAGAGTGACGGCGACACCGATGAGTACAGAGGCGGTCAGCTGGCTGAGAGCGTGCTCTTCGGGGAAGAAAGCGTTGATGAGTACCGGTCCCATGATGGTTCCCAGTCCGGCACAGGTGCCCAAGGCGATAGACTGTCCGAGGGCTACACCGAGGTAGCGCATCGACAGACCGAAGGTTAGTCCGCCTACGCCCCAAAGTACTCCGAAGAACACTGTCATAACCACATGGAAACGGTTGGCACCGGCCAACAGCTCTATGAGACCATGACCAGACGGCACGGCCAGCTCAGCACCCAACAGCGGCAGGAGCAGCCAGGCAAAGACACCCTGTACGAGCCAGTAGCTTTCCCAGCTCCATTCCCTGACTTTGTTGATGGGCACGTAGCAACTTGACTGGCAGAAGGCACCGGCAGCAATAATCAATAAACCTATCAGTATCTCCATAATCGGTAGACAGCGGATGGAGGACACTCCCCCACCCTGCTGTAGTTTATAGTTTCTGTTCCTATATATAAATAAGGTGTCAGCGTTTGCTGAGCACGTCTTTCTCGTATTGCTCCACGTCGGCGAGGTAGTCCTCAGCCACGGGCACGTTGTTCTTCAAGTTGTAATAGTCGTAGACAGCACCGAGGGGCAGTGTCTTCTCCTCTTCCAGTAGGGCAAGGCGCTCGAAGAAGCGACCCTCATCCTCGTATTGGCGGAGCTTGGGCAGCGGTTCGAGCAAGGCCTGCAGGAGGCTCTTCTGTGCGGCCCGCACGCCGATGATGTAAGCACCGATGCGGTTGATGCTCGCATCGAAATAGTCGAGACCAATATGTGCACGGTCGAGGGCGTTGGCACGCACCAGTTCGGCGAAAAGGTTGCGTGTGTTGTCGTCGAAGAGCGTCACGTGGTCGCTGTCCCAGTGCATGGGGCGGCTGACGTGGAGCATCAGCTCGGGCACGAAGAGCAACAGCGAGGAGACAGCGTCAGAGACGTTCTCCGTGGGCTCATAGTGGCCGGTGTCGAGTGTGTAGATGACATTGTTCTTGGAGCAGTAGCCGGCATAGAAGTCATGCGAGCCGACGGTGTAAGCCTCCAGTCCGATACCGAAGAGCTTGGCTTCAAGGCAGTCCTTCATGTTGGGAAGCTTCTCAGCGAGGATGTCGTCAAGACTGTTTTTGAGAATCTCGCGGTAGCGGTATTTCTCCACGGTGAGGTCTTTGCTGCCGTCATGGATCCAGATGTTCATGATGCAAGGGTCACCCTGTGCCTTGCCCATAGCGTCGGCGATGCGACGACAGCGCTTGGTATGCTCAATCCAGAAGTCGCGGATCTCCTTGTCGGGATTGGCCAGTGTCAGTGAGCCGCTCTTGGGATGTGAGAACGATGTAGAGTTGAAGTCGAGGCTCATGTGACGCTCTTTCGCCCACTGCATCCAACCCTCGAAGTATTTGGGTTCCACCTGGTCACGGTCTACGAACTTTCCGCCAAACTCGCCGTAGGTCTCGTGGAGGTTGAAACGGAAGGTACCGCCGAGCAATGAGAGCACCTTGTCGACGTCCTGGCGCAGCTCGTCGATATTGCGGGCACGTCCGGGATAGTTGCCTGTAGCCTGGATGCCGCCTGAAGCAGCCTCACCGCGCTCAAAGCCGACGACATCGTCGGCCTGCCAGCAATGGAGGCTGATCGGTGTATGCTGGAGTGTTTCCAGTGCTTTGTCGGTGTCTACGCCAAGTGCGGCATAGCGTTCACGGGCGATCTCATAGTTCTGTTGGATTTGTTTCGTTGTCATATTGGTCTTTATTTATTTGGTTGATATTCTTTCAGTGTGATGCTTTGGGCAATGACGCGACGCATGTCCCAGATGTCCCCTACCCCACCGCCAGCCTTAGCCTGAAGCATGATGTTGCCGAGAGCCGTGCCCTCCTGTGGTCCGGCGAGCACGCGCACGCCGAGCGCGTCAGCGGTCATCTGGTTGAGATAAGCATTGAGGCTGCCGCCGCCGATGATGTGCAGCGTGTCGATAGTGAACGGAGCGAAGTCCTGAAGCCAGTCAAAGACTGTCTTGTAACGGTTGACGAGAGAGTCGAAGAGACAACGGCAAACCTGCGCACGGGTCGCGGGAATGGGCTGATGATGAGTCTCACAGTAGTCGCGGATGGCCAGCAGCATGGAGTCCGGAGCGGCGAACATTGGGTCGTCGGGGTTGAGGAGTGTGCGGTTGGGTGCCTCTTTCATGGCGTCATCCTGCAGTCTCTGGTGTGCGAGCTCCTCGCTGATGCGCTGCTCAGCTTTCTTCTCATCGTGTTCCTCAGCGCGAATCTGTTTCTTCCATTCGCGACGGCAGCACTCATACATCCACATGCCGCAGATATTCTTCAGGAAGCGTGTGGTGCCGTCGATTCCCCCCTCATTGGTGAAGTTGCGTTTTTGGCTTTCCTCGTTGATGATAGCCTTAGGTGTCTCTATACCCATGAGGCTCCACGTGCCGCTGCTGAGATAGGCGAAGTGCTCGTCTTTGGCTGGCACGGCAGCCACGGCACTGGCTGTGTCGTGACCGGCGACGGTGATCACAGGCACGGCTCCGAGCCCTGTGAGTTTCTGTACTTCCGGCGTGAGCGTGCCGAGGACAGTGCCGGGCATCGCCATAGGTCCAAAGACATCGCGGGAAAGGCCGAGTGCACGGAGAAGTTCCTCGTCGAGGTCGCCGGTAGCGGGATTGAGCAGCTGAGACGTAGATGCCACGGTGTACTCGCAGACAGCCTTACCGGTGAGCATGTATCCGAGAGCATCAGGAATGAAGAGAATCTTCCTGGCAGCCTTTAAGGCACTGTTGCCGTGCTGCTCCATGGCATAGAGCTGGAAGAGGCTGTTGAAGTTCATAAATTGTATGCCAGTGCGGCGATAAACCTCGTCCTTAGGCATGCGATCGTTGAAGAAGTGCTCCATCATGCCGTTGGTGTGCGGGTCGCGGTAGGCGATGGGATTGCCAAGCAGTGCGCCGTCGTCACCGAAAAACGCGAAGTCGCAGCCCCAGGTGTCGATGCCGATACTCTGAATGTCGATGCCACGTTGTGCAGTGAGCTGCAGTCCGCGTATGATTTCATTGTAGAGAGCGTAGAGATCCCAATAGAGATGTCCGCCCAAAGCGATGAGCGGGTTGTCGAAGCGCGTGAGCTCCTCAAGGTCAATGCGGCCTTTGTCGAGCGTGCCGACGATGGTGCGTCCGGAGGTAGCTCCGAGATCAATGGCTAAATAGTGTTTCATCTTTTCTTTCGGAAATTGGCTGGTGTAATATGGTTTTTCTTTTTGAATGCAGCAGAGAAGTAGTCGGCATTGTCATAGCCAACGCGGTCTGCTATCTCGGTGAGGGTGAGATCAGTACCCACGAGCAGTTGTTTGCTGCGCTGAAGGCGGAGCTCCTGCAAATACTGCAAAGGTGCGTAACCGGTGTATTCTTTGAAGAGCCTGCGGAACTTGGAGTATCCCATGTTGATGGCGTCAGCGACATCAGTGGGGCCAATCTTCTGTCCGAACTTCTCCGTCATGATGATTTTAGCCTTATGGATGGCTTCGGCGGCCTGCTGATCTTCAAAGGTGTTGTGGCGGTTAAGGGCGAAGGCGTAGCCTTGCAACATGTTTGCCACACCACCGAGCATCTGTTGGAATCCGATGCTCTGCTCGCTTGCGATGGCGATGGCATTGCGGTAGAGCCGCACGATGTCCTCGCTGAGACTCACGTGGAAGATTGGTTCACGTGGCAGGAAGAAGCCATTGCTCACGCGGCTGTCGATATTCAGTCCCTTGAAACCTATCCAGTATTCGTCCCATCCCGTGGTTTCGTCGGGCTGATAACTGTGCCATTCACCGGGAAAGAGCAGAAACATGTCACCCTCCCCGACCGTTGCCTGTCCGAAGCTCTTTGACTCGAAGACGCCGCGTCCGCGGGAGATGTATACAAACTGATACTCATCGAGCACACGTCCCCTACCCGCCTGGAACGAATAAGCCTGCGGATGTCCCTTAGGAGGATAGGCTTCTCCGGGTGCGATATGCTGATAACCGACAGTGCTGACGGTCAGTCCCCAGTGGATATCCTGGTCATTGCTGAGCAAGTAGATAGAAGTCAATTGCGTGGTCATGACGTTTTCAGTTATAGGAATCCTTGATTATTGATCATTTTTTTGCTGCAAAGATAGCGTGTTTTTCTTACTATCTACGGTCATAAATGATAAAAAACACGTGAATTTTGATATATAATAGTAACTAAAGTTTCCCACTTGC
>DLDU01000036.1 GCA_002481295.1 Prevotella sp. UBA7764 | reverse complement strand
CCCTGGTTTATCGGGTGAGCCTTTCGCATCAGCCTGTATTTTCTTTTGCTTTGCCTCTTCGATCTTTTCTCTCATGGCTTGCATGTGGTCGAAGGCACGCTTGCGGGTGGCCGCAATCTGGTAGCGATAGACCATGCACGTGGTGAGGAAATAGACAAATGTCTGAATCCACAGTGCATGATACTCCACGCTGATGTCCTTTAGCGTGGCTCCCATCGACGAGATACGCAGGAAACCTCTCACGCCAAATGTCGAAGGCACAAGGCACGCCACTCCCTGCCAAAAGCCGGGGATGTTGGACTGCGGCCAGCTGACACCGGTAATAAACAGGAACGGCACTGAGGTGAAGACCACGAGTAACATCACATTCTCGCGGTAGCGCACCATACACGACAGCGTCATCCCGAAGAAGATGCACGACAGCAAGTAGGGCGCCATCAGACCGAGTATTGTCCAAGGTGTCACCAACGAGATGAAGTGAAACATGCGTGGTACGACCAGACTGATGTAAGCCGCCATGACCATATACACCATGAAGTAGCACCACGACTTACCGAGCACAATACGGAAGATGCCATTGTAGTGCTTCGAGATAGGTACAAGGTCCTGATAGCGGTTGTTCTCACGGGCTGTACCGGCAGCGAGTCCGATGCCCAGAAGCAGCGTCTGTTGCAGGATAAGCATCAGCACGCCGGGAATGATCGCGTTGCCGTAGCCGCCGGTGACATTGAAGATCGGCACTTCGTCAAAGTCCAATGGCTTGGTGGTGATCTCGTCGTCGCGGTTGGTGAAGCCGTTGCTCTGCCTGAGCTGTATGCGGCTGTTCATCTCTCCGGCCACAGCCATGGCGGTCTGATAGATCGCCTTGTAGTTGAGCATCAGACTCATATCACAGTATAGACCTACCGTGGCCTGCTCGCCGCGTCCCAGCCTGCGTGCGAAATTCTCTGGGAAATAGAGTGCGCCATGCACTTGTTGCTTGCCGATGAGCTCTTTGGCATCGTCGAGCGAGTTGCACATATAGGCCACCTTCACATCCGAGCCAGCGTCGTAGTGACGGATAAACTCGCGTGAGGCTGCGGAGTGCGAGAGGTCCACGACAGCTACCGGCACGTCTCTGACCACCTCGTTGTTGTAGATCCAAGAATAGAGCAGGGGATAGAACAGCGGGACGAGGACGCAAAAGATCAGCACACCCTCGTCGGTGACGAGACCGCGCATCTCCTTCACGCAGATATAGCAGGTGTCAAGGAGTCCTTGCTTGACTTGACTGAAAAAGCTCTCGTTTTGCATAGCTTAGGGAATATATACGTATACCAGCATTGCCCTTTTGATATTTCTTAACGTGAAGATGGGCAGCACTGCTATCATCAGCAGAAACATGATGTTGAACCAGGCGTAGGACAGTGGGTAGCCATTGAACTCGCACATCTGGTACAGCATGAAGTAATGGCGCAGGGGAAACAACTGCGCAAGGGACTGGATCTCGGGATCCATGGCCGACAGCGGATAGGTGGCACCGGCCACTGAGAAACTCAGCACCGACCACAGCGCACTGATCGAAATGGACATACGCAGAGAGGGCATCAGTCCGAAGGCAAAGATGCCGAATCCCTGACAGGCCAGAACACTGAGGAGGCCCATCAACAGCAAGGGTACGACTCCGCCTGGATGTGGAAAGTCGAGTGTGTGGAAGATATAGAACTCGAAGGCATACATCATCGTGAGGAAGAGCAGCGTCATCGGCAGCATCTTGCCCGCAATGGCAATGTAGATATTGTTGCCCGCCATCTTCATGAGTTGGCGTGAGCGTTTGAACTTCAACTCTGTGCCGATGGCGTAAGGAGTGAGCAGGAAGATGAAGACCATGAGCACGCCCGGTGCCATGCTGGTAGTCAGATAGATGTTGTAGCTCACCCATGGATTCTCGATCAGATGGGCGTCTACGGCGATGGGTTGCAAGAAGGTGCGCACCTCGTCATTGGTCTTACCTATTGCCTGTAGCTTGGTCTTGCCGACAGCCGCCGATCCTAACGTGCAGATCGTCTTCAAGTCTTTGAAGAGCATATTGCCAGCCACGAGCGTCACATTGCTGTAATAGAACGATATCTTGGGCTGAGTGCTTGTCATCAGTCCGCTTGTTGTGCCCTTCGGAATATAGAGAAAGGCAAAAATCTCATTGCGCTGAATCGCCTCGCGAGCCTCGTTGACGTTGGGATAATAGCCGGCGACCTTCGACGACTGGAAAGCGTCGAGCTGCCGTATCATTGCGCGTGTGGTAGTGGTGTTGTCCTGATCTACAATGCCAATCGGCATCTCGGTCGGCTGACCCCCTGCCATCAGCGAGGTGAAAAAGATGATGACGACAATAGGAAAGACCACCGTACAGAATCCGTAGATCGGATTCTGGCGCATGATCCCCAGTTCCCGCAACGAGATGTGATAGATGCGGGAGAGGACCTCGTGGAGCGTCATGCTCTTGGGGCGATAGGTGTAGAGGCTATTCTCTTTCAATCTTCTGTGTTATTTCTTGGTATTCTTGATGATCAGCGACATGCCGGGGCGCAGTCCGTCGAACTTGTTGACGAAGTGAGCCTTCACCTCGAAGGTCTTCAGATCGTACTGTCCGTTGCTCTTTGTGGCTTTCCATACGGCGTAAGAGCCCTCGTCCTTGATGTCGTAGACTTTCATTTTCACGTTTTTGTTGAAAGCAGGAGAGAAAGCGGTGAACTCATCGCCGACCTTCAGACCTTTCAGTTGGTCTTCACGCACGTTGAAGGTTCCCCACATGTCCGACATGATGTTGATGTTCATGATCGGAGAGCCCATGCCCACCAACTCGCCAACCTTTGGGTAGACATCGCTGACTTCGCCCTCCACGGGAGAGATCTGCACGGTCTCTCTCAGAATTGACTTGACGACATCAACGGCACTTTTGGCTGCCTGAGTGTTTTTGGCGGCAGCGATCTTCTCTTGCTTGCGTGCACCGCTCTTGGCCAGCTGATACTGGCTTTGCGTCACTTTCACCTGTGCCTCGGCGGCTTTGAAGGCTGCCAAAGCCTCGTCGCGCTTTTGTGCACTCATCACGCCCTCGTTGTAGAGGTTCTGCATACGTGTATAGGTCTTCCGTGCGATGTCCTCAGCGGCCATGGCCTGCTGCATCAAGTCGTAGGCACTCTGTATCTGTTCCTTGCGCGCACCCTCATCGGTCAGATTGCTGATAGCCTGAGTGGCGCCCTCGGTGGCTTCCGCTACTTTCTGCTGTGCGTTGGCCTCAGGAATCTGCAGGATGGCAAGCGTGTCACCGACATGCACGTAGTCGCCTTCCTTGACGCGTATCTCCTCGATGCGCGCCGGCAACTTACAGCTGACGCGATAGTCGCCGACTTCCACCTCGCCCTGAATAATCTCGTCGGTCTTGCCGAAAGCGAAGAAACCAATGACACCTACGATTGCCACTGCTGCTGAGAATCCAAGCACGGCAAGCAGTATATTGTTATGTTGTGTTTTTGCTGACATCTCTTTTATGTTTTTTCTTCTTTGGTTCGTTGATGGTTTATTCGAGGATACCCAATGCTTTCTCCAGGTTCACCTCGCTGACGCGCAAGTCTACCTCTGCGTCGATCTTGTCGCTGTGGGCTTTCTGCCATGCCGTCTGCGCAGCCATGACATCGGTGGAGGGAATGACGCCCTCACGGAATCCTACCTGTGCACAGCGCAAGTTTTCCTCTGCGCTCTTGACATTGTTGTTGGCCATGGTCAGACGCTTGCGGGCTTCTTTCACCTTGAAGCGGCTTTGAGTCACCTGCAGGTTGATCTTCTCCTGCACGTCGCTCAGTTCCATGCGTGCCATGCTCGTGGCAGCACGGGAGGCCCGGACCTTGTAGCGGCCCTCAAACCAGTTCCAAACCGGCACCTGCACGGTCACGCCTACGTTCCACACGCCGGAGAAACGCTTTTGGAAACCATTGTAGACATTGGGATTGGTGATCATATATCCGCCTGTCAGTGCTACGTGAGGCAGGTATTCGGCCTGGATGACCTTGGTGCCTTGCTCACTCATGTCCACTGCGTTTTGCAGCAGACGCACCTCAGGGCGACTTGAGAAGGTGGAGTCGGGCTGATAGTCGGTAAACTTCACGTTGCTCTTCTCCAGTCCGTTGCCTTCCTCGTCGGCCAGCGTGATCTGGTCGGTCATCGGGATGCCGCAAAGCTGACAGAGCAGCATCTTGGCCAGCGTCACACCATCGTCGACACGGGTGATGTCCATCTCGGCCTCGTTGACCTTCACGTCCACTTTCAGTCCGTCGGCCTTGGTGGCCACTCCTTGACGGATCATCTTCTTGACATCGTCGTCGAGCTTCTTCACCAGGTCGCGATAGCTGTAAGCCAGTTTTTGCTTATGCTTGAGGGAGACGACTGTCCAGTAGGCCTTGTCGATAGCATAGATTGTGCCCTGTGTCTTCAGGCTTTCATCGTTGTCGGCCATCTCCTCTGTGATGTCGGCAATGGCGTTGGCTGCCTTGATGGCACCACCCATGAAGATCGGCTGGCGCAGGATGACGGCACCGCCGAAAACGTTTTTCGTGTCGGTGCGGAAGGCATCGACAATTTGCTGGCCCAACGTGTTGCCGATGCCGGCAGCGTACTGTCCGATGGGAGCACCGGCTTGTTGCATCATCGCACCGATCTGTTGAGCCTGCTCCATACTGATGGCTCCTTGCTTCACCAGCTCGGTCATCTTCTCCGTAATACCCTTTTGCAAGTCTCCTCCGACCTGGCTGCCGAGGTTGGTGCCCATGTTGTTGAGCAGGTTCTTCTGTTTGTTGCTCAGCAGGTTGATGTCGCGGCTGGTGAATTCATAGCCGGCCAGAACATCCACCTTTGGCAGGTATTTCGTGCGTGCTGCCTTGCGGGTGTTCATTGCCACCTCTTTGCCCAGACGTGCGACATTGATCTGTTTGTTGTTGCGGAGGGCCAAAGCCCGGCAACTGTCCAGTGTCAGCACGGTCTGTCCGTGGGCAGCCAATACGCATCCTGAAAGTAAAATGGCGAAAGTGAACTTTCTCATATCTGTTTACTGACGTTTATCCGTGTCTTTGTTCGGACCGTGAAGTCCTTATTCCAGCGTGAAGCTGCGCGAGCCAATCATGTTGCCGTCGGCAAAGATGCTCACGCGGTAGGTGCCGCCTTCCAGCGCCTGTCCGATGTTGTAGAAGAGGGTGACAGGTGTCTCGTTGCCGTTGTATTCCACCGAGCGCTTCATGGTGCAGGGAATTGTACGGTTTTCGTAGTTAAACGAGCCGCCACCCGAGAGCAGAGCTCCTGTCGGTGTGTTGATGCAGACATAGACGGTCTTCATGCCGCTGGCCGCAGTGACGTTCTTGGCGATAGAGAAGGAGACCTGCAGAGCCTTGGCTTTCTTGATCTTCTTCGTTGCCTTGCCACGTTTGCTCATGGCCGTGAGGTTGATGCCCGTAGCGTCCAACTGTGCGGCGATGGCTACTTTCTCGGCCAGTCCGGCTTTCTCGCTATTGAGTCCGGCGATCTGCTGGGTGGCCTGATCATATTGTCCTCTTATTCGTGTGTTTTCCGCTGTGAGGTGCTCATTGGCGCGGTTGAGCGAGTCGATCTGGATGACATAGCTGCGCAACACGGCTCTCACTGTAGCCAGCTCGCGCTTGAGTCGTGCGATCTCGCGGGCATCCGTACTCTTGGTGTTGCGCAGTTCCTGCAAGAGCTTTTGGGTGCGCTCCTGCTCTTGGGTCAGCTGGGCGATGATGGAGTCGTTGTTGATCTGGGTCTTCATCTCACCGTACTGATTGGCGAATTGCTGATATTCATTCTCCATCTCCTTCTTGTCCAGGTCGGCAAGCTGCACCATCTCCTTGTTCTCCTCCTTCTGTTTGCTCAGACTGGTATAGAGCCAGGCGATGCCTCCCAACAGCAATAATACGACTATGACGAGCGGAATGATAATCTTTTTCATGTTCTTTGTTGTCCTTTTAAATAATGAGTTGTAAAGAGGTGGATGATGAAATCTTCTCCACGTCTTATGGATAATGTATTCTCCTGCAAATTTAGGCTATTTATCTTAAACGGCAAAGTCTTTTCAGCCGGTTATGCCTTTTAAATCTTAAATTTTAGTATTTTTGGGGAAAAAACGACCAAAAATAAACAGGGATTGTGTAATTTTACCCCGTGTAATCAGATTTCTAATAAGTGACTATGAGAAAAGTAGCATTGTTATTCACGCTCGTACTCTTCGCCGTGTCTGCGGCATGGGCACAAGGAGAGACAAAGACCGACACCTTACGCCACCAGGTGATGTTGCAGACAACAAAGGGCAATATCGTTGTGGAACTGTACAACGAGACGCCACGCCATCGCGACAATTTCCTCAAGGTGGTGCGTTCGGGCTATTACGATGGCATTCTCTTCCACCGGGTCATCGCCGACTTCATGATTCAGGCGGGCGACTCTACCTCGCGTCACGCCAAACCGGGTGCACAGTTGGGCGATTATGACCTTGGCTATACCGTGCCCGCTGAGTTCCGCTATCCTCAGTATTTCCATAAGCGTGGCGCTTTGGCTGCCGCAAGGGAGCCCGACAGCGTCAACCCGCAGCGGGCTTCTGGCGGAGCGCATTTCTATATCGTTTGGGGTAGAACCTATTCCGACAAGTCGCTTGACCGCATCCAGCACAAGACTGACTCGCTGACGCATGGCACCGTGAAGTTCACGCCGGAGATTCGAGAGTATTACAAGACCGTCGGCGGCACGCCACATCTCGATGGCATGTACACCGTCTTCGGACAAGTGATCCAAGGACTGGATGTGGTGGACGCCATCGATCATGTGGCCACCGACGAGAGCGACCGGCCGCTGGAGGACGTGAGGATCATCAAAGCGTCGGTGATTAAGTGAGCTAAGCTATGATTACTTATGAAAAGTTGTTATTATTTGTTGCGTTTGTCCTTACGCTTCAGCGAAATTCATTATATTTGCAGTAATCATACGCTAATAGGCTCAATAATGACATGAAACAGCTTCGTCAAGGTTTCTTTGTGCAGATGATCGTCGTCTTGCTTTGGCTCTTCGCCCTGCCCGTCTCGGCCAAGGTGTGGACAGCTGACGATGTGCCGATGGTGCACTTGCAGGATCGCAACCGCTATATCTGTGATCCGGAGGGGCTCATGTCGCCCTCTATGCGCGACTCGGCTGATGTCTGTTTCCGCCGCTTACAGACGGAGTGCGGCATTCAGACGGTCTTCGTGGTGGTGGGACATGTCAAGGATGCTGACTGCTTCCGTATGGCAGAGGACATCGGCAACCATTATGGAGTGGGGACGAAGAAAGACCGGCGCGGCTTGGTCGTCGTCCTGGCCGTGGGCGACCGCCGTTATTTCATTGCGCCGGGAAAGGGCCTTGAAGCTGATCTGACCGATGTGGAGTGCGACGACATTGCCCAGCAGTGCATCGTCAAGAATATGAAAGTCAACGACATCGACGCCGCTGTTCTCTCTACGGCACAGGCACTCTATTCTAAGTTCAAAACGGGAAAGGCTGTCGTCGACGGTGAGGAAATCGGTTCCGACGACGATGAGGACTCATGGCTCACGATTCTTGTTGTCCTTTTGGCTTGTTTTGGATACCCGATCTATCAGTTTATTCTTTTGTTGCTGGCCAAACTGGGGTGGTATCATCCTAAGAAGAAACGCCGTCGCCGTCATGACGACGACGACTGGTTCCCGCCCTTCATCTTCGGTGGTGGTGGTGGCTTCGGAGGCAGTTCCGGCGGAGGCTTCAGTGGCGGCAGCTTCGGTGGTGGCAGCTTTGGCGGCGGAGGAGCTGGTGGAGGCTGGTAATATATGTTGATAATTATAATTTAATCCTTTCAATATGAAGAAAACTAATTTGATCATACTCATCATCCTTGCGGTGATAGTATTGTTTGGTGTTGGTGGTTGCAGTGCCTATAATGGAATGGTCGAGAAGCAGGAGACGGCTACGACGGCGTTGGCTGACGTGCAGGCTTCTTATCAGCGGCGTGCCGATCTCATCCCTAATCTCGCCAAGACGGTACAGGCTTACGCCAAGCACGAGCGCCAGACCTTTGAGGAGGTCACTAAGGCAAGGGCCTCCGTCGGGCAGATGAAACTCGATGCCAGCAACCTTACGCCGGAGAAACTCAAGCAGTTCGAGGCCGCGCAAGGACAGCTCTCTCAGGCTCTCGGCAAACTCATGGTGGTCGCGGAGCGTTATCCCGAACTGAAGGCGAACCAAAACTTCCATAGTCTGCAAATACAACTGGAGGGCACGGAGAACCGTATCAACTATGCTCGGCAGAAATACAACGAGGCTGTGCAGGACTACAACCAGGATGTGCGCACCTTCCCCAATGTGATCTTTGCCGGTATGTTCGGCTTCAATCGCATGGAGAAGTTTGAGGCTGCAGCAGGTGCGGAAAAGGCTCCGGAGCTCAACTTTGACGAGTGATCCACTCTCTTCCTGAAATGTTCTTACAAAAGCCTGTTCACCGTAACTCGCAATCTAGAGTTGAGTGGACAGGCTTTCTTATTTCTTTTCCACAAAAAACAGCGTTTTTTCGCCCCCAAAAGTGCTCTTCTGCTGTCATCTCGGTTGTTTGTGCGGGTCATTTCAGTTGTTTGTGCAGGTCATCTCAGTTGTTTGTGCGTGTCATCTCAGTTGTTTGACAGACAAAAAACAAGCTTTTTCTCGATTGACGACGGTGCTTTTACCGTAACTGATTGACTGTTAGTAATTTGCAAAACAGCCTTGTTTTGGCGAAAATCCGGTCGGCATGGGTCTTCGTTCAAAAGAATAGATTCTCAGCCGCGGTTTATTGTCAGAAGTTAAGACAGAAGAACAGACGAAAAAGACAGAGTAACAGAGAGACAGATTTTCCTTTTTAGACAGAAAGACATAAAGGACATATT